>JBEKGH010000001.1:0-168308 GCA_050012895.1 Occallatibacter sp.
TGGGCGCATTTTTCTGTTCCGCCTGATGGTGGCATGGAACGAGTTGCTCGCCCTCCAAGGCCCTCAAGCCCGAAATACTCAACTTCAGTATGCCTGAGAATCACTTTTTCAGGATCGACTAAATAAATGGTTATGGCAAAGATGGAAAGCTGAAGAGCGCTTTGCGTTTTCCCACAGCCTCGGCTGCTGCTGAATCTGTTAATGTTGCGCATCTCCGGGGGCTAAAGCCCCGAATCTTTGGTGTGGCGTTCATCGGCACGGATAAATCCGTGCCCTTTCAAAGCCCCGGATGTAAACAACCTCCTGAAACTTCACACTTAGAGGTCGAATCCGCCTCCTCGGTCTCTGTTCTTACTCGATGGGGACATCGATTTTGTCGCCGGGCAGCGCAATTTTCAGATTCTGGTCACCGGGGTCGCGGACTTGGCCGCCCGGCAATGGATGCAGCTTGAACAGCACCAGAAGGCCGCGGCCAGGGTCGTCGAAGGCGGGAAAACTGGCGACCTGTTCGATCGAGTAAGAGGTGTGCAGGTCTTCGAGCGTGCCGGGGTCGAGATCGTTCCAACTGGCGTACCAGCCCGGCTTATAGGCAGCGAGTTTGGGCGCAAGGGCCTCGGTGCCGAAGTCGTCGCACAAGCTGGGCACGTGGGTCAGCAGCGTGATCTCATCGCCGCTGATCGAATCCAGCAGCCGCTTGCCATTGGGGTGCGCATCCATATATAGCGCCAACTGCGTCGCGGCGTTTACCCATGTGTATTGAGGATGGGTGGCGTAGCGGATGGTCTGGACGCCATGCAGAGCGGCTGCGGACGCGGCAACTATTGCGACGGCCCAGCCGAATCCGCGCGCCAAATTTGGGCGGCCTGGCGGGTTTGGGCGGCCGAGCGGGTTTCGCTGGCCTGGCGGGTTGGGCTCGCGGGGCTGATTCAGCAGGGCTTCGGCTCCCAACGCCACCACGAAGAAGCAGAAAAACGCCGGGACGGCGAAGTAGCGCGGCTGGGGATGATTCTGCAGGGTCATAAACAGCAGATAGCCCGCGACGGCCCACAACGACGCGCCAAACAACGGATCCCGCCACAGTTTCCGCGCCCACGCGCTGCGCCAGGAAACGGCCGCGGCCAACACTACCGCGCAGGCCAGAGGAATCAAACTGTGATCGACCCACAAAAGACCATGAAACGACCACCAAAACGACACCAGCGGCCAATAAAACTCCTTTGGCTTTTGGTAGGTGTTCACAAAAAAGTAGTATTTGTAATCGCCGAGCAGGCCCGCCCAGGCGATGATCGCCACCCAGACGCCGTACGCGGCACCCGCCACGCTCGTCATCACCAGCGCACAGCGCACCGCCAATTTGCGCTGCTCCCACAACGGCACCACCATCGCCCAAAGCAGCGCCGGCAGCAGGAAAAGTCCCGTCGTCTTGGTCAAAACGATGAGGGCAAACAGCAGGCCGATCGAAATCGCCCCCAGCACCGGCCGCCGACCTTGCGGCAGCCGCACGGCCAGAAGCAGCGCTGCCAGGGTCAGTGTGATCTGCAGCGGCTCCAGGATCGCCAGCCGGCTGAAGCAATAGAGAAATGGGCTGGTTGCCACCAGTGTGACGCCGAGGAGCGCGATCCAGCGGGGGCTGCGGGTGCGCAGGAGCAGATAGCTCAATACGAGGCTCAGGAAGAAGCACGCAACTGCCAACCCGCGCGCGGCCTGAAACGTCACGCCGGTGAAGAAAAACAGCAGCCACTCAAGAAACGGCCACACCGGAGCCGCGACCGCGGGGTTAAAGTCCCCCGCCACGTACCAGTTCCCAAACAGGTGTGCGCGGATGGCCGCGTTCCCATACCAGCCCTCATCGGTGAACTTGGCCCAGTCGAAAACCCACGGGGAGCGGTTGGGAAAATCGGCGCGCAAATGACCTGCGTGCAAGAGTGCAAAGCCGGCGATGGCGGCGAGCCAGAGCGCAGGCCAGAGCGCGTAGCCCCAGCGCCGCAGTTCGTTCGCGCGGTTTTTCACGGTCTCCGTTTGCAACATAGGCTCTTTGGACGCCCGCCTGTTCCCGCGGCGTCTTTCAAAAAAGGGGCCAGCGGACCTGGCCCGAATCCCTCGGGGGCTAAAGCCCACCGTGTTTTCTGGGGCTTATGGCACGGATGAATCCGTGCCCTTTCAAAGCGTCCCGGAAATGGAAACAACGTCCTGAAATTTCACATTTAGCCCCTGCAGGCTGTTCTCTCGCGGTCAGCCGCAAATTTGGGCTTTTTCCGCAGCCTCTGGAGACCGCCGCAACTTCTGGAATTACTTCACCCACACCTTTGGCTCGACGGAAAGCCCGGGACGCAACTGGTGGCTGGCGTCTTCGTTTTGGAGATCGGTGAAATCGATGCGCACCGGGAGTCGCTGCACCACCTTGACGTAGTTGCCGGTGGCGTTCTCCGGCGGGAACAGCGACAGCACCGAACCGGTTGCGCCGCCAATCTGCGTCACGCGTCCGTGATAATCCCTGCCGGTGGCATCGACGTGCACCTCCACGGATTGCCCGGTCTGCATGTGCTTGAGCTGGGTCTCCTTGAAATTCGCCGTCACCCAAATATCCTCAAGCGAAACCAGGGTGAGCAAATCCTGCCCGGGCGAGACGTTTTGATCGATCTCAAAGCTCTTGCGGGTGATGATGCCGTCGGCCGGCGCCACAATTTTGGTGTAGCTCAGATTGAGCTTGGCCTGATCGAGCTGAGCCTGTGCCTCCTCGACCTGCGCTTCGGCCTGTTTGGCGCGGGCATTCTGCGCTTTCACCTGTTGTGGACCGGTCTCGGCGTAGGTCTGCGTCGCCTGGGCCTGGCGCTCCTTGTCGAGGGCCACGCTCACTGCGTCAGTGGCTGCCTGCTCGTTGGCGATGGCGTCGGCCAGCGCGGCTTTGTTGGCGTCGGCGGCGTCCACGGCTGCGTCAAACTGTTGCTTGCTGATCACGTCTTTCTCGACCAACGGCCTGTAGCGCTCCAGGTCGGCCTGCGCTTTGGTGTAGTTGGCCCGGGCCTCGGCCACACGGGCGTGCGCAGCATCCAACTGCTTTTCCGCCTGTGCCACACTGGCCTGGGAGCCGCTTACGTCGGCTTTTGCAGAGCTCAGGTTACTGCCGGTGTTGATGGAAATAATCGGCACGTTCACATTGGCCGCCGCAGCATTGGCCTGGGCGCTGGCCAGTGCGGCTTCGGCATTTTCCACCGCAACCTGGTAATCGCTGGGGTCTAACTCAGCGATCGGGTCGCCCTTCTTCACGAACTGGTTCTCCTCCACATCCACCTTGAGCACCTCACCGTTGATGCGGGCACTCACCTGGATCAAGTGTCCGTTCACCTGCGCGTCGTCGGTATCCTCGCTGTAGGTGGAGCGCCACCAGACGACAAGAGCGACGATCACCACCACCACGACGGCGACGATGAGTATGCCCCTGCGGCGGGACTGCGGCGCTTCAATTTCTGTCTCTGCGGCCGATTCATTTGGTTCCGGTGTTGGGGTTGGGTCCGCCACTTCACTTCCCTCCTACGTATTTCCTGTAATCCAGCCCGGCGCCCAGCGCGCGCGCCAGGCTCAGCTTGGCCACGTTGTGCTGGTAAAGGCTGGCCACATATTGATTGTCGGCCTGAGCCACGGACTGTTGTGCCTGACTCACGGCCAGGTTGTCACTTACGCCGTTGGCGTAACGTTCCTGCGCATCTTTGAGAGCTTCGTTGGCCAGGTCCATGCTCGACTGCGCAACCTCGACTTGTTTCTGCGCTGCGGCGATGTCGAGCAGGGCGTCGCGCACATCGGCTTCAACCTGCGCCTGCTTGTCGCTCAATTGCGCCTGCGCGGTATCGAGCTCGGCCTGCGCCTGCTCGGCCTGGCCGCGCAGCGCAAATTCTTCAAAAACCGGCACGCTCAAGGTCCCCGTCGCGTCCACGGTACCGTGCGAGTGGCCCAGAGTGGCGCCGATGTCGCCGTAGTCGGCGTCGGCTTCAACGGTGGGCAGCCGCGCCGCCGTAGCTGCCTTGCGCTTGTCGGCCGCGGCCGCGGCCGCTTGCACCAGCGACGCAAGGTCCTTGCGATTCTCTTTGGCCTGCTTGATCAGCGCATCCGCGTCCAGCGCATCGAAGGGCGCGTAAGGCGCTTTGTCCGACAGATTAAAACTCTGCTCGAGCGGCAGACCGATGGTGCGCGCCAGAGCCATCTTATCTTTCTCGATGGCGTTTTGGGCGGCGATTTGCTGCTGCTCAAGCGACTGGTAATCCACGCGGGCGCGCAGCTCGTCGAGCAGCGGAGCGGTACCGGCCTGGTGATTATCCACGGCCTGATCGAGCGAGACCTTCGCTGTGGCTACCTGCGCCTCGACGCTGCTCACTTCGGTCTCGTCGGCGAGCACCAGCAGATAGGCGTTGCCCACCGTGAGCACAACCAGGTCGCGTGCGTCTTCCGCGGACAACTGGGCGGCGGCAAAATTGTGGCGCGCGGCCAGGTAATCGTCCAGCGATTTGATATTCACCACCGACCACGTCATTGAGGCGCGCAAATCGGTATAAGCGTAGGGCCCGATGATTTTGGGAAAGCCGGGAATGCGCAAGCCCTCGGCGGGCAGATCGGTCTGCATTTCCGCTTCCTTGGCGTTGAAATCCACTGAGGGCAGCAGAGTTTGCAATTGGCTCAAACGCTGGGCGCGCGCGCCTGCGGTTTGTGTGCCGCTCAAAATGATGCCGAGGTTAGCCTCTAAACCACGCTGCATGGCGTCATCGAGCGAAAGATCGATGGACTGCGCCGATGCCCCACCCCTGGGAACGCTGCCCTGAAAGCTCGCGGCCGAGGGCGGCCCGGGAGTGGGCGACGGAGGTATGGGCGCAGTTTGCGCGGCCAGGCCACTGTACGCCGAGACCGCAACACTCAGCAAAAGACCGGCGGCCCAGGGACGGATCCTGCTTTGGATGGAATGCTTTGGCAATTTAAACCTTACTCAAGAACAACAGCCGCCAGAAAAATGGCGTTTCCTTTACTAGATGCTTTACCGTCGCGGCGCGGTTCTTAAATCTAGTGTATCCAATCGGTGTTTCGTTTGGCTTGCGGCACGGATCAGTGCCGTTCCGGGGTTGGGTGTACCGGGCCTTTTTGGTTTCCCACCCTTTTTGCAAAAAGCGCAAAAAGGATGGGGCACGGAAGCAGCGTTTAGAGGCCGCCTCAATACGTGCCCGGCTGCCGATAGGGCGAGCCGGCGGCATAACGGCGTTCTTCGCCGCGCGGATCATTTTCAATGTGCGGCGCGGTCTCCCAGATCATCGTGCTGCGCTCTTTCAGGTCGTATGCGGGCCACGTGGGCAGACCGGGATGGTTGGGATTGCCGGTTGCAGCGTAGTGAATGAGCATGGCCGACATGGTGTCGGCCAGTGGTTGCGCTGCCGCCAGTTCTTCCGGTGTCGTTCCGATCTGGCCCGGGGCCGCCGAGAGAGTGTCGAACATGAAGGGAATGTCGATGGTGTGCATGGCGCGGACGCCGGAAGCGTTGCGGTGCCAGTTCATTTGATACACCCAGGTGTGCGGCTGGCTTTTAGGATTGCTCGCGCGCCGCTCGGCTTCCATCACCTGCCCCGGCCATGCGCGAAAGGCGGTTGCCGCGGCCGTGACAATATCGATGGGCGATTTGTCGGGATAGATGGTGCGGTACCTGGCGATGACCTCTTCGGCGGTGTACGGGCCGAGGTAAATGGCGACGGCGCCTCGAAGCACGGCCGGCGCATCGTCCCAGGTGAGCGTTCCCCGCACGGGCACGGCGGTTTCGTCGTGCACGTTGCCGAGGATCATGGGCACATTTTCAGAAAGCGGCGGCGCATCGGGCGTGAAGGGATCGCGCGAAAGCACAACGTTATCGACGACGGGCAACCAGTCGGAGCTGGTGGCGATGGCCGCGGCCTGAATCTTCTGCCACGGAATGGTCTTCAGGTCGCCGAGATTGGCCTGCGTTACGCCGAGCTTGCCCAGCATAACTTCGGTCCGCTTGGATGCAATTTCAATCGACGCGCCTTTTACTTGCTGGCCGCTCATCGTCATCACGCGATGAAACAGACCGTGCCCCGCGGGCATGGCCATCAGCGTGGCGCATTTGGCCCCGCCTCCCGATTGTCCAAAGATCAAAACCCTGGAAGGGTCGCCGCCGAACTCGGCAATGTTTTCGCGCACCCATTTGAGCGCCAGCACCAGGTCCAGCATGCCGACGTTGCCCGATTCGGCGTATTCTTTCGGCGCGATCGCGGCGAGATAAAGAAACCCGAATGCGTTCAGCCGATGATTGACCGTGACCACCACCACGTCGCCGCGATGGCAGAGCCGCTTGCCATCGTAGAGCGGACTGTTGACCGAGCCGCTGTTGTAAGCGCCGCCGTGAAAATAGACCAGCACCGGGCGCTTGCGATGGTCGCGCAGCGCAGGTGTGTAGACGTTGAGATGCAGGCAATCCTCGCTCTCGACGCCGGACTCCGGCGCTATACGCAGGACGGCTCCCGGCGGCGTCATGCCTGCGGGGCCGAGGCTGGGCGCGGTATTCGCGCGCAACACAGTGAGCTGCGGAGCGCGTGTCGTGAATGAGTCGCAGGATTTTTCGCCGGTCCAGGGAGTGGGGGGCAGCGGCGCCTGAAAGCGCACCGCGGCGGTATCCGATCCATAGGGAATGCTGCGGAAGACGTTGATTCCGTCTTCGATATAGCCGCTGACTTTGCCGTAGGCGGTTGCAGCGGTCACCCAGAATCTGGCTTCGGCGTACCCGCCGTTCTGCACACCGAGGCTGCCGGGAAACGCAAAAATGCTGCGCTTGAGCGCAAAGGCTGCGGCGGCGACTCCGGTGGAACGCAAAACGGAGCGGCGATCGACAGGATTCATAGCAGAGTCTCCTGGGCCCCGGGCGAATCGGTGCCAGCCCATCTTACTCCGCGGTCCTATTGCTTCATAGAGCGGTCAAAGGCCCACGTATTCTGCCTCTCGTTCTGTTCACTTCTTGAATAGTTCGCTATGCGACCCGAGACGAACGAGGTGCAGCGTGTCGTCGCTGGGTTTGCGATAAATCAGAACTAAATCAGGCCGCACGTGACAATCCCGGTGGTCCTTCCACTCGCCGCCGAGAGGGTGGTCCCGATGCCGCACTTCGAGCGGCTCGTCCTTTGCGAGCGACTGGATGAGCGTCTCTAAATTCTCAAACAGATATTTGCGATGCGGGCCTTTCGTTTCTCGCTTGAAATCTCGTTTGAAAGCGGCAGTCTGCTTAAGCTTTCTCATTGAACGCCGCTCGCAGATCGTCAAACGTCACGTCTTCCACGCGCCCTGCTCGAGAATCCTCGATCGCCGCCATGCTTTCACGGTTGGGAACCCGTATTTCGAACGGCAGGGCTTTCTCCGTCGCGACGCGGATCAACAGAAGCCGCACGGCGTCGGAAACGGACAGCCCCATTGCGGCAAGTGCTTTTTGAGCCTTGGCCTTTACTTTTGCGTCCACCCGAATGTGCACCAAGCTGGCAGCCATGAACCCTCCACTTTCGTGAGTATACAACGTATACTCGTGAAAAGTCGGTACCTCGCATGAAAACGTGCCCGCAGCCGAAATGTGCGGACATTTTATGGGTCTCTTCCTATACGGTTACGTGGGGTTGTTCTTTGTATAAGGATCGGACCTCTCCTTTTCACCTCCTCCCGGAGCGCTGTAGACTGCCAACACGGCTCTTGAGACGGGCATATGGCCAGAAGTACAAAGAAAACCAAGCTTTTCAACGGCCGGGACCACTCCTGGATGCAGTTCAATCGCCGTGTGCTCGAAGAGGCTGAAGACCCGACGAACCCCCTGCTGGAGCGCGTTAAATTCCTGGCCATCACCGGCTCCAACCTCGACGAATACGTTGAAATCCGCCAGGCCGGCCTGCTACAGCGCATTGAGGACGGTTACCGCGAGCCCGGCTACGACGGCCTGCGCCCCGACGAGTCCCTCTCCATCCTCACCGCCGAAATTCACAGCTTTGTGGCCGCGCAGTACCACTGCTGGAACAAGCAACTAGCGCCGGAGCTGCGCAAGCAGGGCATCCGGCTGCTCAGCTGGGACGAGTTGAGCCAGGACGCGACCGACTTTGCCCGCGGTTATTTCCAGCGCGAGGTCGATCCGCTGCTGACGCCCATCTCCATCGATCCCGCGCATCCCTTTCCGCGCGTGCTGAACAAAGCGCTCTGCCTGGCTTTGCTGCTCCGCGCCAAGCGCCGCAGTTCCGGCCCGCAGGTGCTGGGCGTGGTCACAGTGCCGCGCGCGCTGCCGCGCTTTGTCCACCTGCCCTCGAACCACGGGCACCACGACTACCTGCTGCTGCAGGACCTGATCGAACAGCATCTCGGGGGCATGTATCGCGGCTACGAGGTGCTGGCCTCCACGGCGTTCCGCGTGACGCGCAACTCCAACCTCTACTTCGAGGAGGAAGAAGCGCGCTCGCTTCTGGAAACCATCCGTGTGGAGCTGCACAATCGCCGCAAGGGCGACGCGGTGCGCCTGGAGATCGAAAGCACTGCCGATCCCGAAATTGTGGAGCGGCTGCGGGTGAACTTCGAGCTGGATGAGGATCAGGTTTTCCACGGCGAGGGCCCCTTGAATCTCTCGCGCCTCATGTTTCTTTACGGCGACATCCAGCGGCCCGACCTCAAGTTCCAGCCCTTCACGCCCAAGCCGCTGCTGCTCAGTCGCAAATCTACCGGCATTTTTGATGAGCTGCGCCATCGCGATATTCTGCTCCACCACCCCTACGATTCCTACGATCCGGTGGTCGAGTTCATTCAGCAGGGCGCGCAGGATCCAGCCGTCGTAACCATGAAGCAGACGCTCTACCGCACCAGCCACGACTCGCCGATGTTCCAGGCACTGACCGAAGCCGGAGCCACCAAGGAAGCCACGGTGGTTGTCGAGCTGATGGCGCGCTTCGATGAGGCCTCGAACATCCGCTGGGCGCGCAGCATGGAGGACGCGGGCGTGCAGATCTTCCACGGCGTGGTGGGCCTCAAGACCCATTGCAAGCTTGCCATGCTCGTGCGCCACGACGAGGATGGCGTCACCCGCCGTTACTGCCATCTCGGCACCGGGAACTACAACCCCGAAACTGCGCGCTTTTACACCGACCTGAGCCTGCTTACCAGCGATCCGCAAATTGCCGAGCGCGTGCACATGGTGTTCAACTACCTCACCGCGCACGCCGAGTTGGACGATTACTCGCCGCTCCTCGTGGCGCCGCTCACCATGGCCGAAAGCTTCCTGCGCCTTATCCGCCGCGAGCAGGAACACGCGCAGGCCGGACGCCCCGCGCACATTGTGGCCAAGATGAACGCCCTGCTCGAGCCTTCAATCATCCAGGCGCTCTACCAGGCCTCGCAGGCCGGAGTCGAGATCGACCTCATCATCCGCGGCCTATGCATTCTGCGCCCCGGCGTAACAGGCCTGTCGGAACGCATCCGCGTGCGCTCCATCGTCGGCCGCTTCCTGGAGCACTCGCGCATCTTCCATTTCGCCAACGGCGGCACCGACGAAGTCTATCTAGGCTCGGCCGACTGGATGCCGCGCAACCTTTTCGAGCGCTGCGAGGTCGTCTTCCCGGTGCGCGATCCGGCGGCGATGGCGCGCATTCACAATGAGATCTTACCCGCTTATTTGGCCGACACGGTTAAAGCACGCATCCAGCAGCCCGATGGCAACTTCCTGCGCGCCAGCAAACTGAGCAAAGACGTGCCGCTCTTTTCAGCGCAGGATTTTCTCATCAGCCTGGCTGAGGGCAAGACGGATCTGGAAGCGATTTCCGCGCCCGCCGCCACACCGCGCGCCCCATCCGCGCAAAAGGCGGCAACGGCTGCGGATTGAGTTCGCTCGATCCGCGAACCCCGATTCATGGTCCACGGTTTGCCGGCGCGTCCGCTTGCCTTCACATAAAATTAAGGGAGTGCCGCTTTCCTTCACACCATCGCCGGCGCAAGACCGCGCTGCCGACCGCTTCGAGAACGCACACCGCATCGACGGTCTTCCGCGAGCGGGCCCTCTGCGAGCGCTTGCTTTTTGGCATCTAGCCAGTCTCGATGCGCCCACGGTAGCTGTTGTCTGGTCGCTGGCCTTTGCCTGGGCTGGCGGCGTGCGTCTCCCATTGTGGGTTCCGCTCCTGCTCGCGCTTGTCACGTGGTCGGTTTACGTGACCGATCGCCTGCTCGACGCTCGTGCCGGGTTGCGCGACCCGGCGCAGCACACGTTGCGCGAGCGCCACCGATTTCATTGGCGCTACCGGCGGCCGCTTCTGCCCATGGCAATGGCCGCGGCCTGCGCCGCCGCGGGAATCATCCTCGCCTTCTTGCCGCCGGTGGCCCGTGCGCGAGACTCGGTATTGGCCGCCGCGGCTCTGGCTTATTTCTCCGGCGTGCACTCGGGCCGTAACGCATGGCAATTCCCGCTCCAGTGGCCGCGATCCTTTCCCGGCAAGGAATTTCTTGTAGGCGTGCTGTTTACAGCGGGATGCGTGCTGCCTGTCTGGCATCGGCCTCGCGCTCTGGCCGCGCCGGGCTCCACGATCTGGGTCTTCTGGATTCCGGCCGTTTTCTTCGCCGCTCTGGCGTGGCTCAACTGCAGTTACATCGCGCGATGGGAGTCAATGGATGAACCATGGGAGGCGCGGTCTGGCAGCACGAAGCACGTCCTCAGCGATCAGCGGCCGAAACCTCCGGCGACTTTCTATGCCAGCGTTCTGCTCGCGTGCGGAGGGTTGTTCTCCGCGGCTGTGGGCGCATCGGCACATCCGCGTCCCACCGCGCTACTTGTTGCCGGGGCCACGAGTGCGTTGCTGCTGGCGCTGCTCGACCGCACGCGTGATCGCATGACGGCGCTCGCGTTGCGCGCCGCGGCGGATTTTGTTCTGCTTACCCCGCTCGCACTCCTCTACTTCGCCGGAGCTCTCAGATGAACAACTCATCTCTCCCATTGCTCTCGTCCAAAACCCAAAAGCCGGGTGCCCCGGAGCCTGCCCTGAGCTTGCCGAAGGGTCTCGCTTTTGAGACGTGGGATAGGGCAAGCCCATCCACGGCACGAGCATCCGTGCCCAACTTCGATCGCCTTGCGCGTGTCTACCGCTGGATGGAGCTTCTGACATTCGGCCCATGGCTCGAGCGCTGCCGTTGCGCATTTCTCGGCGATCTCACCGGATGCCGGCGCGCCGCCGTCCTGGGTGACGGTGACGGCCGCTTCACGGCGCAACTGCTTCGCGCCAATTCTATGATCGAAATCGATGCGGTCGACTTGAGCGCCGCCATGCTGCGCACGCTCCTGCGCCGCGCGGGCCAAAACGTCGCGCATGTCCACGTTCATTGTGCCGACGCGCGTACGGGCCAGCCGGCGAAGCCGCCCTACGACCTGGTTGTGACGCATTTCTTTCTCGATTGCCTCACCGAGGACGAGGTCCGCTCTCTCGCGGACAGATTGCGCGAGATACTATCGCCTTCGGGCCTCTGGCTCGTGTCAGAATTCGCAATTCCTGAAGGGGCGTTCGGCCGATGGGTGGCACGTCCCGTGGTCTGGCTGCTCTATCGGGCCTTCGGGCTGCTCACCGGGCTGGCCGTCCGTAAACTGCCCGACTATGCCAGCGCCCTGCGCGCCGCGGGATGCACCCTCCGCAAGCGCCGCAGCTTTCTGCGCGGGTTGCTTGCCGCAGAGCTCTGGTCTCCGGCTCAATGACCTCATTTGAGGCTGCGCGTTCCGGGGCCGGCGGGCGGCGAGCAGAAAATGTTACAAATCTGTTAAAATCAGCCTTCAAGGAGCACGGCAAGTCCTCAAGTCCCCGCCGCATCGATCCCCATGATTCTCTATCTTATGCGCCATGCGAATGCCGGAACCATTCGCGAAAATCCCGTCCTCGACGGCAAGCGAGGCCTGATCAAGGAAGGCAAAGAACAGTGCATGCTGATGGCGCGCGTGCTGGGCGCCCTCAAAGCGCCCATTGACGTCATCGTCTCCAGCCCGTTGAAGCGCGCCATGCAGACCGCGCAACTGGTGGGCACGGAACTGGGTTACGAAGCCAGGGTTGAGATCAGTCCGGCGCTCGGCTTGAACGGAAGTTACGCGGATTTCCAGGAGCTTTTGGCCAAATATTCCGACCGCGAGGGCATTCTCGTGGTCGGACACAATCCCAGCCTCTTTCAGTTTCTCGGACGCCTCATCACCGGCAACGGCGGGGCCGCGGTGCGCATGAGGAAGGCGTCGATCGCCCGCGTGGATATGAACCATCATCCGCCGCGACTGCAATTGCTGATGGATCCGCGCTCGGCCCGAGCCATTTACGCCAGCGTGACGAAGAGCTCGCGGCCGAAGACCTCGCGAAAGTAGCCGGCCTCCTTGCGCAGCGACCAGAGCTCAAGCTCCGCGCCGGTGCGCCCGGCACGCAACTCCAGATGAATGCGCTTGGGGTAAACCCTGGCGCCGACACGTAAAACATCGCTCGCCCGGTCCTGATTGAGCGCCACCGCCAGACGCAACAGCACGACCGCGCGTTGTACGTTTTTGTGCTCGTCGGTGGGTATGTTGCGGAGGGCGCGGTCACCCGGCTGCGGGCGGCTCTTGCCAAGGTAGCGCGCGATAGCCGAGACCAGCGTACGCTGCAGTTGCGTGTAGCCGTAAATCTCCGAGCTGGAGATGATGTACTGCGTGTGGCGATGATGCCCCTGGTGATTGATGAACTTGCCGGTGTCGCGCAGCATAGCCGCTGTGGCCAGCCAGCTCTCGTACTCGGGTGGGAGTTCGTGCAGGGCTTTCAACTCGCGGAAGAGCTGCACGGCGTGCGTGCGGACCGGATCGGCCTGGCGGGGATCGACGCCGTAGCGCCGCGCCGTGGCCAGCACGCTTTCCCAGCGCTCGTGCTCGAACTCGCGATGCGCCTCGGCGCGTGCGTCCTGCTCGGCGAGCATCTGCGCAAGAATGCCGTCGCGCAAACCCAGCGGCGAGTAGCGGAAACCGGGCAGACCGAAGGTTTCGAGGACTTCAGCGTAGACCTCGGCGCCTGCGACGATGATCTCCGCGCGCCGCGGCCCGATGCCGGGCACTGCTTCGCGCTGGGGAAGCGGCATTTTGGCCAGCTTGCCGGCCAGCTTGCGCACCGCTCGCACCGGCACCATGCCGGCGAGAAGGGCGGAACGATGCCTGGCGTGGTGGGATGCAAGCGCAGCCCTGGCAGCGGTCTTACCGGTTTTCTTGCTCCCAATTTTGCCGTTTTTGGCCGCGGCCAACCAGGCATCGGAGAGCGCTGCCGCCGTGCCGGAGGTGGCAATGACGAGCGGAGCGCGGCCCGGCTGAATGCAGCGGTGGGCGCGGCGCAGCTCGCGCGCGACAAACCGCCGCATGCGCGCCAAACCGTCGGGCGGCACGGGATCGTCGCTGAGGAACTGCTCAGTCAAACGCACTGCGCCCAGCGGCAGACTGATGGTTTCCTTGATGCGCTTGTGCTCGGAGAGCGTGATCTCGCAGCTTCCGCCGCCGAGGTCGAGCAGCAGCACGCGGCCGCCTGCGCCCGGCTCCGCGCCGATGACGCCGAGATGAATGAGCCGCCCTTCTTCCAGGCCGGAAATGATTTCCATGTTCCAGCCGGTTTCAGCCTTCACCCACGCCTGAAAAGCGGCGGCGTTGCGCGCGTCACGCATGGCCGACGTGGCCACCACGCGAATGCGGTCGACGCCGCGCGTTTGCACCGCGCGCTGAAAGCGCTTGAGAGCGCGCAGCGTAGCCGCCATGGCTTCAGGCGAAATGAGGCCGGTGTCGAAGACGCTGCCGCCCAGCCGCGTCACTTCGCGGTCTTCGGCAAGCGTCTTGAGCCGGTGCGCCTGCACCCTGGCGATCTTCAACCTGCAGGAGTTGGAACCGATATCGATGGCGGCAAATGTCGGCATGGTTTTGGGTTGGCGCTCCGCGGAAACAATCGACCCATCGCCAAGATACATGATGGCGGAGTGCAGGGACAGGGGGCAGGGGTCAACGATCAGAGGCCAGGACGGCGTGTCAGTCCATCAGCACCGGCTGCAGTTGGCTCAAGGCATCGGCAGCGCCCTTTCCATCACCTTTTTGCAGGCTAAAGAGGAGCTTGTCCCAGGCATCGCTACCGGCCTGGAAATGACTGGACGTCTGAATATAGTGGCGCGTGCCGGAAAAATCCCAAAGCCCTGCAGGCATCTGATTCACGCGGCCGGCAAGCGATGCAGCATTCGCGCGCGCATCTGATTTCTTGCCGCCTGCGTACTGGCAAGCAAGCAGGAGCGCATCGCGAACGATCGACTCCGGTTGACTCACGTCGGAATCCTTGATCGATGCTGCCTGCGTGACACATACATCAAACTGGTCCGCTGTGAGTGCGGCCTCTTCCAGATCCATACGATATTTCGGCGTCGGATCCTGTGCGACCAGTTGTTGATCGAGTTCGAACGCGCGCGCGAAATCGAAAGCAACTTCGTGAGAAATCACCGCGAGTTGTTGCAGCTGCGTGGGGTCGTAAGCCACGCCGTTGGCGTCGAGGCAGACCGAAACTGTGCGATTGAAGTTCTGATCGTATCCCCAGAGCCAGCCGTTGCAGCCAAGGGGAAGCCCGGTATCAATCGTGCGCTTGTCGGCGACGGGTTTGCCGCCTTGATCGTAATACAGGTTTCCGATGGTGCGCCCCGCGGAATCGTATTGAAACGCGATCTTTTGATACCCGGTGTCGGCCCGATTCATGGGAGCGCCCTGCGCATCCAGGCAGCCTTTCACCGTGCCATTGCCGCTCTGATCGCGCTCAAACACATAGGAATAGCAGCCCGTACCGGTCTGGGCGACCGGCTTTCCATCCAGATCGAAGAAGTGCTCCGCCTTCAAAGAGCCGTGATCGTCCAAAGTGAAGGCGTCCTTCTGGAAACCTCCTGCTGCCCAGACGGCGGGCTTGTTTTGAGCGTCAAAATAGGTCTCTTCGATTTGGTTTCCCCATTCGTCGAGTTGCCAGCGAACCATCGGAGGGGTTCCGTCAGGAGCAAGCACCGGGTTGCCGCTTGCATCTTGGAATGTCGTCTGCAGCAGTTCGCCTCGCGCATCCCGGATATAGCTTTTGGCGACGAAACCTCCGTTTGCCGGAATGGGGTCTCTCTCCGGGTTCAGGAACAGTTGCTCTGTAGTGCCCAGTTTTGTGTTCTTTTGGTCGAGGATTGTGGCGCCAAAGTTCATCGAAGTCCAGTCTGTCTTCGTGTACCAGAGGTTTTCGGCCTGAAGAAATTGCTGATTCAGATATGTAAATTGAATCTCGCTGACGTATCCATCCGCATCGTACTGAATTTCGAAGCTGGAGATGACCGTCGTGCCGTCGGCCGCGACAACCGAGCCGCGCCGGGCGTTGCGCAAGGCATCAGCCTGCGCGGGGGCGTAATTGAGCGCATAGATCATGCGCCCCTGCATGTCGAGTGCGACTTCATGGACGGCCTGTCCTTTCTCGTCGTAGGTGAATTCCAGCCGGCAGAATTGCCCATTCAACCCGTTGGTGGGAAAGAAGAGCGAGCTGTCCAGCTGCGAATCCATGATGAGATCCCCGTAGCCGTTGATCGCTTCAATGGCCTGCATTTCTCCACGGAAACCTTTGCGCGTGACTCTGAGCGACTCCGCGCGGCGCGTAATCTCGCTCCCGGACAAGCGGCCGGTCAGCTCATACGAGCCGTTTCGCCGCATGAACGACGCATAGTAGGAAACACTGGGATGCACATAGGCAAACCAGTAAAGCACAGGCACGGCGATTGCCGACACCGCCAAGGCCGCCCAAATCGCCGCCCTGAGCCTCGCCTGCCGGAGCTTTTGCTGCAGCCGCGCCTGCTCGCGCAGGTGCCGGCTTTTCTCGACCAGCCCGGTAAGCAGATCGTGCGCCAGCTCCACGTGCCGCGTTCCCAGGCGGTCTTCGAAGCGCAGCAGCCGCCGGTCCACCAGCTTCTGCAGATCGTCATCGGAGATGTGTTCGCGCCGCGCTTCCTCGACGGGCAAGGTAGCGCGGAATCCCGCCGGCGTGACCAGATGCTCTTCCAGGAACTGCCGTACCGAATCGTCGAGTCCGCTCAGGCTGCGTTCGTAGAGCGACTCCAGGATGCTGCCCTTCTCGGCGGCCACCAGTTCGCTCGTGATGTGCGATTGCCCCGTGACGACCATGCGCTCGAACAGCTCGTTGCACATCACGTTGAGATAGGCCGGCTCGACCTCTTCCGCGGCGTTGTCCAGGCCCTCGCCGCGGCGGCTGCTGATCACGGCCTCGATGATGTCCTGCGCAACTTCATCCGTGATCCACTCTTTTCCGGCGTTGCGGATGATCTCGCGACCGCGCGCCGCGTCGAGCGGACCCAGCGCGAATCGGTTGCGCATGATGGCGGGAAGAATGGGCCGCATGGTATCGAGCCGCCACACGAAATCTTCGCGCAGTGAGAGTACGATCTTGTAGTTGGGCGTTCCCGACTCGACCGACTGCCGTTCGCCGGACGTCTCCGCCCTTTGCCGCACGGCCTCCGGAATACGATTCTCCGCCAGGTCCGCCAACTGCTCCAGCATCTCGGTGTCTTCAGGCCGCCGGTTGCCCAGCGTGAAGATCTCTTCAAACTGGTCGAAGACCAGTACAGGAGTCAGTCTGTCGTTGCGCGGACCCCAGAAATGTACACGGTGGAAATACTCCCACAGCGTCTCTTGTCCCGGAGCCTCCTGGTTGCTTTCGATATCGATTCCGCTGGCGCGCGCAGCCGCCTCGGTGAGCGCCTTCACCTGTTGCACCGGACTGCCGGCCTGCGCCGAGTAGTTGAGACGCAGAACCACGGGAAAGAAGCCTTCCTGCCGCAGCCGGGGAAACACGCCGGCCCGCAGCAGCGATGTCTTTCCCAGTCCCGAGCGCCCGAACAGAATCGTCAGCGTCTCGCGCTGGATGAGCCGCAGGAGCTCGACTATTTCGGCCTCGCGCCCGAAGAACAGGTGTGCCTGCTCTTCCGTGTACCAGAACAGTCCCGGCCACGGATTCTGTGCCTGGGTCAGAGGCTCCGCCGGCGTGCTCGTCGTACTCATCTGGGCCTCCGGTAGTTGCGGATTCCGCGGCTCAATGTCTCGATGAGCTCAGGCGGAACCTTGCCATCGCGCAGCCGCGCCCACTGCAGATCGCGGTAAGGAGACTCCACAAACTGAGCGCCCGACGGCGTGTCGTCAATGACCAGCGGCTGCAGGTACCGATCTTCCTTGCGCCGCTCCATGGACGCGTCCTCGGCCATCCGCCATTCCCGCCACACGAAACGCGGGCCCGGCCCCGAGCGGTCTAATGCTCGGGAGATAATGGGCACAAAAAACGCCGCCTTGCGTATGTTCTCGCGAATGGTCAGCAGGTAATCGTTACCCGGATCGGCGGGAAGCTCGCGCTCGTCCAACCAGGTGTCGATATTGTTGGCTTCCAACTGATCGCGGATGGTGCGCACCTTGGCGCGGTCCTCGCTGGCGTAGCTGAGAAAGACAGCCCCCGGCTTGAACTCGCCCGCGGGACCTGTGGAACCAACCTCCGCGCCGGCCACACTGCTCTTGCTGCGCGCCTGCCAGCGCTTGTAGAGCTGCTCGACAAAATCCACCGGCGAAATGGAAGTCACAACCTTGGCCCGCTTCCGATTCAGGTAATCGGCCAGCCCGGGTTCGCAAGTCAGGCTCACGTAGTACATATTGATGGCTTCCTGATTGCGCCGTCCGTTGATGGCGTGAATGAAGAATCGACCGAGCCAGTCGGGCAGGTTGCAGCCGAGAAGAAGAACCGTTTTCTTCTGCAGGTAGTCGTAGAGGTTTTCCGGCGCGTATTGCTGGTCAAGCAGCGACCAACTGTACTCGATCAGGTCGTCTTCGGTCTTCGCAAAGGTTCCATCGGTGGGGCTGGTGGCTCCAAACAGGTGATAAACGCCCGGAGAACGGTCGTGATGAAAGTGGTTGGGCAGATCGACCGCGCTCTTCACTCCGCGCGGAGTGAACTTGATCTGCTCCACCTCGGTATCCTTACGCGCCTCGGTCATGGCCTGAAACATGAGGTGGTCGACGGTGGTCGTAACGTAGAGCGAGAAGTCCTGAATTTTGGCGAGATTCTTGAGGGACTCCGGAATGGGCCAGGAGCGCCTGCGCACCACGTCATCGATGTCGTAAGCCACTTCGCCGGCGTTCTCCCGCTGGCTGAGCAAGTTGGCGACGTCGTAGAGGGTCCAGCGCCGCGAGCCCTCGGGGCGCACGATTTGCGTCTGCGCCGCGAGCGCGCTGCCCCACATATCGTAAAGGCGCGTCGCTTCGCCGTTTTCCGGAACAAAAAGCAACTCCGGCCCCAGCACCGGAACGACGATGCCTTCGAGAATCAGGTTGACCAGCTTATCCCATTCCCGTTCCGTCATCTCCATCGAGCCAGATGCGGTGGGTGGAACAGGGAGCGATGTGCTCATGACCGTCCCTCATTCTTGAGAGTTCGCCTGTGCGCGCGAGAGAGAGAAAACACCTGGATACCGACTCTTCGGTCAGAGGATACAGCCTCTTCGCGTCGATCTCCGCGTGCTTCCAAGTGTTAGGGTTTTCTGCGCGTTGCGGGCTCGTCCCCACTCTATCATGAACCTCCAGTTCCACGCTGAATTTCGCTGCCGCTTATCGCAAGTCGAGGCCACGCAGTGAAGGGTGAATGAGACAGACAGTCCTATACCTGTACCGGGGCCGCCCAGGCGCTCCGGTCCCTATTGAACTCGACGGCGGCAACGCTCCCGGCGGTTACGGCTTGATGATGGTTGCAATCAGGGCCGACAGGCCATTCCACGCGATCTGGATGCCGATGCAAAGCAGAATGAAGGCGATCACGCGCAGGATTCCATGAGCCGTGGAGGGCGGAATGACCTTGGTGATTCTGGGGGCGTAGGCGTAACAGAAATAACAAAGCACGCTGAGAGCAACGATGGCAAGAAATACCGCAACGTGCGCCAGAATGTCCTGGCTAAGAGCTCTATTCGAGATGTGCGCGGTGACCGTCAGCAGTGCGACCAGCGTCCCCGGCCCTGAGGTAATGGGAAAGGTGTACGGGTAGAAAACGCCTTCTTCAAGACGGCTTGTGTCGGGTTCGCCGCTTTGGCCGGTCTCTTCCTTCTTGTTGCGAGAATCGGCGCCGGCGCTTCTCTCGTTCAAGACGTTCCATCCCATGACCGCGACCACCATGCCGCCGGAAAGTTGCACGATGGGCAGGGAGATGCCGAAGAATTTGAGGATGGCCGCGCCCAGTACCTCGAAAACCGCAAGGAAGATGATGTTGTTGATGGCGATGCGGCGCGCCAGCGAACGAAGGGTCTTGGGGGGCGCATCGCCGACCAGCCCGAGAAAGACCAGGGCGGACCCGAGAGGGTTGATCAGCGGCAGCAGCACGCTGAACGTGATGAGAAAGACCTTCCAGAACGGCAAGACAGTATCCCCTGGGTTAAATCTTAATGCTTCATTGCACGAGTGAGACCAGAGAAGTGCCGCCGGTCTCCTGACCGACTATAGTGCGGATCTCCCGACCCGCACTCGTCTGAGAATTATTGCGAATTCATGCGTTCTGAACGCCTTATCTCCGGACTTTCGCGCTGGGCCTTACCCGGCAGGCGCGAGGCCAGAGCCTCGGGATGGTAGCCGGGCGGATGTCGGCGCAAATCATTCCCTTCACCCTGTGAAACGCGCCAGAAACGCGGCTGATATTCTGGTTTTGATAAGAAAATCGCGATGAAAACAGACATGAACACAATCGATCGCCCGCTCCAGGCGCCCTCTGTGCGCACGGTGTGGCTGCTTTTCGCAGCCATTTTTGTCACGGTTTATTTTGCCTCGTTGTTTTCGCCGCCACTGCTGGACCCGCCACTGCTGGACGACGTGGACGCGGCGCATGCCCAAGTCGGCCAGCACATGGCCGAAACCGGCGACCTGATCACGGGCAAGACTAACGGCATCCGCTACATTGAAAAGCCGCCGCTGCCCTACTGGCTGGTGGCCGGCATGTACAAAATCTTCGGCCAGAATACTTTTGCCACGCACCTGCCCAACGCGCTGGCCATGCTGGGGCTGACCTGGCTGGCATGGCTGTGGGCGCGGCGGGCGTGGGGCGATCGTGCGGGCTTCTACGCCGGGCTGGGCGTGCTCACTTCGGTGGGCTGCTTTCTCTTTACGCGCTTCATCATTCCCGAGGCAATCCTGGCGTTTTTCCTGCTCCTGGCGCTCTACGCCCTGATTGCGAGCCTGGAAGGCGGCCGACCCGCGCTCATCTACTGGACGTATGCGGGCGTGGCGTTGGCGCTGCTTACCAAGGGCCTGATTGCGCCGGTGTTCTTTCTGGGCGCGGCCATTCCCTATCTGCTGCTCACCGGGCAATGGCGGCGATGGAAGGCTCTGAAGCCGGTAACGGGGCTGCTGTTATTTTTCTTGATCGCGGCGCCATGGCACATCGCGTGCGGCATCGTCAATCGCGACCAGGGAAACCCGGTGGGCAACCACCCCACAGTTGGAAACGTCCACGGTTTCTTCTACCAATACTTCATCAACGAGCACGTGCTGCGCTTCTTCAACCTGCGCTATCCTCACGACTACAACAAAATGCCGGGAGTCTGGTACTGGTTGGCGCACCTGGTGTGGATCTTCCCCTGGAGTCTGTTTCTGCCCGCCGCGGTGGCCGTGGCCTGGAAGACGCGGCGCAGTTGGCTCAAGCATCTGCGCCACGATGCGGGCGACACAGTGGACTTCTACCTGGACAACGCCATGCGCGAAGACGTGGCCACGCATGTGCTGCGCGTGAAGTTCCGCACCCGGACCATCTGGCTGCTGAGCCTGTTCACGGCGTGGACATTACTGTTCTTTTCCATCTCGACCAACCAGGAATACTACACGTTTATGGTGTGGCCGCCGCTGGTGATGCTGATCTCAGGTGTCATGGCGGATATCGAGATGGGTCGCGGCGCAAACGGCGCGCCCGCACTGTCCAGCGCATGGCTGACTGGTGCGCAAGCGGTGTTCGCCGCGATCGGCGTGGTGTCTGCCGCGGTGCTTTGCTGGGGTTTGTGGACTTCGCGCAATCTGCCCCACGTTCCCGACATCGGCACGCTGCTGGCGCACCGCGCCGTGGGCGACTACACGCTTTCGATGTCGCACCTGTTCGATTTGACCGGCGAGTCATTTGCGGCGCTGCGGCTGCCGGCGGCATTGGCGGCGATCACTCTGCTGATTGGGCCGCTGGCGGGCTGGCTGCTGCGAATGAAGGGAAAACATCTTGCGGCCACGATCAGCATCGCGCTCACCATGACGGTTTTCTTCGTCGCCGCACACATTGCGTTCGCACGCTTTGAGCCCATGCTGAGCTCGAAACAGATGGCCGACACGATCATGGCCAAGGGCTCGCCCAGCGACACGGTCATCGTTTACGGAGAGCAATCGTCTGGGTCGTCTTTGATTTTCTATACCAACGACTTCTTCAGCGGACGGCCGGCGCTGCTGGTGATCCCGCGCTGTGGACAGAATGGCGAGGGATCGACGCTGCTATGGGGCTCGTGCTACCCGGATGCGCCGGATATCTACCTGAGCGACGCTAAGCTTGAGTCGATGTGGGGCAACGGCGAACGCATATGGATCTTCGCCGAGGATCCAGGCCGCGACAAGGTGGAACACGCGCTGGCCGGGAGCGGACATCTGTACGCAGTGCAAACCCTCGCCGACAAAACGCTGTGGACGGACCGGCCGCTGCCGTAAGGCAGTGAGCAGTTCTTAGTTCACAGTGGTTAGTGGTTAGTGACTTGTGGTTAATAGAGCTTGTTTCAGAAATGGTTTCGTGAAAGGGCACGGCTTCAGCCGTGCCGTGAAAGGCGCATAAACAGCGGGGTTTTAACCCCTGAAGGACGTTTTCAATCGGCTCCGAATGTTTATGCAATCATTTCTAGTGTGGTGTCCCAGAAGTTCGTAGCATAAGTCCAAGGCCCGAAATGCAGGTCCTTCGACTCGTCCCGGCGCGCCGGGACTCGCTCAGGATGACCGATCATTATGATGCGAACTTCGGAGGGTTAGTTGCTCCCCACGGCTTCCCGGGGTTGCCGGACATACACGTATAGATAGAAAACACTGAGCGCGAGCAGGATGAGCGGCGCGGGAATCACGCCGAATGCGAGCGACGGGCCGGAGTAATGCGTCACCTGGAAGAGCACGATCCAAAAGATGTCGCCGGTGAGGATGATGGCGGCGAGCGTGAGCGCGAGTGCACACCACCCGAGCCGCCCGCCTTTCCGCCAAAGCATGGCGCAGGCAGGGACGGAGAGCAGCAGCAGGCGCGCATCGTAACAGCGGTGATAGACAACCAGGATGGACAGGGGTACGACCACGGCAATCGCGAACCAAGCCAGACGCGGTGAGAATCTGGACTGCAGTGTCTTTCGCAGCCAGATGAGCAGGAGCGCCCCGCATATGAGGTAGACAACTGGGTTGTAGAAATGCGGATTGTCCCAGAATCGACTCACAATGGTTTGCAGGCAGACGGTCATATTGACGCCGAAGCTGCCGCCGGTATGCGGTCCGGGATCATTCAATCCACCGCGCTGCATCAGCGCTGACTGGTTCGCCTGCATTTCCCCAAGCCAATGCGGCGCAATGTGCGAGATCCATAGCACTGTTGGCACAACCAACGCGGCAACCGGAATAAGCGTTTCGAGCGCCCGCTTGCGGGCAATGCCGCCGGCGAGAAGAAAGTACAGCCAGATTAAGCCCACGTCATGAGGTTTCATGACAAGAGCAATCGCCAGACAAATCGTGCCGGCAATCGTGAAGCGATTTTGAAGAAAACACCACACCGCAACGACGGAAAGGCCCACCACAAGGCCGACAGTGTTCCCCAGGGCCAGGAGCATTTCGCTGTTCACGAGAAAAAGGAACACCAGTGCCGCGGCGATGCGCGGCGAAAATTCAGCACCTGCATTCCACATTGCGAAAGCAGCGAGAACAAAGGCTACCGCGCTGAGAATGAACCAAGTCGCATCGGCGAACTTGATTGGCATAAGCACAAAGGGAGTGACGAGGAAGAAAGTCGTTGGGAAATTGGGGCTACGATGACCATGCGTCGCAACAAGTGTGGAACCGAGATTGGATGGAATCTCCCCTACCTCTGTCTTGTACAAAGCCCATAACTGGCTTTGCTGGTAAGGGTCATGATGCTCGACGAGACATTTAGCGGATAAATAGAACTCTTTGAAATCGATCATTCCCAGAGCATTGAAATACGCGATCGCCGCACCGACCAATACCAAGAAAACACTGCCGAGCGACAGCAAAAGCAGACTATCCTGGCGTTCTTTGATCATTTTTGCAGATCTCCGCAGCAGTGATGGGTCAGTGCTCATTATGCATTGCCCGCGAGGCCGCGCAAATACTACGAACATGGGAAGCTACGGGGTACGTGGGATCAACTGGCGAGGGACGACGGCGAGCGATTCATTGCGCGGCCCTCATTTTGCCGCCGGGCAGGAGTTCCAGGATGCGGCCGCGCCAGAGAATGCGGCGCCCCGCGTAGCTCGCGACCCAAAAGCAAAAGCCCATGAAATCGCGGACGGGGTAGAGCACCAGCAGGCCAAACCAGCTTTTGTCACGTACCACGAGGCGGCCGACGGCGATGGAAAGCGCAAGACGCGTGGCAACGGCAAAGGCGAGGAGCGCGAGGCCCCACATCGGTTTCCCGAGACCTGCGCAAGCGGCAAGTGCCAATAGGCCGAAGGGCAGGCTGAAGGTGAGCGCGGTGCCGAAGTGGCCTTTGGGGCGCGAGAAACGCGTGGACTTCATCCAGCGAACCTGGTGCTTGAGCGAACCCATGAGCCCCGAGTGCAAAACCATATGGTCGATGGCGTGATGGCTGAGGACCACGGTCTGGCCGAGCTTGTGGGTCTCGTTGCCGAGGATAAAATCGTCGGCGCAGTAGTCGGCCGTGACCTTGAAGCCGCCCATGCGGCGGATCGTTTCGCGCCGGAAGGCCATGGTGGGGCCGAGCGTGAATTGCATGCCCTCCATGGCGCGCGCGGCGAGCACGCCGGCCGACATTTCAACCGACATGCCGACCGCTTCAAGCCGCGCCCACAACCCGCCTTCCGCCGCGACGCCGCGATAAAGGCAGCACATGCCTCCGACGCGCTCGTCCGCAAAAGGGAGGGCCACCGCGCGCAGGTAGTCTGGCGCGACGCGCACATCGCTGTCGCTGATGACGAGGATGTCGTGCGCGGCGTGGGCTTCCATCAGCTCCATCGAAGCAACTTTCGCGTTGATGTAGTCAGGATCTCCGCCGGTGGAAAGGAATTGCACGGGAATGTTCGGATGGCGGGCGGCCACGCGGCGCGCGGTTTCGAGACCGGCGTCGTTCGCAGTGCGGGCGCAAAAGAGGATTTCGTATGCGGGGTAATCCTGCATGAAAAAGGTCTCGAGATAGGACTCGAGGCCGGGGTCCGCTCCATGCAATGGCTTGAGGAGGGTGAGCGGAGGCGTGAAGCCGGGCCGCGCAGCGAGTTGGGCAAGCGCGCGACGGCGCTCGCGAAGATAGCCCGGAACGGCCCACAGCACAATGCCGGCAAAGACCGCGGAAGTGACGAGGCCGAAGACGGCGAGGCCGAGGATGACGTAGGGCATGCTGGTACAAGAATAAGGGACCGAGGGACCGAGGGACCAAGGGACCGAGGGACCAAGGGAACAAGGGACCAAGAGCTGCCTTCAGCTACTGGCTACAAGATATCGGCTACAGGCTTAACTGCACTACGATTTGCGCGGCGGCGTGGAACGCGGCGGGGCGACCGGCTTGATCGCCTGCGTCTTGCGGATGGGCACGATGGCGCCGGCCGAACCCGGCGCGGCAGCTTGAAAGCGCGCCAGCATTTCGCTGCGCACATATTCGACAAAGTTCTGCATCTGGCGGTTCATCTCTTCCATGCGCTCGCGCATCTGCAGGATGATGGCGATGCCGGCGATGTTCACGCCGAGGTCGCGGGCGAGGTTGAGGATGAATTCGAGGCGCTCCAGGTCCTCGTCGGTGTAGAGGCGCGTGTTGCCCTCTGTACGCGAGGGCTTCAGCAGCCCTTCGCGCTCGTAGAGGCGCAGGGTCTGCGGGTGAATCTCATACATCTCGGCCACCGCCGAAATCATGTACGCGCCTTTGGATTTGCGTTTTGTGGCCATCGTTCTTTCCCAAATCAGCTTAGCCGATTTTTGTGCGGGCCCATTTATCTCGTCGCGTGCGTTCTTGCAGCCTCGGTCCTTTGCTCCCTGGCTTCTTACAGTTTGTCGAACAACTCCTTGCGCGGGTCGTCGGGATTGAGTTTGCCGAGCTCGCGCATGATCTCTCGGCTGCGTTCGTCGTTCAGGTGCGGCACCACGACGCTGACGGTCACGATCTCATCGCCGCGCTGGCCCGGCTGCTGCGCGCTCTCCACGCCGCGCTCCCGCATGCGCAGCTTTTGCCCGCTCTGCGTGCCGGGCGGAATCTTCAACTGCGCGCGTCCGTCGATGGTGGGCACCTCGACCTTGGCGCCCAGCGCAGCTTCGGCCACGGTGACGGGCACGGTGAGCAGAATGTCGTCGCCCTGGCGCGTGAAGACCGGGTTCGTGCCGGTGCGCACGATCAAAAACAGGTCGCCCGCCGCGCCGCCGTTCGCGCCGGCATTGCCCTTGCCCTGCAGGCGAATGCGCTGGCCGTCGCGCGTGCCCGCCTTGATGCGGAACTCGACTGTCTCCGAGCGCGCGACGGTTCCTTCGCCGTGACAGGTCGCGCAGTCGTTCGAGGTTTTTCCCGTCCCGTTGCAGCTCGGGCAGGTGATGTTGAACTTCATGCGGCCGCCCATCTGCGTCACCTGCCCCGTACCGTGACACTCACTGCAAGTCTTCGATCCGCCGGTATGCGCCTGCCCATGGCAGGTGGGGCACACTTCCTGGCGATTGATCTGGATGCGCGCCTGGCCGCCGCGAATCGCCGTCCAGAAGTCGACCGTGGCCTGGTATTCGAGATCGGTGCCGGCCTGCGGGCCGCGCGGCTGCGGGTGATGCGCACCCGAAAAGATGCCGGAGAAGATGTCTTTGAAGCTGCCGAAACCCTGCGCACCTGCGCCCTCGCCCTGACCGGGACCACCGCCCGAAAAACCGTTGAAGTCGAAGCCGCCGAAGTCGACCGGCGGTCTGTTGCTGCCCTCGCGCTGCTGGCGCGCGTAGGCTTCAGCCGTCGCGGGATCGATCTGGTCCGAGTAGAAGCCGACCTGGTCGTAAACTTTGCGCTTCCTCTCGTCGCTCAGAATGTCGTTGGCTTCGGAGATCTCCTTGAACTTCTCCTCAGCCTTCTTGTTGCCGGGGTTCAAGTCGGGGTGGTATTTGCGCGCAGCTTTCCTGAAAGCCTTGCGGATCTCCTCCTGCGTGGCCGTCTTCTTGACGCCGAGCATCGCGTAATAGTCTTTGTTGGTGGTGGTGGCCATGGTTTCCTGAACTCGATCTGAACCTTCATCCTTTTGATGAGCTTACGATCGCAGACGCTTCATCGGCCCTTCGCCGAATCGAGTGGTCGACCGTCCGCCGCTACGCGATCCTCCGCGCCTTCAGCTTTCCCGCTTCGCTCGGCCGCGCCGGAAAAATCTCCACTTCAATGCGCCTCATCGATTCCCGATGAGCCAGAGCCAAGTCGTAGGACATCTGCATCTTCATCCAAAAGTCCGCAGTCGTGCCAAAGTAGCGAGCCAGCCGCAACGCGGTGTCCGCAGTGATCCCTCGGCGTTCTCTCACAATCTCGGAGATACGCGTAACCGGTACCCGCAAGGCGATGGCCAAAGCATTGGCTGAAAGCCCTAGCGGGGCAAGAAAATCCTCACGCAAAAACTCGCCCGGATGAATGGGAACGCCTCGCTGCTCGGGTTTGCGGGCAATGCTCATGGAATTCTCCTTAGTGATAATCAACTACCTCCACTTCCCAGGCGTCTTTACCGTCCCAGCGAAAGCAGATCCGGAACTGGTCATTGATCCGGATGCTCCATTGGCCCTTGCGATCGCCCTTCAACTTCTCCAGCCGGTTACTCGGCGGCTTTTTCAAATCTTCGATCGCGCTTGCAAAGTCGAGCGACTCCAGTCTTCGGGCCGCGGCCCGCGCAATGCTGCTCCATCGCCGGCTCTTTCCGGTCAGAAAGACAGCCCTGGTTTCGTCGTCTGCGAATGACTGGATCACGCTTAACGTTTATCGTAACACGGAGAACGAAACAGGCCAACTCATGCAACCCGCGGATGCTTGAGCACCATGCAGCCTTGGCTCCCGCCCTCGAAGGCATGAAGCCGGCCAACGGCTTTCCGTAAAACAAATTCAGCACGGACTGTGGTGCAATTGCCAATCCGGAGCCAAATTACCTTGGGCGGACTGCCGCGTAAAGAGCTTCTCTCCGAGAAATCCGAATCCTTCGATACAATCACGAAGGCATTTTCGTGTGCGTACTGCCAAATTCGCTCATCCGGGGCGCCGCGCAGGCCGCAGTTCCTCAAATGTGCCGAGCCAGGATAAACGTCGGACAGCGCTTCGGCCAACCAGTGCGACAGGTTCTCGTCGAACAGGAGCTTCACAGCTGGACGATCTCGACTCTGCGTTCGGCGTCCGCCGCGTAAGCCAGGCAGGCGCGGATATCGGTTTCGGTCAGGTCCGGAAAGTCGGCGAGGATCTGCCCCTCGGTCATCCCGGCGGCCAGATAATCCAGCACATCGTAGACGGTAATGCGCGTATCGCGGATACAGGCTTTGCCGCTGCGCTTGCCGGGATCAATCGTGATGATCTTTGCGTAGTCCATGGCGATTCTCCAGCGTTCCTGCGTCGATTCATGCAATCTTCAGAGCTTTTTGTACGGCTTTCGGCTCGCGATCGATAACGACCAAATACGCGCGCGTTGGCCCCTCGGGAACCCGCCTTCCCTGCTCCCAATGGCGAACCGTGTTGACGCTGAACCCAAAACTGACCGCGAACTCCTGCTGCGTCATTCTCAGCCGGCTGCGGATCGCCCGCACGTCGATCTCCGGCGGAATATGGACGACGTAGGTGCCTTTCTTGGCGGTACCTTCGGCAAAGGCGATAGCTTGCTCAAGCCCGCGGATGATGCTCGCTCCAACTTTACTCATGACGATGGCCTCCGTTTGCGATTCATCTCGACCAGAACCGGCACAAGCCTCCGCATGGTTTTGATCTCCGATTGATCCAGGTCCTCGCGCTCATTCTTGGCATACGCCGTCAACAGGTAGAGCGGCATTTCCATGTCGTGATAGTAGTAAATCACTCGAGCCCCACCCCTTTTGCCGCGCCCTTCCAGTCCCCACCGCATCTTGCGAACGCCGCCGGCTCCTGGAATTACAACTCCCGCCGCCGGATGACAGGCAAGGTAGCTCACAAGCTCCGCTCGCTCCTCGTCGTCCATCAATTTGCGCGTGGCAGCGAGGAACTCGTCCATCTCGACAACCGTTATTGGGCGCATTTCCGGCAAGAATCATTGTAGTGCAATGCACTAGCTGAGGCAACGCCTTACGCGGCCACATCAAACCGCTCAATCTTCGGCCGCTTCTTCCGTGATGCCTGCCAAATGTCGTAACTCATCTGCAACTCGTACCATAGGCTGTCGTGCGTGCCCAGCGCGGCCGATAGGCGCAGAGACATCTCCGCAGAGATGCCCGCCGCTCCGTTGAGAATGCGCGACAACGTGGTGCGCGAGACATGCAGCTTACGGGCCGCGGTCGTCACGTCCAGATCGCCTAGCGCGTCGCGCAGGATCTTGCCGGGATGAGGCGGGTTGTACATGCGCGTTGTCACTTTTCGGCCCCGATCTCTTGGAGGCGCTCGATAAACTTAATTCCAAGAGGCGACGCCAAGACGTCTGGTAAATAGCTGACTGCAGCAGATATTGGAATCTCGAAGCAAAATCCGAACGATTTGAGTTTTTCGAGATTTACTCGTATCTCATACGAATTTGCAGTTGAAATCAATCCATTGTCTCTAAGGCTCACCCAAACAGACTGAGCATTATTGATAATGGATCCTCCTACTCCAGCTCCAAAAGCGGGGACCCTTGGACCCTGCGCTTCTACAAGTTTGGACAACACGAATACGTCTCGAGTGGTCAATTCCACTGCTGCCCGCATCATGTCGTCGAGGCTTTCCGGCTCTAGATCGTCCTTCGCTACGCCATTTGCTAGGATGAGCGCCATCCTCTCCAGCCGCTTTTTGTCCTTCGTGCGCTGAGCTTGCAGCGTCGCGGCCTTGATCCCCTCAAGTAGCTCGTTGCTGTTCAGCCTTCGCTCGATTTCGTCGATCCGAACGCCTTGCGCATTCAGATTCTCTTCGACCCTGGAGAGTGCGGCTTCGGTTGCGTCGCCAAGATGATTGAGGTTCTCTTCAAGCGTTGCGACGCCCAATCCAGAAGTAAACCTTTTTGCAATGCCGAAGACTTTGGCGATGCTGCCAATCTGTATTGATCCGGTAGCCAAACTAACCGCTGTTGCGGCGGTTTCCGCGCCCTCCAGTAGACGATTCACCGGCGATCGATTTTGCCTATCGGCGCGCCGCATTTGGTTGTCTACAGCGACCTCGTTACCCGTAATCGTCATCGAAAGCCAACTTTCATCGCACCGAAGAACAACCGCGGATCCTTCGACTCCCTTCGTCCGCAGTGGCGGACTTCGGTCGCTCAGGATGACAGCGGCGGAGGGTTAACAGTTCGGGGTGGGCGACTCTCAGTCGCCCACCCCGAAGTTATTCCGCGCGCAGCGCGGGTCTGCCTGGACGGCAAGTCCCGGCCAGTCCTTATTTCTTGTCGTCGACGTCCACGTACTCGGCATCGATCACGCCCTCGTCCTTCTTGGCTTCGCCGCCGGGGGCCGCTCCCGCAGCGCCGCCGTTCGCCGGGCCCGATTGCGGCTGCGAAGCAGTGGCCTTGTACATCGCCTCGGCCAGCTTGTGGCTGGCTTGCGTCAGCCGCTCGTTCGCCGATTTGAGATCCGAAGTCGACGGCGACCCCTCGAGCGTCTTCTTGGCGTCGGCCAGCGCCGCTTCCACGTCCGTCTTATCAGCGGCCTGGACTTTCTCGCCGCTCTCCTTCAGCATCTTTTCGATGTTGTAGACCATCGAGTCGAGAGAGTTGCGGGCTTCGATCTGCTCGCGCTGCTCCTTATCCTCGGCGGCGTGGGCATCGGCTTCCTTGGCCATCTTCTCCACTTCTTCCTTGCTGAGGCCGGAGCTCGACGTAATCGTGATGCGCGTGTCCTTGCCGGTGGCGTTGTCCTTCGCCGTCACGTTGAGAATGCCGTTGGCGTCAATATCGAATGTCACTTCGATCTGCGGCACGCCGCGCGGAGCCGGCATGATGCCGCCCAGCTTGAACTTGCCGAGTGTACGGTTCTGCGCCGCCATGGGCCGCTCGCCCTGCAGCACGTGGACTTCGACTTCGGTCTGACTGTCGGCCGCCGTCGAAAACGTCTCCGTCTTCTTGGTCGGGATGGTCGTATTGCGCGGGATCATAGTCGTCGCCACGCCGCCCAGCGTCTCGATCGACAAAGTCAGCGGCGTTACGTCAAGCAGCAACAGATCCTTCACGTCGCCCGACAGCACGCCCGCCTGCACGGCAGCGCCTATGGCAACCACCTCATCGGGATTCACGCCGTGATTCGGCTCGCGCCCGAAGAGCTTTTTCACCAGCTCCTGAATCTTGGGCATGCGCGTCTGTCCGCCCACCAGGACCACTTCGTTGATCTGGCTCAAGGTGACGCCGGCATCGGCAATCGCTTTTTTGCACGGCTCAATCGAGCGATCGATCAGATCTTCCACCAACTGCTCCAGCTTCGCGCGCGTCAGTTTGCGCACCAGGTGCTTGGGGCCGGAAGCGTCGGCGGTAATAAACGGCAGATTGATCTCGGTTTCGACGGTGGTCGAGAGCTCGATCTTGGCCTTTTCCGCGGCGTCCCTCAGCCGCTGCAGGGCCATTTCGTTGCCTTTCGAGGTCAGGTCGAGGCCGTGCTCCTGCTTGAACTCGGCGATGAGCCAGTCCACAATGCGCTGATCGAGGTTGTCGCCGCCCAGGTGGGTGTCGCCATTGGTCGACTTGACTTCGATCACGCCCTCGCCGACTTCGAGAATCGAAATGTCAAAAGTTCCGCCGCCAAAGTCGTAAACGGCGATGGTTTCGTCCTTCTTTTTGTCGAGTCCGTAGGCCAGCGCGGCCGCGGTGGGCTCGTTCACGATGCGCTTCACGTCGAGGCCGGCAATCTTGCCCGCGTCCTTGGTTGCCTGGCGCTGCGCGTCGTTAAAGTAAGCCGGAACCGTGATCACGGCTTCCGTGACGCTCTCGCCCAGATAGGCCTCGGCCGACTTCTTCAGCTTTTGCAGGATCATGGCGGAGACTTCGGGCGGCGTATACTCCTTGCCCTGCGCGATGACCCCCACGTGGTCGCCCTGCTGGATGACCTTGAAGGGAACCATCTTCATCTCGTCCGACACTTCGTTGTAGCGGCGGCCCATGAAGCGCTTGATCGAAAAAATGGTGTTTTCGGGGTTGGTGATGGCCTGGCGCTTGGCCACCTGGCCCACCAGCCGTTCCCCGCTCTTGGTGAATGCGACGATCGAGGGGGTAGTGCGTGCACCCTCCTCATTTGGAATGACTTTTGGCTCGCCGCCTTCCATGACGGCGACGCAAGAATTGGTAGTTCCGAGGTCGATTCCGATGATTTTAGCCATGTTGTTCCTGCCTTTAGAGAGGATCCTGACAAGGCAGGATCTCAGATTGAGTGTCTTACTGTCAACTAATATGATGCTAATTTCCTCATCAAGATTCAGGCTTTCGCCCACTTTTCCGCCCAAATCGCCTTGCCTCTGACCGGGAAAAACGGGCTTATACTGGGTTCAACTTTTCTTACGGGACTCATCGTCATGCCACAAGAGATTCGCGCCAACAGGCAGCGAGCGATTGCTTGCCGGCGTTTCTTCGTTACAGTAGTCGCGGGGGGCCTGGCCTGCCTCCCATCGGCGATCCTGCATGCGCAGGCGCCCCCAGTGCATGGGTACATCACTGCGGTTCGTCCGCCCGACGGTTTCGACGTCAATGGGGAACATGTCACCACCACGGCGGAGACGCAATTCGGACTGATCGGGATGAAGAACCTGACAAACAATGGGCCGATGCGCGATGCGGTACATATTGGCGCATGGGTCGAGGTATCCGGCGGGTATGACCGGAAGGCGAAAACCGTGGCCGCCCGGATGGTGCTTTTTCGGGACGATTCGGACCGAAAGCTCACCGGCCTGGGAGTGATTGATCAAGTGATCTCGACCGCTCCGGAGCTGGTCTTTGCAGCAGATGGTTACCGAATCCGCGTGACGCCGGCGACGGAGGTCCGCTATCCGAAAGATGTCAAATCGCAGGCGGACGTGTACGCCGGTCTGTGGGCGCTTTACGAAGGCAAACTGGGTCAGGATGGCGTGCTGGTGGCCGGCAAAGCCCGGTTTGTGTCGACCAGTCACGCGAAGGCGAAACCTGGAAATGCCCCGGGGAATTCCACAACGCCGGCTGCGGCGGCACAACCCCCTGCGAGCGGCAGCCCGGCGGCCAACGTCAATACGCAGCCACCGCAAAACGCCTCGGATCAGACGGAGAATCAAATTATCGAAAACAGAACGGAGGTCGTGCTTGACGACATTACTTGGGGGATTTCAAAGGACCAGGCGTTGCAATCCCGCGTACGCCGCATTGGCATGAGCCTGGTCCCCGCCTATCAAAAGCAGTTGCCGCCCGACGACCCAGCGAAGATCCAGTTCTATTTCCTCGCCGTCAAGAACCAGACGCGCGAGGAGCAAGTTTCCTCCGATGGCCTCATCCTTGTGCCCGCAAAAATGGTGGCGAGGTTCAAGAACGACGACCAGCTTGCCGCCGTGCTCGCCGATGGCATCGCAAACAGCCTGCAGCAGCAAGCGCCGATGGTGCTCCAGTTCAACTTCAACCGAACCACCCTGGCGGAGGCCGCAGGCCTGGCCGCGGCGAATTTTGTCCCATACGCCGGCCCCGTCGTGGAATCAGTTGGCGGGCAAGTCATGAGGAACAAGTACGAAAGGGCATTGAATGAACAGCGCTGGCGGGTGGCGCTCGAGCTGATGGCCGACGCCGGCTACAACCCCTGGCAGGCTCCCGAAGCGTGGCGGCTCGCAGCGCCCGGCAAGCTGCCCGCCGATATCAGCACGCTCAAGTACCCGGAGCGAAGCGGCTATCAGTTTGCGATCTTGAACCTGATGTACAAAAAGGCCGCTCCAACCGATGCCACGGCGAGCGACTCACCGCCAAATTCCGGCGCGAGCAGAAAGCCGCAGGTTCCTTGAGGAGCAGGGATTTGAAACCAGGGATATTGAGACTCACAACCACGGTTGCGTTCCTGATTCTTGTTTTGAGCGCCGGAAAGGCTCGAGGCGCCGGGGCGCCCGGTCAGGACACTGCGGCCGGGCAAGCGCCAAAAGTGATCCTGGATGGCTACGTCAGCGCGACCCACTTTCCCAGCGGATTCGACGTGAACGGCGAGCCCGTCCTGGTCAAGCCCACAACCAGCTACGCATGGCTTGGCAGCGGCGATGCAAAGATCCCTCCGGCGGCGAGCGATGACGTAAAGCCGGGCGTATACGTCGAGGTGGCCGGGGCCAGAGGAGAACACGGTTTCGAAGCGGTCACCGTGAGCCTGAACGAACCGCGGGAGCCGCGCCAACCAAAGGAAAAGACGGTTACCATCAAGGGCTTCGGCCTGATTGTGCGAGTGATCGCCGCGGAATCGGAACCGGTATACGAGGCAGACGGCTATCGCATTCGCGTCCCGGCCGGCGCCACAACGAATTTCTCAGGCACTTTGAAAACGCTGGCCGACGTAGGCCCCAATGTCTGGGTAAAGTACGAAGCCAAACGCGAGACCACCGGCGAACTGACGGCAATTACGGTCGAGTTCTCTCCGGGCAGGACGGGCAAGAAAAAACCCTCGCAGCTGGAAAAGGATGCCCTCACGCAGGATGCGATTCCGGCGCATGCAGTGCTCATCGATGCCAACGGAAATTTCAAGACCGGGCACCAGAAAGTAAGACTCAGCGATGCGGGCGGTGCGTGCGGCTGGCATCGGCTCGTAGACGATCCCGCCTTGGAGGCAAGGGTTTGGCGCGTAGGCATGAGCGTGGCGCCGGCGTTCCAGCAACAACTAGCGAAGGATGATGCGGCCAGGATTCACTTCCGATTTTATGTGGTGGAGGAATCGCTGATTCGCTCCGAATTCGGATGCGCCTCGGGGCTGATTCTCGTGCCCAGGCAGGTCGTGAACCGGCTCAAGAACGACTCCCAGTTGGCTGCGGTGCTCGCCGATGGCGTGGCCTACAACTTGCAGGCGCAATCGCCGCGATGGATCGAGCAGAATATTGAACTTGCCGGTGCGGCAATTGGCGGAGACGTCCTGGCGCAATTCTATCCGTGGGCCGGCCTCGGAACGGAAGTGTCCGTGAACGTGGTTGCATACGAACTGGAACGGCAAATGAAGGAACAGTGCGGGCGCATCGATTTGGGCCTGATGGCCGATGCGGGCTACGACCCGTGGCAGGCGCCGGAGGCATGGCGGCTGCTGGCGCCGAGGAAGCGGCCCTCCGACACCAGTCATCTAAAGTACCCGAGCCAAGCTGGCTATCAGCTCGCGATCCTGAACCAGCAATACGCGCACGAAGGCGCCGCAAAGCCGGACCTGAACGGGACGAAGGCCAACGCGCCTGCAGCGAAATAGATGAGGTGCCCCATCCTCGCGACGTTTTTGTTTTTGTCGCTAGGGTGAAGTAGTCACGCTACTTGCCCACCGCGTCCAGCGCCGCGGCAAGAACCTCTTCCGGCTCGGGGCGGACGCGGAAGTCGGCGTGGGCCTGGGCGTGGACGACGCGTCCGGCGGGGCTGAGAACGTAGGTGGCGGGAAGGATGAGGCGCCAGGAGTCGTCGCCGTTCACAAAAGGAATATTTACAAGAATCGAGCGGTAGTAGTCGCGGTGGTAGGCGGGGACGGTATAGGCCAGGCCGAATTGCTCGGCGACCGCGCAGCCGGGGTCCGCGAGCACGGGGAACGGCAGCGCGTGCTGGCCGACCATGAAGTCGCTCTGGCGCTGGGTTTGCGGGCCGATGGCGGCCACGAGCACGCCGGCCTCGCGCAGCCGGGGATGGAGGTCGCGCCAGGCCTCGATTTCCGTGATGCAGTAGGGGCACCAGCGGCCGCGGAAGAAGTTGAGGACGAGCGGCCCGAGGGCCAGCAGGTCAGCCGAACGCACGGGCCGGCCGGAAGCGTCGTTGAGCGTGAACTCCGGAGCCATGTCCCCGACGGGCAGGATTTTCTCCTCGATGCCGGACTCGAAGAGTTCGCGCACGGCGCGCTCGTTGATGGCCATACGCTCAGCCTGCACCAGCTTGCGCGTGTTCGCCGTAATCTCGTCGAGTTGGTCCTGGAGCGGGGTCACTCTTCCTATTCTTGCAGATGGGATTCGTCAGCCGCGCCCAAGCGCCGGGTTGGCTCATAGGTTTGGGCAGTTGTAGCTCAGTTGGGCTACAATGGATTCATGGCCACGAATGCTGTTGTCCGCTCCAGAATCGACGCCGGCGTGAAGGACCGGGCTGCCGCCGTGCTTGGCGGCATGGGCCTCACCGTTTCTGACGCGATCCGCATCGTTCTAACCCGAGTGGCAAACGAGAACGAGCTCCCCTTCGACCTGAAGCCAAACAAGCTGACGCGCCAGACCATGCGCAAGACCGCAAAGGGCCGCGAAGTTCACCGCGCCAAAAACGCCGCCGATCTCTACCGTAAGCTGGGAATCTGATGCGCACGCCGCTAGCGGGCATCGCTCTTTCGAAGAAAATCCTTGAATGCGAACTGCTTCTCTCCATTTTCATGGATGAGCAGCAATATCTTGTGCCTGTTTAGGAACTCGGCAGTCAGCCCAAAGATGACAGCAGCAGCGCGTGGAAATCTGCCTGGCAATTTCTTCGGTCCCTCTATTCGACCGTAGATGATGAGCGCAGCGATCCTATTCTCCCGTTTTGGATCTTTGCTCCACGCGTCGAGCGTGCTTTCGACTTGCTGTGCTGCTTCCTTGAGATTTGTATCCGAGCCTTTGAGCTCGACAATCACATCGATCGTCTCACGTAGGCCAACAATAAAATCAGCTTGCCTGCCCGCCTCCTGGGAATAACAGCCGTCGTAATGAATCTTGCGAACCTCTCTCCGCCTTGGATTAACGAAGGTTGCCCGCACGCCGCGATCTTCGACATAAACGGAAGGTCCAATGCAAATCTCAACGCAGTCTTCGTCCCAGCTGCAGTCGGGCTGGCTAGGAAGCCTTTGTGTGCTCATATTCAAGCCTCAGAAGCTCATCGAACTCGTTCCCGATCACCTCCGAGACCTGGTCGAGATAATTGCCCTCAACAAATCCACTCTCGTTCAGGATTGACCTCAATTCGCCGTTTTCGATCGCATAGGCCTTGAAGTCACCCTCCTTGATCCAATACTGCTCAGGGATGATCTTGGCGACCTGATCGTGCAGCTCCGGATTCTTTCGAGCAGCTTGGCCGGCCTCAATGAGGTTGTTGAAGGACGAGAGAATGTAGGGACTGTGCGTGGTGATGACCCAATCAAAGGAGAGAATTTTGTCGTTTGCTAACCAGGCGAAGAGCCTTACTAATTCTCGCTGAGTCCCTGGAAACACGTGCGCCTCAGGTTCTTCCAAATAAACGAGAAAACTGTGATCGATGATATCTGCCAATGGCGAGACTTTTGTCGCAGCTGCACGCGCATAGAAATGTTCTTGATGATACGCCAGATAATTGAGCACGCTAAACATCGGGAGAAGTTCTTGGGTTCCAGACGACTGCAGGGACAGCGGCAATCTGCGCCCGTCTGACGATAGGAAGTGGGGCTTGCCATCCGATACAATCACTACTCCCCCGACGATTCGAGCCATTTCTCGTTCGATTCCAGGCACGGCGTCTCGGCCCGTCGTCAGCAATCCGACTTTCCATCTCGTATCCCACGCAATTTGTCCAGCAAATCGCCTTGTGATCTGATCCATGTCAGGGTTTTGCAATGCAGAGACTGATTTGCCTAGGTCCGTGAAGAACGCCCTCCCTGAAGGGATAAATATGTTTGCTTGGGTTCGCGTTTTATTGAGCACAAGGCTGAGCTTCACCCATAGTTCCTGTCGCAATTCGCCGAGGGCCGCGTTCATGTGGGCCGGCTGCTCGGAGATATTCTTCTTAAGCGTTGTATAGGACTCTTGGAAGGCTCCGCTGAATCTGATCTCTGTTTTGGGGTTTGGTGGGTCGCCAGCGCCGAAAACCTCCGCGCTGAAGTCGTGCGATGAAAACCGGGCCGTTGAGTTGGTTCTAAGCCACCCCTCCGTCGAGAATCTAGAGTTGAACTCCCGGACGGCGCTTTGTAGGAACTCCTCCCACCCGCTCCGGCCAATTAGCGACTCGACTGCTACCGCTATGATCTCCCCTCCCAAAAAATAGGCTAATTTACAAAGGAGACTCTTACCGCTGGATGGGGGGCCAATGAGGGCGGTGACCTTGCCGAACTCAAGCTCGGCGCGTTTGATGACAGAAAAATTCTTGACCGTGAGCTTTCGCATCGGCCTTTTCTTGTTCTCTCTGCCTGTCATCGCGCCCTCCCTCCAAGCATTTTACCTTCCGAACCGCTGCTTGCCGCTCATGCCCGCCAGGCCGCCGCGCATCATGCTCTTGGCCATGCCCATCCTGCCCACCTGCTTGAACATTTTGGCCATCTGGGCGTACTGGCGCAGGAGCTGGTTCACCTCCTGCACGCTGGTTCCGCTGCCGGCCGCGATGCGCTTGCGGCGCGTGCCCGAAATCATCTCGTGGTTGCGGCGCTCCTTCGGCGTCATGGAGTTGATGATGGCCTCGAGGCGGACGAATTGCTTCTCGTCGACCTGGCCCGCGGCCTGCTGCATGCCGGCGAAGGGCCCGACCGAGGGCAGCATCTTCAAAATGCTTTCCATCGAGCCGAGCTTTTTGATCTGGCGCAGCTGATCGCGGAAATCCTCGAGCGAAAAGCCGTCGCCGAGCAGGGCCTTCTTGGCCAGTTCCTCGGAATGCTTGCGGTCCAGTGTGGACTCGGCCTTTTCGATGAGCGAGAGCATGTCGCCCATGCCCAGGATGCGCCCGACGATGCGATCCGGATGAAACGGCTCGAAGGCGTCCGGCTTTTCGCCCACGCCGATGAACTTGATAGGCTGGCCGGTCACGTGGCGAATCGACAGCGCCGCGCCGCCGCGAGCGTCGCCGTCCATTTTGGTCAGGATCACGCCCGTCAGTCCCAGGCGAGCATGAAAATCCTGCGCGGAGTTGACGGCGTCCTGGCCGGTCATGGCATCGGCGATGAAAAGGATCTCCTGCGGCGCGAGAAGCTTTTTCAGGCTCTCCATCTCGGCCATCAGCTCCTGGTCGATGTGAAGGCGGCCGGCGGTGTCGACGATCAGCGTGTCGCAGCCCATGATGACGGCTTCGCGGCGGGCTTCCTTTGCAAGCCGCTCGACCAGCGCCGATCCCGCGGGCTCGCCCTTCAGATCGCCTTCGTAGAGGCGCGCCTCCACCTGCTTGGCGACAACTTTGAGCTGCTCGCGCGCGGCGGGGCGGTAGACGTCGACCGAAACCAGCATGGGCCGGTGACCACCCTTCTTGAGCCATGCGGCGAGCTTGCCGCTGGTGGTGGTTTTGCCGGAGCCCTGCAGGCCGGCCATCAAAATGACAGTGGGCGGCTTGGAGGCGAAGTTGAAGCGCGCGGTGTCTTTGCCGAGCAGCGCGACCAATTCGTCGCGCACGATTTTGACCACCTGCTCAGAGGGCGAGAGCGCGGTGAGCACTTCGCTGCCCACGGCCTTCTCGCGGATGTGCTCGATCAGGTCGCCGACCACCTTGAGGTTAACGTCAGCATCGAGCAGAGCGACGCGAATTTCGCGCAGGGCTTCGGCAATGTTTTCTTCAGTGAGCGTGCCCTGGCCGCGGAGGGTTTTGAAAACACGCTGAAGTTTGTCGGAAAGGTTCTCAAACATGGTCAGAATCTAGTTTATCGGGTCCTGCAGACGGCAGCCCTTTGGAAAAGTCCGCCGGGCCGGATCGGCATCGTTAGACTAAAGGCGGGGAGTGCTGATGATGGCTGACGGACGCGAGGAGCGCGAGGAGGAGAAAAAGCGACGCGAAGAGGAAGAGCGTAAAGACCAGGAAGACCGGCTCGATCAGGGACGCCGCGACGACGGGGAACCGGAGCGGGGCGGGTCGTAGACCAGGCCTTCCGATCACACTGATCCTGGCGGCGTGGACGCCGCCAGTACAGCCGGTCGGGAGACCGGCGCTACTCCTTGCAGATCCACTCGACGATCGGGCCCCAATAGGAAAGATGCGGTTTGCTAAAGGGCTGATTGTGCGTGGTATCGGGAACCAGCACGACCTCGGCTCGCGGCTCGCACCAGCCGGCCAGCTCGTGCGCCATCGCAACGGGAAACAGCCGGTCTTTCTCTCCATGGACGACGAGGACCGGGAGCTTGCACTCCGCGAGCCGTTGCTGCGCATGCCAGATGGGCGGCACCAGACGGGCAAGCCGACGAGGGATCCCGACGGACACAGCAGCGTGGCGAAAAGAAGTGTAGGCCTCGCAGAGAATCAGGCGATCAGCGGCCAGCCGATAGATGGCTGCAATAGCCACGCCGCTACCCAGCGAGAAGCCTAGCACCGTCACGGGCAGCCCCGGCGCCAGCTTTTCAAGCACCGCGAAGGCGGCGATGGCGTCAAGTTCGAACTGCTCCCAATGGGGCCGGCCGGTGCTTTTGCCATAACCGGAGTAGTCAAAGACCAGCGATGCGACGCCGTGGGTCGCGAGAAGTTGCTGCACACCGAACCACTGCTCCACGGTTTCGCCAATGCCATGACAAAGCAGAACGGCGGCCCGGGCGGGAACGGCAACGGGCTCGACAAAGACTGCGTCAAGATGATGGGCCGCGCTGGGAACAGCGTGGCGGGAAGCACGTTCATGGATGCCCGCGGGGACGCGGCCGCGTTTTGTCCAGCCGAGCGCGCGGTCGCGAAGAATCATGAACTGGCTGATGCACGAAATGAAAAACGAAAACGCGCCGCGATGCGCGCGGCTCGGCGCGCGTTCCCCGCCCGTCTGCGATTCCTCCGCGCGCATACGTCGCTCCGCTTCTCCCGTCACTGCGTTGGCGCAATGAGGTATTGCTCGAGCTTGCCGTCGGGATACGTGTACGTGGTGAGCTCGAGCCGGCGGCCTGGGTAAACGATCTCAAACTCGCGGAAGGTCATGCCGCCGCGAAGTTCGCTGCTGGTTTGACGAAGACTGAGCGGTTCGCCGAGAGGCGCGAGACTCGACTGGAAGTCGGCGACGGCCTCGGGAGTAAAATAGTCGCTCAAGTTGGGCGCCAGCAGCGAGCGGTCGATGCGGCCCTGCTCGAGGCCGCGATAGATGTCGAGCGCCTGTTGCTCGGGGGCGGTGAGAGGGTAACCGGCCACGAGCGGCGCGGCAAGTTGAGCAATTTCGCTTGCGGCGTCGACTGCCATCTGATTCGTGAGCACAACCACGGCTGCTCCGTCATCGATCAACACTTCGTTGTCCGAAACGAATCCGGAGACCTCGCCAGAATGTTCGATGCTGCGATTGCCGTTGCGCTGGCGCACATCGACGCCAAGCCCGTAATGCGAGCCCTCGCCGTTTTTCAGCTTCACTTCGGTAAACATTTCTTTGTAGCTTTCGGGTTTCAGGATCGATTGAGACAAGAGGCTTTCATCCCAAAGCGCCAGGTCGTGCGGCGTCATAGCCAGCTCGCCCGCCGCAAACATCCAGCCAATTCCCTCCTTGGGCGCGACGCGCAGCGGGCCGAGCGCGTTCCGGACATACGGTGTAGCGTCCACGTCAGTGAGCTTGATCGCATCGGAGTTCCAGACCGACTTCATGCCCAGCGGGCGAAAAATGTGCTCGCTCAGGAAATCCCAGTAGTACTCGCCGGACACCACTTCTACAATGCGGCCGGCGATGACGAAGTTGGTGTTGGAGTACTGCCACTGCGTGCCGGGCTCGAAGTCGAGCGGCTTTTTGCCCCAGGTGTCGATGATCTGCTGCGCGGTTTCAGGACCTTTCATCGTCGTCATCACGTAATCCTCGGGCCAGTAGTCCTGGTAGCCGGAGGTATGGGAGAGGATCTCGCGGATGGTCACCTCCTTGCCGCGCGTGAGACCGGGAATGTATTTGCCGACAGGATCGTCGAGGCTCAATTTGCCCTGTTCCCGCAAAAGCAGAATCGCCGTCGCCGTGAACTGCTTCGAAATGGAGCCGATGGAATAGCGCATCTCCGGCGTGGCAGCAACGGCGGGAGACGAAGCCGTGGCGACACGCGCACTTCCGTAGGCGTGGGTGTAGACGAGCTTGCCGTGCTGCACAACGGCGACAGAGGCCGAAAGCACGCCGGTGGCTTCCAGCACCTGCGTGGCGATGCGGTCCACCTGGCCGCGCAGCGTGGGGTCGATGGTGTCGACGGTTTGGGCGGGTGCATGGCTGGCAGCGGCCGCGAGCAACAACGAAAGAAGCGCAGGACGTACGTACAAATAATGACGTGGCATGGGAGCGATTTTCCTCTCCAACAGGATAGCCGTGCGGACCGCAGCGACGCGATGGGCCCCGACGCATGCGATAGGCTGGAGCAGGCACGCGGCTATTTTTCATACGAAGGGGTGGCACGCAACGATGGATCGGCTGATTGACGGGCACAAGCGGTTTCTCGCCGAGGAATTTCCCGCGAAGAAGAGTCATTTTCACCTGCTGTCGGAGGGCCAGACGCCGGCGTGGCTGTTCATCACCTGCGCCGACTCGCGCATTGTGCCCGATCTTATTCTGGGCACCGAGCCCGGGGATTTATTCATCTCGCGCAGCATCGGAAATGTCGTACCCATCACCAGCCAGGACGTGGATGGCGTGACGGCGACCATTGAATATTCCGTGGAGGTGCTGAAGGTGCGGCACGCGATTGTGTGCGGCCACTCGGACTGCGGAGCCATGAAGGCGGCGCTCGATCGCAGGAGCCTCGCCAACCTGCCCAAGGCGCGGCGCTGGCTGGATCATGTGCAGGCGGCCTTCGCCTACCGGCAGCCGTTGAATCCGGCCGACGGCGAGAGCGCGGAACTGGCGTCCCTGATCCGCGGCAACGTGGTGGCGCAACTGATGAACTTGCATGCGCAGCCGCCCGTGGTGCGTGCCGAGGCGGAAGGCCGGCTCACGGTGCACGGCTGGTACTACGACATCCTGACGGGGCGGATCGAAGAGTACGACGAGAATCTGAAGAAGTTTGTGGCGTTGGTGGGTTGACGCACAACAAACTAGTTGATAAACTAGTTTGTGGCTAGTTGAGGTGCGTTATGACAGAAATTGGGCTTTTCGAAGCAAAGACCCGCCTTTCCGAACTCGTGCGCCAGGCGAGGACCGGCGAATCATTTGTCATCACGCAACGTGGCAAGCCGTCAGCGGAGTTGGGGCCGATCCGCCACAAGAACCGCCCCGATTCGAGGCGTATCGCCGAGGCAATCAGGCGCTTGCGCGAGATGCCGAAAATTCAAGGCGTTTCTCATGAGGAATTGCGTTCCTGGATCGAAGAAGGCCGCGAATGAAGGTGCTGGACGCCTCCATGACATTAGCTTGGCTCTTTCCCCGGCTTGATTCGACAGAAGCCGCCCTGGCAGATCTGGTCATGGACGAGTTGGATCATGAGGCATTCGTTGTGCCCGCAATTTGGTTCGGTGAAGTGGCAAACGGAATTCTCCGAGGCGAGCGCACGGGTCTTGTGACGCCATCTCAAAGTGCTCGGTTCCTCACCGAGCTCGACATGGCTGACATTGAAACCGAATCGCCGGAACTCCGGCAATCTGCTGTGCTGGCTTTGGCGCGCAGCCACGGATTGACCGCTTACGACGCGATGTACCTGGAGCTTGCTCTGCGCAGAGGCGCTCCGCTGGCCACTTTCGATTCACAGCTTGCCAATGCAACCCGCAATGCTGGCGGACGGGTACTCGGCGACGCGCCGTAGGTCCCGCCGAAATCTTCCGTCACTACAACTCAATTAGACGCTCACGGCGATGCGCGTCAGTGTAAGCACCGTGATGTCGTCGTCCTGACCGAAGTTGACGGCGGCTTCGGCGGCTTGTTCGGCGGTGGGGCGGCTGGCGAACAGCGTCTTGAGCCGGGCGAAGCTGTAGAGATCTCCGTTCTGGCTTCGCGCTTCAAGAAGCCCATCGGTGTAAAGCGCGAGCTGGTCGCGTTCGCCCATCTGGAACCGGGTCTCTTCGAACGCGGCCGTGGGCAAGACGCCGAGGGGAAGCGTGCCCGGGAAGATGAGTTCCTGGTCGTTGACGTAGGGCGCGGGATGGCCGGCGCAGGCGATGGTGCAGGTGCCGTCCCCATCCAGGCGCAGCGCCACCGCGGTGGCAAAGCCTCCCTGCAAGCGGCCGAAGAGCCGGCGATTGAGGCCGGCCAGGATCTCGGCGGGCCGCGACGTCGTCTCGACCAATGTGCGCACCGCGCCCACAATCATTGAAACCGCCATGGCGGCCTTCAGGCCTTTGCCGCTCACGTCGCCCAGAACTATCAGCGTGCCGCCTTCTTCCAGCGGAATGATCTGGAAGAAATCGCCGCCCACCTCCTGCGCCGGACGGTAGGCGCTGGTCAAGCTGAAGCCGGCGAGAGCGGGCAGCGTTTCCGGCACCAGGATCTGTTGCAATTCGCGCGCGTTCTGGAATTCGCGCTCCATGGCGTGCTGGCGGCGGCGGCTGTCGATGGTGTAGCGAATGACCGCGTACACGATGGAGAGAAAGAGCAGTGTGCGCAGAATGGTGGGGAGACTGAAGTTGTTGCCAAAAACCGTGAAGAGCGGCGCTTCGATCTTGTCGGAAAGCGTCCAGTGGGTGTAGCGTTCGCCTTGCCCGGCGGCATTTTCCACCCAGTACACCGTAGCATTCAAAAAGGCGAGAATCGCGACCATCCAACGGGCCGAATCCAGGCGCTTGCGCTTGAAGATGGCGTAAGCCACCAGCGCGACCGGAATTCCCTCAAAGAGGACCGAGGGAAACGTCGTGATGGCATCGGTAATCTGCATTTGCAGCATCGAAATGAAATCCGGATACAGAAAAGCCAAACATCCGTCGATGGCGGCGGAGGCAATCCCAATGATGGCGGCAAGCTTCGTGTAGTACACCAGCCTTGGGTACTGATGCAATTGCAGCAGCCAGATGAGCAGGAACCATCCCGCCGCTTCGCGAATTGCAATGGCAACCTGGGTCAAAAGCAGAGCGATCGCGGCGGGATAGGGAAGGCGCAAACCAATCAGCACCACGTCCATCGTGAGCATGAAGGCGTATAGGCTCATCCAGAAGAGCAGCCACTGATCGCGGTCGCGCAGCCACGCGAGAAAGCTGAGCAGAGCCACGAGCGCATAAAGCGAGGTGAGCCCGAAGGTGAATTGCCGGCTCTGGAGCCACTTGAAGTCACGGTTCCCCTTCTCCGCGGCGATGGCGCTGGGGCTACCGAGAAGCGGCATTCGCTCGAAGCCGCCCAGATTGTCCGGGTCATTCGAGGCCAGCGCGAACTTCCACACGCGTACGGCAAGCACGCCCGAGCGGATCGGTCCCAGGCCGAAGGTGTGGTTGGGAACGCCCGAGTAGACAACCGGGTGCGGCGGCAGGGTGCCCAGTTGCCCCACCTTGACGCCATTCCAGTAGAGCTCGTAGGCATCGTCGACGACAGGAATGAGCAGGGCAACGTTCGGGTCGGCGCCGGGCGCAGTCGTGATCTTGATCGTCCGGCGATACCACGCAAAGCCGGTGTAGCTGGGGTGGCCCTGCGCGCCCCAGGTCTTGTCGGCGGTGAGCTGCTCCCAGTGCGAGTCGTCGAAGCCGGGCGCGGCCCACGCGGGGTCGTCACCCAGGTGGAACTGCCACGGGCCATCGAGCGGAGCCACACCTTTGCCGAGGCCGTCGATAACCAGCGTTTGCGCGCCAGCGGCATTGAGAGCTTGCGCCGGCGCCGCAAGGTTCAGGCAGCAGGCAGCAAGCGCAAAAACGTAAAGCTTCAGGCTGGGGAAGCGGGAAGATCGTGCAAGCATGCCGCAAATATACCGCGCCTGAGGTGGATTGAGACAGCATGATTTTTGGGGGGCGGCCGACTCCCCGACCGCCCTGCGGCGGTATCATCAGCCAGAAAGGAAAGTGAGGCCACTTCATGGCAGCCCCCGAATTGAATGTCCATGTTTTGGATGCCGCATACAAGCCGTTTCCGACGTTCGCGGAATGGGCTTCGAAAACCTCCGTCGATACCGTGCGCTGGGATCGGTATAACTCCGCGCTAAAACAGGGGCCGAAGGCGTCAGATGAGGCGTTGCGCCGTGCGCGCGAAGTGGTGAAACGGGCCGCCGCCTTGGATACGGGCGCGATTGAAGGGCTGTATGAAGTCGATCGAGGATTCACATTTACTGTTGCATTTGAGACCGCCGCCTGGGAAGTTGAGCTGGCCCAAAAAGGCGAGAAGGTCCGCTCGCTTTTTGAGGCGCAATTGCACGCCTACGATTACGTGCTCAGTTTGGCGACGAAAGCGGAACCGATCTCAGAAGCCGCCATCCGTGTCCTGCATGAGGTGGTTTGCCGGGCGCAGGACACTTATCGCGTGATGACCGCAATCGGTCCGCAGGAGCAGGAATTGGTCAAGGGGCGCTACAAAGTGCTCCCAAATCATGTACGCACGCGCGACGGTCTGGATCATTCTTATGCACCTGTGGATGTAACTCCTGCGGAAATGCAGCGGCTGGTCGAAGAAATGCGCAGCGAGGCATTTCTGGCGGCACATCCGGTCATCCAGGCCGCCTTTGTGCATTACGGACTCGTCGTGATTCATCCGTTTGCCGATGGGAATGGGCGCGTGGCTCGAGCGCTGGCATCGGCATTCACCTATCGGGCGATTTCAATGCCGATCATGATCCTCTCTGAACATAAAAACGCCTACTTAGATGCGCTGGAGGATGCGGACCAGAATGAGTTTCAGAGATTTGTCGACTTCATGTTCCGTCGCATCGCTGATACGATCACGCTTGTCAGCGACGCAATACGCCGGATATCCGTGCCTAGCGTGGCAGAGTCGTTAGCCGCCATAAATGGCGCCGCCGCGCCTCACGGGACATTCAGTGATCAGCAGATCGATGCGGGCGGGATTGAACTCTCACGAGCGCTCTCAAAGGCGATTGAAAAGCAGGTTGCAGCCGTCGCAAGGGGAAAAGTTCAGGGAAAAAGCGGTACTGCGCCAGGAGGCCTCCGAAACACTCTTTCGAGCCACCGTCCTCCCTACAACGTCGGTCACAATGTCTACATCGAATTAATGTCGGTGCAGCCCTCCCGGAAACCACAAATCTCATTACCGCCTGAAGTGGCGAAAAGGCAGTACGACCTTTTGGTCCCAGTTCGAGGCAGTGAAGGTGAGGAATACATATTGCGCGAAAGGGGTGGAAATGATCAGTTAGCAGTCCCCGTCGAGGATGTCATGCCGGCGATCTCCATTACGCTTCAAATTCGAATGGAGCTATTTGCGGAACGGGTTGTGGCGGAATTGCTGGACGAACTCCGGAGTAAGGTTGACCTCGCAAATCAAAGACTGAGTTGAGCCACTGATTTACCCCGGAATCATTCTGGGGCATTTCCGTTGACGGGCCGTCGTCCATAGGCGGCTTCCTAAAAAGCCTCGCAGCGGCACCAGACCTAACTGATCACTGATCACTTCCTCAGTGCACTCCCGGCGGCGCCTTCGCGTACTTCGTCGGCTTTTTGAATAGCCACGCAGCGCAAGCGCAAATCAGCGCCAGCACGGCGGTCCAGCGGAAGACATCGATATAGGCGAGCATGGTGGCCTGCTGCTCCATGAGGCTGTAGATGAGGCCGAAGGAACCGGGGCGCGCGCCCGCCGGGCCCACGTGGTGGCTGAGATATTGGGCGATCATAGCGGACTTCTGCTGCAGCACTGCGCTCGATTGCGGCAGGTTGGCGCCGAGCTCGGTCTGGTGGAGATCGGCGCGGCGAATGACCGCGGTGGTGGCCATGGCAATTCCAACTGACCCGCCGATATTGCGCAGCATGTTCGCGAGGCCGGTGGCCGCGCCCATGTTCTTGTTGGTGATGGTGGCCATCATCATCGTCGACATGGGAACGAAGACGAAGCTGAGGGCGAATCCCGTGAGCAGGATGGGAAGCAGCAGCGTGTAAGGGCCGATGGAAAGATCGACCGTGCCGAAAATGAACGAGCAGACCGCAAAGCCCAGAAAGCCGGCGCAGAGCAGCTTGCGGTTGTCGATACGCGAGCCGAGAAATCCCACCATGGGTGAACCGATGAACGCTCCGATGCCGCGCGGGCCCACCACCAGGCCGGCGCTGAAAGCGGTGTAGCCGAGGATCTCCTGGTAGAAGAGCGGCAGGATGGCGATGGTGATGTACATGCACATGCCCAGCAGCAAGATCACGAAGCAGCCGGTGCGGAAGTTGCGGTCCTTGAGCACGTGCAGGTCGACGAGGCTTCTGGGATTGGTCCAGGAATGCCAGATCCACACCAGGAGCGAAACCACCAGCGCGGCCACGGCCCAACGCACCCAGACGGCGCTGAACCAGTCGTCCTCCTGGCCCTTGTCAATCACGATCTGCAGGCAGCCGGTCCAGACCACGAGCAGGCCGAAGCCGATGTTATCGAAGGCGCCCACCTTGGCGTTCCTGATGTAGGGCGGATCGTGGACGAAGCGGCTGATCATGATGACCGCCAGGATGCCGATGGGGATATTGATGTAAAAGGCGTAGCGCCAGCTCCAGGTATCGGTGAGCCAGCCTCCCAGCGTGGGGCCGAGCACGGGCGCGAGCACGATGCCGAGACCGTAGGCGGCCATGGACATGGAGCGCTTCTCGATCGGGAAGCTCTCCAGCAGGATGGATTGCGAGAGTGGCTGCAATGCGCCGCCGCCCGCGCCCTGCAGGATGCGCGCCACTAAAATCACCGCCAGCGACGGCGCCGCGCCGCAGAAGAACGACGCGATGGTGAAGAGGATGACGCACGTCAGCAGGAAGCGCTTGCGGCCAAAACGCCGGGAGAACCAGTTCGACGCGGGAAGGATGACGGCGTTTGCGACCAGGTAGCTGGTGAGCACCCATGTGGCCTCGGAGTTGGAGGCCGAAAGCGAACCGGCGATGTAGGGCAGCGCCACCGAGGCGATGGCGGTGTCCAGCACTTCCATGAAGGTGGGCAGCATGACCGAAACCGTGACCAGCCATGGGTTCACACCCTGGGTGAGCGGGTAGCGGGCTTGCGCGGCGGCCGTCGTCATGCGAAAAGATCCAATTGAGGGTAAACGATGGACGGCGGCGGCTCGTGTGATTTGGACCACTGCGGAAAGACGGGGAGCAAGGGAGCGAGGGAGCGAGGGAGCAAGAGAGCGAGGGGGGAAGCGGCCTAAGTTTCGCGTGTTACGGGTCACACTGCCAGCATGAGATTTGGTCTATCCTTTTGCGTCGTCACCCAAATCAATCAAAGGGAAGGATAAGGCATGGGAGACTCATTCATGGATCTCGTCGTCTGGCAGCGAGCCGTCGAGTTGAGCACAGACATCTATCGTCTGACTGCTTCGTATCCAAAATCTGAACAATTCGGGTTGGTCAATCAGATGCGGCGTGCCTCGGTGTCGATCGCGAGCAACATTGCCGAAGGGTATGGCAGGCGTACGAGGGGCGAGTACCTGCAGTCCCTCGGCCACGCTAGGGGTTCAAAATGCGAGTTGCAGACGCAAATCGTCATAGCAAAGTCACTTGGCTTCGGCGCTGAGAACTCATATGAACGCACAGAACATCTGTGCGCCGACGTCAGCCGGCTGCTGATCGCCTTAATGAATAAGTTGGAGGGCTGAGGTTTTCTTGTTCCCTTGCTCCCTCGCTCCCTTGCTCCCTTGCTCCCTGCTTACTTGACACAACCGGCCGAGCCCTTGATTCTTAACAGTTCCGCTTTTTTAAGCTTTCTGCCCAGGAGGGCTTCAGGTTTTGCAGGTTCGCGTCTTCTATCACGACAAATGTTTTGACGGAGCTTGTTCAGCCTCGCTCTTTACGCGGTTTCACCGCGAGTGCATCGCACACGATGCCAGCTACTACTATCACGGGCTGGTGCATCGCGCCGGGGCGCTCTTCGATGAAGGCGATTTCACGGGCGACGAAAACGCCATTGTCGATTTCAAATACTCGGCCTCGCCGCGCATCACGTGGTGGTTCGATCACCACCAGTCGGCATTTTTGACGCCGCAGGATAACGAAAATTTCCTGGCCTGCCAGCGCGACCCGGTTTGCGCGGCGCACAAGTTCTTCGATCCCACCTACATGTCCTGCACGAGCTTTATTGCGCACATCGCATCCACGCGCTTCGGCTTCAATACCGCGCCCGTTGCCGACCTGATCCACTGGGCCGACATCGTGGACGGCGCCAAGTATGAAAGCCCTGAGGCGGCGGTGGAGATGGCGGCGCCGGCCATGAAGCTCACTCTTATCATCGAGTCGTCGCAGGATCCGGAGTTCATCCCCCGGCTGATTCCGCTGCTGACAGAGATGCCGCTCGACAGGATTCTCGAGCAGCCTTTCGTTGCGGCGCTCCTTCCGCCACTGCTCGAGCGCCACCAGCAGGCCCTGGAGTTGATCCGCAGCCGTGCACAGGAACGCGACGGGACGATCTTCTTCGATATCACAGACCATCCGCTGGAAGGTTTCAACAAGTTCATCCCGTACTACTTGTTTCCCCATGCGACCTACTCGATCGGCCTGTCGAAATCGAGCTTTCGCACCAAGGTAGCCGTGGGATCGAACCCGTGGACCAATGCCGACCCGGCAAAGATGGTGAACCTGGCGCAAGTCTGCGAGCGCTATGGCGGGGGCGGGCATGCGCGCGTGGGCGCCATTAGTTTCCCGCCCGACCAGGAAGCCAAGGCGCGCGAGGCGGCCGCGGAGATTGTGGCGGAATTGCGAAAAGCAGGGACCGGGAAGTAGGAAATAGGATGTGAGTGTAGTGTGAGTGTGGAGTGTGAGTGCGCCCTGGCAATGCAACCACATTCACACTCGCACTGACACCTGACCACTGATCACTGACAACTGTGAACTCTTCCTATGAGCGAATACCTCTTTGCCTACGGGACATTGCAGCCCGGCTTCGCGCCTGAGGAAGTGGCGGAAGTGGCGGCAAAGCTGCGGCCCGTAGGCCGGGGTTTCGTCTACGGCGAGATCTATGAGCTCGATGGCTACCCCGGTGTCATACCCGATCCCAAATCGAAGAACAGGATCAGGGGTACGGTTCTGGAGTTGCCGGAGGATGCAGCCGTCCTGCGCCAGATCGACGAATACGAAGGCTATGATCCTGACGATCCGGAAACCAGTGAGTTCGTCCGTGTGCGGCAGATCGTTGAGCTGAGCGGGGGCGGCACTCAGGAGTGCTGGATCTATCGCTACAACCGGGAGCCTGAAGCGTAGACGCGCGCCCCGATGGGCACCGACTCAGGAAGGATTGCCGCGTAGATGGGAGTTAGTTCAGTTCGCCAGGATCTGGCTGAGCGAGCCGGTGACCAGCCCGAGATAAAGCACAGCGAGGGCGTGAAGGCAGGTGACCTGACCGCACACGCTCAACACGGTGGGGCGGTGCTTGAGGATGATGCGGGCCAGCAGGCCATCCAGAGGGGGCTGAGCGTAGAGCATCACCGGGGAGAGCGCTTGCGCCATGGCCCAGCTCAAATGGATCTCGCGCTGCGCCACCACTGCAGAGAGGGGAAAGAGGAGTGTCGCGGCCCAGGGCGCGTAGCTTGCGGCCAGATCGCGCAGCAGAGGCGCGTAAACGCCCAGCAGCACGCCCAGAGCCACTGGCCAGAAGCTGGCCCAATACCGGTACGAGCGCGCCTGCCGTTCCCTGCGCATCTGCTTGTTGACAGCCGCTACGCGCGCCGCCAAACGCAGCCGCTGAAGCTCCGTGGAGATATAAGCAGGCGAGAGCGAGCCCGTGGGCACTCCCGCACATTTCTCCGCGAACCGTGGGTTCTCAAGTATGAAAAAAGACGCCAAAACTACCACCAATATGAGATTGATGATTGATTAAGTTTCCCCTCCAATCGGGCCTTTTGCAACAAAGACTGGCCATTTTGAAAGGCTGATTGCGTTACCGATTTGAGTTACTTGGGACGGTTGGTGTTACTTGGCACGGTTTCGGCCTTTGTGCCGGAGGGGCAAGCGAGTTCCAGGAAAAAAACAATAACTATTTATTTCTGATAGTTCTAGAGTCCGCGCCTGGGTGCCGCTCCAGCCTGCAAAATGGGCAAATTCTGGCTTTGTCGATGACCAAAAAGTAACTAAAGCCCCAGATCCCCCACGCGCCGCTGCATCGCAACGATACAGAACCCAATGTGCACGTCGAGGTCAACGCCCAGCTCCGCGGCTCCCTGCACAATGTCTTCGCGATGCACACCGCGCGCGAAGGCCTTGTCCTTCATCTTCTTTTTTCACGCTGGCGGTTTCCACGTCGGCGATGGCCTTGGTGGGCTTCACGAGGGCGCAGGCGTCCTGAGCCATCCAGACGAAAATGCCAGGGGTACGGTCGATCCCTGTGAAAGAATGAAAAATGTCATGCTCATCGAAATGTGGGAACGCTGGCGCGGATACGACAAATGGGTCAGGACCGAGGCGAAGATCGAATCGTCTGAGATCCATGAAACAGACATCAAGAATCAATACGGTCACGACTTGATCACCTGGCTTGACGCGCGCGGCGAAAAACACCAGTCCAAGTTCTCTGTGGGTGAAGAAAGCCCGCTCTATCAGCTTGTCGACGGCCAGACCTTCACGATCCGCTACGATCCCGAGCACCCGGAACGCTTCTACCATCCCGACTTGCTGCGTTACCGGGCCAAGGTCGCTGCATGGGCCACACTGGTCCTGCTTGGCATCGTCGCATTTGTCGCGTGGTTCATTTGGATGAGCATTCGCCGGTCGAATTGAGTTAATGCAGGCTCACAGCCCCAGCTGCCCAGCCCGTTTCTTCATCGCCTCAATGCAGAAACCGATATGGGCGTCAGGTTCAACGCCCAGCTCCGCGGCTCCCTGCACGATGTCCTCGCGATGCACGCCCCGCGCGAAGGCCTTGTCTTTCATCTTCTTTTTCACGCTGGCCGTTTCCACGTCGGCGATGGCCTTGGTGGGCTTGACGAGGGCGCAGGCGGTGAGAAAGCCGGACAGCTCGTCGCAGGCGAAGAGCGCTTTAGCCAAATGCGAGGTCCGGGGGACGCCGGAGTACTGGGCGTGGCCCAGAATTGCGGTGCGCATCTCCGCCGGCCAGCCCAGCCGCTCCAGTTCGCGCACGCCCACAAAGGGGTGTTCGTTTGCCGCGGGGTGGCGCTCGTAGTCGAAGTCGTGGAGCAGGGCGGTAGTGGAGTAAAGCTCGATGGGGCTGATGCCAAGGTCGCGAAAGAGTTGCAAGTGAGCTGCCAGTCCGGAGCCTTCCGGCGAGCTCCGCATTCTGCGATCTGCAAAACAGGCCAATAAAGCAAATAGCCCGCCGAGGCGGGCCGATTTGCACAACTGTTTCTGCGCTCAGGAAGCCGGAAAAGCCGCGCTAGGAAGCGCGCGCGCCTGGTTTGCGCTGCAGCATGATGACCAGCCCTGCCAGGCCGCTGCCCAGGAGCAGGAAAGAGCCGGGCTCGGGAGTGGGAGTAGAGCTAACCGGTGCCTCTTCTTGGTAGGAGAGGTTGTCCGTCTCGAACCAGAAGGAGCCGGCGTTCCCAAGTTCAATTGAAGTGATTTCTTCACTGGTGGCGGAGAAACCCACATAGCCGGCATCGATACCGATGGGAGACCCGTCGCCTTCAGCCAATGCGCCGCCGACATAAGCTCCAATCAGGTTAGAGCCATCGTAGAGATAAGCCCAGTTAGAGTTGTCCGGTGATCCCCAGTAGAAGCCGACGTAGTCGACAGGCGTCGTAAAAGTGAACGTGATGTTCTGGTCGTCGGGCTCTGTTGAGAGACTGAGCCAGTTACTTTCGCCAAATGGGGAACTCCCTTGATTGAATCCGTAACTGGTAGTTGTCGAAACGGTGACATCACCGCCGGAGTCAGAAATCGCACCGGGATACGTGACGGTGCCGGAGAGAGAGGACACGCTACTCGTCTGAGCGACGTTCCAGGTCTCAGTGATAGAGCCAGCGCGCGCGGAGACCGCTACGCACGCCAGGAGAGCGAAAACGATAGCGCCTATTCTCATCTTCATATCGTGTACCTATCCTTCCCTTTCCTGTTTGCAGCGCCGCGATGCCCGCGCCGGATTGATGAATACAGACCCACAATGCCTGAACACACTGTAGGCCGCATGTACTGCGGCGTCTTGTCCCCCGCTTGACTGAGGGAACAAACGGGCAGTGAGGGAAAGCCCCACAAGCAGAAAGTGAACGCATTGAAACTAAGGCCTGCCTACAACCATTTAGGCATTGCCGCCGGTTGGGGCAGATGCGATAATCAGCCCATCCCAGGACCAGAAGCAAGTGAATGATCAGGACTGATGGGGACAGCTTGTGACATCGGCCTTGGATCTGAGGCCACCTCATGGCGCTGCCCTCTACAAACGGATCAAGTGCAGAGAATGCCAAGCTGGGGACGCGCCTGGACTGCTGGAAGGAAATTGCGACCTATCTCGGCAAGGTGGAAAGAACCGTCAAGCGCTGGGATGTGGATCGAGGTCTGCCCATCCATCGCGTGCCGGGTGGAGGGCGTGCGTCGGTATACGCCTACACGGCTGAGCTGGATGAATGGCTGAAGTCGATCAAGGCCCGGGATTCGGTAGCTGCCCTCGAGGCAGCCCAGGAAGATACCGTGCCAGGAGAGCACTGCGGCGCAGCGTTCGGCGTGGCAGACGCATCGGCAATGACGAACTTCCGTGTTCCGGAAGCGTCCGCCCCGCGATCAGTCCTGAGACGCAACTGGTTGCTGGCGTTTTGCGGACTGCTGCTTGCCGGCGTCATCCCCACAGCCGTCTACTCCGTTGGTTCCCGGGCCATTGGACAACGGTTATCCCAGGCGTTCCAGGGCCTGTTCGGCAATAACCGTTCGCAATCCGGACCAGCGGCTTCGATCGCTGTTTCCGACTCTGAAAAGAGTCGGGCACGCGATCTCTACCTCAAAGGCCGGTTTGAATGGAGCCAGAGGACTCCAGATAGCTTGAATCGCGCCTTGGATGACTTCACCCAGGCAATTGTGCATGATCCCGGCTATGCGCAAGCCTATGTGGGCATGGCGGACACTTACGACCTGCTTCGAGAATACTCGACCATGCCGGACAGCGAGGCCTACGCGCGCGCGACTGCCGCGGCAAGAAAGGCCATCGAATTGGACGATTCGCTTGCCGAAGCGCATCGCGCCCTGGCCTTTGCCGAATGGTGGGGCAATTGGGATTTTGTAGACGGCGAAAAGGAGTTTCGCCGCGCCATCGAGTTGAATCCAAAAGACCCTGTGGCACGCAAATGGTATGCCAATGTGCTTGCGATCCAGGGGCGGTTTCCCGAGGGCCTGGAGGAGAGCGCCAAGGCTCAGGAACTCGATCCTACTTCGTATTCGATCCTTGCCGACCGGGGTTTGATGTTGTTCGATGCGGGGAGAAAGGACGAGGCAATCGCACTTCTCAAGGAAGTGGAGCGCTCCGCCCCGGACTTTCTCTCGCCCCACTACTACCTCATGATCATCAGCCTCGAGCTTAGAGACTATCCATCCTACCTGGAGGAAGGTAAGAGGACAGCGGAGGCTGAGAATGATCCGGTGCTGAAGGACATCATCGCAGCGGCGCGGGCGGGATACGAGCGGGATGGCGAGCGCGGACTGTTGAACGATCTGTACGCCAGGCAAAGAGAGTATTACGAGGCGGGGAAACTATTGGGAACCATGGTGGCGGAGACCTACATCCTGATGGGAAAGAAACAGGAAGCATTGCAACTGCTGGAAGAGGCCTATAACCGCCATGAATCGTATGTCCTCGCGTGCTTGTCGCAACCGGACCTGCTCACGCTGAGGGATGAGCCAAAGTACAAAGCGTTGGTGAAGAGGATCAACTTTCCCCAGGGACCGCAGACGGCGCAGACGGGCACTTTCCCAGGAGAGAATCAGTCATCTTTACGAGCTGCGTCCGATCCGCACTGATCCACAGCCAGCAGTACAAGACCGTGACCATCGCTGCGGTCGCGAAGGCAGTGTAGAGCTTTGACCAAGCGCGCGAAATCAGCGCGATCTCCGCGCTCCAACGTCGCGCTGGAGCCGCTCTTGCATAATCACCCTACGACCCGGCCAGCGCGTGCTTGCGCAGGCTTTCGCTGTGGGTCCACTCGGTCAGCAGGCTCCAGGCATGCTCGCGTCCGTACGCCCGGTTCGCCATCGCACCCTCCTGTTGATCATTATGGTTCGCGAATCCTCGGGGTTCTTTGGGCCTACCGGGAGTTTCTTCGGTTTGTCCCTGAGTTTCTACTTGACAATTATGGTTCACTTCGTTGACAGTAGCACCATTCGCAGTGCAACAGGACTGCGCGGGACGCTCGCTCTGGCGCTCCGCACATGGCCAATGGGGACTTCTCTAATCTGCGTGGAAACACGCGAAGTGGTGCGGTGTGAATGCTGCAGGCTGATGCAGTATCGCACCAGCAACTCCCTTTGCAGACGGTGCCACAAACCCCTCGATTTCGAGGAACCTGCACAACTAGCCCCACAACTGGTGACCAGCCAGCCTGTGTCCAACAGCGGCGACGCCGGTTCGCAGGTGGCAGGACAGGTGCGGGAGCTGCGCCGCGCGCGTCATCTGAGCCAGCGCCAACTGGCGGGACGGATGCAGGTGCCGCGCACCTACATTTCGAAAATCGAAAACGGGAAGGCGATTCCGACTCTGGGCTCGCTGGAGCGGCTCGCCCTTGCCCTGGGCGTGGAAGTGCGCCAACTGGTGCGCGACGCCCGCAGCCGCCGCGACGAAGAGGTAGCGGCGATCCTGAGCGATCCTTTTCTGGCCGAGATTGCCCCGCTGCTGCCGCATCTGGACTCGCTGCACCGCACGCTGTTTTTCGGCGCGCTACGGGACGCGGCGACGGGACGTCGACGCACGGCGTAGGCGCAGGGACCAAGGGAACAAGGGGGCGAGGCAGTAGCGAACAGTTGATTCGCCCGATTCCTGATCCTTGTTCCTTTTTCCTTATCTCTTCTCTGGCTCTTCATTGCCCCGGCGCGTGCTTTCTTGTTCCCTCGTTCCCTTGTTCCCTTGGTCCCTGCCTCATTCATTGCAGCGGGTCGGCGCTTGTGCTACGGTCAAGATTGTGACTCCTCGGACCCGGCCGAACGTGACCGTTCCGGCCGGGGATTCGTTCATGCGATGGCCGGCCGCATCTTCATCTCCGGCGTGAACTCCGTCGGCGCCACTGCGGGACGCACTTCGGCGCCCGCGTTAGAACCCAGAGGCGAGTCCTTGCATCCATCTAGTGTGACAAGCGCCCCGCCCGCGCTCCAAATGAGGCGCCCCGTGACTCGTCCCACGACCCGAATTGACGAACTCACCCCCGAAGAACGCGCCCTGTATGCGACGCTGAAGCCGGAGCGCCTGCCCGAGCACGTCGCCATCATCATGGACGGCAACGGCCGCTGGGCCGGCCGCCGCTCGCTCAAGCGCTTTCTGGGCCACCAGCAGGGCGCCAAGACCGTGCAGTTCGTCACCGAGACGGCGGCCCGCATTGGCTTGCCCTGGTTGACGCTCTACGCCTTCTCGCTCGAGAACAGTCTGCGCCGGCCGCGCGCCGAGGTCAGCTTCCTCATGCGCCTGCTCAAGACCTACCTCGACGACAATGTCGAGCGCATGGTAAAGAACAACATCCGCCTGTGCCACATCGGGCGCACGCACGATCTCCCCCCCGACGTGCAGGAACGCATGCGCGCCGCGGAAGAGGCCACCTCGCGCAACACCGGCACCACGCTCACGCTGGCCTTGAACTATGGCGCGCGCTCGGAGCTGGTAGACGCCTTCCGCCGCCTCGCGGCAGAAATGAAGCACAAGAACCTCAACCCGGAGCACATCACCGAAGAGGACATCCACCGCCATCTCTACACGGCGCACATGCCCGATCCCGACCTGCTCATCCGCACCTCCGGCGAGTTGCGCGTTTCGAACTTCCTGTTGTGGCAGATTGCCTACACCGAAATCTTCGTCACCGAGCGCTACTGGCCCGACTTCCGCGGCATTCACCTGCTCGAAGCCATCGCCGATTTCCAGCGCCGCGAGCGCCGTTATGGCGGCATCGGCGAAGCCTGCGGCGAAGTGGAAGAAGACCCCGAGCAGATGAAGATTGCGGTGAGCTAAGGCGCCTGGCGCCGATTCGAGCTGGTTTTGAAACCGCTCCGCCTAAAGAATCGACGAGTTGAAATCGGCGATGAATTGAATTCCCGGGACATCCAATCGAGAGAGCTGCGTATCCCCCGTCAGATAGAGGTCGATTCCCGCGGAGGCCGCGCAAGCCAGATGAGCAGCATCGGCGACTTTCAGCTTTTCCTTCGCGCGCAGGAGACTGAAGGGCCGCATCGCGTCAGCATCGAAAGGAAGAAGGCGAAAGCCAATTTCCGCCAGGGATTCGCGCACTGCCGCGGCTTTGAGAGGCTGGTCGAAGCGCTCCGCGCCGGCCATCACTTCGCCCGCGGCGAGGCAACTCGTAAACAGGGTATCGCCTCGTCTGCGGGAGCGCGCCAGGAGGGCTTCTGCTCGGGGCCGGAATACCGGGTTGCCTTCGAGCAGGTAAATCAGAAGCATCGTGTCCCAGAAAACACGACTCATGGCGCGTCCTCTTCGTCGTAGCCACGTACCCAACGCAAAAACGCCTCGCCGCCTCCCATGGCTGCGATCTCGTCCTTCATGAGCCCGCAGAGTTTTCCCGTCACGCGGTGCGCCCATTCTTCCGGTGTCTCCACGAGGCTCGCCTGCTTCAACTTCGCCTGTAGACCGGTCGAGCCGGTGTTCGCTTCGGGATTTGCGACGCGATAGCGAACCACGACCGTCGTGCTTAGCTTCTTAGGAGGTCCGTCGACGCCTTCGATCACCAATCCATGAGCGCGTAGAAACTTTTCCGCTTGAATCGCAGTACATACCTGCGGCCAGTTACGAGCAGGAAATCCCAGAGGCTCCAGATGCCGCATCAAGTCCCGCACGGCTACTGAAAACTCCGATTTGCCGGCGCGGATCGCCGGAAGGACGTACTTCTCCGAAGCCACAGACCGTACCTGATCGCTTAGTCCGTAATTCATAGAGTCCCTCCTGTTCCCGAGGCAGTCGCCAGTCAGCAACACTTGCGAGAATAGAACAAGATAGACAGTCTGTCAATAATAGAATAGACAGTCTTGTTCATCCAAATGCAAGTCCCAATCTCTCAATGTTCCAAAGAGCCTCCCGCCCCGGCGGTGTATTCTCGACTTTGCATGAAACGCGTCATCACAGCACTCATACTGATTCCGCTCGTTCTGTTTCTGATTTTCCTGGGGCCGCAGTGGCAGTGGCTGTTTTCGCTCACCGTGGCCGGGGTTGCGGCGCTGGCCGGGTGGGAGTATCTGGGCCTCACCAAGCGCTGCGGAGCCAATCCGCCGCGGATTGCCACGCTGGTCGCGCTCCTGGCGCTGTTTGCCTCCAACTTCCAATGGCCCGACTCCGATCACCTTTTGGCCATTTTCGGCATCCTGGGCCTTGGCCTGCTGGTCTATTGCACCTTCTTCAAGCCGGTGAATGAAGTCATTGCCGACGCTTCCGCCTCCATCTTCTGCCTGCTCTATACCGGTCTCACGTTGATTGCTCTGCCGGCGCTGCGCGAGCCGCCATACGGTTCTTCCTCGGTGCTGCTGTTTCTGCTTTTCGTGGTTTGGGCCGGGGACACTTCGGCCTACTATGTGGGCCGGGCCTGGGGCCGGCACAAGCTGGCGCCCAAGCTGAGCCCGGGCAAAAGCTGGGAGGGCGCAGTGGCTTCCGTGGCCGGAAGCATGCTGATCGCTGCGGCGCTGGTGGGGCTGGCAACCCTGCAACAGAAACCATCGGACGCGGTCCTCTTCAGCTGGCTGGAGCGGGTCTGTCCATCGGCCATTCTCACCTATCCTGAAGAGCTCTGGTACTGGCTCGTGCTGGCCGCGGTGGTGAATGGGGCCGGGCAGGTGGGCGATCTGGCCGAGTCGGCGCTGAAGCGTTCGGCGGGAGTGAAAGACTCCGGCGACCTGCTGCCGGGCCACGGCGGTGTGCTCGACCGTATCGACGCTCTGTTGCTCGCCGCCCCGGTGCTGTGGTACGCGCAGGTGCTGCACCAGAGGTTTTAACGCAGGTTTCAGGTGTCAGGTGTCAGGTGTCAGGTGTCAGGTTTCAGGTGTCAGCTTTTGGCCGTTGGCGGTCTGCTGTTTCGTGGGAACTAAGGGCAGGTCAGCTGTGCCGTTGCAGAAACCCGGCCGCATCCCGCGCCGCAGGCAGTGATCGCAAGGCACTCGCCGCCCGTGTTGCCATAATCCGGATCCCATGCGAAAACCATGTAGGTTCCCGTGGCTCCGCTGGCGCAGGTCGCCTGGCCCGTCGTGGAAACTGTGACGTCGCTTGTGGGAGTGGGATCCACCTCGGTGCATGCTCCCCAGGTAGCGCTTTGGGGCATGACCGTGGCCGGCGCCATGCTCCAGTGGCCGGTGGCCGTAAATTGCACGGCCGAACCGTTTGCGCTAATTGCTGAGGGGCTGACGCTGAGAGATTCCAGCTGCCGATTCCCGGAAACGCACCCGACGATGAACATCGCCGCCGCCAGCAAAATGCAGATCAACTTTAGAGGAGATTCTTTCATCACGTTCCTCCCCGCCCGCAAGTATAGACGGGTACTCTCTGCCGTTGGTTTAGGGGCAGAAATTTTTTGCCAGGAAGCTCCTGACGGATCGGCGCCGTTCCAACTTCCCCACACGCGCGAAAGGCCGCATGCACGTCGGCTAAACTGGGATAAAGCGCTAACGCCATTTCATCGCCGCTTTCCGCGCGAGCCACAAGGTGAAAACCGCGGTCCTTCGCAGCGGCTGGATGAGCTAAAAGCTAAGAGCTAACAGCTAGGAGCTGTTTTGAAACATCTCGCGATTCTCGGTTCCACCGGTTCCATCGGACAGAGCACCCTCTCCATTGTTGAGCAGTTTCCTGAGCGCTACTCCGTCGCCGCGCTGGCGGCGGGCCGCAACGTCGACGAGGCATTTGCGCAGGCCATGCGCTGGCGGCCGCAGGTGATTTCGCTGGCCACTGAAGAGCTCGCCGGGCAGTTGGCGACGCGGCTGCACCAAGCCGAAGCGACAGGCATCGAGGTTGTCCACGGCACCGAGGGCACGATTGCCTGCTCGACCCTCAAAGACGCTGACTTTGTGGTGTCAGCGATCGTGGGCGTAGCCGGCCTCGAAGCTACGCATGCGGCCATTCTCGCCGGCAAGCCCATAGGCCTGGCCAACAAGGAGTGCATGGTGGCCGCGGGCGAAATTCTGACCGCCGCGGCGCGCCAGCGCAAGGTGCCCATCCTGCCCATCGACAGCGAGCACAATGCGGTGCACCAGTGCCTGCGCGTGGGCGCGCACAACGAGGTCAAATTCATCTGGCTGACGGCCTCCGGAGGGCCTTTCCGTCAGCTTCCGCTGGACCAATTCGCGAGCATCACCCCGGAGCAGGCGCTCAAGCACCCCACATGGGTGATGGGCCGCCGCATCACCATCGATTCGGCCACCATGCTCAACAAGGGGCTGGAGGTGATCGAGGCTTGCCGGCTGTTTGACGTTGCGCCCAGCCAGGTGCGGGTGATCATTCATCCGCAATCCACGGTGCACTCCCTGGTGGAGTTTGTCGACGGCTCGATCCTGGCGCAGATCTCGGTGACTGACATGCGGCTACCCATCCTGTACGCACTGGCATGGCCGGAGCGGCCCAAATCCGCGCTCACATTCGACCTGGCCGCCCTCAGGCACCTGGACTTCGAACAGCCCGATTTTGGCCGCTTCCCTTGCCTGCGTCTGGCCTTTGAGGCCGCGGAAAAGGGCGGAACGCACTGCATTGCCCTGAATGCGGCTGATGAGATTGCGGTTGCGGCGTTCCTCGAACGTCGTATTCCCTTTATGGGCATCCCGCGTACAATTGAAAGGGTGCTCGCAGCTACCCCGGAGGCCCATCCCACCACCATTGCGGAGGTGCTTGCCGCGGACCGGGAGGCGCGGGAACGGGCCCGCGTGTTACTTACGTAGCCCAAATGAACGCAGGCCGGTAGGCCGCGCATTGCCGAAGGAATTGCCGTCCATCTATGCATGAGTTTCTGATATCTGCCGCTGCCTTCATCGTCCTTGTCGGTTTGATCGTGATTATGCACGAGCTGGGCCATTTTATTGTGGCCAAGCTGTGCGGCATTCGCGTCGAAGCCTTCTCCTTCGGCTTCGGACCACGCCTGTTCGGCTTCAAATACGGCGATACCGAATACAAGGTCTGCCTGCTCCCTCTGGGCGGATTTGTGAAGATGACGGGCGAGACCCTCACCGAGGAATCGGCTGACGAAATTGCCTCCGATCCCTCGGCCTTCACCTCCCATCCCCGCTGGCAGCGAATGCTCATCGGGCTGGCCGGACCGGTGGTGAACTTTCTGCTGGCCCTGGTGCTGATGTTCTTTTATTACGCCCTCTTCAACGAGGTGCCATCGGTCACGGTGAAGAACACCGTCGTGGAGTGGGTCACTCCCGGCTCGGCCGCGGCGGAGGCAGGAATCCAGACCGGGGACATCGTCCGCGGCTTTGGCGGCATCAGCAATCCCGACTGGGAGCCGCAGGTCATCGAGCAGATCAAATTGAACCCCGGCCAGTATGTTCCCGTGGTTGTGGACCGCGGCGGCCAATCGCTCACACTTTCGCTCCACGTACCCCTGGCGGCCAAGGCAGAAGACTTCGACATCGGCGATACCGGCATGCAGCCGCAGTACCTGCCGGGCCCCATCCAGGTGGCCCAGGTGGAACCCGGCTATCCGGCACAACAGGCCGGTCTGCGCAACGGCGACCAGATTGAAGCCGTGGACGGGCACGCCTTCCATTCGACCAATACGTTGCTCGCCTATATGCAATGGGAGCAGGGCAAGCCTATGGTGCTCACCCTGCTGCGCAACGGCGCCACCGTGCAGATTACGGCTACGCCGGCCAAATCGGATACGCGATGGATGCTGGGCTTCGCACCCGAACCCGTTCTCATGCGCGATCAGCCTCTGCCGTTTTTGGCGGCGTGGAAAAAGTCCGGCGTCTTCTTCAGGAACAATTCGCTGATTGTGGCCGAAGTGCTGGACCGGCTGTTTACACACCGGCTCTCCATGAGCCAGCTTATGGGACCGGTAGGCATTGCCCAGGCAGCAGGCGAAGCAGCCCAGACGAAAGACTGGATGTCAAAATTCGGACTGGCCAGCGAGATCAGCCTGCAGTTGGGCATCCTCAATCTCATGCCCTTCCCCATTCTCGACGGCGGCATGATTCTGCTGCTTTTGATTGAGAGTCTGCTGCGCCACGACATCAGCACGGCCATCAAAGAGCGCATCTACACCGCGGCCTTTGTGGTGCTGATGGCCTTCATGGCCATCGTCATCTTCAACGATGTGAGCCGGCTGGGAGTGTTTGCGCACATCAAGCCGTAAAGACAGTGGTCAGTGGTCAGTGGTCAGACACCGGGGTCTATCGCGGGCGGGTGAGTTCTTGCTGTTTGCTGTCTGCTGTTTGTTGTTTGCTGTTCACTCATTCACCTCTTCACTCATTCACCTCTTCACTCGTTCACTGACAACTGATCACTGACAACTTTTTGAAAGCGAACTCCAGATGGCAGTGACAACCCAAGTCCGCGTCCGCTACGCCGAAACCGATCAGATGGGCATTGTGTACTATGCCAATTACCTGATCTGGTTTGAGCTGGGCCGCGTGGAATTGCTGCGCTCGCTGGGGCTTGCCTACAGCAAGCTTGAGGCCGATCACGGTTGCATTCTGCCGGTGATCGAGGCGCATTGCCGCTATCGTTCGCCGGCGCGCTACGACGATGAAATTCTCATTGAGACGCGGCCCGCGATGATGCGCGGCTCGGTGCTCAAGTTCGCCTATCGCATTCTGCGCAAGGGACACGAGGGCGACGAGAATGCGCTGCTCGCGGAGGGCGAAACCACGCACGTGGTTTGCGACGATCAGTTGCGGCGCAAGCCGCTGCCCGAGCACTACGCCGAGGCGCTGCGCAAACTGATGGCGGAGGGCTGACGGAAGCTCCTCAAGTAGCCGTTCCAAAATTCGATTGGCCTCCCGGTCTCCAGACCCGCGCATGGCCATTGGAAGCGAGGATATATGGCCGTAATGGCTTCTTACGTTGATGCCGCAGGCGACCCTTTCGCATTGGCGGTTGCTCCAGCCGCAATGGTCTCCACCCCAGAGAAGTGGCTAGAGTTCGAGCGGGAATGGAACGCTTGCCTTGATAGCTATAAGGTGAACGAACTCCACATGAAAGACTTTGCGCATTCTTGCGGGGAATATAAAGGCTGGAAACAAGATCAGCCTAAACGAAAACGGTTTCTCAATAACCTCATGTGGATCATCGAAACTTACATCGAATACACAGCGAGCGAGGCTGTTTATATGGAAGCGTACAACGCGCGCGATGCGCACTTCCGACTTAGCGAGCATGCGCGTCCGTACACTATGGGATGCTTCTCTGTTGCCGGTCGCGTATTCAAATGGGGGGAATCGCGAGGGATTTCTCGCGATGATTTTGTCTGGTTATTCGAGAAAGGCGATACAGATCAAAGCGATCTGCGAAAGCGGTGGGATAAGGAATATCCCGACGCGAGGGTAGACCCTATTTTTCGCTCGAAGAGGGATAAGTATCCCGACCCTAAGATTTGCAAGCGCCAGAGACCCTTTGAGGCCGCGGATTTCGTCGCGTATGAAAACCTAAAGGTTCATAAATTGCTTGATGAGCGTGGAGGCGAACCTGTCTACGAAGATGAGTTGCGCAAACCGCTGCAACGAATGAGAAAGTGGCCAGGTGCAAGCGATTGGGGATATTTCGGCGACGATAATATTGCTCGTGTCTGTCAGAATTACTCCGTACTCCCGCGCATTGCCGCCGTATAATGGCGGCCATCATGGATAACGACGCAATTGCTTTTGGCTTGATCGTTCTGTTTATCGCTTCCATTTGGGCGATTCTGCTGCTTTGGACCATCTATAAAGTCTTAGTGGCAATCTTGGAAGAACTTCGGAGCATAAGCAAGACGGACCGCATGGACCAGTAGCCTGCCAAGTATAATTCTTGGCATCATGAAGCATGCATATTGGGGATTTCGCTGCAAGACGCAGGGATGCCCAGACTTCAACATCGTGAAGTACATCGGCATTCACGATGGACGCCCTATATACGCTCTACCGGACGTAATGCCGGGGTGGTGCGATTGGGGATGTATGGGATGCGGCAATATTCACAGGTACAACCGCTCTGAGATGGAACTCGTCCTTCTGGATGAACCGCCGCCTCCTGAATTTGAGCCGTGGTTCTGAGCATCGGTCCAGTCGCAACCATTTTCCGCCGAATGAAACCTTCAGATTCCCCAATGCCGAAAAGATAGCAAAGTCAGTCAACTATATTATTGCCGAACATTTGCGCTGATTCCATGGAACTTCGCCGCCACGCCGCCCGGTCCGCAATCAGTCGCGTAAAAGCCGAGCCCACGCCCCCGCGACAGCCAGTCGGAAGACCGGCGGTACAGGTTCGGGTCAGCCGGCCGCTACCCGATCTCGATTCCCGAAGCCGGAAACTTGAGTTGCTGCTCGCTGGCCTGGCGCTCGGCGTGGTAATTGCGGCAGGCTTCGATCTCTTCAGGGATTAGTACCCGGTAGAGCGTGCCATCGCGGTTGGGCTCGTCTTCCTTGCGAATGGCGCCGATGGTCTCGAGGGCGCGCAGCGTGTCCTGCACCTTGCCTAGCGAAACCGGATTCTCTTCAGCCTGAGAGTAGGAAGACTTGACGACCGCGGTACGCAAGTTGCGCGTGCTGACGCGTAGATGCGGGTCACCGTCTTTGGCGATGGAGTGGCGGAAGAGGAACCAGTAGAACGCGGCATCGTAGGGCGTGAGAAGCGGCTGGAGATCGTCGACGATCTGCTGGATGATGGCGCAGAGTTCGACCGCGGAGAAGTCGCGCCCGCCGGATGCAAGCGCGCTGGGTTCCGCTTCAATCTCATTGAGGAGCTGGCGTATCTTCTCAATCCGCTGATTCATGTTGCACAGAATTCTACGCCGAAAACTCTTTTGGAATCAGCCTTTCTTGGACGCATTTTTGTGCCTTGGAATTTGCAGATAATTACGCCCCTTTGGCGCATACTCCTCTCAAATGGCCAATCGCCCCAACCCGCTCTATCGCTCCCTGTCGGGGGTGTCCCCGGTTCAAGATTTCAGGCATGCCCCCGGCTCGCGGTTTTCTAGTCCCTTGGTCTGTACCCCCCTCCCCCCTGCCCCACCCCCACCCCCCATACCCATCGAAAAAACGGCCTGTGAAACTGTGAAGCGCGGAACCGGCTAAGAATCAGCAGCTTACAGACAAAATAGCTCAGCCTCACAGAAACTGTGAAACTGTGGAACGAGATAACACAATGAATATAAACCACTTACACGCGGAAGTTTTTGGCCGCACAGAAGCTGTGAAACTGTGAAAAGTCTCGTGGAAGTGGAAAATGCTGCCCTACCGCAGCACAACCGCCATGGCGAAGCCGTCGAGGCCTTTGACGCCGACGGTTTGCAGGGCGACGGCGCTGAGGCGGGGATGCGCGGCCATCAGCTCGAGACAGCGTCGCGTGCTGCGGATGTCTGGCGCCGAACTTTTGGCTTCAATCACGGTGCCGTGGCGCGCCACGTTATCGACGACAATCACGGTGCCGCGGCGCGAGAGCTTGAGCGCCCATTCGAAATATTGCGGATTGTTTTCCTTGTCCGCGTCGATAAAAATCAGGTCGAACGGACCGGCGCCCTCGGCTTTGAGGTCCGGCAGGCTCTTGAGCGCCGGACCAACGCGAATTTCGACACGGCGAAGCAATCCGGCGCGGCGCAGATTGGCGCGGGCGATCTCTGCGTGTTTTGGACTGAATTCGAGCGAAACGATGCGGCCGCCTTTGGGCAATGCGCGGGCCATCCAGATGGTGGAGTAGCCGCCGAGCGTGCCGATCTCGAGCACGCGTTTGGCCTGCGTCATCTTCATCAACACCTGCAGAAACTTGCCCTGCAGCGGCGAGACGTCGATAGCGGGAAGGCGGGCGGCGCGATTGGCCTTGACCACGGCGTCCAGAGGCTCGTCATGCGCAGCGAAGAGATCGCCGAAATAGCGATCGACCGCGGTCCAGTGCGATGGGGAGTTTTTTCTCATTTGTGTAACCAGCCTGTAGCCGGTAGCTTCGGACTTCCGCTACTGGCTGCTGACCATTATTGATTCCTGCAAGAGTCCTTGCACCGTCCCTACGGGACTCCGGAGTCAATCTGTGGAATCCGCTTTCCCCACGCTGAAGCGCGGGGCTAACAAACGCTGCGCCTCCGGCGCGCTTATCAAAACATTACTTATGCGGCCACCAATAGCCGTCTGCTTTCTAACTTCAAGTTTCTGCTGTTTGGTGTTCCCTGTTCCCTAGAGCTGGTTGCATAAATCCTCGAGGCCGATTGAAAAACGTCCCTCAGGGGCTAAAGCCACGCTGTTTATGCGGCTTTCATGGCACGGCTAAAGCCGTGCCCTTTCAAAGCCGGATTATGCGACCAGTGCCCTTTCAAAACCGGATTTTTGCGACCAGTTCTAGTCCCTTCCCTGTCTTTCTCACTTTTCCCGCGCAACAACAAAATCAGGTACCCAAAGCAGGGCGCGCTTGTATTCGGACTCGGGGAGCGGCGCCAGCGCCTGGCGCGATTGCTCGGCGTAGCGATCGGCGGCGGCCATGGCGTATTCGACAGATCCATTGCGCACCAGAATCTCGCGAATCTGCTGGCGGCCGACGTTTTCAAAGCTGCGGTCGTCGAGAACGCGGCGAATGGCCTTGCGGTCGGCTGCGGTGCCGTGGTCGGCGGCGTGAATGACGGCCAGAGTGGCCTTGCCTTCGCGCAAATCGCTGGCCACGGGCTTACCCAGCACCTCTTCGGTGGCCGTCAGATCGAGCACGTCGTCGACGATCTGGAAGGCCAGGCCCACAGCGCGTCCGAATGTGGCCAGGCTCGTTTCCGCCGCTTCCGTGGCGCCCGCCAGCACCGCGCCCAGGCGCATCGAGACCGAGAACAGGCAGGCGGTCTTGCGGAAAATGAGGTCGTAGTACTCGGCCTCAGAAACGGATTTACCGAGTTTCTGAATCTGCAGAAGCTCGCCCTCGACCATCTGCTGCGTGAGGCCGATGAGCAGGTCGAGGACGCGCAGGTTACGCTCTTCGAGCGCCACCTTGAAGGCCTGCATGTAAAGCCAGTCGCCGGCCAGCACGCATTTTTCGTTGCCCCAGGTGGTGTTGGCGGAGGGGCGGCCGCGCCGCGTATCGGCGCCGTCGATGATGTCGTCGTGGACCAGCGTGGCCGTGTGCAGCATTTCCACTACAGCGCCGAGCCGGATGGCGCCGTGGCCCGTGTAACCGAGCTGATGCGCCGCCAGCAGCAGCAGCGACGGCCGGATGCGCTTGCCGCCGCCCTCGCGCAGGTACTCGGCGATCTCCGTGATGGTGCTGACGCTGGATGCCGCGTCGCGGCCCAGCTCCTGCTCTACCGCAACCAGGTCTTCGCGCAGAAGCTCGAAGACTTCTCTCGCCGCGGCTATTGTTAGTGTGCTCAACGCTCTCCGATTCTAAAACATTTTGAGAAGAAAGCGCGACTCCTGCTGCGCCCGGCATTCCGCGCCCCATCCTTTCGCGCTGTTTCAAGAAAGGGTAGAGCGCGTTTCATAAATGGCCGCCGTATTTGGATTGTCGTCCCTCAGGGGTTAAAACCCCTTGTCTTTTTCGGCACCTTTCGGCACGACTGAAGTCGTGCCCTGATACAAAACCCGATTTATTCAACCAGTTCTAGTCCCTAGTCCCTCGGGGGTAAAAACCCTGGTCTTTTTCGGCACTTTTCGGCACGACTGAAGTCGTGCCCTGATACAAAACCCGATTTATTCAACCAGTTCTAGTCCCTAGTCCCTCGGGGGTTAAAACCCTGGTCCTTTTCGGCACTTTCGGCACGACTTAAGTCGTGCCCTGATACAAAGCGTTCGGGTTCAGATTACGGCACGAGTAAACTCGTGCCCTGATACGAAGCGGATTTATGAAACACGGTCCCGTGTTGCGTCCCAGAAGTTCGTAGCAGATGTCGAAGCCCCGAAATGCAGGTCCTTCGACTCGTCCCGGCATGCCGGGACTCACTCAGGATGACCGGTCATTATGATGACCGGTCATTTATGTTGCGGACTTCAGGGACATGATACTAGGAAGCGGTTCTCATCAATTCGTCCGGTAGTTGGTGAACTGCAACTCCAAGCCCAGATCCTTACCGCGCAGCAGGGCGATGATAGCCTGCAACTCGTCGCGATCCTTACTGGAGATTCGTACCGAGTCGCCCTGGATGCTGGCTTGCGCCTTCTTTTTCGAATCCTTTACAAGACGCACGATCTCCTTGGCTTTCTCCACGGGAATGCCCTGCTGCAGGCTGATCTTCTGGCGCACGCTCTGCCCGGTGGCGGGCTCAATTTTGCCGTAGGTCAGGTTCTTGAGCGAGACGCCGCGCTTGACCAGCTTCTGCGAGAGAATGTCCTTCACCGCCTCCAGTTTGTATTCGTTGACCGAGGCAAGCTGGATGCTGTCGCTGCCCTCGAGGTTGACCTCGGAGTGGCTGTCTTTGAGGTCGAAGCGCTGGCGAATCTCCTTGATGGCCTGATCGATGGCGTTGCGGACCTCCTGAATGTCTACTTTGCTGACGATGTCGAATGAGTTTTCCTGAGCCATGTTTCTATCCTCAAACCGCGGAAAGCGCCGTTGCCGACGATACCTTTATCAGTTTCCCACGTCTGGGCGAAGCTGAAAAAGCCGATTGAAGTTTTTCGTGGTGGCGGCAGCGATTTCGGCCTCGGAGACGTTCAGCAGCGCGGCCAGGGCGCGGGCGGTCTGGACGACAAAAGCGGGCTCGTTGCGCTGGCCGCGCAGGGGTGCGGGCGCGAGCCAGGGCGCGTCGGTTTCGACCAGTATGCCGTCCAGCGGCATGCGCGCGGCCACGTCGCGCAGCGGTTGCGCCTTGGGATAAGTCAGGTTCCCCGCAAATGACACCAGAAATCCCATGTCGAGCGAGCGGCGCGCCTGCTCCCAGCCAGCGCCGAAACAGTGCATGATGCCGCCTAATCCCGTTCTTCCCCAAGACTCCTCCAGGACGAGAAAAAGATCGTCCCAGGCGTCGGTGGATTCATCGGTGCCGCGGCAGTGGATGAGGATGGGCCGCTCGAGCGCGGCGGCGATCTCGAACTGGCGGATGAGGCCCTGCCTCTGCACGTCGCGGGGCGCGCCCTCGTGGTAGTAGTCGAGGCCGACCTCGCCGCAGGCGATGACTTCAGGCTCGGCGAGAAGCGCGGCCAGCTTGGCGAGAGCTTTTTCGTCGGCTGCAGTGCTGCTGTGGGGATAGATGCCCGCGCTCGCGTAAAGACGCGGCAGCTTCGCCCCCTTCTCTCGTCGCCCGTTGAACTGGCGGCAGAGATCGAGCGCCTGGTGCATTTCCGCCGGGCCCTCGCCGATGCCGATGGAAAGCACCGCGCCCACACCGGCTTCCCAAGCGCGGCTGAGCATGGCTTCGCGGTCGTCCGCGTAGCGGGGACTATCCAGGTGAGCGTGGGAATCGATCAGCAAAGGGGCCTCGCGGTGGGAAGGGCAAGTGGGTGCGACATCTGGATTCAGTGTAACGGGCGGGAAGGAACGCGCAAACTGCGCCGCGCGCGGCTCCGCTCGTCTACCATCGGTAGCAGATGCTGCAGAAACCCAAGCTCGGACAGAACTTTCTCGTGGACGTGCATGCCGTCCAGCGCATTGTGGCTGCGCTGGGCAATCTTTCCGGGCGCACGGTGGTGGAGATTGGCCCCGGCCGCGGGGCGATGACCGGAGCGCTGGCGGCGCGGGCCGGACGCGTGGTGGCAATTGAGCTCGACCGTGACTTTGCCGCGGGATTGCGCGGGCAATTTACTTCGGAGTGCGTGACTGTCGTCAAGCAGGATGTGTTGCAGTTCGATTTTGCAGCAGCAGCAGCCGAAGCCGGAGAGCGGCTGCGCGTGGTGGGCAATCTGCCGTTTTACATCACCTCGCCGATTCTGCTCAAGCTCGCGGCCAGCCATGCGGTGCTGGAGGTGGCCGTGCTGATGGTGCAGCGCGAAGTTGCGGAGCGCGTGGCGGCTGCGCCGGGCTCGCGGGACTATGGGCTGCTCTCGGTGACCGTGCAGATGTACGGGCCGGCCGAGCAACTGTTCACGCTGCCGCCATCGGCATTTTCGCCGCCGCCCAAGGTACATTCCACCGTCTTTCGCTGGCGGTTTGCGCCGCGATTTGCCGAGCTGGGCGTAGACGAGAGCGGTTTTTTGCGTTTTCTTCGGCAAGCGTTCGCGCAAAAGCGCAAGACGCTCAACAATAATCTGCGCGCCGCCGGAGTAGCACCTGCGGTTGCGGCAGCGGCCCTGGCGAGCGCGGGCATCGCTGCCCAGGCTCGTGCCGAGGCCGTGCCGGTTGAGGCGCTGGCGGCGCTATGGCGCGCGCTCGAAGGTAGCACCGGTCTCGAGAGCCGCACCGAGGAGACGGCGATTACGAAATCATGAAGTCTAAATGAATGACAGGAGGATGAGATGCGAGGAACGATATTTGCTGCAATCGCGCTGCTGGGAATTTTGATGACGGCGGCAGCCGCGGCGCAGGAGCCCAAGCCCGTGAAGGGGCAAGGCTGCGTGGCGGCCGGCGTGGAGGCCAGTTGCCTGGTGGTGAAGGACGTGAAGACCGGCGTACTGTACGACCTCTTTTTCAAAGGGACGAAGCCCGCGGTCGGTACAGGCATCGATTTCACGGGCGTTCCCAGCGACATGATGACGACCTGCATGCAGGGCAAGCCGCTCGAAGTGTCCACTTGGTCACGTGTGGATGCGCTCAAGTGCAGTTCAAGCCCAGCGCCGAAGCCGTAGAGCCGGACCCCCGCGGACACCTAGGCCCCGGCGAGCGATTCGTGTTCGCTGGGGTGGGGATAGGCCTTCGTTCGCGGGGTGGAGAAAACCGCGCTGGAATTCGGGGCGCGGCCAGACTTGGGCAGCGTACGCGGGCCGCGGCGGGTTCCCTGCTCGCGGCCTTCGGCGTAAGCTATCAGAAGTGGCGGCGCTAAGCCGCATTTCGCCATAATTCCCGAAGCCTGAGGGCAATCCCGAACATCTTGTGTTGAGAAGGAAACGATGAATCCGGTCGGCGAACAAACCAGGGAGCAAGCCCGGCGTACCGCCTTTCAAGAGACGCTGCTGAGCGCGCGCCAGACCATGCAAATGAGCGAGATCCTCAGGATTGCCGCGGACAGCTTCCGGGCCAGCAAGACGCGGTTTGCCCTCACGGCTCTGGGCATGGTCATCGGCACGGCCTCGGTGATTCTGGTCGTCACCATCGGCCTCACGGGCAAGCAATACACTCTCGAATTACTGCAGAAGATCGGCACCAACCAGGTGGAGGTGGAATACGCGGGCGGCGGCGCAACCCCGGCGGAGCGCGCACGTTACACCGATTATTTGACGCAGGACGACGAGAAGGCCGTGGATCAGCAGGTGCCCGGCATCATGTACTCCTCGCCCGTGCTGGAGATGCACAACCGCGTCAGCTTTCCCGGCGGCGTGCAAAAGGACACGGCAGTGCTGGGCGTGAATTCTCAGTACCAGTTCATTCGCAACCTGGTTGTGACCGACGGACGCTTCTTCGACGAGACGGACGACACGATGCACATCAAGTGCGCCGTAGTGAGCCTGTACTTTGCGCGAGAGCGATACGGCAGCTCGGACTCGGCCGTCGGCCAAACCTTTCAGATTCTCGGCATCCCCTTCACCATCGTCGGCGTTTTCAAAGAGAGCGTGTCCGACTTCGGCATGTCGGAGATCACCGATGAGACCATCCTGGTGCCCTATACGGTGGCGCGCTACTTTACCGGAACCGATCGCGTGAACCAGATCTACTTTTCCATGCAGAGCATGGACGAGGTGAACGATGCCTCAACAGAAATAGTGCGCGTGATTAACCTGCGTCACCGCAAGAACTCGATTTACAAGACGCAGACGCTCACCGACCTGCTGGTGACGGCGGCCAAGATTGCCGATGCTCTGACGGCAATGCTGGTGCTGGTGGCCGCGGTGACGCTGGCCGTGGGCGGCGTGGGCATCATGAACATCATGCTGGCCAACGTGCGCGCGCGCATCCGCGAAATCGGCATTCGCAAGGCGATGGGGGCCACGTATCGCGAGATCAAATTGCAATTCCTCACGGAAGCTGTGCTCATCTCGCTCACCGGCGGCGTGGTCGGCAGCCTCGCCGGCCTCGCGTTGCCGCTTTCCGTCCGTCTCTTTACCGACTACGAATTTCCCATCTCGTGGCTTTCCGTGTTGATCGCAATGGCCGCTGCCACCGCGGTGGGCGTTGTCTTCGGCACCGTTCCCGCCACGCGCGCGGCGCAGATGGATCCCGTGGATGCTCTCAAATATGAATAATGTCGACTATGAATAGTGTCGGTCGGGCCGCACCCCGCGACAGCAATAGCGGCCAAGGAAAATTGCGATTATGATTGCCGTGTGACTCCGTGAGAGCTGCCTGGGAAACGAGGCTTGATTTGCAATACGCAACCTCCCTGCTCTTGATGGCGCTGATCATCTTTGGTTTTTTCGCGCTGGGGAAGCAGGGATTTGGCGGTTTTGGCTTCGCACAGGTAGCGCTGCGGGTGATCGTGGCGATCCCGCTCGTGGTCTCTGGCGTGTTGCTGCATTTTCTGCGCATGAGTTCGACAGCTGACATCATTCCGCCGATTTTTCCGGCGCGAGACTTTCTGGTGGTGTTAACCGGCGTGCTGGAGATAGCGGGCGCTGTGGGTTTGTTTGTGCCCAGGTGGAGGCGGCAGGCGGCGTTCTGGACCGCAGTGATGATGGTGGCCATATTTCCTGCGAATATTTATCGCGCCGGGCAAATGGTACAAGGGCTCCGGTTCCCAACTGTTCCCGTGCGCCTGACCGCGCAAATTATATACATCCTGCTGGTGTTGCTCGCAGGGTATGGCATGCCGAAGTTTTGGCAAGCGAAAACGCACAAATGAACCCAGTGGAAGCCCCGCGTTATGAGTGATCGCGAGAAGCGCGTTGCGCATGATGGCAAGCCGGAAGAAGAAGGCGCGCAGGGTCCCAACCTCGTGCTTCTCTATAGCATGATTGCGCTGGCGCTGGCCGTGGCCATCGGTCTGGCCGTTTTGATTGTGCTGCCGTTTTACCAGCGGCGGTAGGCGCTTCCCTGCAAAAGGCCGGGGAGGAATTTTCAGATCGGGAATCGCGGGTTGGGTCGCGTGCGGAGAGCGTGTTTCCGAGAAATGCTTGTGATTCTAGAATGGTTCGATCATATACTATACCCCGGTATGGTATCTAAGAACTTTCTCTATTTATGCTCTTTCACCCGTGGGCTAGTTTTCCGGGAGTCGAATACCAGTTCTGTGGTAGCGGGAAGGCGAGAGGTCATCGGCGGGACCAGCGACAATCTGTTCATAGCCCGTTCCTGGACGCTGGGGCGTTTTCCGTTACCGATCCACTGGAAAAGGCTCAACAGAAGCTCAGTTAGTGCTTTCGCCTGTTGTCATCAGTTGAGATTCTTTCTGGATTGCCTTTGCCTCGGAAACGTTGCTAAGGCTTAGAGATATTGCACCCAGATGTCCTGCTTCCAGCCTAGTTTACGCCCCTGAGTCGGCGGTATAGCCTTTCCTGCCAAATTCACGGATACCGTCGCTGCAATTCCAATCAGTCGGATTGTCACAAAACGGAAGGCTCTCTGGTCTAGGAATATGAAATCAGACCTTCGGACTTGCGCACCGGTACAGTTGGACTTGTTCACCTCGAAGCATGCATTGGAGCGAAATATTGCAGAATAGAAATGATCGCGATGGGATGGTCGAAATGCCGCTCCTCGATCCAAAAGTTACAATCCGATTGGCGACATTCGACCAGTATCGCAGCCTGCTCTTTTCAGTTGCCTACCGCATGTTGGGCAGCGTGGCCGATGCCGAGGACATGCTTCAGGAAACCTTCATCCGCTGGCAACTGGTTCCCGATGCAGAGATTCGATCACCGAGAGCATTCCTGGTCACCATCATTAGCCGCCTGTGCATCACCCATCTGCAATCTGCGCGGGTTCAACGCGAGGAGTACGTGGGCCAGTGGCTCCCGGAACCGATCATTACGGGCCCAGGGAGCGATCCGCTGGAAATCATACGGGTCGATGAATCGCTCTCCATGGCGTTTCTTGTCATGCTGGAACGCCTGACTGCAGTTGAACGGGCGGTATTCCTTCTGCGCGAAGTCTTCGAGTATGAATACTCTGAAATTGCCGCTGTCCTCGGTCAAAGTGAAACCAATTGCCGCCAGATTCTTAGCCGCGCTAAACAGCATGTCAGCGCGATACGTCCACGCTTCAAAACATCACGGCAAAAGAAGAGCGACTTACTGGAACGCTTTCTCAAAGCCACCAGCAGCGGCGACATGGAGGGACTGGTTACCTTGCTCTCAAATGATGTCGTGCTTCATTCCGATGGCGGAGGTAAGGCGATTGCAGTGCCCAATCTGATCCAGGGCGCCGAAAACGTAGCCCGCGGCATATTCGGCGGCCTGCAAAAAATCGTGCCAAAGAATCTCGTCCGCCGCGTGATGGAGATCAACGGGGAACCCGGTGTAGTCAGTTACCTCGACGGGAAGCCACACTCGGTTTTGACTCTAGGTGCAGGCGAAGGACGCATCCACGCGATCTACATTCTGACCAATCCCGAAAAGATCGCACATTTGCCTGGGTTGCCAACCCCTCCAAATTAGACAGAGCTGTCACAAATCGCGACCCTGTGCGGTCTTCTGTTCAGGCTACAAGGTGCGGCGGACTTTGGCTCTGAACTGACTTTTCGCATAGGCCGAGCAATCTGCAACAGACAGTCCAATAGCAAGATGGCCATCATCATGGCTACACAGGAGGTATAGCGTGTGGAGCAAGTGCATTTAGGCGAAACCCAGTTCGAAACCCGGTTATCGATAAAAGTCGGCAGCATGGCGATAGCGGCCATCTTTCTGCTCGGCGCAATGCTGGCCGGTTATCGGTATATCGGTTGGCCCCCGGTCATCATCGTAGGCGGTTCGGGCACCGCTGCCTTTATTTTGTGGAGCCTGACGTATCTCCGGCGCCCTCTGCCGCCAGAGGTAGTCTTGCCGGCGTTCCTACTTACTGTCGCTGGACTCCAGATCCATCTGATTGAGGAATATCTTACCGGCTTTGCGCCCGCTATGAGCCGCCTCTACAACATCAGTTGGAGCGTTAGCTCTTACCTTATGATCTTTGTCTTCATCGGTCCCGTGCTGTACACCCTGACGGCGCTTGGGCTCTTCAAGCGCATTCCGCTGGCAGGCTTTCTTATGTGCTTCATCTTGATCGGCCCAGGCGTCGCGGAGTTTACACACTTCATTTTCCCGCTTCTCAAGCCGGACGCGCAGCCAACGGTCGCCGCATCAGTTCAGGCCGTCGTCGGGCGGGGCCAACTCATGCAGAGCTTGCCCAATTTTTGGTTTCGCGTGACAGGGCATTACTACTTTCCCGGAATGTACACAGCAATCCTGCCCATGATCCCTGGCATCTACGGTATCCGCAAACTACTTATCGCGGCGCGTACGCCACGAGGCGTCGCCGTGAGTACTTCAACAGGTTGACTTTCATTGAACTCGGTCGTTGCATTCTTTGCATGCGACGCGGACTTGCTTCACGATGATGGCGGTCTGATACGGACGCGTATTGACCGCTCTAGAGAGGAGACTGCGGATGAACGCCAGGAAAATCACCTATTGGGTATCGACCGCGCTGGTTGCGGCTGTGATCGCAATCTCAGGTGTTCTTTCTTTGATTCACTCGCCAAGCATGGTAGAGGCGTTTGCGCATTTGGGCTATCCTCCTTATTTTGCCTATCTCCTTGGAGTCGCCAAGGTGCTGGGGGTCTGTGTCTTGCTGGCTCCTGGCCTAGCCACCGTCAAGGAATGGGCCTACGCGGGAATTGGTATTACCCTCATCAGCGCATGCGTGTCTCACTTTGCCTCGGGCGACGGCCTCGCATCGCTCGAACCAATGTTCTTTTTCGTCATGCTGATCGCTTCGTACTCAACGCGCACTACCGGACGTTGAGCGTCTCGTTCCGCGAGTACGGTTTCGCAGCGGTGCTTCGCGGCCTAACTCCGATTTGAAGGAGAAACTATATGACGACAGAGAGATCCATGGCGTCGAATGAAGCTCAGATTCGCGCGCTGATCGAAGATCGGACAAAGGCAGTTCAGGCGAAAGACAGTGCTGGGGCTAAATCCAGAAATGCGCCGGACATATTGGCTTTTGACGTCGTGAACCCACTTCAGTGTATAGGTTCGGATACGTCGAGAGAACGCGCGGCGGAGTGGTTCTCTTCATTCCAAGGCCCGATCGGTCATGAGATTCGAGCTCTGGACATCACCGCGGGCGAAGATGTCGCCTTCTCCCACGGCCTCTGCCATGTTGACGCGACGACGACAGGCGGAATGAAGGTTGATATGTGGTGGCGCACGACCATTTGTTTTTGCAAGATCAACGGGAAGTGGATGGTCACGCATGAGCACAACTCGGTGCCCTTCGACGTAAAGAGCGGCAAAGCATCGCTTGACTTGAAGCCTTAACCGTTAAGGGACTTTACGGAACCGCTGCGGCACCGATGACGCGAGAAAGTACCTGGAAAAGGACACGCTATATGAAGCTCGTTGTGCTGGGCGCTACAGGTGGGATTGGTGTGGAGCTCGTGCGCCAGACGATTGAGCGCGGTCATTCCGTGACGGCATTGGTTCGCACACTGGAGCGGCTCAAGCCGTTTCAAGATCGCATTACCATCAAGCAAGGAGATGTGCTGAACAGCGCCGAGCTTGAACGGGCTGTCGAAGGACACGACGCGGTTTTGTCAGGATTCGGTCCGCGCCTGCCCTTATCGAAAGCGGACGCGGATCTTCTGCGGGCTTTCGCCGTTTCCGTGACGACCGCCATGCAGAGAGCGGATGTCCGGCGCGTGGCGGTCGTGTCAATGGCCTTCTTGTTCAAGGATGCTATTATGCCGCCGGCTTACCTCGTCGGACGGTTGTTCTTTTCAAGCCTCGTTCGCGATGCGAGTGCGATGGAGCGCGTTTTCCAGAAGAGCGCGTTGGACTGGACCATCGTGCGCCCACCGCAACTTACAGATAAAGCGCGCACTGGGAAATATCGTGTCCGAGAGGGACACCTGCCCCGCTTCGGATTCACAATTTCGCGCGCAGACGTGGCCGATTGCCTCATCAAGACTCTCGATGATCATAGCTCCGCGAAAAAGATTCTAGGCGTAAGCAATTAACGCCGACGAGAGTTAATGTTTTTGCCGACCCACCACACCAACCATGGATTCAAAGAAACGGACTTATCGGATGCGACCGATTGGGCTCAACAACTCGGAATTGACCCAAAGTTGTTTGCTCCGAGAGGACAAAAAAGGAGATGACTAAAATGAATTCCCTCACTGAAGTGACGACGGAGCCAAATTCCGCGACTGAAAGCTTCGCCCAAAAGTTCAAAAAGATCTACCTGGGTGACGATCTAGATGGGTTCATGCAACTCGTCGACGATGATGCCGTGTGGACCTTCATGGCGACTGGTGAACAGTTCCGAGGAATTGAGCAGATCCAGAAGGCCGCAGAGAAGGCCATGGCCGGCAGGATCCACACAAAGGATCTTCACATGGAGTTGACGAATATGTTCTCCGGCCAAGAGCAGGTATGCATTGAGTACCTTCATCGGTGCGTCATGCCTGAGCACGGCACCATCACAGGATCTCCTGCAGCGGGGACAGAGATTGCGGTGCCTATATGCATCACGATGCATATCAAGGACGGCAAGTTCGACAGGTTTAACGAATATTTGGATCTCGCGACGGTTAGCGGTGTGAAGCAGCATTTGTTTTCCGACACGAAACCAACTCCAGTCCCCGAAGGCGGCGTTACCTAGGCAGTCATTGTAGAGTCGCCGGTCCAGAAGTTACGGGTTCTTCTTCCCGATTTATGAGAAATCCGCCGGGGCACTCATCCAGGAATCGATTAGTCCCCTGAGTCGTCCCCGCACAGAACAGTTGATGTTCCTTGGGAGTCGGCTTGTGGTGATCTTTGCCAGGGTGAACGCTCCGGGGGATGGGAGATTGCGGGCGCGCTTGCGTTTCGGCGCGCGGCTTGGCCGCGTACTTGATTTCTCGATTCTTACGGTCTGGTTCCCTGGGTTTCACGCTCCGACCCACGGAGAAAGGCCCTTCCGTGGGGACCCCGGGCTGGGCTATTTTCGGCTCTCCATCCGGGAGAGGAAACATTGATTTTTGGAAGATGGTTGGGCGGTTTGCGGCACCCTTCGGCTGCGCTCAGAGGCAGGCTTTGAAGCCGTGCCCATTCAAATTAGTTTCGGACCGACCCACTACCTGACTTTCAACAAGCGCAGCGATGCGGAGAAGAAGGCATATTGGGACTGGCAGCACAGCCAGCACTGAGGAGGGGCCAGGGGTCAGGTGTCAGGTGTCGTTGGGACGTGGCTCGTTTTGGTGTTGCTGACCGCGCATCGCTGCTGGCGGCGCGGGCGAGGACGCCCGCGCTACAGCCGGCCGGGAGGCCGGCGCTACGTCGCGTTCTCGGCGCTCTCTGTGCGCTCGATAATGAGCGCAGGGATGCCGTCGACGATGGGGTATCTGCGGGCGCAGGCGCTGCAAACCAGGCGCGAATCTTCAGCGTGCAAATTCCCGTGGCAGGCTGGGCAGGCGAGTTGGGCCACGACTGAAGAGTCAAATCCGGTCGATGCGTTCAATTCAAGCGCGTTCGCGGGCTTAGAAGGCATGGCGTGTGCCGATTCAGTGGTCAGTGATCAGAGGTTCGCAATCTGTGAACTGTGAACTGCGCGTTCCCTATTCCCTACTGGCTACTCCCTGTTCCCTGTCTTCTTTACTGAATGATCGCGTCGGGGCTGTCGTCGTGATCGGGGCGGGTCCCGGGGCGGCCGGCGAATGCCTGTGCCATTCGCTCGATGGCGCCGGAGCGTGAGAACTCGTGCGCCACGCGGATGCCGTTGTAGATGGCGACGTCGTTCGAGGAGCCGTGGCCGATGATGCAGACGCCGCGCACGCCCAAGAGCGGCGCGCCACCGTATTCGGTGTAGTCGAGGCGGCGGCGAAAGTCGTTGAAGGCGCGGCGCGACAGCAGCGCGCCTACCTGCGCCGTGACGGTTTTATTGAGCGAGGTGCGCAGAACATCGCGCACGAAGCGGCCGATGCCTTCGCTGGTCTTGAGCGCCACGTTGCCCACGAATCCGTCGCAGACGATCACGTCGGCATTGCCGTTGAAAATGTCGCGGCCTTCCACGTTGCCAATGAAGTGGATGGGCAGGGCCTTGAGCAGGGGCAGCGCCTCGCGGGTGAGTTCGTTGCCCTTGGACTCCTCTTCACCGATGGAGAGCAAGCCCACGCGGGGCTTGGCGATCTTGAAAACGCTGCGGGCGTACATCTCGCCCATCACGGCGAATTGCTCAAGATTTTGCGCCTTGCAATCGACATTTGCGCCCACGTCGAGAAGCACGCATGGGTTGCCTCTTGACGTGGGCATGGGCGTGGCCAGGGCTGGGCGGTCGACGCCGGGCAGCGCGCCCAGCACCATCTTGGCCGTGGCCATAGCAGCGCCGGTGTTGCCGGCGGTCACAAAGCCCGCGGCCTTGCCCTCGCGCACCAGCTTCAGGCCGACGCGCAACGAGCTGTCGCGCTTGGAACGCACCGCGTGGGCGGCCTTCTCGTCCATGCCGATGCGCTCGGAGGCGTGGTGGATGATGATGGGCAGGTCCTCGTCTCCGAGGTGCTCGTCAAGCAAGTCGCGCAGTTCGGACTCGGGTCCGACCAGATGCACGCGAACGGGTAGAGCCCGGCAGGCGAGGATAGCTCCGCGGATCTCCGGCTCGGGAGCCTTATCGGAACCAACTGCGTCGAGCGCGATGTCGGTAAGCATTTGAATTGGGAGCTACTTAGCTTCTTTTACGTCCAGCACGGCACGGCCCTTGTACGCTCCGCACTTGGGGCAGGCGCGATGGGGCAGCTTCTTTTCGTGGCAGTTGGGGCACTCAGAGAGGCCGACTGCGGTAAGGAAATCGTGGGAGCGGCGGAGAGCAGTCCGGCGCGTGGAGTGGCGCCTTTTCGGATTCGGCATGATCTATTCCCTTTCGATGGTCGTTCCCGGCCGGGTTTGTCCGGTGGAGCGCCCTCCCACCTTAGCCGCAAGAACAAATACGCGGCGAAGGTGGGCACCCAATATAGGTGCCTGAATTTTCAGGACTTAATCCGGCTGCGCAAATCCGTCAACGCTTCCCAGCGGGGGTCACTCGGTCCCTCATCGCAGGAGCAGGGCTGAAGGTTGCGATTCGCACCGCAGCGCGGGCAAAGTCCCTTGCAGTCGGGCTTGCACAGCGTCCTGACCGGCAGGGTCAAAAGCACCTGCTCGCGCAGCACATCTTCAAGCAACAGACTGTCTTTTTGATAATAACCGATTTCGGTCTCCGACGCCGTAATCGACCGCTCGGGCACGTCGGCATCGGCGCCGAGGGGCCGGAAGATGAGGTCGAACTCGGCGGCGAGCGGGATTTCGACGGGTTCGATGCAGCGGGCGCAGGGAACCTGGAAATTGCCCGCGAAGCGGCCCCTGAGGCGAATGTCCGCGACGATATCTTTGGGACCGCGATGCTCGTGGATCACCTCGGCGCTGCCAGAAGTGGCCAGATCGCCCATTTGCACGGCTTCGTCGCCGAAATCGATGGCTCCGGGAGCGAGCTTCAGGTCGAATTCGATCGGTTCGCGCTCAAGGTCAAGGACTCTGAATTCCATGGTATGAGGGTAAAGCAGGGAGCAGGGATCAGCCACCCCTGCGAACAAAAATCGTTCGCCCCCCCGCTTCGCGACCCCGGCAGGGAACAGGGATCAGGGATTGGGTAACTGCGAAGTCAGCCCTAGCGCCAAGACATATAGGCTTGGCGAAAATATCTGGAGTCGGGCGGCGTAAAGTGGCGTACGACGAAAAGCAACCGCAGATCCTTCGACTCCTCAGGTGCGAAAAGCCGCACCTGCTCCGCTCAGGATGACAGTTCCTTCGTCAAATAGTAGTGAGTTGTATCATGAGCTTTCAAGTGCTTTCATGTCCTGAGCGGACCCCATCCATTGGAGGGCCGCATGGCACGGGGACCTGCGCGTGATTCGAGCGATAGTCGATTTTGCTCTGCGGAGCCGCTGGCTGGTGCTTGGCGGAGTACTTGTGCTCACGGCATGGGGCGTCATCTCCTTCCGCGCATTGCCGATTGAGGCCTATCCTGACGTCGCCAACAATTACGTCCAGATCATCACGCAGTGGCCGGGCCGCTCGGCCGAGGAGATCGAGCGCCAGGTCACGGTTCCCGTAGAGATCCAGATGGCGGGCATTCCCCGACTCGCTCATCTGCGCTCGACCACGCTGGCCGGTCTCTCCAGCGTCATGCTCATTTTTGACGACGGCACAACCAGCGATGTGAACCGCGAGCACGTGATGGAGCGGCTGGGCCAGGTGAATCTGCCGGCAAATCTGGTTCCGCAGATGGGCACGGACTGGAGCCCGGTGGGCCAGATCTTCTGGTACTCGGTCGAAAGCACCAACCCCGCTTACGACGTGATGGAGCGGAAGGCGATCGAAGACTGGTTGCTGGAAAAGTCGTTCAAAAGCGTCCCGGGGGTGGTGGATGTTTCGAGCTTCGGCGGGCCCACCAAGGAGTACCAGATTGCGCTCGACCCGGAGAAGCTGGTGGCCTACGGCCTGAGCATCAGCCAGGTGGAGCAGCAGATCGCCAGCAACAACAACAACGGCGGCGGCAGCTTCATTGAAGAAGGCCAGCAGCAGGTGAATGTGCAGGGGCTGGGGCTCTACACCAGCGTGCGCGACATTGAAGAAACCGTAGTTAAGACGCAGAACGGCGCGCCAGTGCGGATCAAAGACATCGCCACGGTGTCGGAGGGCGCGAAGATCCGCCTGGGGCAGATCGGGAAATCCTGGAATCCCTACACGGTAGTCGACGGCAAGAAAGTCTACGATAACAGCAAAGTCGAAGACGACCCCGATACGGTGGAAGGGATTGTGTTGTTGCAAAAGGGCGACGACGCCGACCCGGTTCTGGCGGGCATCCACGAAGAAGTGGACAAGCTGAATCACGGCATTCTGCCCAGGGGCGTGAAGGTAGTTCCCTTCCTCGACCGCTCTGACTTGGTGAAGTACACCGTGACCACGGTGGAGCGCAACCTGAGCGCGGGCATGATCCTGGTGGCCATCATCCTGTTCCTGTTTCTGGGCAACGTTCGCGGCGCGATCATTGTTTCGCTCACCATCCCCTTTGCGTTGATGTTCGCGGCCATCTGCCTCGACTTGAGCCATATCCCGGCGAACCTGCTTTCGCTTGGAGCGCTGGACTTCGGCATGCTGGTGGATGGCTCAGTGGTGATGATCGAAAATATCATCCGCCGACTGGCGCAGAGCAGCGATCGGCGTATGCCGACCGCGAAGATTCGGGATGCGGCGCATGAGGTGCAGCGGCCGGTTTTCTTTGCGCGCGCCATCGTCATCACTTCGTATCTGCCCATCTTCACGCTGCAGGCCGTCGAGGGACGGCTGTTCAAGCCCATGGCGTGGACCGTCACCTTCGCGCTCTTCGGAGCGCTGATGTTTTCCATCGTCGCCGCGCCGGTGATGGCCAGTTTTCTTTTCAGCAAGGGAGCCAAAGATTGGCAGAATCCGCTGATGCACTGGCTGACCGAACATTATCGTTCTGGGGTCCGGTCCGCCATAGAGCACCGTTACAGAACGGTCGGAATCTCCGCGGCCCTTTTCGCGGTTGCCATTTATCTCACGGTGGGTGGACCGATCGGTTCGGAGTTCCTGCCGCATCTCGATGAAGGCTCGATCTGGGTGCGCGGCACTTTGTCGCCCAGTGAAGGCCCTACGGCCTCCATCGATTTCACCAACAAGGCGCGCCTAGTGATGGCCTCGTTCCCTGAGGTGACGCAAGTGGTGAGCCAGACGGGAAGGCCCGACGATGGTACCGACACCACGGGCTTCTTCGACACCGAATACTTTGTCGATTTGAAGCCGAAGGAACAGTGGCGCCCCATTTTCGACCAGGACAAAGAACGGCTGATCGCCTCCATGGACCAGGAGCTCTCAAAATTCCCGGGAGTGATCTGGAACTACTCGCAACCCATCTCGGACAACATGGAAGAAGCGGTCTCCGGCGTGAAGGGCGAACTGGCCGTGAAGCTCTATGGCTCCGACCTCCGCGAGCTGGAGCGCGTAGCCGAGCAGATTCGGGCGCAGATGTCTACCGTGACGGGAATCGATGACCTGGGTATCTTTCGCGTCATCGGTCAACCGAATCTGAACCTGCAAGTGGACCGCGATGCCGCGGCGCGTTTTGGCATCAGCGTGAACGACATCCAGGACGCGATCCAGACCGCCGTCGGCTCCAGCGCGCTCACCCAGGTGCAACAGGGCGAGGCGCGATTCGACGTCACGCTGCGCTACCAACAGCGGTATCGCGACACGCCTGAAGCGATTGAGAATGTCCGCCTCCTGGCTCCTTCGGGCGAGCGCGTATCGCTGGCGCAGCTGACGCACGTGACCACCGACGACGGCGCCGAAGAAATTTACCGCGAGGGCGGACAGCGCTACATCGCCATCAAGTACTCCGTGCGGGGGCGCGATCTGGGATCGACCGTGGAAGAGGCCATCGCCCGCGTGCAACACAACGTCAGTCTGCCCAGCGGATATCACCTGGAGTGGGCCGGCGAATACGCCAGCCAGAAACGCGCCGATCAACGCATGGCCGTCATCGTTCCTCTCACTATTATGGTGATTTTCGGCATTCTCTACACCATGTTCCGTTCCTTCAAGTGGGCCATGCTGATCCTGATCAGCGTTGGTATGGCCTCGATCGGCGGTCCGCTAGCCCTGTTCCTTACGGGTACCAATTTTTCAGTTTCTTCGGCGGTCGGCTTCCTCGCGCTTTTCGGAGTCTCGGTACAAGTGGGCGTGATCATGATCGAGTTCATCAATCAACTGAGGGCGCGAGGCAATCCCATTGCTGAAGCGGCGGTCGAAGGCGCGGTCCTTCGCTTGCGGCCCATCATGATGACCATGCTTGTGGCCACGCTCGGGCTGCTCCCCGCCGCAATGTCGCACGCCATCGGATCCGATTCCCAGCGGCCCTTCGCGATTGTGATTGTGGGCGGGTTACTGGCCAACCTGATGATCAGCATCTTCCTGCTGCCGACGCTCTACGTTTGGGCGGCGCGCCAGGATGACGTTCTGCCCGCAGCCGAAGAGGCTCAGGAAGTTTGATGCGCGCCCGTGCCCTTGAGTGGTCAGACCTCCCATTGACAAGGGCAGTTGCGCTGGGATAGAAAGCACTCCATGCGTTCCCATGGTCGATCCCTGCTCCATCTGTTCCTGGCCTCGATTGTCGCCTTGGGCCTGCCCCCCACCTCCTCGGCCAAAGTAGTTGGCATGAACGTGATCGCCAAGCCCGTAAATCGCGAGCGCATCGCGACCTTGCCGAAGAAACAGCAGAAGGCGTGGCTGAAGTATCTGGAGCGGTCGGAGAAACAGAAGGCCATCGACAAGCAGACGCTGGCCGATGAGCAAAGAGCCGCGGGCAACACCGATCCCAAACACGCGGGGCTCGGGTTTGGCGGGCGCGGCCTGCGCGCCGACCATCCGGCGGAGTGGTGGACGAGCGACGAAGCGCTCAAGGATGCGCACAACATCGTCACCTGGCAGGTGGCGGACGGCGGGTGGAGCAAAAACATCGACATGGTGAGCAAGCCGCGCGCGCCGGGCGACCTCTACGACGCCGACAACGAGAACCGCTTTCCGGACCTGGCCGATTTCGACAAGCCGGTGGATCCAAGCTGGCACTACATCGCCACGCTCGACAACGATTCCACGTGGCTGCAGATCCGGTTCCTGGCGCGGGTAGGGACGGCGCTCATGGCGGCGCATCGCGATGCGGACGCCGCGCCCATTTGCGCATCCGTCGAGCGCGGCGTCGAGTACCTGCTCGACTCGGAGTACCCCAACGGTGGATGGCCGCAGGTGTGGCCGCTGGAGGGGACTTACCACGATGCCATCACCATCAACGACGATGCAATGACCCATGCCGTGGAGATTCTGAACGACGTGGCCGAGGGCGCGCCTGATTACAAGTTTTTGCCGGCCGCAATGGTGAAGCGCGCGGGACCGGCCGTGCAACGCGGCATCGACTGCCTGCTCAAATTACAGATCGTCGATAACGGCGTGAAGACGGCGTGGGCGCAGCAATACGATGCGCTGACGCTGGAACCAACCTCGGCGCGCAACTACGAAATGCCCTCGCTGACCAGCGATGAGAGTTTTCCGGTGGTGCAGTTTTTCATGAGCCTGCCCGATCCGACTCCCGCGGAGATTGCGGCGGTGCATGCCGCGTGCGCGTGGTTCGTGAAAGTGGAGATCTTCGGGTTCCGCTACGGCAGCGGAAACTTCATGGCCGACCGGTCGAGCGCGGGTGGGCGCAAGCTGGTGGCCGTGGATGGCGCGGGGCCCATCTGGGCGCGCTACTACCAGATCGGGACTGACAAACCTATTCTTGGCGATCGCGACAAGACCATTCACGACGATGTGAACGACCTGAGCCTGGAGCGGCGCAACGGGTACGCGTGGTACAACACGGAAGGCGTTGCCGTGCTGAACGAGTACAAGACTTGGGCGCAGGCGCATCCGCAATGACAGAATCGGAATGACCTTAGCTTTCCGGGCTGAGAACTTCCCGGAGCGCATCTTTCAGCCGCGGCAGGTCGGTTCGAACCGTGTCCCACATGATCTCGGGATCGACACGATCATAGGCATGCCTGAGCCAGTTGCCGATGCCGCGAATATCGCGCCACGGAAGAGCCGGATAGAGACTCTCGGCGTCGTCGCCGAGGCGAATCGCTGCCTCGCTGATCACAAGCATCTTGCGTTCAACAGCAGCCTGTGTTTTCAGATCGTGAAGAGATTCGCTGAACTCCATTCCGGACACGAACCGCTCAATAAGCAAAATGCTGCCCCACATATCCTGCAAATGGTGCAGCGCGTCGTCAAAAGGCAAGAATCGCCTCGCGGCCGGCCCGCAAACGCACGGTTTCTCTCATCGCGTCGGCGAGGGCCAGGTCTGCCTTGACGCCGAGAATGTCGGTCAAGCGGTTTTCGAGATGGACCAAGTTCAGGAGGGTCGGATGCTTCGAGCGATCAAGTTCCGCCATCAGGTCGACATCCGAATGTGCCGAGGATTCGCCGCGCGCCACTGAGCCGAAGAGGCGCAAGTGAACAACGCCCGCAGCCTTCAACTCTGGCTCGTGCGTGCGCAACACTTCGAGGATGGAGGCCTTGTCCATACAGGAACTTTGACACAGAAAGGGATACGAATTCAAGTTTGCGGCCGGAGTTGTTGCCCATCTATCGTCGCTTCGGCTATATGGAGACCGGGACCGAAGAGTTCAGGCTCTCGCGGCCGCTGCGGCCGGGAGGGGGATGCCATTGCATTGTGATGTCGAAGCGGCTATAACGTTGCTTCCCGGTTTTCCTTGATTTTCGCGGCGCGAGGCAAGATCGATGCGAAAATGGATGCTTTTTGTGGCGTTCGCGGCCATGGCGCTTCCTGCGCCGGCTGCCGAGCGCGTCACGGTTGCGGAGCTCAAACAATTTCTGGCGGCGCAGTACGCAGCGCGCAGGAGCGATGGCTCGATCGCCAACCATCTGGGCGCGATGGAGCTGAGCGAGCAACTGACTGATCCCACGCTGGACCGGATGACAACGGACCTGAAGCCCGGCAAGAAGACTACGCAGGCTTTGCAACTGCTGGCAGACGAATCGGGCCTTCTTGATCCGCCCGCCGAAGAAATTCCCGGCAAAACCGCGCCGAGCAGGGCGGAGCAATTGCGACTCCTGCAAGGGGCGGTGGATTTTGCGTCGGTGACATTCAAACGGCTTCCGGATTTTATGGCGACGCGGAGCACGCACACCTTCGATAATTCCAGCCTGATTATGACGACCGATGCCAGCAGGATTGGCATCGCGGCGCATGGGCCGCTTCACGCCAACGGGGAATACACCCGTCAAATCACCTTCCGGGCCGGGGCTGAAGTGAGTGTGGACCGAGCGGCTGGACAGGACAGGCAGGATAAACACGGTGCGATGCCGCCGGGACTCACATCCTATGGCGAGTTTGGCCCGTTTCTTGTGACCGTTTTGAGCGACATCGCCGAGGGTAAGTTGGCCTGGAGCCATTGGGAACAGACACGCAACGGAATGGCGGCCGTTTTCAGGTATGAAGTGCCGGAGCAGGCTTCTCACTACTCTGTGGATTACTGCTGCGTGCTCTTTGTGCCGCTGCTCACATCGGGCGGCGGAAGGCAAAATACAAAAGAAGCTAACACCCCCAAAAACTTTCACAGCCTCCCCGCCTATCACGGGTATCTCTATCTCGATCCCGAAGCCGGTGCAGTATTGCGTGTGACCCTGGAAGCCGAGATGAAGAGTGACGATCCCCTGAGTCGCGTGGCCCAGTGGGTGGGGTACGGACCGGTCGAGATCGGCGAGCGCAGCTATCTTTGTCCGGTGCGAGCCTCGGCCCTGACGATCGTCCGCGCATGGCGCGAAGGGGAACTGGGCATGGTGTGGTTGAACGAAATGACCTTCACGAACTATCACCGCTTTGGCTCGACCGCCCGCATTCTTCCCGCAACGCCTGAGCCGTAGCTCCGCGGCTTAGGGCGCCTTTGCCGGCGGCGCGTGCAAGTAGCGGCTGGCGAAATCGAGGAAGGTGGGCCAGTTGGGCGCGGGGGTGTGGCCGCCGGTGTGCTGGCGGAAACCCAAATCGCCGGAGACGAGCGCGGTTTCGATGGGCGGGAGCTCCGTTGTCCCCAGATCTTTCTTGCCGAGCAACGTATAGACCGGACCGGCGGCAACGGCGGCGAGGAACATGCCTTTGGCATCGGCCCAGCCGTCGCCTTTTGTCGCGCCGCCGCCGATGAACACAGGGCGTGGAGCGCAGAGTGCGATCAGTTCGTGCGCGTCGACAGGAAGATCGGCCACCGTAAGCGGGCCGTCGTACATGAGAAAATTGCCGGCCATCCAGTGGTACTCACTGGCGCCTGCGATGTTGCCGATCTCTTCGCCGAACCGATGGCGGTAGAGCTTGGCGCCGGCCTCGCCGGAAGAGCTGATGTAGCCGATGGCAAAACGCGGGTCGTAGGCCATGGCAACCAGCGCGCCCTTGCCGTAGCGCGAGTGGCCCGTTATGCCGACCTGGCGGGCATCGACTGCAGGGTCGGTTGCAAGGTAATCGAGGACGCGGCTGGCGCCCCACGCCCAGGCACGCAACGCGCCCCAGTCGTCGAGTGCGCGCGGCTGGCCTTTGTTGGCGAGCCCGATGATTCCCTGCGTGAGCCCCGCTCCGTTGTCGGGTTGAACGCTGGTGGGAACGTACTCCGCGTAGCCCCAGCCACGCTCGAGAAGCTGCTGCTGCCACGTCGGGCTCTGATTGGCGCCGGGAGCCATCTCGGGGATCGCGCGTGCGATGGAGGCGAGGAACTGGCGGCTGAAGGTGAGCTCGATTATCACGGGAACCGGGCCTTTGGCGTCGGCCGGCGTAGTAAGGGTCACTTCGATGTCGACAGCGATCGAGGGATCGCTCGCGTTGTCGACATGACCGACGAGCGTTTTGGTAATCACCGGGATCTCCCCGTTCTTCTCCTGCGTGGTGCTGACGACCTTCCACGTGACAGCGGGCAGATGCGCGGGAACGCGGCCGAGAATTTCGCGATCGAAGAGCTCGACGAGTTGCGGACGGCGCGCGTTCCACCAGACTTTGGCTGAGGTGACGCGCTTGCCGTTGTTCAAGACAAGCGGATCGGGCAGGTTGGGGTAGATGTCGGCTTTCGATTCGTCGTAGTTGACGGGATTCGGGCCGTTGCCGCTGGCGCTGGCGCCGGGTCGGAGCTCGTGGATGCCGAGCAGGTCCATCATGCGCTGGTGGTCTTTTTCTGAAGCGGCCTGGATGGCGAGCTGCTCGGGCGTGGGCGCGGGGCGTGGCGGAGGAGGCGGCGCTGGAGCCGTTTGCGCGGGCAGCCAGGATGCCGCGAAGCAGAGAGCAATGGCCAAAACCGTTGCGGCGGTTTTGCAGGGGTTTGTGGGTCGCAGCATCGGCATTGGCAGCCTCATTCCGGGAAGTATCCCAATCTGAAACCGGGAACGGCCCCAAGCATATCGACTTCATCAGGTTCCGGGCAAGAGGGGGTGCGGGTAAGGGCGGCTCAAGGGTGGCCCTGGGGCCTATTGGTACGGCCCGTAAACAGTGACGCGGTTTCCCACCCTTTCCCGCGAAAGACGCGGAAAAAGATGGGGCACGGCAGCAGTATTTAAGGGCCGAATCAATAACCGGAGTTCGTCCTGCACAGCCTGTGGTTTGCGGCCGCTCATAAGGGGCTCGGAGATTTGTGTGCTTGTGGACGATTGGCATTCAAGGCGGGGCGCATTCCGCCGATAGAACCGGTGAGTTCACTCGGAAAGGATGCGCCATGTCCTGGGCAAGAAACCTTCCCCTCTCTCGCAAATTCACTTTTGCATTTGGAGCTGTGTGCGCTCTCTGCGCATTGCAGGGCGCTCTGGCGCTCGTCGGTCTCTTCCGCGTCAATGCCGGTTTGGGAGATGTCATTCAAAATGCCCTCCCCTCGGTTCGCCTCATTGACGAAATGCGGATATCGATCACGCAGACCCGCCGCTCGGATCTTGCGCTGCTGTTGTGCCAAACGGATGCATGCACAGCCAAATACAAGGACAAGCGCGAAAAGGCAGGGGAATCCTTCCGGGTTTCAATGGAAAAGTACGCGCCTCTGATTTCGTATCCTGGCGAACGTGAACTTGCCGACACCTTCCGCCAGAAGTTCGCGGAGTATCAGACAGTGAGTGACAAAGGCCGCGCAGCCGCCGAGGCCGGCAGGGTCGATGAGGCCATGAAGATCTTCATGGATCCCTCTGCGACCGCGGCCATTGACGCGGCGCAGGAAGCTTGCGACAAGGACGGGGAGTTGAATGCCGAGTTCGCCAATCGAGAGGGGCTCCAGGGCATCCAGACAGGACGTTGGATTGCCTGGTCGGTCATGGCATCCATTTTGTTGGGTGTGGTGTTATGCGCGCTGATCGGAGTCGCCCTCACGCGGGTGACGGCGCCCCGCATTGGACGGGCGACGGCGGTGGCGCAACGCATGGCGCAGAAGGACCTGACGGCCACGGTGACAGTGAGCGGGAGCGATGAGATCGGCCAGTTGGGGGCGGCGCTGAATGATTCGGTTGCGGTGATCCGCGCGGTGGTGCAGTCGGTGGCGCGGGGCGCGGAGATGCTTTCGGCAGCGTCGACGGAGATCAGCACCCAGGCGGTGCAGAGCGCGGGCAATGCGCGTACGGAATCGGGCAAGATCAACCAGATTGCAGCAGCTGCGCAGGAGATGACGGCGACCATCGGCGAGATCAGCCACAACGCGGAGAACGCGGCAGGCTCGAGCCGCGAGTCGGCGGAGACGGCGGAACGGGGCGGTGCGGTGATGCAGGCGGCGGCAGCCACCATGGAGAAGATCGCAGCCGCAACCAGGACGGTTTCCGACAAGATGACATCGCTGGCCCACCGCTCGGAGGAGATCGGCAAGGTGGTGAACGTGATTCAGGAGATCAGCGAGCAGACCAATCTGCTGGCCCTGAATGCGGCTATCGAGGCGGCACGCGCCGGGGAGCACGGGCGGGGCTTTGCCGTGGTGGCGGGCGAGGTGCGGCGGCTGGCCGAGCGCACCAAGAGCGCTACCGAGGAGATCGCGGGAACCATTCACAGCATCCAGGAGGAGACGCGGGACACCTTGCAAGTGATGGCCGACAGCCGAACGGCTGTAGAAAGCGGAATGGACGAAACGTCGAAGGCCCGGCAGAGCCTGGAAGCGACGATTGCAAGTTCAAGACAGGTGGAGCAGCAGGTTCACTTGATCGCTACCGCAGCCACGGAACAGACTTCGGCAGCGGGAGAAATTTCGGAGTCCGCGGGACAGATCTCTCAGTTGGCGCTGGAAAACACGCATTCCGCCGAAGAGGCTGTGGAAGCGCTGAAGAACCTATCCTCCCTGGCTGCCGAATTGGACGCGATGATCCGGCAGTTTCAGCTGGAGGGGGAGACACAGAGCGGCGGAAAACTCTCGGGAGGAGCGCGGGCAGCCGTACCGCGCAGTGTGCGCGCCGCACACGCGTAAGTCGAGCGCCGCTCAATGAAGGATTGATTGGGGGAAGGATTGAGCGGGGAAGGATTGAGTGGGGCGGGACCCCAAATCTGCGGCCCCGGCGAGTGAGCTCAAAAATCACTTGCCGGGGCTGCCCGCCCGAATCCTGAAGGCTTGGGCATGCTCCCGAAATGGCCTTCGCCGCGCGCCAACACCTGGTTCTATATTCATTTCCTATACGCATTCCCATTCGCAGACCACGTGTACGGTTATTCTGGAGTTGCGACCGGCATGGCGGAGCAGCTGTCCTCCATGCGTCGAGCCGTAAGTCTGCATCCCATCCAGGAAAGAAAAAGGGAAAGAAAAGGGAAAGAAAAAGGGAAACAAAAAGGGAGAGAAACAGGCATGAGCGCGGTAAAGTACGACCTGGTGATTATCGGTTCCGGGCCTGCGGGCCAAAGGGCCGCCGTGGCCGCTGCCAAAATCGGCAAACGCGTGGCCGTGGTGGAGGCCCGTGAGGTGGTGGGTGGTGTGTGTGTCAACACCGGCACCATTCCCTCCAAAACCATGCGCGAGGCGGTACTGCATCTCTCCGGCTACAACTACCGCTCGGTGTACGGCGTGAACTACCGGGTGAAGGAAAAGATCACCATGGCCGACATGGCCTTCCGAATACAGGCGGTGATCAAGACCGAGGTGGATGTGACCGAAGCGCAACTCTCGCGCAATGGCATCGACGTGGTGCACGGAATTGCCCGCTTCATGGATCCCCACCAGGTGCGCGTGGAAGGCGCACAGACCGATGCAACGCTGGAGGCCGACCGCATCGTCATTGCCGTGGGCACTAAACCGGCCGCGTCAGACAAAGTGCCGGTAAACGGCAAGACCATCATCAACAGCGACCAGATCCTGGGCCTGCAGTCCCTGCCCAAGTCGTTGATTGTGGTGGGCGGCGGCGTGGTGGGCGTGGAATACGCCTGCATGTTCGCGGTGCTCGGCGTGCGCGTGACATTGATTGAAAAGCGCAACCGGCTGCTGGAGTTTACCGATCAGGAGATTGTCGAGGCGCTCAGCTACCACCTTCGCGACATGCGCGTGACCATGCGTCTGGGCGAGGAAGTGGAAAGCGTGGAGGAGCCGACCCCGGGCACGGTAGTGGCCAACCTGGAGAGCAAAAAGAAGGTTTCAGGCGACGCGCTGCTATATGCGGTGGGCAGGCAGGGGAATGTGGACGACCTGAACCTGGTTGCAGCCGGCCTCGAAGCCGACAACCGCGGCCGCATCGCCGTCAACGAGCACTATCAGACCAAGGTGGAGCACATTTATGCGGCGGGCGACGTGGTGGGCTTTCCGTCGCTGGCCTCGGTGTCGATGGAGCAGGGACGCATCGCCGCGTCGCACGCGTTCAACGATCATGCCGCGTCTTCCAATCCCAGCTTTTACCCGTACGGTATTTATACGATTCCCGAAATCAGCTTCATCGGCAAAACCGAGGAGCAGTTGACCGGCGAAGACGTTCCCTACGAAGTGGGCATGGCCTATTACCGCGAAGTGGCGCGCGGGCAAATTCGCGGCGACACCACGGGGCGGCTCAAGCTGATCTTCCATCGCGACACGCGCAAGGTGCTGGGCGTACACATTATCGGCGAGGACGCCAGCGAGTTGGTGCACATCGGCCAGGCGGTGATGACGCTCGACGGCACCATGGACTATTTCATCGACACCGTCTTCAACTACCCCACGCTGGCGGAGTGTTACAAAGTGGCCGCGTTCAATGGGCTGGGGCGGTTGCACCGGTATCAGACGGGGTAGAAACGAGCTGCTAGTGGTTAGACCGTATGAATTGGTAATTCATCATGGACAAGCGCGGACGAGGACGTCCGCGCTACAGCCGGCCAGGAGGCCGGCGCTACATTCCGGCCATTACTAAATCATGCGGTCGCGGTACTAGCTGCTAGCTTCTAGCTCCTAGCTTTTAGCTTTTTCGTGCGAGAGCGCAGAGTTTCGCTCGCTGACGCAGGAACGTAACGGGGCCGCCTGGAAGAGGCACGCTGCGAACGGAGTGCGGCCAACGCTCAACGGTTCACGGTTTCACTTTTTTCACTTTTTCACTCTGTTCACTGTTCACTGGCCACTGGAGATTCACATGACTACGGCGATCGGCGTCGTCATCACAGACCACATCGCGGCGGCACGGCTGGAGGATCTGCGGCTGGCCGGAAAGGTGTTGCGCTATCCGAGCGACCCGGATCAAGTAGAAGCGCTGGAGGCGATTCCCGACAGCGAATTGGTCGATCTTCTCGCTGGGCAAATCAAAAGCCTGGCGGGGGGCAAAGCCGGACCAGTGGACGCCATCGGCGTAGCCGTTCCCGGGTTCGTGCGCTCGGGCGTTGTCGAAGAATCGCCCAATTTGCCGCAGATGAAGGGCACGCGGCTGGCGGACCAACTGACCGCGGCGCTCAAGGAGCGCGGTATCTCGGCCCCGGTGCATATCGCCAACGACGCGGACGCCATCGCCGCGGGCGTGGCTGCCACGCGTGGCCGCCTCGACAAGCTCACCCGGGTGTGGACCATCGGAAACGGCATTGGATACGGGCGCTGGCCGCACGCCGAGGGCGTGTGGGAGGGCGGGCACATCACGGTGACGCTCGACCCCAAGGAGCGCTACTGCGGATGCGGCGGCATCGGGCATCTCGAAGGCATCATGGGCTATCGCGCCATGCGCATGCGCTTCCTCGACCTGGAGCCCGAAGAGGTCTTTGCCAACGCCAAAACCGGCGACATGCGCTGCCGCCAGTTTGTGGACCTGTGGCACCGCGCACTGGCCGCCGCCACCGCTTCGTTCATTCACCTGGCAGGGCCGGGGCGTTTTTACTTCACGGGGAAAAATGTGGGATTTCTGGAGCTGCCGCTGCTGCGCACGCACCTGGAAACCATGGTCCGGATGAGCCCGCTGCAGAGTTTTTCCCTGGAAATCCTACCACTGGACGACGAAACCGCGCTGATCGGGGCGGGCGTGAGTGCGTTGCGGGCGGTAAAGCAGGGAGTAGGGAGTAGGGAGTAGCAGCGCCGGCCTCTTACGTCCAGTTTTCAATCTTAAGCCCGGGCACCCGCAGGAATTCTCGCGTGTTGTTGGTCACGAGCGTCAATCCGAGGCGGCGGGCATGCGCGGCGATGAACAGATCGTTCGCGCCGATCGGTCTTCCTTGTGCCTTGAGAAACGCTCGAATCTGCGCATAATCGAGGGCTGCATCGCTGGGATAATCCAGCACTTCAATGTGCCGCAGAAGAACATCCAGCGAGTGCGAATCCTTACCCCGTCGCGGCGACACTTCGACACCATATTCAAGTTCGGACCGGCAAATCGCTGAAATGCAAACCTCGCCCACACCTTGCGACTCCAGCCTTCGGATCGCGTGAAAACTGGAGCGATTCATGATGAAAGACGCGGTGTCCGTATCGAGCATGTATTGGAGCATTAGAACTTCCGCTCCTGCACGGGCAGTTTTTCCACGTTCTTCATGAACTCCTCGGAGGCCGCAGCTTCTGGGCTCAAAAGGCCAGACCAGTCCTTCGGCCGCGGCGACAGGATGACGTCATCGCCCTGCTTGCGGATGAAGACCTCCCGTGTCTTGAACTGAAACTCCTTGGGAAGACGCACCGCCTGGCTGCGGTTGTTCATAAATATCTTTGCTGTGCTCTGCATTCGACCCTCCGGACGGCTTGGCATATACATGAGTATATGCCAGCTGATCCTGGGCATCAAATTATTGATCCGGCCCGTAAATAGTGTTGTAGTTTCCCACCCATATCCCTAAAAAGGCGCGGAAAAGGATGGGGCACGGACGCAGTATTTTGGGGCCGGATCAATAGAAGAGGCCAGAAGACCGGGACGGTTTGGCATGCGGCTCGCGGGGCACGCTCTTGCTTTTGAAACTGGAATGGGAGGGCCTTCCTGCATTGGGAACAACGAATGGGAAGCATGCGTGCTTTCGGAGGAAAGCGAGAAGCGGCGTTGCTATGATTCGGCGTGACAGGAAGGTGTGTCATGCGCGGACGTCGGCTCATCGCGGCGCTGGTGATCGCGATTTCCGGGGCCGTGCCGGGCGTAGAAGCCGTCTGGGGACAGCAGGGCGCCGCGAGCACCAATGGAGGCGCCGCCAGCACCAATGGGGCCCCCGCCAGCACCAATGGGACAGACACGAAGCCGCGGCCTCTCCCCAAAGTGGGCAGCTATTCGTTGGTGATTACGACCCTGGAGCCCACGGAAACGACGCACTGGCTGAATCCGCCGCCGGCGATTGACGTGACTGCCGGAACGAAGCTCGCACCCGCCGAGACGAAGGGGAACCTGACGGCGCAGCAGCAGTACACGATTGAGGCCTTTGACGTACCACGCCAGGAATGCGAGGAGACCGCGCAGCAGCAACACGGCTGTGACGCACTGGACCGGACAGATCTTACCATCCGCGATGCAATCACAGTGGAGTATCGGATTGTAAGCCACGGCGGGGCGGTGCAGCTTCACGTCAATCTGCAGGTGCACGATCTTCTGCCGGTAGCGCGCGGCGGCCCGAGTGCCGACTGGCATACGGGGGATGTGATATTTGTTTCGGTGCCGAAGGCAACCCCGGTATACCGTTTCGTTTCAGAAACGCTGGTGGGAGTATGGAACGGGCAACCGATCGTGTTTGAGGCCGGTAAGGCGTTGCCGGAAAGCGCGAAAAAAGGGCTGGACGATCTGAGCGTTCACCAAGATCTAGGAGATGCGCTGCTGTATAGCTATCGCGTCAAATAGCGTTGGTGGAACTGGTTGCATAAATCCTCGGAGCCGGTTGAAAAACGTCCCTCAGGGGCTAAAGCCCCAGGGTTTATGCGGCTTTTGCGGCACGACTGAAGTCGTGCCCTTTCACGGCGCCAGTTATGCAACCAGTTCCAGGAGGTCCGTTCCCCCGATCTCTGTTCTCTGTTCTCTGTTCTCTGTTCTCTGTTCTCTGTTCTCTGTTCTCTGTTCTCTGTTCTCTGTTCTCTGTTTTCTGTTTTCTGTTCTCTGTTCTCTGATTTCTGATTTCTGTTTTCTGATTTCTCAACGCTTGCGCAAATAGGTCTTCGACAGGCGGTCGTGCCAGGTGAGTTGGCCGTCGTCGAACAGCGCCCACACCATGCCCAGACCGAGCGGCAAGACCGACAGCAGCAGTGCCAGGAGTCGACCGCAGCGTTGCCCCCTGCTGGTGGTGTAACCCGAGAACGTGTTGAGCTCGATGCCGGCGTACCTCATGCCGGGCGTGGCCCGAGCCAGAATCATGAAGCACGCGTGATAAGCGACACCGATGGCCAGAAGCGCGAGTGCGGCGCAGAACTCCACCGCGCGCACGCCCGGCAGTTCGCCGACGTTCGATGCAGCCAGCGTGGCAGCGGCCACCAGTGCGGCGGCGATCAACGTGCAATCGACGAAAGTTGCCAGCAGACGACGGCTCATTGGCGCGGGCTTGATCGCGGGCGTGGCCTCAAGCGCGGGCTCATCAAGGAACTCGTCGACAAGCAGCTCCCGCGGTCGGGCTTCGCGGTCGCGGGTTGGAAGTTGGGTTGGAAGTTGCGCGGCAAAACCCATGGATGAGGGCTGCGCCTGCAGACTTATGGATGCTGGAGCGGCTTCAAAATTCATCGATGGAGGCAGAGGCTGCAGGGTCATATCCGACCACTCAGTACGCATCCACTCCGGGGGCGCCGGGAGGTCCATGGTGGCAGGCGCGGGCTGGTTGGAGATGGCGGCCGGATCGACCTCAAAGATGCTCAACTGGGGCGCTGATCCCGCCTCGGCCAGGGGCCCTTCCGCAAGCCGCGGACGCACCCTGCGAGTCGCAATCATTTCCCGCGGGAACTCGATCAGGTTGGCGTAAATAGGTTGAACGAATTCGCCGGGCTGACCCAGATCGCCGGGCGCGCCCAGATGTGCCTCTGTAATGGCCGGGCGATCATAGCGAGGCAGGGCGTCATAGGATGCGGTCTCATCCAGTTGCGCATCGGCTTCCAGCTCCCAGCTTGGAGCCATTGCCGGAGCAATTGCCGTTTCGCGGTGGATCTCGGGCCGCTCCGCGAGCTTTTGCGGCGGCGTAACCACCACCGGCCCGGCGTGGCGCTCGGAGATAGGCTCGAGTTCCCAGTCGGGCTCGGCAGAGGTCGCAGCTTCAAGGCCGTCGAGAACGTACTGAAAGGCAGCCTGCGCCTGCTGTGCAGCTTTGGAGGCAGCCTCAGCGGCATGAACCGCGGCGCGAGCCTCGCGAGTGAGCATTTCGTTGTAGCTGGGGGCATTGGCGTATCGCGCGGCCACCCGCGCGGCGGCTTGTGCAGCCCGGCGCCCACGCGGGGTCCGGATCTCGGTGGGCGCGGCGGTTTCGCCTGCCGATGGAGTCTTGCTCCTCAAGTGGGCTGCTACGCGGCGATTGACTTCCTGCTTCCACTCGGGAAAGAGAACAGCAGTATGAAGTGATGTGCTCAACGCTCCAGATTCCCTTCTGCTACGGCGGGCCGCATTCCCGGCTCGCGCGCATGATGTGGTCCGCGCCGCAACCCGGAACCGGGTCAACGCAGACGTTGCTCAACAACCAAGGAAAGAGGATCGCGGACAGGGACGGGCGGTCCCAGGTGAGTGGGCTCGTGACCAAGCGGTCGACCCGGCTTGTACAGTTACCAGAGCACGAGGAGTGCGTCCCATCTGATGCAGCCGGCTTTGCTATGCTGAGCCTTACACCGGTTTGAGTCAGGGATGCGTCCTCGTAATTTAGTATGTATCACGCTGCTGGCCGCCTGTCACCTGCAACTGGGCGCACAGGCCCCGGAAGTGTTGACGAATGCGGTACCTGCGGCGCAACGTGAGACGGGCGGCGCGGAAGGATCCGGTTCGCCCTCTGCCGTGCTCGCTGCGGCCGACTCGCCCGGCGATCTGGCCGGCGACCTGCCCAATGACCCGGGCCAGGAACTCTTGCCACAGGCCGTGCCGGAACCTGCGCAGGAAACCGGAACTCCCGTGGACGCGGAAGCGAAAGACCAGCACTGGGTGGGCGATACGCTGACCCTGACCGGCGACGTGGTGGTCCACTACCGCGATTACGTGATTCGCGCCGACAGCGTGACCTACAACCGGGCGACCACTGAGATGGAAGCCGACGGCCATCTGCAGCTTACCGGCGGGCCCAACGACGTGCTCATCAACGCCTCGCACGGCGACATGCGGCTCAACATGCATACCGCGCGCTTCTACAACGTGAACGGGGCGCAGGGCGTGCATGCCATGGGGCACACGGTGGTGTATTCCACGCCGACCCCGCTGCTGTTTTCGGGCCGGGTGCTGCTCGAGACCGGCGAGGGCCGCTACCGCATCGTAGACGGCTCCATTACCAACTGCCGGCTTCCCCGCCCCGACTGGCGGATCATCGCGCACTCCATCAACCTGGACGACGAAAAGGCATCAACATCGAATGCGTTCTTTGAGTTTCTCGGCATGCCGATCTTTTATCTGCCCTATCTGCACCATCCGGCAATCGACACCGGCCGGGTGAGCGGACTGCTGACACCGGTGATCAGCAACGGATCGTCGATTCGCGGCTACACGCTGGGCGAGCAGGCGTACTGGGCGATCAACCGCAGCATGGATATGGTGGTGGGCGCGGAGTACTTCAGCAAGCGCGGCTGGGCGCCAAATGGCGATTTCCGCTACAAAGGCCCGGGCCTCGACCATCTGACCGCGCGCTGGAACGCGCTGCTCGACCGTGGCATCGAAGAGCCAGTGACCGTATCGACGGCTTATCCCACCGGCTACGAGCTCGTGAACCAGGGAGGCGTCGACGTGACGGTGCTGGGGCGCAAGGACTTTACGCCGCAAACCCGCCTTGCCGGCACCATGGAATACCTGTCGAGCTACGTGTACCGGCTGGTCTTCGACGACAACTACTCGCAGGCCATCAGCTCCCAGGTTGCGAGCGATGTGGTGTTCACCCATAATCACCGCGGAATGACGCCCTCCGTATGGCTTGACCGATTTGAATCCTTCGCGAGCACCACCAACGGCGACGAGGTGAGGCTTCTGCGTCTCCCGTTGATTCGTTACGACGTGCTGGACCGGCCACTGGGCAGTGGGCTGCTCTATTGGGGGCTGGGATCGTCGATCGGCTATCTGAACCGCTCGGAGCCTTTTTTCCACTCACGCAACGTGGGACGAGTGGACTTCTATCCGCATCTTTACCTGCCGCTGTCAGCGGCAGGCTGGAGCTTCCTGCCTGAAGTAGCGCTGCGCGACACCGCGTACACCATCAGCCAGACTCCCAGACTCACTGGCCAGTTCACCACGCCCGTGATCAGCCACAGCGCGCTGAACCGCACGGATCTCGAGGCTTCCATCGACATTCGTCCGCCCGCGCTGGAAAAGGATTACGAGCTTCCCTTCTGGCACCGCGAGCTGCGCCATGTGATCGAGCCGGAACTGAACTACCGGTATGTGGGCGGAATCGGCGCCAAGGCCCAGAATGTGCTCCTGTTCGACACCACCGACATTGCCAGCAACGTGAATGAGGCCGGCTTCTCCCTTACGCAGCGGTTCTATATGCGGCCGACAGGCGAAAAATCGTGCGGGCCAAGCGACGAGGACGCCGGCGACGGCCCCGACGCCAACGTTGACACCGCGGACGATACCGGGAAAACCAAGGCCTGTCCCAGCGCGGCTCGCGAGTGGGCGACCTGGGAGATCGGGCAGGAGTACTTTATCGATCCGAACTTTGGCGGAGCGCTCATTCCCGGCCGGCGCAATGTCTTCGATGCCACGCTGGACCTGATGGCGCCGACCTTTCTCACTTCGGCGCGCAACATTGCGCCCATCACTTCGCGCATCCGCTTCGAGGCCATCGACAATCTGCGCATCCAATGGGACCTGGCGTACGACACCATCGCCGGTCAACTGGCCGCGGACAACGTGTTCGCAGGTTACAGCTTTGGCCGCACAACACTGGGCATCGGGCACGCGTTGCTGAACGCCGTGGACGACCAGGTGACGAACGGCGCCACGTCCACTGCTCCCGCCACTTTCTCTACGCTCAAGAGCCAGCAGGTGCAGCCGTTTCTCGAAATCGGAAAGCCCAGCGGCAACGGGCTCAACCTGGCGGTGAACGGCGGCTATGACTTTGTGCAGCACTCGGTGCAGTACGGAGGCGCGCAGGCGGTCTACAACTGGAACTGCTGCGGCCTGACCCTCGGCTACCGGCGTTTCGAGCTGGGCACCGTGGGCTCCACGAGCCGCGACGAAACCCAGTGGCTCTATAGCTTCACTCTCGCCAACTTCGGAGCCGTGGGCGACATCCGCCGCTCCAACTCCGTGTTCCGCGATCCCACATTGCCGCCGGCGTATTAAAGACAGGGAATAGGGAGTAGGGAATAGGGAGTAGAAAAAAACCTTTCACTGCCGGCTGCGTCCTACTCCCTATTGGCTATTGGCTACTCCCTACTCCCTGCTCTGGAGTATCCTTTCCTGAGGGGAAATCAACTTGGTAAATGCTCGTTTTTTAGCCGGAACGCTCCTTCTTGGCTTGACCGTTGGGTGCAAAGCACAAATCGCCCCACCTTCTGCACCCGATCCCGCGCTCAATCGCCGCATCGAGATTTTGGTTCGCTCGCAGTTTGACCTGCCCGCAGACGTTACTTTGAGCATCGGCGCTCGCAAGCCCAGCCAGTTTACGGGCTACGAGACGCTGCCCATCACCATCACGCATAGCGGCAAGGCGCAGGAGTTCGACTTTCTGATTTCGGATGACAGCACCAAACTCCTCCACATGGATTCGCTGGACCTGACGAAGGACCCCGCGGATGCCATCCCCATTGCGGGACGTCCCATCCGTGGTAATCCGGCCGCCAAGGTAACGGTGGTCAACTTCGACGATCTGGAATGCCCATACTGCGCGCGCATGCAGCAGGAGCTGTTTCCGGTGACCATGGACCATTACAAGAACCTGGTACGGTACGTCTACAAGGACGACCCGCTCACGGACCTGCATCCCTGGGCCATGCGCGCCGCCGTGGATGCCAACTGCCTGGCCGCACAGAGCGGCATCGTGTATTGGGCGTACGTGGACTACCTGCACGCCCACGGGGACGAGGTGAGCGGCGACCAGCGCGACCCGAACAAGAGCTTTGCCGCGCTGGACCGTATTGCACGGCAGGAAGCCACGGTGAGCAAACTGGACGAAACCGCGCTCGATGCCTGCATCGCCAAGCAGGACGAGACGCAGATCAAAGTGTCAGTAAAACTGGCTGACAGTTTGGGAATCGATGGAACGCCCGCGGTCTATGTGAACGGCGAAAAAGTGAACGGCGGCGCCGTGCCCGTGGACCAGCTTTGGATGGTCATCGACCGCGCTCTGCGCGCTGTAGGCCAGGAACCACCTGCCCCGCCCGCCGCGCGGCCCGCGGCGGGCCAAAGCGGCGGGCAGTAGACAGTAGCACAATAGGGCTACCGCCGGGCCGGTGACGGGATTTATCCTTGATTGCCGGGGTTTTGCGGAGTCCCATAGGAGAGATCAGCTTGCAAGTCTCATTCGGTTTTCCTGCGCGTTCTTATTTGGCTGCAGTACTGCTCTTCAGCGGCGCCCTCTTTTTCGCCGTTGCCGGTTGCCATCGCTCACCTTCAGCCGATGTGGTAGCCACGGTCAACGGCAAGGAGATTGCGCGCGCGGAACTGGAGCGGAATTACCAGATCAAGCTTGGTGACAACCCGCAGAAGCCGTCGGACCAGGAGGCGGACATCCTGCGGCTCAACGTTCTCCAAAGCATGATCCAGGACGAGGTTCTGCAGCAGCAGGCCGCCAAGCTGAACCTGACCGCCAGCGACGAAGATGTGAATGCGAAGGTGACCGAGCTGAAGGCCCCGTACACGGATGAGCAATTTAACAACCTGCTGAAGCAGCGCAACATGTCGCTGGATGATTTGAAGCGTGACATCCGCCGCGGCCTAACGCGCGACAAGCTGATCAACAAAGAGATCGAGTCCAAGATCAACATCACCGATGCGCAAATCTCTGCGTTCTACGCGGCACACAAGGCAGACTTCGATCTGGTTGAGCCGACTTATCATCTGGCGCAGATCATCGTGACCACCATGCCAACGCCGCCCAATGGCAACATGCCGGGCAAGCCGGGCGGCGAAGCCGAAGCCAGGCGGCGCATCGATGCCGCGCACACGCAACTGGTGAGCGGTGTGGATTTTGCGACTGTCGCAGGCAGCGTCTCGGAAGATCCCAACACCGCGTCAAACGGCGGCGACCTGGGTTTTGCCCGCGAGTCGCAGCTCAAGGCCGATCCCGCGGTCTTCGCCGCGATCAGCAATCTGAAGCCGGGACAATTCACCGATGTGATCCCCGAGTACGATGCGACGCATAAGATCGCGGGTTTCGCGATCTACCGGCTGCTGCAGCGCGAGCCGGCAGGCCAGCGCGAATTGAACGACCCCCGTGTCCAGCAGACCATTCACCAGTCGCTTCACGACAGCCAGAAGCAGTTGTTGCAGACCGCGTACCTGGAGACGCTCCAGGACGGCGCGCGCGTGCGCAATTATCTCGCCGAGGAAATCCTGAAGAAGGGCACGCAGTAGGGCGCGAGCTTGCGCAAGATGTGTTGGGGTTCATGCTTTCCCACATCTCAAAATCGAGATGTGGGGCACCCGCTCATCCTGTAGATTCTTAGAACCGAGCTTCGACGCTCGTGCCGGAGTACTGGATCGTCTTATCCGGCGCTGCGGTCGCATCCCCGCCCACGCCGTGACCGGCGGAAACCATCACCACATTGAAGGCGTGGCCGGTAGCCATGCCGGGATAACTGCCCTGGCGCGCGCCGAGCGTGAGCGTGCGCGTCGCGTCGCTCCAATGGATCGGGATGGTCGCGTGCGCGCCGCGCTGGTAGCGGTAACTATCGCCTTCGTCTTCATAGAGCGTGAAGTCGGCATCGGCTCCGGGATAAACGCGGAGCTCAATGGGATCGGTGGCCTGGCCGGCGTATTCGATGACCGGGCCGAGGGGCAGGATGGAGCCTGCGCGGACGGCGAGAGGGATGCGGTCGAGCGGGGCTGGAGCGACAACGGTAATGCCGCCCTCGGTGCGCTCGCCGGTCCAGAAGTCATACCAGCTGGCCCCCGACGGGAGATACACCGAACGGGAGGTGGCGTGCTCGGTGAGAACGGGGCTGACAAGAATCGCAGGCCCGAAGAGAAACTGGTCGCCGATCTCCCACGTCGCCGGATCCTGGCGGAAGTCCATCACCAGCGGCCGCTGGATGGTGTAATCCTCGCTCGTAACTTTCCACGCCAGCGAATAAACGTAGGGCAGGAGCCGGTAGCGCAAGCGGTCGACGGCGAGCAGTGCGGGAAAGACCTTGTCGTAGGTCCATAGCTCGTTTGAATCGCGATGGCCGTGGGTGCGGAATACGGGGCAAAAGGCGCCGTACTCGAACCAGCGCGCATAGAGCTCCTGATAGGCGGGCTGGCCGGATTGGCCAGCGAACAGCGGATGGTAGCCGCCGATGTCCGTCGTCCAATAGGGATAGCCGGAGAGCGCGAAGTTGAGCCCCGCCGGCACCTGACGGCGCAGCGCCCACCAACTGCTATATACATCGCCGGACCACACCGCGGCGCCGTTGCGCTGCTGCCCCATGAAGGCCGAGCGGGTAAGCAGGAAGACGCGTTTGTCGGGGTTAGCCTGCTTCCAGCGCTCCTGGACGTCTCCGGTGTGAAGCAGCGGAAAGACGTTGGTGTATTCGAGGCCGGGGCCGATGTGGAGCTGTTTATCGCGCAGGATGGCGTCGCCGCTATGCGGCCAAGCCTCTTCGGGTTCCGAGCTGTCGAGCCAGAAGGCGTCCCACCCCTGGGCAAAGAGCTTGCCGACAAACTGATTCCAGAAAAAGTCCGCGGCGGCTGGGTTGGAAGGGTCGTAGATCTGCGCGGGGGGGACATCGAAGCCCTTCGCGACCATCTGTTTGAAGTTCTCGGCGGTCGAATCCATCAAGGCCCACGCCGAGATCATGGCATGCACGTGCTCGTCGTGGAGGGTCTTCAACTCGGCAGGAACATCGGTGTAGCCGGAGTTGAAAATCGGGTCGCCCTTGCCGCCATCTTTCCACCAGAACCAGTCCTGCACGATCGCATCCATGGGAATGTGCCGGGAACGATATCCGGCCGCGATGAAGAGGATTTCAGGCTGCGTCTTGTAACGGTCTTTGGATTGGAAGAGGCCGTAAGCCCACTCCGGAAACAGCGGCGCATGGCCGGTCATGGAGCGGTATTGATGGAGGGTCGAGTCCATCTGCGGACCGTAGAGGACGTAGTAGTCAATTTGAGGCGCGGCCATCGACTCCAGGTTCAGCTCGAGGGGAAAGCGATTGTCGACGTAGCTGAAGGAGGCGGTGTTCCAGAGGATGGCGTAGCCTTTGCTCGAGACCAGCAGCGGGATGGCGATGTCGGTGTTGTTCTGGCCCAGCTCGACGACGCTGCCGCGGTAATTGAACATGCCGCTCTGGTGCTGGCCGAGCCCGTACAACGCTTCTGTGGCATCGGGGCTGAAGCGGTCCTCGATGTGGTAGAGGCCCGCGGCCTGTGAAGGCAGGTAGGTGCGCGGAAGATTGCCTCTTTCTCGCACCAGAGTCTCGCCATCGACACTCTTGAAAGTCAGGTTGCCATCGCGATCGGACAACGTGACGGCGAGGCGGGATGTGGTGAGGGTAGAGACGCCATTTGCCTGGCTGAATTGGAAAGGCGCACCGGGGCAGGTGTCAGTCTTGGCGAGCATCCAAGGTTGCAATTCGGCCGCAGTCAGGGCTTCCACGGGACGCGACGTGACGTGGATCAGCGCATCGCCGCACACCGCGACTTCGAGCGCTTCGCGATCATTGTGCGCCGTGAAGCCGGCAGGGGATGGGGCAGTGGTCATGGCAGCGGGGCGAGGCGCCGTTCCGGCTGGAGACTGCGTTTGCGCAGAAACGACGGCGCAGAACAGGAGACAGGCTGCGACGCAGGCGGCGCGTTTAGACTCGATCAAAGTTCACCTCGGAGAAACAATGAGAAAAAGAAAAACGGCCTCCGCAATGTGCGGAGGCCGTTTGGTGATCTTGCATAGAGCATGCGGCGATTATTGGCTATTGCCGATGGAGATGCCGCCCGGGACCTGGCCCTTCTTTTCCTCATTGGCCTTGCGCATGTCCATTGCCTTGTGGGTCCAGTCCTCGGCCTGGGCCAGATCCTCCGCCACCGCAGTTGGATTGCCATAATCGACGTCGGCCTTGTTGCGGTAGATCAGGTTCAGCATCTGCATGGCCTGGTCGTAGTTGGACTTATTGTCGACGGCCATGGTCAGGTATTTCAGGCCTTCCGCGACCAGCGGCGCGTTCTCCTGCGCCAGCGGCTCCATCACCTTCTTGGGCGCCTTCACGTTGCCTTTACCGTCGTCATTCAGGCCGGCGGCCTGCAGTGCGTTGAGCTTGTTCTGGTGCGCCCTGGTCCAGTCGATCATACCGATCCAGTAGGCGGCATCGGGATCCTTGGGATCGATCGCGAGCACCTTTAATTGCCATGCCTTGGCGTCGTCGACCCGCTTGATCTCGTAATACAAACCTGCGATCTGCTTTATGCTGTTGACGTCGTCGGGCTTTTGGTTGAGAGCCTCCTGAAAGATGCCAATCGCCTGCATCGCGGTCTTCACGTTTTCCGGGGTGTCCAACTGCGGCACTACATTCTGTTCCAGCGCGGAGCCCAGATAAGTTTTCGCCATCGACAGCTTGGGATCGAGTTCCGTGGCCTTCTGGAAGTGCTCGATCGCTTCATCGTAGTGACCGGCCTTGTAGGCATCCACTCCCTTGTTCAACTGGTCACGCGCTTCCAACTGGTTACACCCGCTCATGGCAAGCACCATGCCGCTCAGAATCACCGCGAGCACCCAAAATCGTCCGGGTCCATTCATTTTCGTATCCTTCTCCTTCAGGCTTGGGCCCTCAAGGCCGCGCCTGGAATTTCCGGCAACTGGCCGCAGGCGGGAGGTACTGCAGCCAGGGTAGAAAAATTGTACTCTTCCCGGTGTTCGGATCTTGTGTCTCCGAACACGGCGCGCCCTACTGGCCAGCCTGAATCTTAGGCGTCATCAACCCGATATGGTCCACGTTAGCGGCCCTGCCAATATCGATCACATCCGCGATATAGGCAAAGTTCACATTGTCGTCACCCTTGATGAACATCACGCGCTCGGCGCGATTGGCGTAAATATCCTGCAGCTTGGACAGCAGCTCGGAGTGATTCACATCGGTGTCATTGATCTTGTAAAGTGGCGAACCGCAGGATGTGGAAGGACAAATCACCTGGACCACAATGGTGCGGTCGTTGTTCGGCGGCTGATTCTGCGGATTCTTCGGCGGTTGGGGCACCAGCGCTTCCAGGCCCCTCGGTGCAACCGGCACGATGACCATAAAAATGATCAACAGCACCAGCAGAATGTCGATCATCGGCGTTACATTGATCTCCGACATGCTGCTGCCGCCACCACCCATAGACATTGCCATGGCTTAATTCCTCGTTTCCTCAATATCGTTCAACCGGCAATCGCGGCGTGGAGCTACTGCCCGCCGACCTGGTTGCTTTCACGCCTCGCTGTCAGCAGGTTCACTGTTTCAACGCCTGCCGTGCGCACATCGTCGATGGCGTCTTCCACGCTCTTGAATTGCGCGCGCGCATCGGCGCGGACAAAGATGGTTTTGTCGGTCTTGTCGGCGAGCATATCGCGCACCAGGCTGCCAAGCTGCGAGGGATCGACCTTGTTCTGGCCGAGAAACACGCCGCCATCGCGGGTGATCGCGACGACCACCGCATCCTCTTTATCGGCGTCGGGCATGAGCGTGGCATTCTGCACCCGGGCCAGGTCGATCTGGACCTTGTTCTGCAACATGGGGGTGATGACCATGAAGATGATGAGTAACACCAGCATCACGTCGACCATGGGGGTGACGTTAATGTTGGAATTGACTTTGCTGCCTTCGTTGCGAACTGCTACGCCCATAATCGGGACTCCGTACGTCTGAATTTTTCTTACCGGATGCACTCCGGCATAATTCGAACTCAAGCCGCCTGCGAGAGGAGTCAAATCGCCGGGCGGAAGAGCTTCACATCTTCCACCCGACAGGATTCACGCTCCAGATTCGCGCTCCAGATTCCCTATCGAGATTCGCTCTCGATATTCGTTCTCGAGCCGGCAGCCGCTACGCGGTTAGCGCCTGTTGTGGCTTTGCTTGATGAAGTAGTCGACCAATTCGCTCGAGGAATTGTCCATCTCGACGTCGAATGCCTCGACACGTCCGGTAAAGTAGTTGAACGCCATGACAGCGGGCACGGCCACGAGCAGGCCGAACGCCGTGGTTACCAGAGCTTCAGAAATACCGCTGGCGACGGCGCCGATGCCCGGGGTTTTCTGGGTGGCGATGGCGTCGAACGCGTGCAGAATGCCGATAACCGTTCCGAACAGTCCGACGAAGGGAGCGGTGGCGCCGATGGTGGCGAGAACCGACAGTCCCCTCTTCAGCTTGGCGTGAACGATGGCCTCGGCGCGCTCGAGAGCGCGGCCTGCGCTGGCGATGGTCTCCTCAGTCGGTTGACCGGCGGAGGCGCGGAATTCCTGCAACCCGGCGGTCACCACCTCGGCCAGATGCGACTTCTTGTTGCGGTCGGCAATCTTGATGGCTTCTTCGAGCTTGCTGTCCTTGAGGGCGCCGGCAACCTTGGGCGCGAACTCCCGGGACTGCTTGCGGGCGGCAGAGAAGTAAAGGTAACGGTCGATCATGACGGCCAGCGACCATACCGACTCAATGAACAGGATGATGGCCACGGCGCGAGCCATCCAAGCCATGTGGCCCCAAAGCTGCAACGGGCTGAAGCCGACAGTCTGGCCCTCGTCCTGGAACAATGCCAGGCTGTTGAGCATGTGCGAAGCGAAATGTGCAAGCTGAGCGTGAATCACTGAATCGTTCCTCCTAAGGAGATTCTTGTGGACTGAAATGAATCCGCCGCGGCGGACGCTGTGAGGAATGCGGCCATTAGAGAATGCGCATTCGGGTCAAAAGCAATGCTCCCTGCCAAACAGTGGCAGGGAGCCGGAGATTGCGTTACCCGCCCAGGGTAAAGACTACGTTGACGGTGGTCTCGACCTCGACGGGCTCGTTGTTGAGCAGATAGGGCCGGTAGCGCCACTGTCTCACGGCGTCCTGGGCGGCCTGCTGCAACATGGCCGGCCCGCTGATGACGCGAAGGTTTTCAATCGTACCCTGCTTGGAGATCATGGCCTGCAAAACCACAGTGCCGGAAACGCGCGCGGCCTTGGCGATGGGCGGATAAACGGGTATGGTCTTTTGAAGCAGCAAGCCCACGGCCACGCCGGCCGAGATGTTGATCTTCTTGGGAGGGGCGGCCTGCACCTTGGGAGCGTTGCCGTTGCCGAACATGCTGCCCATGGCGCCGTTAGGGCTTCCCATGCCATCCATGCCGGCTACGCCGAAGCTCGACGGCGGTGCTTCCTTCTCACTCACCATCTGGATGTTGTGCGGGATCTTGGTGGGCGCCGTGAGCTGATTGTTCATCATCTCCGACTGCACGTGCACAACGTGCACTTCAGGCGGCGGTGGTGGCGGCGGCGGTGGTGGTGGCGGCGGAGGCAGCGTCAATATCGTTGCCATCAATTGCGTTGGAAGCGCCTCAGGATAGATCAGCGGAATCAGAATCAACAGAATGAGAATGCCGCCGTTGATGCAGCCCGTAACCAGCATCCAGCGGCCACTCTTGGTTTTGATTCTTTTCGCGGATTCGAACGTGGAATCTTCAAACATAGCCAGCCTCGGAATCGGGTTTGGTTACTTCTATTTTAGACACCGCGGGAGGGGGAATTGTTCCCGAATTCAAAATTCCTCATAAAGAAGCGAGACAACCTTATCAGAACCGCGGGGAAGCTGCAAAGAATGCTGCAAGACTGGTGCAATTCCCGCTGCCTGCGGTTCGCGCCATTTGCCCATTTCCCGGTTCGGCGCTCTCCGCAAATCCTCACATTAGGACTCCCTGAAACTGCGCTCCGTTATCGTCGGATGCGGACGAAATGCGCCCCCCATCCATAAAAACCCTCATCACTTGGTCCGTCTTGCAGCCGGAAGCGACGCGCCTTTACCCTTGCCCGACCGCCACTGCTGCCAGGCCACCAACATGGGGGCAGCCACAGCAATGGATGAATACGTTCCTATCAGAATGCCCACTACTAAGGCAAACGAGAAGCCGTTCAGCACCTCGCCACCGAAGATAAAAAGCGAAAGCACCGTGAGAAAAGTGAGGCCCGAGGTGAGCACGGTCCGGCTCAGGGTCTGGTTGATGCTGCGGTTCACCAGATCGGGGAGCGGTTCGCGGCGGCTCAGGCGCAGGTTCTCCCGGATACGGTCGAAGACCACGATGGTGTCGTTCATCGAGTAGCCGACCAGGGTGAGAATGGCGGCGATCACGGTAAGGCTGATCTCGCGGCCAGTGAGGGCGAAGGCGCCCACGGTGATCAGCGTGTCATGGAAGCAGGCCACGACCGCAGCCACGCCATAAATCAGTTGGAAGCGGAACCAGAGATAGACCAGCATGCCGAGCATGGACCAGATAACGGCCCGCGTGGCCTGCGCTTCCAACTGGTGGCCGACCGTCGCGCCCACGCTATCCACCTTGATGCCTGCATCGTTGAACGAGTTGTTGTAGTGGGAGTGCAGAGCGTCGACGATCTGCTGGCGGCCCGTATCGACCGAAGTCTCGTCGCTCGGCCTCGGCAGGCTGATGAGGACTTCGTTCAGGCTGGGCTCGTTGTAATTCTGGATGCGCGAGTCCTTGATGCCGGCCGCTTCCATGGCTTGGCGAATGGCGTTGATGTCGGGACGGTTGGCAAATTGCACCTGCACCTCAGTCCCGCCGCGAAAGTCCACGCTCAATGGCACCGGCGTGCCGATATGCGACCAGTTCCAGCTCATCTTTGCGATGCCGGCCACACTAAAAATCATGGAAAAAGCCAGAAAGTACCACTTATATCCCAGCCAGTTCACATTTACGCCGCGAAAGAATTCCACTGCTTCTCTTCCCTTCTCTTCTTTGAGCCTGTAGTCGGTAGTTTGTAGCTTGCCACCATTCGCCGTCAGGCTTTAGTCCCTTAGTCCCTAGAACTGGTTGCATAAATCATTGGAGCCGTTGAAAAACATCCCTCAGGGGTTAAAACCCCTCTGTTTATGCGCCTTTCATGGCACGGCTAAAGCCGTGCCCTTTCAAAACAGCATTTATGAGACCGCTTCTAGTCCCTTAGTCCCTGGTCCCTGGTCCCTAAATCGAAACCATCTCGCCCGGCTTCAGCTTGTTCAAATGCGCCTCGAAGATCACGCGCGAGACATACACCGCGGTGAAGAGGTTGGCGGCAAGACCGAAGGTGAGCGTGGTGGCAAAACCCCTGACCGGTCCGGTTCCGAAGAGGAACAGGATGGCGGCTGAAACGATGGTGGTGACGTGGGTGTCGACGATGGTCACCCAGGCATGGGCAAAGCCCTGATCGACGGCCGCCGAGGCCGCCTTGCCGGCGCGAATCTCTTCGCGGATGCGCTCGAAGATCAGCACATTCGAGTCCACGCCCATACCGATGGTGAGAATGACTCCGGCAATGCCGGGCAAAGTGAGCGTGGCTCCTGAGTAGCCAAGGAAGCCAAGCAGGATGACCAGGTTCAAAAACAGCGCCAGGTCTGCGTTGATGCCCGAGCTCCTGTAGTAAATGAGCATGAAGGCCATGACCACGAGCACGCCGACGACGGCAGCCGTAACGCCCTCGCGAATGGAGTCGGCGCCCAGCGAAGCGCCCACAGTGCGGTCTTCAAGGAAGATGAGCGAAGCCGGCAGAGCGCCGGTGCGCAGCATCTTGGAGAGCACACTGACTTCGTCTTCCGTAAAGGCGCCTTCGATCTCACCGGAGTCGCGGATGCCGCTCTTGATGACGGCGACTTCGCGGATGCGGTTGCCCATCACGATGGCCATGTACTTGCCGACATTGGCGCTGGTGTAATCCCAGAAGCGGTTGCCGGCTTCGTCAGTGAGCGTGAAATGCACGGTGCGCTGGCCGGTGTTGGAGTTGACGCTGGGATCGGCAGAGCGGAAGTCGCTGCCGGAGACGACCGGGGCGCGCTCGATGATAAAGACCTTGTCGGAGTCGGAGCCCGTGGCCATGGTTCCGGAGCCATGGACTATCTCCTCGTCGGGCGGGACGACTCCGTTGACGCTGGCCAATGCCGACGCCTCATCGGCAAAGCCCGAGCCGTCGCCCTCCACAGCGTGAATCTCGAGCCGCGCCGTGGACTGGATCATGGCCTTGACCTTGTCGAGATCGCTCACGCCCGGCAGTTCCACCAAAATCTGGTTGTCGCCCAGGCTATAGGGCGCAATCAACGGCTCGAACGTGCCCAGGGTGTCGACGCGATCGCGGATGGTCTCAATGGCCTGTGTAACCGTTTTTTGTTCCAGGTCCTTTTCGACCAGCGGCTTCATGGTCAGCGTCCAGGAGTTGTCGCTGCTGCCGGCGTTGATGTCGTATTCGCTCGAAAACTTCTGGTCGAGCAGGGAGCGCACGTCGCTGGCCTTTGCGGCGGGAGTTCCGTCGACCTCGATCAGCTCGGGCTTGGTGGGATCGGGCTTGACCACCTGGGAATAGGTCAGGTTGCCGGTCTTGAGAGCATCCCGGACGCGGGCCGCGGCACTGTCGGTTTCGTCGCTGACCGCTTCGGAGACCTGCACCTGCAGAATCAGGTGCACGCCACCCTGCAAATCGAGGCCCAGATGAATGCGATTGGAGATGGCGGCCCGCATGGCCTTCCCACTGATTCCCTGCGGAATCCCGAAGATCCCATAGAGGAAAATCAGCAGCACGGCGAAGATCAGGGCGATTTTGTTCTTTAGATTTTTCTTCATGATTTCGATTCTCTTGTCAGGAGGCCGAAGGCTCATCCTGCGTGGTGACCGAGGCGATCGCGGTCTTGGCCACTTCCAGTTTCAGGTTGTCGGGCGCGACGCGAATAATGATGGAATCGTCCTTGATGGAAAGGATGATGCCGCGGATGCCGCCGGACGTGGTCACCCGGTCGCCGGCCTTGATGCCCGTCAACATCTGCTGCCACTGCTTTTGCCGCTTCTGTTGCGGACGGATCATGAGCAGATAGAGCAGCGGAATAAACAGCAAAATAGGGAGCAGCATCCCCAGGCCGCCACCCGCTCCCGGGGGTGCAGCCGCCCACGATGCCAAAGTTGCTACAAGGTTCATACTTGCCTCAAGTCCTTTACTCGCTCCGCGGCCGGCGCTAACCAGCTTTGGGCACAGGCGCACTCGGCCGATGCTGCCGGCGCCTGACCATTAGATTTGTCTCCGGGAAAGGTTCCCGAGCCTCGGTCTCTAAACGGCCCAAGCTCTGGGTGGAGGGGTTTGGCCGCGCCATTCAGGACCTGAAGCTCATGCCTGTACGCACCGCGCAACCCTACTACCGCCTGCTTCCTGTTCGACACAGCTTCCCTTTTCAGTACCAGAGCGAGCAGAAAACGGTTCTCGCCAGAGTCATCCCGCCCGGGTTGCCAAAAAGAGAGCCTAGATTGATAAGAAATGTGCGGCCGGTTCGGTGTCAAGGACAGGGACCGAGGGAACAAGGGAACAAGGGACCGAGAAAGCGGGGAAAACAGGGACTAAGGGAACGAGGGACCAAGGGAACAAGAAGGCAGGGAGCGACGGGGCGATGGAGCAAGAAACGCCGTGCCCCGTCCTCTCCGCGCACTTTGCGGAAAGGATGGGACGGCCGCCCGGGGGCGTCGTTTTTATAGGTTCCTTACATATCCCCTACTCTCTCTTTACAGAGAAAGGCGTCTTCTGGAGCTACTGGTTCTTCCGCTGCGCTGGAGCCGTTTTGGGCTCCCCGCGTGTGGGAAACAGTGTGAGGGTTCATCGCCATGAAACTCGAAATCGATGCCGTTACGCTCTGGCTGATTCCCGTGGGAATCGCACTCTGGTTCATGATTTGGGTGCTCTGGCACTGGCGGAGGGAAGAGCACCGTAACGGTCATCGCCGGATCCATTCATTCGGCGCTACCGGCTCACCGCATCGCAGCTGGGAATGAGCGCAACAGAGGCAGAGCCAATCACCGCCTTCCCTGCGGGGGTCGGGAGACCCCCGCTACAGCCGGTCTGGAGACTGGCGCTACAAGTTTATTTTGCCGGGGCGGGGGCCGGGGTTTCATCTTCGTCACCCGAATCCTCCACCAGCGCCGCCGAACCGGGAATGAAGTCGTAGCTGACGGCGTCCTTGCCCGTGGGATGAAAGCTGATGCGCAGCGGCTCGCGCTGCCAATCGGGCGGAGCGCAGGCTGGGCCGGATGGATTTTCAGGATCGAAGGCTGCGAGCTTTTTTGCCAGGACCGGCTTGCGCACGGCCAACTGCGCCACTACCGCATACAGACTCTTGCCGCTCGCCGTCACGCCGCAGTAGGCCGCGTAATCGCGGAACCAGCTCACCTGGCTCATGCCGGGATCGTAGTCGGGCAGGTGCAGTGCGGTGACATGGCCGGTGGTGCGATCGACCAGCAGCCACGGGCCGCGCTGCCATACCCATTGGCTGGCTGCCTGGGCGGGATTTGACGCCGAATTTGGCGCGGGCTTTTCTGGCGGCTTATCGGTGGGCAGGGCGTCGTTGAGGCGGATCACGCGGCGCACCACAAAGCTGCGGTCGGTGACGTCGTGCATGTCGCCGGTGGTCCATTCCTTGAGGACGCCATCGACGAGCAGAGCGCGAATTTTGAGCGCGTCCTCGCCGGCAGTCGCGCCGGAGGGATCGCCGGTCTTGGAATACGGCACTTTCCTGACCGCGCCGAGAACGACGGTGTGGGTTTTGCGCGGGGCAGCGCTGGCTGCCGGAGCGAACTCAAAGAACATTGCGAAGAGGATGGCAATAAGGACAGATTTCCGCCGAGCGTGCATGAAGGCGCGTCTCCTGAGGATGCATGAATCCGCCCACTAGCGGCGACCAAACAGGGGCTGAAGCCCCCTTCATTCTTTGCGATCGCATTCGGCCCGGCTGAAGCCGTGCCCTTTTACAAAACGGATTCTCTGAAACACGCTTTTGGGAAAATCGCGACTCCACGCCGGCGACGGGCCAGAGCGGAAAAATGCTGCGCGATGATTGTAGCGCAGAATCAGACTCCCTCGGCTTGCGCCGGCCGAAGGTCGGTCTTCCCAGAGAACTCGCTGAGGAAGGATAGTCTTCAGGAGTGAACCTCAAAAATAGACCCAGGGCTTAAGGGAGTAGACTTTGTCGACTTGATAATCGTTGTTGTAATAGCTCCCTTTCGCGTGCACCCTCACCCTGTACGGTCCTTCCACGAAGAGAGTTCCTTCGTGTGCGTCGTCGAAGAAATCAACCGATCTGACCACGAGTAGACCGGGGACAATGGGTCTGCTTTGCTCCAGATTCAAACCGTGCACCCCCAAAGCGCCGCCGTTTTCATATCTCTGAAGCTGAATCGTGCTGTTTCCCACCTGAAAGGTTTGCAACGGTTCCGTGCGTTCAACTGACCGGCCAGGACCGTTAAAGGCGACTTTATACAGAAGGGAACAAGATGAGAGCAACAGCAACGGAGTGAGGAGTATCAACCCCAATATCCTGGGCATGCGCTGCAAACGCAAGACGGGTCGAATCGCAAGAAACGGCGTTACGAAGAACGCACAGACAAAAACGAAATTGAGAACGTCGACTGTAAACCTCAGCGTGCGAATACAGGCGTAGCCGATTCCCATGAGCGCAACGATTAACAGAAGTTGCCGTATCGATCTTCGCGTTTGCATTGGGGATTCTGCCATTTCGCAAACTCTATTCCGCCTTGTCTCCATTCCCCCAAGGCACTACAGGCCCTAGATCCCCGCAGCTTCCACGGCGCGTGCGACGCGGAAGGCCGTGCTTTCGCCGAGATGGCGGGCGAGGATCTGCATGCCGACGGGAAGGCCCGCTTTCGTTGTCCCGCAGGGCACGGTGACGCCGCAGATGCCGGCGAGGCTGGCGGTGACGGTGTAGATGTCGGCGAGGTACATGGCCAGCGGATCGCCGGTCTTCTCGCCGATTTTGAAGGCCGGGAAGGGCGAGGTGGGCGTCACGATGGCGTCGACTCCGGCGAAGGCAAGGAGGAACTCCTCGGCGAGAATGCGGCGGACCTGCTGCGCCTTGAGGTAGTAGGCATCGTAATATCCAGCCGAGAGCGCGTAGGTGCCGAGGAAGATGCGGCGCTTGACCTCGGCGCCGAATCCCTCATCGCGCGAGTGCGAGTACATGGCGGAGAGAGTTTCCGATCGCGGCGAGCGATGACCGTAGCGCACGCCGTCGAAGCGGGCAAGGTTGGCGCTGGCTTCGGCGGTGGCGACGAGATAGTAGGTGGGGACGGCGTACTTGGTGTGCGGCAATGAGACCGGTTTGATGATGCAGCCGGCGGCTTCGAGGGCGGCGATTCCCTTTTCGATGGCGGCGCGGACTTCGGGGTCGAGGCCTTCGGCGAAATACTCCGCCGGAACGCCGATGCGCAGACCCGTGGCGGGCTTGTCGCTTTGGGCGGCGTAATCCTCAACGGGAGCCGGAGAACTGGTGGCGTCTTTGGGGTCGTGGCCGGCGATCACTCCCAACAGAGTCGCCGCGTCCCGCACGTTGCCGGCCAGTGGGCCAATGCGATCCAACGAGGACGCGAAGGCGATCAGGCCGTAACGCGAAACGCGGCCGTAGGTGGGCAGCACGCCGACCACGCCGCAAAAGCTGGCGGGCTGGCGAATGGAGCCGCCGGTATCGCTGCCCAGCGTGGCCACGGCGAGATTCGAAGCCACGGCCGCGGCCGAGCCGCCGCTCGAACCGCCGGGAACGCGATCGGTGTCGACGGGATTGCGCACGGGGCCGTAAGCCGAATTCTCATTCGAAGAGCCCATGGCGAACTCGTCGCAGTTGAGCTTGCCCAGCAGCACGGCGCCCGCGGCTTCGAGCCTGGCGACGGCGGTGCAGTCATAGGGAGGCCGGTAGCCCTCGAGGATTTTGGAGCCCGCGGTCGATGGCGCACCCTGCATCACCATCACGTCTTTGATACCCATGGGAATGCCGGCGAGGGCGGGAAGCGGATTGCCTTGCTTCACGAGATCATCGATGTGCGCGGCTTGTGCGAGGGCGCGTTCTTTGGTCAGGCTCAGGTAGATATTCAGGCGCGGATTCTTTTCCTCGATGCGAGCGTAGTAGCTGGCAGCAAGGTTCATGGCCTTGGTGCGGCCGGCAGCAATGTCGTCGCGCAGCGCGGCCAGGGTCTTCGGCTTCTCGACGAAATTCTCGGCGGCTGTTGTCCCGGTGGGCAAGTTCGATTCCCCTACGCGTTCCTGGTTGGAGTCCCGTAAATTCGTTGCAAAAATCGGCGCCCCGAAATGCAGGTCCTTCGACTCGTCCCGGCACGCCGGGACTCGCTCAGGATGACAATTTCATTGTGATGCGAGCTTCAGAATCACCACACTACTCCCTATTCCCTACTGGCTACTCCCTATCTTTCAATCACTTTCGGCACCTTGAAAAAAGCGCCGTCGGTTTCAGGCGCCTGCGCCATGACGGCGGCGCGCTGGAGCGATGTCGCGACGACATCCGGGCGCGGCTGAGGAATGGCGGCGTTTTCAAGCTCGCCGACTTGCGCGAGCGGCTCGATACCCGAAGTGTCGAGCTGGTTCAACTCGGCGACATAGTCGAGGATGGCGTTCAGGTCGCGGAGCATGGGCTCGATTTCTTCCGGCGCCAGTTCCAGATGCGCCAGCTCGGCGACGCGCTCTACATCTGCGACGGTTACTTTGGCAGTCATGCGCGGGCAGTCCTCATGGCGGCGTTTCCGCGGACTTGATTTGGGAGTTTTCTCGCGAATTCCCGAAAAATAAGTATAGCGGCTGGAGCAGTGAAAGAAGTGAAGGGGTGAAGAAGTGAAGGAGTGAAGGAGTGAAAAAAGTGAAGGAGTGAAAGAAGTGAAGGAGTGAATGCGGCCGCGGTCAGTCCACGGTAAGGACCAGGTCTGCGGCATGCGAGATGCCGTTGGCGGTGACGGTGACGGGAATGGTGTAGGTGCCGGTGGGCGTGCCTCCGCCGCCGCCGCCGGAACCACCGGTGCCGCCTGTGCCTCCGCCGGAGCTGGTGCAACTGGAGATGCCGCAGGCGAGAATCGCGAGAAGCACGGCGAGCTGAAAAATCTTGCGGCGCCGGCGAATCGCGAGCGGTAGAAGCAGCAGGCCGCAAGTGAGCGGCAGGGCGCGCCAGAGGCCGGGCTTGCCGGGTCTACCACCCCAACGAGCCAAACGCAGGTTCGCCGGGGGCCCCGGTCTACCGAATTCTGGTTTTTCGAGACGCGCTTTGTTAGCGGTGGTGGAGATTTCGACCAGGACGTTGCCCTGCACGCCCGCATTGAGGGTTTGCGTGGTGGGGCTAAAGAGGCAAAGTGCGTCGGTGGGAAGCGTGCCGCAGGCAAAGGTGAAAGTGCCGCTGGAGCCGATTGGAGTGAGGACCAGGGTGTAATTGGCCTGCTGGCCCGCGGCCACGGTCTGGCTGGATGGGCCGGAGAAGGCGACGGTGAAATCGAAGCCGATTCCGGAGAGCGCGACGGTGGTTGGGGTGGCCACGCCCGTGGAGCTGACGGTGAGCGAACCGGTGGCGGAGCCGCCGGTGCTGGGCGCGAAGACCACTGACGCTGTGCAGTTGGCGCCCGCAGCCAGGCTGCCGGTGCAGTTGTTTTGCGTAATGTTGAACGACGCGGAGACGGCCAGCGTCACCGAGCCGATGGCGTAACCGGAGGAGTTGGTGATGGTGACCGGTTGCGCGCTGCTGGACTGGCCCACGGCGACCACGGCAAAAGTGAGCTGGGCGGGATTCGCGGTGAGGCCGCTCGACATCTGCCCAGAGCCGTTGAGGGGAACCGAGACCGCCGCGACTCCGGTGGTAGAAGACGAGATCACGAGTGCGGCCGCGATGGAACCGGTGGCGTTGGGAGTGAAGACGATCTGGGCGGTGCAACTGCTGCCGTTGTTCAGAAGCGCTCCGCAGGTGGTGGAGAAGACGGAGTAGCTGGAGGCTGCCGGTCCAGTGACCGCAAATCCGATGTTGGCCATGGGCGAAGCGCCGGAGTTGCCGATGTTGAGGGTTTGCGCCGCGCTGGCTACGCCGACCTGCTGATTGGTGAAGGTGAGGCTGGACGGAGTGACGCTGAAGACTGGCGGCCCTACGCCGGCGCCGCCCAGGGATACGGTCTGGGTTTTGAGGGCATCGGCGATCGTGAGCGTGCCGCTGAGCGTGCCCAACTGCGTGGGAGCAAAAACTACGCCGATGGTGCAAACCGCGCCCGCCGCCAACTGCGTGCCGCAGTTGTTGGTTTGCTGAAACTGGCCGCTGATGGAGATGGCGACGTCGGTGAGCGGCATGCCGCCGCTGTTGGTGATGGTGACGGGCTGCACCGCGGAGAGCTGGCCCTCGGGGGTCGCGGGAAAAGCGAGCGAGGCGGGCGCAGGGGGATTGAGGGTGTCGGTGGGCGGAGCCCCGGCGCTTCCGTTGAGCTGGACGGTTTGCGTTCCCGCACCGTCGGTAAGCGTGAGCTGGCCAGTGAAGGCGCCCGTCGTGGTGGGCGCGAACTCCACCTGCAACGTGCAATCGGAGTTGGCCGCGAGACTGGTGGCGCCGCAGCTATTGCCGGAAAGAACAAACGGCGCACTGAGAGAGAGGCTGCTGATGGGAATGGGCACAAGGTTGCTGTTGGCGACGGCGATCGTGAGCGCCGAGGAGACCGTTCCCTCCTCGATCAGGCCGTAGCTTTCGCTGGCCGGGGCGAGAGTGACCGTGCCGGAGATGGTTCCGGCGCCATTGAGATCGACGCTGAGCTGGCCGCCGTACACGTTGGCGTAAATGATCATCTCGCCCGTCACCGGGCCGGGGGCTTGCGGAGTAAACGTGACCCCAATGGTGCAGCTCGAACCCGGAGCGATGGACTGATTTACGCAATTGTCGGTCTCGCTAAAATCGCCGCCGATAGCAATGGAGGTGGGGGCTAGGGCGATGCTCCCGATGTTGAGAACCATGACGGCGATCGCAGTGCTGGTGGAATTGGCGCTTTGATTGGGGAAGGTGTACGCGGAAGGATCGACAGATGCGGCGCTGAGGGCTGTGCCTGCGGTCCAGAGCGGCGTTTGCCAGATGCCGCGCCCATAGGTGGCCGCGACCAGCACGTGCGTGGAGGCGGAAGCGGGAGCGGCGCTGAGAGCCACGGCAGGCGCGGCGGGAAGCCCGGTGCCGAAGGCCGACCAGCAACTGGATGCCGATATCCCGCAACTGGCAACTTCGGAAGTGAAGTAGACGCCGGTATCGGTGGCCACGTAGACGGTGTTGGCGCTTTGCGGATCGACCGCCAGGCTGCTGGCGGGCGCGTACGGCAGATTGGACGAAATGTCCGTCCAGGTAGATCCGCCGTTTTGGGTGCGGTACACAGTCTCAATTTCCTCTTTCTGATTGGGCATGCCTGCCACGGTGACGTACACCGTGTTGCCGCTGGCATCGTGGGAATCGATGGTGATGCTGGAGATGTCGAGGCTGTAGTAGTTGAGTGCGTGCACGCTGTTGACAACGAGATTCAGGGTGAGATCGTTCCAGGTGGGCGCGGAGCCGGACGCGGGATTGTAGACGGCGCTCAGGACATGGCCGGGCAGGAGCAAGCCGCTGGTGGCAGAGCCGTACATGCCGAGATAGACGATCTCGCCGCCGGAGGCCAGAGGCATGGCGGCCATGGAGCGAATGAGCGCGTTGCCATTGCAGGACACAGCGGAGGCTGCGCCGGAGAAGATGGGGCTGATGGCATTGGCGGAGGTCCAGCCAGGACCGGCCGGGCCGCGCCACACGCGGCAGGTTGCCACCAGCAATTGCGTGTCGTCGACGGGGTCGACCAGGAAGGTCGCGGGCAGCGGCATGGCGTCGCCATCGCCTGCGACATCGGCATCGCTGACGACCGGAGTTGTGCCAAAAGCGGATGGTGTACAAGGCGCTGCCTGCGAGCACAGATAGATGGCGACCCCGGGCTGGTCGTTGACGTACCAGTTGTTGGTGTTCCTGGGATCGATGGCCACGGGACCGCCGTAGCCGGAGAGAATCTGCGGCCAATCCGTGGTGACAGCGGAGCCCTTGACGCCGGCAAAGCCGTTGACGCCGAGGCCGGCCATCAGGGTGTACGGCGAGATGAGAGCCGGCGACAGGCTCTCCACCTCGGCCAGGGAGCCGAGACTGCCATTGAGGTTCTGGAAGTGCGTGGAGTCGGATGAGGAACAGGCCGAGCCGGTTTCGGCGATGGCGTCTGTCGAGCGCCAGAGGCCGCTGTCGTTGCCGAGAAAGATTTCCTGTGGGTTGGAGGTGTTCCAGGCCAGCGCGTGCTGGAATTCGCCCATCTGGGCGCTCATGCAGGTGGTGGAGTTGGTGGTGTTGCGCCAGACGCAGCCCATGGCCAGGCTGCACTTCCACAAGTCGTTGGCGCCAGCCAGCACCAGTGTGTCCTGGCTGGAGGGAACCGCGGCCAGCGCGAGGTTGTAATTGCCGTTGGCGATGGTTGCCGCTCCGTAAAGCGTGCTGGTTTCAAGAGCGGTGGTACTCCATTGCTGAGCAAAGGTGATGGTGGAGTTGCTGCAGGCGCCGCTGCTGATGGCGCACTTGTCCTGCCACAGGCCCTGGTCTTGATTGTCGCCATCGACGGTCCAGGCAAAGGTGTCGCCGGATTGGGGATTGACGGCGAGCGCGCCGCGATAGATGGGGCAAGCCACGTCGCCGAGAATCGCTGGGTTGGTGGGGCACAGGACGGTGGTAAGTCCCGGGCTCGGCTGATCGGCAAGGCGGGTCCAGGTAATGCCGTCGGGAGACTGGTAATAGCCGTGATAGCGCACCGCGGCGATGAACAACTGGCGCACAGGGTTCCAGACTACGGAGGTCGCTGCATTTCCCGCTGGCCCGAGAGGCAACACGCTAGGCGATTGCACCACCGCACCACTACCGTCGGTGATGGTGGCCAGGTGCCACGTGGCGCCGCTATCGGAGGAGTAGTAGAGGCCCTCGCAGTTCACATCCGGCTGGTTCGCGTCGACCAAATCGCCTTCGTAAGATTGCGTGACCGCAGCCACGACTAACTGGGGACTAACGGTACTCCAGGCAAAACCGGCAAAACCCTCGCCGGAAAAGACCACGTCGCGGGTACCGAGCCCATCTTCCGAGTCGGAGGTTCCCTGGATCAGGCTCCAGGTGTTGCCGCCGTCGGTGGAGCGCAGGATGCCAGCGCCGTAGTAGGAGTCGAGAACATCGTTGGGATCTCCGGTGCCGGCGAGAATTACACCGGTCTCGCCCGGCTGCACGGTAAGTGCGCCGATGCTGATGGAGGCGTCTGCCGCTCCGCCGAGAGCGCTGAGAGCGTCCGTGAGCGGGTTGAAGGCGATGTTCGAAAGAGTGGAAGCGCCCGCGTTGGTGGAGCTCCACACGCCGCCGCCGGTGGTGCCGATATAGAGGTGGTTGCCTGTCGAATCGGAGGGATCGAGCGCAACGGCGGAGATGCGGCCAGTGACGAGGCCGAAATCGGGGGTGAGGACGGCGGTGGGACCGAGCGGTTGCCAGGTGGCGCTGGTGGGGCCGCTGGGGGGGATCTGCGGTGAGGCTCCCATGGGACGGGCGGAAAGCGCGGCGCTGAGACGGTGAGGAGAGAGCGAGCGTGCGACGGCGCGATGCCCGGGAACGACTCCGCGCTGCGCGAGAAAGTGCTGGGCGGCAACCACGCGCGGCGGCAGATGCTGCGGCTGCGGTGCAGATTGCGGCGCGGACTGTGCGATGGATTGGGATGGGGGTAGTGCTAGGGGTTGTTGCGCCCCAAGCGCGGGGCCAAAAGCCAGATCAATGAGAAGACCTGAGGCGAGAAGACCCGCGGCCAGCGCGGCGCGGGCCCAGCCGGCGCGCGGTGTCCGCGCAAGCGCGAGACTGTCGGATTTCTCTGCCCTGTGAGGACGAACAGGGCGATAGACGATCGGATCGAGCATTGGCTCCGTGACGCGCACCCGAGATCGGATTCGCACTTCCCCTTGTCTGAAGATCTTCCAATGGGGATAAGCGCGAAAGCTATCGGATAACGCTCAACGAAACACGCGGCTTCCGGGTTTGAATTAATGGCCCATTATAGGACAGCGGCGAAGCATTTGCTGCGTGATGCGTGACACAAGGGGGCGGTAAGCGGCAAACCACGAGTTCGAGAGACTCAGATCGCGCGTTCAACTCTTGTATCAACTCGGGTTCGGATTCTTGTCAGGTTCAAGCCGCCTCACCAGCGTGCAGCGGCCAACCCAGGTCGTCACGTCCAGGAAATCTGGTGTGATGCGCGCAAAATCGGGTCGCATTGAATCCCAATTCCTATGATTTCCACTCCCGCTCGTTGCCGTGCCGGCGGACGTAGGCGGCAGAGTCGAATTTCTTTGTCATCGAGGCGCCGGTCATGGGCCGAACGAGGCCAAATACGGGACGATTGAACCAGGGACGGTCGAGTTTGCCCACGATTGCCCAGGCAATGCCAGCGTAGCCGTTGGGATCGCGGCCGTCGAGCTGGTAGCGATCATTGAGGATGACGGCCCAGTCGAAGGCGGTGGCGGGGTTGGGCGCCCATTCCAGGATTTTCTTGGCCCAATACATGCGCATGGTGTTGTGCATCCAGCCGGTGACGGTCATTTCGCGCTGCGCAGCGTTCCAGAGGTCGTCGTGGGTTTCGCCGCGCTCCAGTTGGGCGAATGTGTATTTGTAAGGACGCGGATCGGAAGCGTGCTCGAGGAGGGTTTTGCGAGCCCAGGGCGCGGCGCAATCCCATGTATCGTAGCTGGGGTCGTGGCGCACGAATAAAATTGCCAGCTCGCGCCAGCCGATTAATTGTTCCAGAAATCTTTCTTTGGTTTGGGACGAGATTTTGCCAGAACCCGCAGCTTTCTCGACGGCGCGCGCGATGCTGAGCGGGCCGATGTTGCCGAAATGAAGATACGGCGACAGGCGGCTTGTGCCGGCGACTTCGGGGTGGTTGCGGTTGGTGTCGTATGCGGCGAGATCGTTCGCAATGAATTTGCGTAGACGATTCAGAGCGGAGCGGGCGCCGCCGGTAAACGTGTCGACGGGCTGGATGGAGCGGTCGAGCTTCGTGAATCCAGCAGTGATGTCCTCGGAAAGCGAAAAGCGTGCGAGCTTTTTGTGCAGCCGGAAGTTAGGGTATGGGCCACTCTCGGCCGGGGGTGCAACAAGATATTTCGGCAATTCCGCATGGAGGCGCGGGCGAAAGTGGTGCAACAGCGTGAAGCTGCGGTTGAAGACGCGCGAGGGAACGACGACGTCTGCGTCGACGGTCCAGTAAGGGATTCTGAGTCGACGAGCAAGCGCGCGACGCCAGCGTTCCGGCTCGCGGCACGGGTTTTCGTCGGCGATAAGGAGCGCGGCGCGCACCTCTTCGAGGAAGGCCTCGAGCTTATCGGGGGCGCGTCGGACGATGAATACGATCTCGCGCTCGGCCGCGTCTTCGGCGGCGTCGCGCAGGCCCTGCTGCAGGAAGTGGTAGTGGCGCAGGTTGGCATTGGGGTAGTTGGGAATGACGCCGAAGTAGATGACGACTGGAACGCCAAGAAGATTGGCTGCTTCGATGGCGACGTCGAGGGCGGGATTGTCCACGGCGCGTACTGCTCGTTGCATCCAGTAGACGACGCATGCGCCGTCCCGGCGTAGAGCACCGGCGCGGCGCACCAGCACGCGGGGCTGGTCGGCAAGGGCGGCGAGAGCGGCGGGGACTGGCGTCGGGGTGGGTGCGGGAATCACGTGCGATCTCTGAATCCCATTCTCAACCAGTGTTGGGCCATGTAGGATGGTTGCGTTGCAGGCCATGCGGGCGTTTCTCCCGCCGATTCGATCACGTCAAATTTCACAGCCAGGTTTTCGATGAAACCAATTCTGTTTTCTCTTCTGCTGCTCTCCGCGGCCATGGCGCTGCCCGCGGAAGACTCCACTCTCGGGCCCGACTCACAACCGCAGGACGGCGTGCCTAAGGGTAAGGTGACAAAATTTGTTCTGCCGCCGGGCAAGACCTATCCCGGCACACCGCACAACTGCGCCGTCTACGTGCCGGCGCAGTACGATGCCAGCAAACCTACGCCGTTCATGATTTTTCTCGACGGCAGCCAGGCGATGGGCAACGGGATGCGCGTGCCAGTGGTCTTCGACAATTTAATCGCCAAACACGACCTGCCGCCGATGATCGCGATCTTCGTCGATCCGGGGATTCTGCCGGTGGTGAGCGATGCTGCCCAGAACCGCTACAACCGCATCTACGAGTACGATTCGCTGACGCCGCGGTTTGCAGAATTTCTGCTCAACGAGCTGATTCCCGCGGTCGCGAAGAACTACAACCTGTCGAAGAATCCCGACGACCGCGGACTGAGCGGCGTAAGCACGGGCGCGGTGGGCGCTTTCATGGCGGCGTGGAACCGGCCCGATCAGTTTCACCGCGTGCTGAGTTTTATCGGAACGTACGTGTCGATGAAGGGCGCGGACGCACTGCCGGGGCTGGTGCGGAAGACGGAGCCAAAGCCGATCCGCAATTTGATGCAGGACGGAGCGCAGGACCACATTGCGCTGCCCGAGCCGTTCGGGAGTTCGCCTTTCGGGAGTTGGCCGATCAACAACCAGGTGATGTTTGAGGCGCTGGAGTTCGCGGGCTACGACGTGAAGTTCGAGATGGGCACGGGGGCGCACAACACGCAGCAGGCAGGCGCGGTACTTCCCGATGCGCTGCGTTGGTTGTGGCGCGAATATCCGGGGCCGATTGTGGTGCATGAGCCGGCTGCGGCGCGCGAGCCGGGATACGACACTGCGAATCGTGTGTTCTCGACGGTTTATCTCGACAAGCCGTGGGAAAAGGTCGGCAATCTAAATGAGTTAACCGAGAGTCTCACCTCTGACCGCAGCGGGAATGTTTATTTCGCGAGGCGCTTCGCAGGGACCGTCGAACGCGTAGATACGACGGGAAACGTGACACAACTTGTGGGGAATTCCGATCACTTCTACAAAGTACGAATCGGCCCAGATGACCGGTTGTATGCAAGATCCACGCGCAGCATCGTCTCGTGGAAAATGGAGAACGGAGCAGCAACCGACGAAAAAACCGTGGCGACCATCCCCGGCGCACCCGACTTCGTCATTACGCGAACCGGCGTCATTTATTTCCTCCAAACGACCTCGGATTCGATCGGAATGATAGATGCGGCGGGCCAGATTCATGTGTCTGCGCAACTCACTCAATTCGGTGAAGAATTCGGATCCGCCAACGGGCTCGCACTTTCGCCCGATCAGTCACTTCTCGTCGCGACGAACGACCTTTCGCGCTATAGCTGGTCGTTCCAGATTGCCGCCGATGGCTCGCTGGTAAACGGCGAGCCTTTTTACCGTCTGGAAACAGCGGAGACCACTAAGCCCGTGGAGCGCGCAGGAGCGCAAGCTGCGACTGAAGACACCGACGGCATGGTCTACTTCGCGACTTCGCTTGGCATCCAGGTTGCCATGCAAAACGGGCGCATCGTGGAGATTCTGAATCCGCCTGTTCCCGGCGGCGGCCCGCTGACAGCCATCACTTTTTCCCGGACTGGCGACCAAAACTGGCTCTGGGTGGCGCAGGGCGATAAGCTCTTCCGCCGCCCGGTGAAAGTGACTGGCGCGAATGCGTGGACCGTGGTGAAGCCGCCGAAGCCGACGCTGTGAGGGCAATGACAGAGGGATAAACGAAGAGCATCAAATTTCCAGTTGTGCCATAATCATGTCATGGCGATTCGCACTACAGTCGATATTCCCGAACCGCTCCACGACCGTCTTCGTAGACGGGCAGAAGATACAGGCACGTCTATGCGAACGCTGATCGTGAATGCGATTGAACAAACCTATCCAGGTCCCAAAAAGGGCCGTCCAGTGACTGGCCCATTGATTCGCGACACCGGAAAGCGCGGCCCCTTGTACCCAAAGGACGAAAATCCGCATGACCTTGTTTTTTCCTGACCTGAACATCTGGCTGGCCCTGTCTGACGCCGCGAATAGCCATCACGCTGCCGCATGGCGGTGGCGGAACCTGGTTTCTGCAAACGACAAACTCATATTTTCCCGCTACACGCAGATCGGCTTGTTGCGGTTGCTGGCCAACCCAGCCGTGATGGGAAATCAAGTCCTTAAGCTCAGAGAGGCTTGGCAGGTATATGATCGCTGGCTCGAAGATCCAACCGTGGAATTCTATCTGGAACCCCGCGGAGTGGATTCCACCTTCCGCAAAGTGACCAAGCCTATGGCCTCGCTGCCGGCCTCAAAGGCAATCGGAGATTGTTGGCTGCTCGCCTTCGCAGCAGATATTCAGGCAACTCTTGTCACATTCGACAATGCCCTTTGTGGTCATGCGAAGAGGCTTGGCCATCCAGCGGTAATTCCGGCCTGACACTTGCAGGTTGGAAGGTTTCTCGCGAAAATGCCGAGGGCCGCCCGCGGGCGGCCCTCAGGCTAGGAGTTAGTGTGTTGTCTCCGAAGTTCGTAACATCAACCGGCGTCCCGAAATGCAGGTCCTTCGACTCCGTCTGGCCGAAAGATCGGCCAAACTTCGCTCAGGATGACCGAGTATTTTTGATGCGGACAGCAGGGACAGGACACAGGGAGCCAGCAGCTAGAAGCTGCCTTTTTTACCACCGCCCCCAGGCGCGGGTGAAGTAGTCGGCCAGCGTCATGCCTACCAGCACCAGGAACATGAAGAGGCCCGCAGCCACGGTGAGCTTGGTGAGCTTGGTGCTGTACTTCACGTGCATGAAGAACAGCACCACCAGCATCATCTTCGCGGTGGCGATGGCCAGCGCGACTACCGGATTCCAGAACAGCGTGAGGCCGGGGGCGATGTGCCACTCGCCGAGATCGAAATAGGAAGCTAGCACCGTAAGCGACGTGCCCACCAGCAGCGAGAGGAAAACGATCGCATAGGTCACGGGGCTTACGATGTGGTGTTCCTGTTCGTGTTGTTCCTGCTCGTGTTGTTCCTGCTCGTGTTGTTCGCTCATGGCATTTCTCCTGCGGGCGTTTTGTCCCTCAGAGGCTAAAGCCCCGAAATCATTTTGCTCGTCGGTTGGCACGACTAAAGTCGTGCCCTTTCAAGACCAAACCTGAGTTTGCGGGCACGACTAAAATCGCGCCCTTTCAAAACCGAATCTGAGTCTGGCGGCACGACTAAAGTCGTGCCCTTTCAAAACCAAACCTGAGTTTGCCGGCACGACTAAAGTCGTGCCCCGATACAAGACTCCTCGCCAAGCGAGTTTTTCCGCAGCCTCTGGAGACCGGCGGTACGGCGCTAATGTTCCGTCCCAGAAGTTCACAGCATATGTCGAAGCCCCGAAATGCAGGTCCTTCGACTCGTTTTGGTGCAAATACGCACCAAAACTCGCTCAGGATGACCGGTCATTTATGTTGCGAACTTCTGGGACGCAACGCTAATGCCTGCTGATCAAATACAGCAGGGCGAAGAGATAGATCCAGATGATGTCGACAAAGTGCCAATACAGGCCGAAATTCTCAACAAATGTGACGTGTCCCGTGGTGTAAGCTCCGGCCTTGGCGCGAAAGATCATGAACACCAGGATGCCTACGCCTATCACCATGTGCAGGGCGTGCATGCCGGTCATGGCGAAGTAGAGGAAGAAATACTCCTCGGTCTTTTGCGCCATGTCGGGCGGGAGCGGGGCGTCGTGATACTCGTTGTAGACTTCGGGGTCCGACTGCGGATTGAGGAACGACTGCACGCTGTAGTGCTCGCCGGGAATGTGATGCTTCTCCCATTTCTCGTGCCACTCGATGCCCTTGATGCCCAGAAAGGTGAGGCCGAAGACCAGCGTGAGGCATAGATAAATCAGCAACGATTTCCTGCGCCGCATCTCCGCCGACCAGACGCCCATGGCCATGGTGAAGCTGGAGGCGATGAGGACCACCGTGTTGCCCGTGCCCCAGAAAATGCTCAACTGGTGCGAGGCGACGACAAAGGCCTGGTAGTACCAGTTGCGCATGATCAGGTAGGACGTGAAGAGGCCGCCGAAAAACATGATTTCGGTGAGCAGGAAGAGCCACATGGCGAAGTTGGTGGTGTCTGCCTGCTGCTCGACAGAGGCAAAGTGATGGCGCTGATACGGCGGATGCTCTCCGTGAGCGGAGTTAGCGGTGTTAGCGGAGTTAGAAGGCGCGTGGCCGCCGTTCGCGATTGCGGTGCTATCCGACACTAGACGCCTCCTTCCTGCTGCCGTTCCAGCCACTCGTAGTCGTAGGCTTCGTGATCCATGACGGGAATCTCAGGGAAGTTCTCAGTCAGCGGCGGCGACTGTGTTTGCCATTCGAGACCCGTGGCCTGCCAGGGATTGTTACCCGCAATCGCGCCGTATTTGAGCGACCAGGTGAGGTAGATGATGGGCAGCAAATAACCCACGCCAAGAATGGTCGCGCCCGCGGTCGAAAACACATTCAGTGCCTGGAATTCCGGCGGGTAGGCGGCGTAGCGCCGCGGCATGCCCAGCATGCCAAGGATGAATTGCGGGAAAAAGGTGAAGTTGAAGCCGATGAAGGTGACCACGGCCGCCAGCTGCGAAAGCTTCTCCGGATACATGCGGCCCGTCCATTTGGGCCACCAGAAGTGGATGCCGGAGAGGAAGGCCATCAACATGCCGCCCACCATGACGAAGTGGAAGTGGGCGACGATGAAATACGTTTCCGTCAAGTGAATGTCGGTGCCGGTGGTACCGAGGAAAACGCCGGTCAGCCCGCCGATAGTAAACAGGCCCATGAAGCCGAAGGCGTAGAGCATGGGCGTCTCAAAGGTGATGGAACCTTTGTAGAGCGTGAAGGCCCAGTTGAAGATCTTGATGGCCGAGGGCACCGCGACCAGCATGGTGAGCAGCGAGAAGATGAGGGCCGCGTAGTTGGAAATGCCCATGATGAACATGTGGTGAGCCCAGACGAAGAAGCCGAAGACGGCGATGGCCACCGAGGAAAACGCGACGGCTGTATATCCAAACACGCGCTTGCGGCTGAAGGTGGAGACCACTTCGGAGATGACGCCCATGCCAGGCAGAATCATGATGTAGACGGCGGGGTGCGAATAGAACCAGAACAAATGCTGGAACAGAATCGGGTCGCCGCCGAATGCGGGATCGAAGACGCCGATGTGCATGGTGCGCTCGAGCACGACCAGCACCAGGGTGATGGCCAGCACTGGCGTGCCCAGCACCATCAGGATCGAGGCCGCGTAATTCGACCACACGAACAGCGGCAACCGGAACCAGGTCATGCCCGGGCAGCGCATCTTGTGGATGGTGACGATGAAGTTGAGGCCGGTGAAGATGGAACTGAAGCCGGCGACAAAGATGGCGAGACCTGTCGAGATGACGTGGGTGTTGAGGTAGTGCGTCGAGAGCGGGGTGGTGAAGGTCCAGCCCGTGTCCACGCCGCCCGCGGCCATGGTATAGATGGCCATGAAGCCCGCGATGATGTAGAGATACCAGCTCAGCAGGTTGACCTTGGGCAGCGCCAGGTCCCTGGCGCCGATCATCATCGGCATCAGGAAGTTGCCGAGAGTGGCGGGCACCGACGGCACCAGGAAGAAGAACACCATGATGACGCCGTGCATGGTGAACACCTTGTTGTAGGTGTCGGCAGCCATCAGGGTGGTCTGCGGCGTAAGCAGCTCCAGGCGGATGAGTCCCGCCAGTGCCCCGCCGATGAAGAAGAAAAACGTGATCGAAATCAGGTAGAGCGTGGCGATCCGTTTGTGGTCGCCGGTCAGCAGCCAGCTGAGCAGGCCGTTCTCCCTGGTCAGGAAGTTCATCTTGGGAATCCTGGCCGTGGATTGATCGGGAAGACTGACGATGGTAGAGACGGTGGTAGTGCTCATGGCTTGACCTCCTTCTGCGCCGCGGGCGCCTTGGCCCCGGCCGCCGGTTTGCCGCCTTCAGTTTCAGGAGGCAGGTCGGTGGTGTTGATAGTTTGCTGAACGCGATAGTCGGAATCGAGATTCTTGATGTACTCGACCAGGGCGATCACGCCTTCTTCACTGATCTGCCCCTGGTAAGTGGGCATGATGGGCGCATAGCCTTGCGTGGTGTGCTGCGACGGATTCAGAATGGCATCGCGCAGGTAGGCGTCGTCGACCGTGATGGCCTGTCCGCTGGAAAGCGTGAGCCTGGCATTGTAGACATTGGCCAGGCTGGGGCCGCGCGCGTCGGGCCGTGTGTTGTGGCAGGCGTTGCAGCTGAGGCTGGCGAACAGCCGCTCGCCATTCTGCGCCAGCGAGTTGCCGCTGGTCGAGCTCTCGAGCCACTTCTTGAAGTCGTCGGGCGTCATCACGATCACGTCGCCGATCATTTCCGAGTGGTCGGTGCCGCAGTACTGGGTGCAGAAAAGGTGATAGGTTCCAACTGCCGTAGCCTGAAACCACACCGTGGTGTAGCGGCCCGGAATGGCCTCGCGCTTGACGCGGAATGCGGGAATAGAGAAGCTGTGGAACACATCCTGCGAGATGAGCGTGATCTGGATGGGACGGCCCATGGGCACGTGCAGAGTGTTAATTTCGTGCTGGCCTCCGGGATGCTCGGCCTTCCACATCCACTGCTTGCCCACCACGTAAATATTCATGGCGTTGGCCGGCGGCGTGTAGATGCGGAAGTAGAGCAATGCGCCCCACACGAACATGACCAGGAACAGGCCCAGGGGAATGATGGTCCAGGTGGCTTCGAGCAGCGTGGAGCCCTCGATTTGCACGGCCTGCGGATGCCGCTTCTTGCTGTACAGGATGGAGAAGCCCACAATCAGCAACACCACGAGCGTCAACCCGATCAGGCTGACCAGGACCATGAAGAAAAAGAGTGCGTCCGACTCGGGCGCGACCGTGGACGCCTCCGGCGGGAAGAGCGTGAAGTGCTCCAACCACTTCTGAAGAAATTGCCAAAGTACTGGGCTGATGTGGTCCATTCCGTTATCCGTTCACTTTCTTCGCTGTCCCGTGGGGCAGATTCGCCCAATCGTGCGCGTGCTTGAAGTCCTTGCGGAACATGATCAGCATGAAACCGCCCAAAAGCACGACCGTAACTAAGCCTCCGAGCTGCACCACCCGCGCAATGATCAGATCGTGCCTGTTGGATTCGGGGTTGTAGTGGTAGCAGTAGGTAAGAATGTTGTCGACCGGGGAGCCGATGCGATTGGCAGAAGCTTCGTCGAGGCCCAGCAGCAGATCCTTGGGCGAGTACTCGACTCCCATGTAGTACTGGGCCAGCTTGCCCTCCGGAGTGACGATCTGGATGGAGCTGGCGTGCGCGAACTGCGTGAGCTTGCCGTCGGGGCCGGCCGGAATTTTGACGTAGCCGAAGCCGACAGCCTGGGTGAGCGCGTCGATATTGGGCTGCGTGCCGGTAAGAAAATGCCAGCCGTTGGCGGTTTCAGGACGGCCGTAGCGCTTGAGATAAGTGCGCTTCTTGGCCGCGGCCAGATCCGTGCCCTCGCTGGGATCGATGCTGACCACGATGATGTTGAAGTCTTTGCCGGGAATGTAGCGCACCATTTGCAAGGCGCTGGTCAGGCCGTTGAGCTCCTCCGAACAGAGCATGGGGCACTGGTAGTAGACCAGCGCCAGGATGGCCGGCTTTTTGCCGAAGTAGCTGGCCAGCGCCACCGGCTTGCCCGCGTCGTCGGTAAAGGTGAGGTTGAGCGGCAATTGCGTGTTGAGATGCTGCGCGATACCTACGCCCTTCAGGATCGACGGGGGCTGGTCGTTGGGCTGGCCTGCTTGCTTGTCGCCGTAGCTTGAGACCTGCGCGGAAAGGAGCGGAGCGGCGAGCGAGAGAATCGATGCGACGGCAATCGACGCCACGCGTTTCGCGTATCGCATTTTCTGGCTCATGATTCTCTCCTTTCTCCGGCTCTTCCGGCTTTAAGACCAACATCGTCCCTACGGGACTCGCCTGTGTTGGTTGATCTTCCATCCCCACGCTGAAGCGCGGGGCTAACGAACATTGCGCCTCCGGCGCGATTTTGCCTTTCTTGCAATGAAGCCTCTATTCCCTGTTCCTTGTTCCCTGTTCCCTGTTCCTTGTTCCCTGTTCCCTAGTATCTAGAGCCGGTTGCATAGATGCTCAAAGCCGGTTGAAAAGCGTCCCTCAGGGGTTAAAACCCCTTGTTTTCCGGCCTTCTTCGGCACGAGTAAACTCGTGCCCTGATACAAAACCCGATTTATGCAACCAGTTCTAGTCCTTAGTCCCTAGTCCCTGCTCCTTGCTCATACGCGGTGCGCGCAAAGCCATTGGTCAGAGGAACGGGAACCGTAGGCGCGCTGTCGCCGGTCATTAGTTCGTGCGTCTGGAGCTCGTGCGTCTGGAGCTCGTGCGTCTGGAGCTCGTGCGTTTGGGGCGACTGCGTTTGCGCGGGCTGCGCCACGGGCAATCCCCGTTGCGCAACCAATTCCATGGCGCGCTCGATGGGAATCCTGACTGTGCCCTTCGACTCGTCGACCCAGGTGTAGTTCGAGAGCAGCAGATCTTCGCGCGCGTGCAGGTCGGCAACGTCCTGATTGCCGTCGTCGGCCTGGACCCGCGGCGTGGGGAAGCTCTGGGTAATCTCCGCCATCTTGTTCTGCAGCTCGGGATTCGATGGCAGGTTGCCGAGCTGGCGCACGTCCACGGTCTTCGTCCACTTGCTGTTGGGCCCGTCTTCCTTGTTCATGCGGGCGTTGATGACCTTGCCGATGCCGTAGCAGAGCACTCCGCCGACCACGACAAAGATGGCCAGCGCCACGATAAACACCACAATGCCCGTGACGCCGACATCGCTCGCCTCATAGCCCAGCGAGGCGTCAACTTTCTCCGGGGCGGCTTTGTCCCGATCCGGGCGTTCGAATACGTTATGCCCGTGGTCGTTATGCCCAGATTCGTTAGGCGTTGGCATGTTCAGGCTCCAGAATCTCCGCCAGGTGCGGATCGTTGACCTGCACCAGCGGGCGCGCCTTCAGGCGGGTGCAGTAGTAGGCCAGCCAGAAGCAGAACATTGCGGCAGGTACGGCAATGTATTCGAGAATTCCCCAGCTGAAGTGGAGATTGCGCGCCGCGTCTTTGAAGTTGGGCTCGATGAGCCAGAACATGTCGAAGGCGCGGGCGAAAACCATCCACTGACAAACGCGGAGGAGGCGTTTCTTGTTGCGCTTGAGGTCGCGCGAGAGCAGCATGCTGAAGGGAATCACCCAGTGGAAGATGAAGTCGAGAGTGATAATGACGCCCCAACTGCCGCGGATGCGATCCAGGTACCAGTTGATTTCGCCGGGCAGGTTACCGGACCAGATGATGAGGAACTGGCCGAAGTTCAGATAGATGTTGAGCATCACAAAAGCAAATGCAAGCTTGCCCAGGTCGTGCTGCTCGGTCTGGCGCAGGATGGTCTTGAAAGGCTCGGCGCGGGAGAGCGAGATGGTCACGATGATGCAGAAGGCCAGCACCAGGTAGCCCTGGCCGACCAGGAACAGCAGGCCGTAGACCGAGGAGAACCAGGTAACATCCATCGACATCACCCAGTAAATGGCGCACGCCGACATGGTGAGGGCGTAGATGAGGATGCCGGGACCGCTGATGTTTTCAAATCTCTTGATCCAGTAGGGCGTGTTCCCAGGCCGGTCAGCCTCGCGCTGGAGGGCGAGCGCGTTGAGGCGTATCTCGTAATAAGCCCAGATGGCGAAGCAGAACAGGCCGACGCCCCAGAACATGTCCGCATTCAGCATGGGACGCTTGAAGTCGATGCAGTGGGCCTGGATTTCGCTCAAGACCCCATTTTTGAGGGCCGCGGCGGTGTCGCTGGCCGTGGGGAATTGCGCCCACAGGTAAAGCCGCTTCATGAACAGGGCGATCACCAGCCAGTAAACGAAGATGACCGGTAGCGTGCGGCTGAGAGCTTCGAGCGGCCGGCGCAGCAACAATCCCCACTTGCCGCCGGAGCAGTACTGCACCATCAGCAACGCGAGACCGCCAACGCAAAGGCCCCAGGTCCACATGGTGCCTAACGTCCAGGCGCGCAGGAAGTGATCCCAGCCAAGACCGTCCTGCGCCTGGCCCAGAAATCCCAGGATCACGGCGATCACAGCGAAGACTGCTCCGATCACGAGCGCACGCGACTTCCAGGCGTCGACAAAAGCCGGCGCGCCGAGCTCTGCGGGGAGTTGCTTCGTGTGCGGGTTGTGGTCCATATCCATGTGCGCTCGTCCTGTTGCCTTGCTCCCTTAGTTCCCTATTTTCTAGTTCACGGTGCCTAGAGCTGCTTGCATAAATCCTCGGGGCGGATTGAAAAACGTCCCTCAGGGGCTAAAGCCCCACTGTTTATGCGCCCTTCATGGCACGGCTGAAGCCGTGCCCTTTCAAAACCGGAGTCATGCAACCAGTTCTAGTCCCTTGTCCCTTTCATTTCTTCCCCGCAGCAGGCGGAGCTGTCTTCGGAATCGTGATTGTCGGATCCGCGGGATAAGCCGGAGCCATGCCCGGCGTTCCCTGGCTCGAGACGGGCGGGTAAGCCTGGACCGCCGTCGTCGGCATGGGCCAGGGCTGAGCGTATTCCGGATGCCCTTCGCCGCTTGCAACGTCTTTCAGGTTCCTGATCTGGGTGCCGGTGGGCACATCCTTCGCCGTGGCTGCCTGGCTGAGCTGCAGGGCGCGGATGTACGCGGCCACGGCCCAGCGATCGGCTGGCGGCAGTTGCGCCGAGTAGTCGGGCATGGCGCCGTAGCCATGCGTCATCACGAAAAAGTAGTGCGAGAGAGGCTGCGACAGGCGCACCTGGTCGTGGAGATTGCCGGCGGGCTTGAAGCCGCGCTGCACGATCTCGCCCAGCCCGTTGCCTACGCGCGAGTGGCAGGGCGTGCAATAGATGTTGAAGCGTTCCTGGCCGCGCTGGAGCACGTCGAGGGTGACGGGAATCTCGGAGGGCATCTGGTCGAGTTCCTGCCTGTAACCATTTGGCCCCTGCACCACGCCGGTGTAGAAGTAGCTGTCTTCGTGGAGCTGGCCGCGGGCCACGGTGTCAAGAACCTGGGGACGCGCGCCGCGATGGTCGGCGAAGAAATCGGAGCCTCGCTGCGGCTGCATCTTGGGCTGGTCCTGCATGTCCTGGCGGCAGCCGGCGACGAGGAGCAGGCCGGCGATTCCGGCGAAGAGAGTTGCTCTCCCACCCTTTCGCAAAGTGCGCGAAAGGATGGGGCACGGGACATTCACATTCGTCCGCAAAAACAAATGCAGGTCCTTCGACTCCGCTCCCCCTTCACTGCGTGAAGGGTTCGCTTCGCTCAGGATGACATGGCGTTTTGTGAGGATGACATAGCGTTTTGTGAGATGGACTTTCATCAGTACTCCACCTCCACAATTGAATTCGGCTTGAACTTTTCCAAATAGGCCTTGGTTTCGGCGCGATCGAACTTGGGATCGAATGCCTCCAGGCAGAGGAAGAACTTGTCGGTGGTGGCGCCGTCGCGGAAGTTGGGCGCGTTGAATAACGGATGATAAAGCGACGGCAGGCCGTTGAGAGCCAACATGCCGAAGGCCGCCGACAGGCCGGCCCAGAGAATGGTCCACTCGTAGGTGGGTATGATGAAGGCCGGCCACGAATACATGGGGCGGCCCGCGATGTTGAGCGGATAAGCGAGCACCGAAACCCACACTTGCAGCAGAAACATAGCAGTGCCGCCCATCAGCCCGCCGATCAGCGTCAAAAGCGGCACCTTGTTGCGATGGAAACCGATGGCTTCGGCCGCTTCTTCGACGGGATAGGGCGTATAGCAGTCCATGCGCCGCCAGCCGTCCAGGCGCGCTTGCTGCGCGGCTCTCACCAGATCGCCCGGGGTCTCGAATTCGGCCAACAGGCCGTAAACTCCTTCGCGTGCAGGCATATCAGTCTCCCGCCTCCACTGTGGCCTTGGGCTTGATCTTGGCCTGCGGCAGAATCAGGCGAATTTCGTTCATGGGAATCATGGGCAGGAAGCGCACAAATAACAGGAACAGGGTGGTGAACAAACCCAGCGTGCCCACGAAGGTCATGTAGTCCCACTTGGTGGCGCGATAGGTTCCCCACGACGACGGCAGAAAGTCGCGGTAGAGGCTGGTCACGATGATGACGAAGCGCTCAAACCACATGCCCGTATTCACAACAATCGAAATGAAGAACATGTACGCAATGTTGGTCCGCAGCTTGCGCGACCAGAGCGTGGTCAGCGGAATCACCAGGTTACTTGCGATCAGCACCCAGTAGGCCCAGCCCATGGGACCGAACATGCGGTTCCAGAAAGCGAATGCCTCCCAGTGATCGGCTGAGTACCAGGCCATGAAAGCTTCCATGCCGTAACCGTAGCCGACGATGAAGCCGGTTACCAGCATCACCTTGCCCATGTTGTCGATGTGCCGTTCGGTGACCAGCGACTCCAGGTGATAGAACTTGCGCAGCGGGATGGCCAGGGTGAGCACCATGGCGAATCCGGAATAGATAGCGCCGGCAACGAAGTAGGGCGGGAAGATGGTAGTGTGCCATCCGGGCAGGACGGCCACGGCGAAATCGAAACTGATGACGGTGTGTACGGAGAGCACCAGCGGCGTGGCCAGGCCAGCGAGCAGCAGCGATGCCGTCTCGTAGCGCATCCAGTGGCGCACCGAGCCGCGCCAGCCCACTGACAGAATCCCATAGAAGTACTTGGCGAGTTTCGAATCTGCGCGATCGCGGAAAGTGGCGAGATCCGGCACCATGCCGATGTACCAGAACACCACCGAAATTGTGGCGTACGTCGAAACCGCGAACACATCCCACTCCAGCGGCGAGCGGAACTGCGGCCACACGTTCATGGTGAAGGGCAACGGCAGCATCCAGTAACCCAACCATGGGCGCCCAACGTGGATCAGCGGGAACATGCCCGCGCAAACCACGGCAAAGATGGTCATGGCCTCGGCAAAGCGGCTGATGGCGTTACGCCAGGTCTGTTTGAACAGGAGCAGAATGGCCGAGATCAGCGTCCCGGCATGGCCGATACCGATCCACCAGACGAAATTGATGATGGCGAAGCCCCAGGCGACCGGTTGCGAAATGGCCCAGATGCCGACGCCCTTCAAGAACAGCCAGGTGACTGCAGTCAACAGCATCACCGCGCCGCCGCCTGCCACGGTGAACAGGGCAAACCAGCCCATCGGCGTGTGCGGCGTGAGCACCAGGGCCGAGATTTTCTCGGTGATCGACCGGAAGGTCTGCCCCGGCGCGACCACTCGGAATTCCCCGGTCGCGGGGTCGACCCATTGATCGGCGGGTTTTATTTCTTTGGTCGCCATGGTCCGTTCTTGTTCCCTGCCGCGGCCCCCGCGAGCGGTCTTTGCTCGTTGGAGTGGCTTGGTCCCTACTTTTCTAGTCCCCTAGTCCCTTAGTCCCTGTCTTTACGCCGGATCGTGCTCCGTCGGCGTCACTTCGAGTTCCTGGTTCAGGTTCAAAACTTCGGCCACGTAGGTGGTGCGCGGACGCGTATTGATGTCGGCGATCACCTGATAGCTGCGTTGCTGGGCGCGCAGCTTGGACACGCGGCTTTCCTTGTCGTTCTTGTTGCCAAAGGTGATCGCGCTCGCGGGACAGGCCTGCTGGCAGGCGGTCACGATCTCGCCGTCGCGAATGTTGCGATTCTCCTTGTCGGCCTCGATCTTGGCCGCCGAGATGCGCTGGATGCAGTAGCTGCATTTCTCCATCACGCCGCGCGAGCGCACGCTCACGTCGGGGTTGCGCATCAATTTCAAACTTTCAGTTTCGTAATCGCTGTAGAGCAGGAAGTTAAACCGCCGTACCTTGTAGGGGCAGTTATTGGAGCAGTAGCGGGTGCCCACGCAACGGTTGTAGACCATGGTGTTCAGGCCTTCCGGCGTGTGCACGGTTGCGCCGACCGGGCAAACCTGCTCGCAGGGCGCGTTCTCGCAGTGCTGGCAAGCCATGGGTTGGAAGTGCGCGCGCGGCGCGGCCAGATCGCCCTCGAAGTAAGAATCGATGCGCAGCCACTGCATGTTGCGCCCGATCCTCACCTGCTGCTTGCCCACCACGGCAATGTTGTTTTCGGCATAACAGCTCACGATGCAGGCATTGCAACCCGTGCAACTGTTCATGTCGATGGACATGGCCCAGGCGTTGGCCTCGTTGTACTCCCAGTTGGGGAATAACGACGTGTCGTTGGTCGGCGTTTCGCGGCCTTCGCCTTCGTGCGCAAAGTTCGGATTGGCCTTGAACTCTTCGAGCGATGCGTAACGAATGATGCCGCGCTCGCCGATCGCCTCATCGGCTTCGAGCGAATTGTTGCCGTTGCCCTGCTGGCCGAAGGTCTTGCCGCGTTGATCCTGGTAGTGACTCTTGGTGATCGCGGTGCCCCACTTGCCTTCGACCTTTTTCACCGCGCCCGTGGCGTAAAACGGCGCCCAGGTGTTGCGAATCAGGTAAGCGTTGAATCCTGCGCCGCCGGCCACGCGGCCCACCTCTCGGCCGTAGCCGAGATAGACGGTGGCAGAGTTATCAGGATGACCTGGCGCGACGATCACCGGCGCCTTGACGCGGCCGTTGCCCACGGTGATTTCGATAATGTCGTCTTCTTCGAGGTTCCACTTGCTGAGCGTGGCTCCTGAAACGATGGCGGCGTTGTCCCAGCTTAGATTCGTGACCGGCTTGGGCAGCTCCTGCAGCCAGCCCACGTTGGCCCAGCGGCCGTCGTAGACGTTGGGGTCGGGACGGAAGATGATTTCGATCGAATCCTTCGGCGTGGGCGTGGGAATTGCGCCGTGGAAGGCGACGTCGACGCTAGTTTTTGCCGCGTTGTTCGAAACTGTGTCCGCAATCCAACCGTCGTGCAGCGCCTTGCGCCAGCCGGTTTCGAAGTCGCCCTTGATCGTGGACTGCCACGTCTGTCGCACCGCATCGTACGGGCTCACCATCGGATTGTTCAGCAGCGTCTGGAAAACGTGATGCGCGGAGCGCCCGCCGTAGAGCGGATCGATCATGGGCTGCACAACGGAAATCGTGCCATCGTAAGCGCGTGCGTCGGACCACGACTCGAGATAATGCGCGGCGGGAATATGCCAGTGCGACTGCTGGCCGGTCTCGTCGTAGTGCGAACCGAGATGGGCAACCGTGTTGGCCCTGTTGAATGCGTCGGCAAAATTCAGATCGGCGGGCGCGTTGTAGATTGGATTGGCGTTGAGAATCACCAGCCAATCGACCTTACCCGCGTTCAGATCCGCAACCAGCGACTTGAAATCGCCAAGTTGGTCGCTGGGCAGCGGAATCGCTGGCTCCGAGCTGACCAAAACCGTCTTGCCCACATTGCCGAGCGCGTTGTTGATGGCCATCGCCAGCGCGGCAACCGACGGATCCTGGTAAAGCCCCGGAATCAGTGCGCACTTTCCCGCGCTGGCTCTCAAATCCTTCACGAGTGCAGCAAGAAACTTCTGCTGCTCGGCGGTCCATGCGTAGGAGGGAGCCGGGTTGTCTGTCGGGCCCACTTCTGCGTAAAGCGCTTTTGCAAAATACGGAATCTCGCTGGCCCTCAGCCCGAGCCGATGCTCGGCCTTCATGCCTGTAGTCGTCGTCGAGCTTTCGACCGCGTAGAGCCGGTTCATGCCGTTTTCCGGCTGCTTGCGGCGGGCGGCGTAGTCGCGAACCAATTTGTGGAAGCCGGGATAGCTCGCGCCGGAGAGGAAATCGGCATCGAGCGAGACGATCACGTCGGCCTGGCTCAGGTCGTACTGAACGTTGAACCCTTTTTCAAGAAATGTTCCGGCAATGGCGGGCTCGTACTGAACCAGCTTCGCGTTGGGAAACGCCTTCTGCACTTCCTGCCACTGCCGGGCCAGCGTGGGCGAGGTGATGGTGGCGCTCAGAAAGTAAATGCCGGTTCCGTCTTTGGTCGAAATCACCTTATCGCGGAAGGCTTCAGCAAATTCGGCCCACTCGCGGCCCTCGCCTTTATAGGTGACGTGCTGCGAGCGGTCGGGGTCGTAGAGATCGAGCAGAGTGCCTTGCGAATACGGATCGGAGCCGCCGTGATTGTAGGCGTGCTCGGGGTTGCCGTCGATCTTGATGGGCCGGAATTCGTCGCTCTTGACCAGCAGCGGCACGGCGCCGGTCGAAAACGGATGCGCGGTGGCAAAGTACATGGGCTTGCCGAGAATCAGATCTTCCGGCGCCTTGACGTAGGGATAAATGGGCTCGTCGGGCTGCTTGGTGCAGCCGGCAAGACCGGCCAGCGCCAGCGAAGCGCCCATTACCTTGAGGAAACCGCGGCGCGAGACGGGATCGATCCACTCCTGCGCGGCTGAAGGAAATTCTTTCTCCACCGCGGCTTGAAATTCGGGCGTGTTGGCCAGCTCGTCGAGGGAGCGCCAGTACTTTTTCCCCTTCGCGCCTTTGAGCTCCGCGCGCACCTGCTCGAGCGTCATTTTTTCTTTCATCTCGCTGCTCATCGGTGGCACACCTCGCAGCTGGTCAGGTCTTTCGGGGTGCGAATTTTGTAGTGAACCAGCAGGAATTTGCCCATGTCCTCCTGGGTGGTGAACTTCTGAAATACCGGAGCGGCCGATGGCAATGCGGCGGCGACGTCGCCGGCCAGTCCCTTTGCGCCTGCGTTGGGCAACATCAATGAAGCCACCTGGGAGCTAGCCGAACCCGGATCCTTTTGCGTGCAGACAACGCTTTGCGCGGTGGGGGCACCAGATTTATCAGCCGCCGCGCACCACACTGGACTATCGTCCCGCGGGCCTTCCCAGGCCATGTTGTAGATCTCGCCGGTGGGGCGCAGATTCTTGGCCGGATTGCGGTGACAATCCAGGCACCATTCCATCTGCAACGTGTTCTGCTCGTACATCAGCGGCATCTCATCCACGCGGCCGTGGCAGCTTTCGCAGCCGATGCCTTTATTCACGTGAATTTCGTGGCTGAAGTAGACGAAGTCAGGAAGGTCGTGGACTTTGATCCAGGGGATGGACTGGCCGGTGTACCAGCTCTGGCGCACGGGCTCGAGCAGTTGCGCGTTGGTCCAGATTTGCGCGTGACAGTTCATGCAGGTGCGCGTGGGCGGAATGCCGGCGTAGCTCGACTTCTCCACTGTGGTGTGACAGTACTGGCATTGCAGGCCGAGGCCCTGAACGTGATGCTTGTGGCTGAAGGGAACCGGCTGCTCCGCGCGCTGCCCCTGCCGCGTGACCCACGGCGAGCGCTGCAACTGGTCGAGCGTGACCCCCAAAGCGATGACGATCAACCCCGTCAACACCAGGCTCATGCGAGCCAGTGCATTGGAGCTGCGGTCGAAGATTTGCGCCATGAACGAATCCCGGTTTGACTGTCGTTGTACATGCGCCGCGTGTGCTGGCGGTCACATGGGTGGTGTACAAGGAACGCTCTGCGATAAAGCTCTGCTGAGGACGGGGAAGCCCGAAATTTCACTATAGCGCACGCAGGCCGTTCGCAACACACGAGTTGCCGAAAAAATACGAAATATTTATTCCTAAATTCGGAAGGCAATCGTCTGAAAAGAAAACCGCTTGTGACAAACGCGATTCTGAGGAAACCAACCCCGTTCTCCTGGCGCTTGCTGTACCAGAAGTTGGGATGTTCATGAAGAAAATATCATGGCGAAGCATCAATGCGCCACAGACATCGCGCTTCGTCGTAACCCAGGCGTTGGATCCGCTCAGTTGGGCCACACGGACGCCAGGAACGCGTCTGCGTTCTTAGTTTTGACCGAGGAACACAAAATCGCCGTTCTTGGGGTCCAGTGCTCCAAACTGCGAGGAATTGAAAGTGATGACCACACGCCCGCGAAACTGCGACGGAGGCCCTTCTCCCCACCAAGTAGCTTCTCCGATGGAAATGATCTGCGCATTGTCGGTGCGGTAGGCCTCCAAATGCGCGTCTTTGAATGGATCCCGAACCCACTGCAGCTTTCCTTGCTTGGAGATTGCCGCCACGTGCCTACCGTCCGATTCCACGTAATACAGCGTCCCGCTGTGCGCGTCTCTATACGCCTGCGGGCCGGGGAAATCGTGCCAACTGTCGATGAATGTGACCGTCCTCTGCTTCTGCCCAAATGCAGACAGCGGAGCCAAAAGCAAGAGTGCGAAAAGCGATGCTTGGATCAATCTGATGTTGTTCATGGCTATACCCGAATAGACGTCACCGAATCTGAGTCGTCTGCCAGTGCTCCGGCGAAAGCGTCACTGTGGCGCAGCCGAAGGAGTAGTTGTACCAGGCGTGCTCGGTGTTCGGCGTGGTGAAGAAGCCTTCGAGGTTCAATCCGGCGGCGACGCGCGTTACGAAGGAGCGGGCGCCGTAGAAGAGGGTGAAGAAACTGTCCCAATCGACCGTAAAGAGGAAGGAATGGTCGGGGGCAAGGAGGGTTCCGCGCGCGGGAAACGGGCCCTCGGGAAACAGATTTGCCCCGTTTCTCATGCTGGCCAGAGGCAGGCGAACGACGGGATCGGTGTTCGGGAATTCGGGGACGAAGATGAGCTCGTCCGCTTCCGCTTCCGCGAAGATGTGAAGCAAGTCGGGCTGGAGAAGCGGCTCGAAGCGGCCTTCGGTGGGCATCCAGATGGGCTGCGATTCGAGGAAGCGCTGCAATTTGTCGCGGCCGGCGGGGTCGGCAACGTGATCGGAGAGCGAGCCGATGGACGTGAGCAGCGCCTGGTTGATGCGCGCGCAGGATTTCAGGCTCGTACGGGCCGCGACTTCGGACCACGGGACTTTCTCGCCGCGCACGGCGATCTCGGCGTCGCCTGGATACCGATGCGTGGCGCTCCAGGCCAGCTCCGCGGGAACGCGCACGAAGGGATGCAGAACGACAAAGACGCACTCGAATGCGCCGCCGTAGGCTTCCACGAGCGGTTCGCTCAAGGGCGGATAAGTAAATTGTTCCGGTTGCACTGAGGAAATTTTAGCGCACGCGGGGCGAACCATCGCAGCAGGCGCAACCGCAACTGCACCCTTTCGCGCTGCTCCCGCAGCCGTCGTCCAGAACGCTACCGTTCGGCCCAGCCGGCCAGCCCACGATCACAAAAAATACATCCAGGACGAAGAGCCCGATGGCAATGTCGTTAAACAGCGATGCCTGGGGAAGGTTTGGCCAGAGCTGGTTCGCTGCCCAGAAAAGAAAGGCCGCCGCCAACAGAATCGTCTTCGCCAGTTCCGCCAGGGGGCGATGATGCGCCAACTGAAAAACCATGTAGGCGCAAGCGATCATGGCCAGGGAAAACGCGGCGAGAACCTCATGACTCCCTGCGGGAAACAGCCGAGGAACAGCGTCTTCGGCAAAGAGCAGCACAACGCCGGCGAGGGTGACGATGCCGAGAACCAGGGGAACCAGCTTGCGCGCGCGGTCAGAAACATTAATATTCTGCACAGTCCATTATTTTCCGCCGCATGAAAGGAATCTATAAAGGCTCGCCCATTGCTCCCACAGTGTGAATCGCCATTCCTCGAGAGCTGGCGCCGGCAGGGCAATCGCATGAACAAAGAGATTTGGAGAGAGTTGCTTTGAAAGGGCACGACTTCAGTCGTGCCGGAGAAAGCTGCCACGAAAATGTCTGGCCTTTAGCCCTGAGGGATGTGGTTGCGCGGCAAAGTACATCCCTCAGCGGCTAAAGCCAAGGCCGTTTTTGACGCATCCATCGGCACGGCTGAAGCCGAGCCCTTTCAGAACGATGATTCATCATTCTCGTGCGTTTGCCCGCGCCGCCGCGGCAGCGCGGCGCAACGGGCCATTTAGAATTCATAAGGGTAGAATTCATAAGGGCGTAACCAACGCTCTCAGCAACATCTCACTGCGCGGGACTCGCGTTTCGGCCCTGGCGGCTGCTTTTCGCCTCCGGCGCGGCCGGCACAGCACCCATGTAAGGCCCGACAGGGAAGAGGAAGCACATGAAGTACGCCGGATTGCTGGTGATGCCAGCCGGATTCTTTCTCGCGCTCGCCGCGCTGGCGCTGTTTCCCGATCCCACGCGGCAGATGGCGTTTGTGATCTGCGGCCTGGCGGTGGAGGCGATGGGCCTTGTGGTGGCGGCGCGCGGCCACATGCCCGCCAAGGGAGCCAGCCGCCCATGAACGCCATGACTCCCATGACACCCGTGCCCGCGGCGGCGATGAGCGAAGCCGTTTTCGCGCTCACGCTTGCGCTTTTGCTGCTCGCGCCGCTGGCCATTGCCGGTATCGCGCTCATCAATACCGGCCTGGGGCGGTCGCGCTCCGCGGCACAGGCGTTGCTGGGTAGTTTGGTTCTTGCAGCGGTAGCCGTGATCGCGTTTGCGCTGGTGGGCGCATCGTTCGCCGGAACGCTTGGAACTTCGGAGGCCGCGTTTCACGCGGCCGGAAAGACCTGGGGCGTACTCGGGCGCGGGCCTTTTCTGATGCACGGGCTGGGATCGGCCGCGCCGCAGGCACAACTTGCGCTGCTTTTCGAATTCATGGCGGTGGTCATGGCCGCACTGATTCCGTGGGGCTCGGGCGCGGACCGCTGGCGGCTGTCTGCGGGATGCGCGTCGGCGGCCGTGTTGGCCGGCATCGTGTTTCCTCTGGCCGCGCACTGGATCTGGGGCGGCGGCTGGCTCGCGCAGTTGGGCGCGAACTTCGGGCTGGGCGCGGGATTTCTGGACGCCGGAGGCGCGGCAACCGTGCACGCTCTCGGAGGGCTCACCGCGTTGGCCCTGGTGTGGATTGCAGGACCGCGCCGCGGCAAGTTTCCCCGCGAGGGCCTGTCGACCGCGATGCCCGGCCACAATGCCGTGTATGTGCTGTTCGGTTGCTTGTTGGCGCTGGTGGGCTGGCTGGCATGGAACGCAGCCGGCGCGGTGATCTGGCTGCACGCTCCATTGGCGACGCTGCCGGGCACGGCCATCAATACCTTGCTCTCGGCTGCGGCGGCGCTGGTGGCCACCTACTCCGTTACGCGGATCCGCTTTGGCAAGCCCGACGCAAGCCTCTGCGCCAACGGCTGGCTCGCCGGCCTCGTCACATCCACCGCTTGCGCGGCGCTCTCCACGCCGCTGGAAGCCATCTTTGCCGGAGCCGTGGCCGGCTTTTTTACGCCGCTGCTGGTGGAGGTGCTGGAGCTGGCGATCTCCATCGACGATCCCTCGGGCGCCATCGCCGTGCACGGCGCATCGGGGCTGTGGGGACTGGTGGCCGCGGGCTTCTTTGCGCCGCAGACCGGCCAGCTCACGGCGCAACTGGTGGGCATTGCGGCGCTCCTTGGTCTCGTACTGCCCCTGGTCTATTTACTCTTTGCCCTGCTCAATCGCGTGGTCGCGTTCCGCGTCGATCCCGACGGCGAGCGCATCGGCATGGACCTGCACGAGCTGGGCGGCGGGGCCTATCCGGAGTTCGTGATTCACCGCGACGAGTCGTACCGGTAATTCGAGATCGGGGTATCATCGTAACTATGGGAACGATACACATCCCGAATTCCAAAACCGAGGGCGGCTTAGGCGTCATTACTGCGCGTCATTCCGAATTGGATAACCTCTGCCAAGAATTTCACATCCTTCGGCTGGAACTATTTGGTTCGGCTTTGAGCAGCGTCTTCGACTCCGAGCACAGCGACCTCGATTTCCTGGTGGAGTTCCAGCCGCTCCAGTGCGGCGACTACGCAACGGCCTTCTTCGGCTTCAAAGAGGCGCTGGAAGGGCTCTTTGAGCGGCCGGTCGACCTGGTAGTTGCATCCGCTATTCGTAACCCATATTTTCGCCAGAGCATTGAGCAGAGCAAGACACTCCTATATGCGGCTTGAGGCGCGCAAATATCTTTACGACGTGCAAGAAGCAGGGGAACTCGTTTCCCAGTTCACAGCAGGCAAGGATTTTGCGGATTACCAGCAGAATCCAATGCTGCGCCTTGCCATCGAGCGCGCCTTTACGATCATTGGCGAGGCGCTTGCGCAACTGGCGCGCATAGATGCTGATCTTGCTTCCCAGATCACCGATTTCCGCAGCATCGTTGGCTTCCGAAATCTTTTGACCCACGCTTATGCGCAAATTGACGACCGGATTGTTTGGGGTATCGTGCAATCGAAGCTTCCGGTGCTGGTCCGCGAAGTGGCCGAACTTATGAAGGAAGATTTCCCTTAGCGCGCAAACAAGACGTCCCTACATCGGCATCGGCGTCAGTTGCACGCTTTGGAACGACCACACCGTCTTCGCAGAAACCCAGATCCAGACACCGCCGGACGCGGCTGCGTCAAAGGCGTAGGCAAAGCCGCCGTCGCCCTGCGGGACCTTCACCGTTTCTGTAGTGTGAGCGCCAACCGGGGTTTTTGTCGGCGCAGTGGCGATCACGAACTCGCTCGCGCTGTTGGAATTGACTTGAAAGGTCAGCACATAAATGGTGCCGGGCGCCACCTCCACATAAATGCCGAGATAGCTTTGCTGGGCTGTGCCCAGAGGATTCATCACGAGGCGTTTATGGTCGGGATCCCATACGTGCGGGTCTTCCGCAACCATGGAAAAGCCGCTCGCAGCCGATGGCTCTGCGATTGTGATCGTTTCCGTGGCCGGTATGGAGCGGGACGTCATGGCACTCGGCGCGTTCGTGGAGCTGGCCGAACTCCCGGACTGCGGCGCGGTAAATGCTTGCCGGGCCGAGGCAAGGAACTGGGATTTGTCGGCGCGCGAAAGGACGTGCCCGGGGGAAAACACCAGCGGTTTGTGCGCCATGGGCACCAGCGCCAGCCTCGGGCTCACAGGAATGCCTTTGGACGGGAGACCGGTGGACGGACTTTGTGCAAATGCCGGAACCAGAGTGACAGCAGCGGCAATCAACACGGCGATTTTCTTCATGGGGATGCTCCCTTTGCTGCCGCGAAGGGCCAGACCATCTGGCTGGGGAAACGCGGCGGATTGCCGCGAGTATAGCGCCCGAGGCGCAATCCCGGCCAGATGAAAACACGGGCCGAACGACCGGCGCCTCTACTTGCGAGCCAGTAGCAGCATCACCACGAACAACACCACCGGAATCAGGGCGAGTCCGGCGTAAATCGCCAGCCTGGCGCCGTTGAGCGAAAGCCGGCTGCGCAGGGAGGGCCGGCGCTCATGGTCGTCCACGCCCACCAGTTCCTGGTGCTCCAGCTCCCAGGCCATTTCGGCGGCCGTGAAGTAACGGTGGCGCGGATCGCGTTCCAGAGCGCGCGAAAGGATCTCCTGCAGCTCGGGAGAAATGGCAGGGTTGAGCTCGCGAGCCGGCTGGGGATCGGTGAGCACGCGCTCGTTCAGAACCACCAGCGGGTTCTGTCCCGTGAAGGGCGGCTGGCCGGTAAGCATTTCGTACAGCATGGCGCCCAGAGCGTAGATGTCGCTGCGCTGGTCGCCGTGCTGGCCCTTCACCTGTTCGGGCGAGATGTAATCGGGCGTGCCCAACGCCGGCGTAAGCGCAGTCTGCGTGATGCGGCGCGCGTGTTCCTTCAGGGCAATGCCGAAGTCGATGATCTTGATGCGGTCGCCCTCGCAGACCATGATGTTCTCGGGCTTCAGATCGCGGTGCACCACGCCGTGCTTGTGCAGATTGTCGAGGGCATCGCAAATGGACATGGTGAGCGCAACGGCCCGCTCGATGGGCAGCTTCCGCTCATTCCTCAAAATGTCGCGGAGCAGGCGGCCATCCACCCACTCGATGACCATGTAGCGGCGGCTGCGCTCTTCTCCGTCGTACGTTTTCACCACGCCGGGATGGTCGATCTCCTGGCCGATCTCCTCCTCGCGGCGAAAACGCTCGAGCAGAACGGGATCGGCTTCCATCTCCGGATGCGGCACCTTGACGGCCACGGTCCGGCCACTGCGCAAGTCCGTCGCCCGGTAGAGCGTGGACATGCCACTGCGGGCAACCTCCGCTTCCAGGAAGTAGTGATCCAGAGTATTTCCAACTTCGGGCGTCGTCATCACTGCTGTCAGCATCGCAATTCTGAGTCTTACATGCAAAACATAAGAAATTTGCAAGGAACGGCGGAGGGGCCGAAAAATCGGAAACAGACATGCCTGTGTCCCATCCTTTCGCGCTTTTTGCGAAAGGGTGGGAAGCCGAAAGGCCGCATTCGCACTCATCAAGGCAAGCTTTTCTAGTGGTTCTGCTCGCCTCCCGCGGCAAAATACCGTTTTTTGCCGCAAATCATCGTTATGATGGAGGGCTAGATGCCCAGCCTGCCTCGAATCTGCTTTGTGGTTGCCGCGATGGCTTGCATGGTGTGGCCCGCCGTGGTGTGCGCAGCGCCGCAAAAGGCGCGCCCACCCAAGCCGGCAGCCAGGCAGGAGACGCCGCAGGATACGGGATTCCTGAACCGGCGCATCGAACTGCACGGCATCACCTACCGCTTTCAGGTGTACCTGCCCGAGGATTGGCGGCGCGACGACCAAAAAAAATGGCCCATCATTCTGTTTCTGCACGGGCGCGGCGAGCGCGGCTCCGAGGGCTTGTGGCAAACGCAGATCGGCCTTGCCGAAGCGGTCCGCAACCACCCCGACCGCTGGCCGTTTGTCATCGTGATGCCGCAGTGCCCGTTGAACGCGCACTGGACCGATCCCGAGATGCTGGAGCTGGCCATGGCCGCGCTCGACCAGGAGTCGACAGAATTTCATGGCGACCCGGCGCGCACTTACCTTACCGGGCTTTCCATGGGCGGCTACGGCGCATGGGAACTGGCCAGGGCAAATCCGCATCGCTGGGCGGCGATCGCCATTGCTGCCGGCGGCGTGTTCTGGAGCTACGAGCCGGATCGCTGGCAGCAGGCTTCCACTCTGCCCGCGGAATACGCGCGCGCGATCGGCCGCACGCCGGTGTGGCTCTTCCACGGCAGCCTGGATCCGACCGTGCTGCCGCGCCAGAGCGAACTCATGTTCGACGCAGTCAAGGCGGCCGGCGGTAATATCCGCTTCTGGTTCTACCAGGGAATGTTGCACGATTGCTGGACGCGCGCTTACGACGAGCCGGATCTGCCACGCTGGCTGCTGGCGCACCACACGCCTGTGGCGCACGAAACCCTGGCGGAGTTCCTGATGATTCCGCTGCAGCCGCCCGCCATCAAGGTCACCAATGCGCAACTCGACGGTCTGGCAGGACAGTATCGCGAGCCCAACGCACACGGCGTGGCCACGATCTACCGCACGGGCGACCAGCTTTTCGAGAAAACCCCGAGTGGCGAGGTGATCGGGCTGGAAGCGGAGGCGACCGATTCGTTCTTCCGCCCCGGCGACACAACGGGCACGCGCACCGTCCATCTGACCTTCGAGCGGGACACGCAAGGGCACGTGACCGCCTACGTGCTGCACGACAGCCGCCAGGAGGAGCGGTGGGTGAAGATCCCTGGCGCGGCGGGAAAGTAGGACCTTCTGCGAATTGCCCCCGCACCGTCATTTGCCTGCGAATTAGCTACTTGATTCTCGTCCCGCGAAAAACTGTCACCGCCGAACCCTCGGCGAGAAACGCTGAATCCGGCGGGCGCGTCAGGGCCTTCCCGAATGCAGGCCCGTAAAAATGCGCTCCGTCGCCGGAGAAGCTCGCTTGCTTCGCATCGCACACGGTCCAGCGCGGGTGCTGCACCTCATATTCAATGCATCCACCATCCGATTGCGCCGCATAGCCCCAGTAGTGCTCGGTAATGAACTGGCTCAGCGAGCCCTCGGAGGGAATGTAATTTTCGCCAGTGGTCTCCAGTCGCATCACACATCGCTGCGGCGCGGAGCCCCACGAGTATTCGGCCTCGACGGCGGTTTTTCCTGGCTTCATGTAAATTCGGTGGGCCATGGGCACGCGAGAGTATTTCTCGCCGTAGAAAAGCCGCGCCGTGGCCGCAATCGCAACTTTTGGAACCAGCTCGCGCATGAAGACGACGCCGCGCTTTCCCGAGCGCCGCACGTAAAAACGAAGGTTGACTTCTTCAAAGGAGCGATGAAATGGAATCGCGAAACCGGCGACGCGAGTGTCGTTGAATTGAAAGCCCACGAGGCTCACATAAGTGCGGCCTTCGAAGCTGTCGATCTCTGTGCCGGCAGGGAGGAAAGGCCGCAGCAGAGCCGGGTCGACCGCGAAATTCAACATCAGCAGCTGCTTCCATTCCGCGGTCAGAAACACTCGAGGCTGCGGCATGCGTCTCCCCAAAAAGTCAGCCAACACTTATCCCGAGCATACCCTTGGCCGGCCGATTTCCCCCAAAATCTCCCGGAACCTCCAGCTCGCCGGTTGCGTATCCCCTTTCAATAAACGGAGGCACTATGTTTTGCAGCGGATGTGGACGCCAGCTCGAAGTGGGGCAGGGATTCTGCCCGCAGTGTGGCCGAGTGGCTGCACCGATCACGCCGCCGGTCGTTCCGGCGCTCGGCTTTGAATATGAACTGGCGCGTTATGCCAGCAAGATTCGCATACTTGGCATCTTGTGGCTCGTCTTTGGGGGGCTCTCGCTCCTGGCGGGACTCGCCGCGCTGCACTTCGCGCACGACCTCTTCTCCGGCGGCTTCGGCCCCTGGGAACAGTACCAACACATGTTCCCAGACTGGTTCCTTCCCGCCGCGATTCACTTCTTTCTGGCGACGATCATCCTTCGCGCCGTCGTGTGCGCCATCGCGGGCTGGGGTTTGCTCGAACGCACGCAGTGGGGCCGCATCATGGCCATCATCGCTGCGGTCATCTGCATGCTCAAATTCCCCTTCGGAACCGCCCTCGGCGTTGCCACGCTGGTGATTCTGCTCGGCTACAGGAATTCGACTTTGTACGACAGTCTGTGAAAGACAGCTCTCAGCTAGCAGCTTTTAGCTCGATAGGGCGCGTCGCCGCGACCCTAGTGTTTCGTCCCAGAAGTTCGTAGCATATGTCGAAGCCCGAAATGCAGGTCCTTCGACTCGTTTTGGTGCAAATACGCACCAAAACTCGCTCAGGATGACCGGTCATTTATGTTGCGAATTTCAGGGACATGATACTAGTCCCTTAGTCCCTAGCCCCTTAGTGCCTGCCTTTACAATCGAACCATGAGCTTCCCAGCCAACCGGATGCGGCGGATGCGGCGCAGCGAGCCGTTGCGCGCGCTGGTGCGCGAGACGGTGCTCGAGCCCGGCGACCTGATCTATCCCCTCTTCATTTGTCCCGGCAAGGGCGTGCGTAATCCGATCAGCTCCATGCCCGGCGTCTTCAACCTTTCCGTGGATGAGGCGGTGCGCGAAGCCGAGGAAGCCGCGCAACTCGGCATCGGCGGACTGCTGCTCTTCGGTCTGCCTGAAACCAAGGACGAGCAGGGCACCGGCGCATGGGAGGAAAACGGCATCGTGCAGCAGGCGCTGCGCGCGCTTAGGCAGTCGCCGGCGGCGAAGAAGCTGGTGCTGATCGCAGACGTGTGCCTGTGCGAGTACACCAGTCACGGGCATTGCGGCGTGGTGGTGAAATCGGGCGACGCATTCGACGTCGACAACGATCCGACTCTCGAATTATTGGCGCGCACCGCGGTGAGCCAGGCCAAAGCCGGCGCCGACGTGGTGGCTCCCAGCGACATGATGGACGGACGCGTGAGCGCGATCCGCAAGGCTCTCGATGCCGCCGGCCTCGCGCAGACGCCCATCCTCAGCTATACGTCGAAGTTCGCCTCTGCCTTCTACGGGCCCTTCCGCGAGGCCGCCGATTCCGCGCCGCAATTCGGCGACCGAAGGAGCTACCAGATGGACGGCGCCAATCTGAGAGAAGCCATGCGCGAGATTGACCTCGACATTGAGGAGGGCGCGGACATGATTCTGATGAAACCCGCCATGCCCTACCTCGACGTGGTGCGGGCGGCGCGCGAGCGCGTCGACGTCCCCATCGGCGCCTACCAGGTCTCCGGCGAGTACTCCATGCTGCATGCGGCCTTTGAGAAAGGCTGGCTCGACCAGAACCGCGCCATGATGGAATCGCTCCTGGGCATGCGCCGCGCGGGCGCCGATTTCATCGTGACCTACTTCGCCAAGGAAGCCGCCAAGCTGCTTCGGTAGCGACTCTGGGCTATTCTTGAGGAGAACGCGAGGGAGCGCCACAATGACTCATCAGGAGTTGCTCAAACAAAAACACGGGGAAATCCTCAGGATTGCGGGCAGGTATGGCGCCTTCAACGTCCGCGTTTTCGGCTCCGTCGCTCGCGCGCAAGCCGACGAGCACAGCGACATCGACTTTCTGGTGGAGATGGAGCCCGGCAGATCTCTTTTCGACCTGGGCGGAATGCAGTCGGAATTGGAGACTGCTCTTGGCTGCCAGGTCGATGTCGTCACGGAAAAAGGCCTGAAAGCTCGCATCCGCACCCGGGTACTCCAGGAGGCAATTCCGGTTTGAGAGACCCTGCCGAGCGTCTGCGCGACATCCTGGAAGCGATCGCGGCGATCGAACGCTACTCCAACTGCGAAAAGAAGGCATTCGAGCGAGACGAATTACTGCAAGCGTGGTTCGTGCGGAATCTCCAAATCATTGGAGAAGCTGCCAGGGCCATCCCCGAACAAATCCGCGCGCTCGCGCCGGAGATTCCGTGGCGTCAGATCGCAGGGATGCGAAATGTCCTCGTTCACGGATACTTCGAGATCGACACCGATCTCGTATGGGATGCGGCAAACCGCGATGTCCCAGCCTTGAAGCCTGCTCTCGAGCAACTGCTTGCTACTCTAGACCCGGCCAGCGAATAAGCCGCCAAGCTGCTGTAAGGCGGCAGAATCTTATTCCTGCGCATGCCGTGAGCAGGGTATACTTCCTGCAATCTCTAACCTATTTCCCCAAGAGGTGACCGCAATGAAGTTCCGGCCCTTTCCGTTTGCAGCTTCCCTGGTTCTGCTTTCCGCCGCCCTGTTTGCAGCGGCTCCGGCGCTCCATGCGGCCCCCGACGACAAGGCGACTGCCCAGTCCGTCGCCGACAAAACGGAAAAGCTGGTCCGCCTCATGAAGGAGGACAACTTCAACTACGTCGCCACTTCCTCTCCAACGGTATTCGTCATTCATTTCACGGGGGATCACCTGAAGGACATCAAGGTCATCCTGGCGATAGGAGCCGATGAGGACAGCGATCTGGTCATCTTTGTCACGGTGACTCCAAAGGCGACCATGCCTCCTACGGCCGATTTCCGCTACAAGCTGCTTAAGGCCAACCACGATTACGACCAGGTCAAGGTGGGCTTCGACGGAGACGACGACCTGTCGGTGCGCATCGATGCCTCCATGCGCCTGGCCGATGCCACTTATCTGAAGAACGTGGTCACCCAGGTGAAAAACGCCTCGGACGAGATTTACGGCGAGATCCAGCCCCAACTGATTCCTTAGGGCGCGTAAGCCCTACGGATTCGCCTCCGGGCCGCACGCCTTCCCCGCCCCTCGAAATGTCGCTCTTATTCTGAACGATTCATTCTGGGAGGTTGTACATGCAATATCGAAGGGGAATCGCTTCCTTTGTCGTGTTGAGTTCGCTGCTTTTGTCGAGAGCCAACTCGCAAGTTTTCGGGACCAACATTCCAGGCACGAACATCACTCCAGGTGAGGCCATTGGCATTGTCGTCGGCAGCGCGGCGGCAATTACGGTCGTCACGATCGTGCTGGTGCACAATTCACATCCCACCCTCAAAGGCTGCGTCGTCGCCGGTCCCGGCGGAATGCTGGTCGAGAACGAGGGCGACCAGAAGACTTACGCACTCACCGGAAGCACGGCCAGCGTGAGGGTGGGGGACATCGTGAAGGTGAAAGGCAAGAAGTACAAGAAGCAAAAGGATAGTGCGGGAAACGAAGAATTCGCGGTGACGCAGGTCGGCAAAGACTACGGCCCATGCAAAGCGCTGGCAGCGGCCGCCGCCAGCCCGTAGATACAGCAGGCATTCATGAGGCATCCGGGGCGCGGCGATGGAGCGAGCGATCGCGCGATCGCGCATAAATCGCTTTGCATCCCAGGCAAGGTGTGGTTTTCTAACTAGAACCCGCCTATGCGCAAGCGACTCGAAGCCTACTTTGAATTCTCTCGTCTCGGAACCAACTGGCGTACGGAGATTCTGGCCGGCGTCACCACCTTCCTGACCATGGCCTACATCGTGCTGGTGAATCCGGCCATCCTGGCCGATGCCGGAGTTCCCTTGCCCGCGGTCACCGCCGCTACCTGCCTCTCGGCGGCCTTCGGCTCCATCTTGATGGGAATTATTGCCCGCTACCCGATCGCCCTCGCCCCCGGCATGGGCCTGAACGCCTACTTCACTTACACGGTTTGCATCAAGATGCACATTCCGTGGCAGACGGCTCTGGGCGCGGTGTTTCTTTCCGGCGTCATTTTTCTGGCCATCACCGCGGTCGGCATCCGGCAAATGATTTTGCGCGCCATTCCCCACCAGCTTTACGCGGCCGTCGCCGGCGGCATCGGGCTGTTCATCGCGTTTATCGGCTTTCAGCACGCGGGCCTGGTGGTGCGCGATCCCAACACCCTGGTCGGCATGGGCTCGATCCGCAATCCCACGGCGTATCTCGCGCTCTTCGGCCTGATTCTCATGGTGGCCCTCGAATCCAGGAAAGTGAAAGGCGCAATCCTCATCGGCGTGCTCACGGTCACGGCGCTCGCCTGGCCGCTCCACCTCGTGCACTGGACACCGTCCGTGGGAGGCATCGGCGCGCTCACCCAAACCGCGCTGCAACTGAACATTCGCGGCGCCATCAACAAGGGGCTGCTCGAAATCATCTTCGTCTTCTTCTTCGTAGACCTGTTCGACAACCTGGGCACGCTGGTGGCTGTCACCAAACGCGCCGGGCTCATTGCTCCGGACCACTCCATTCCCCGGCTCGACCGGATTCTGTTTGCCGATGCCACGGCCACGGTATTCGGCTCGCTGGTCGGAACCTCCACCGTGACCAGCTACGTGGAGTCGACGGCGGGCGTGGCGGCGGGAGGGCGCTCGGGTGTAACCGCCATCGTTACCGGCCTCTTGTTTTTGTGCGCCGTCGTGGCTGCGCCGTTTATCGGCATCGTGCCTCAGGCAGCCACTGCGCCGGCGCTCATTCTTGTCGGATCGTTGATGCTGGCCGCCATTACCGAAATTCAGTGGCTCGACCCCCTGGTCGCGGTTCCCGCATTTCTCACCCTGGTTCTCATCCCGTTTACCTACTCCATTGCCAACGGATTGGGTTTCGGCATCATCGCCTGGGCAGTCCTGCACCTCTTTGCCGGCAAAGCTCGCCGCCAGGACTGGCTGCTTTACCTGATTGCCGCGCTGTTTCTGGCGCGGTTCATTTACCTTGGCGCGAATTAGAGTCTGCTACCATGTTGCTCGTTGAACGGAACGGAGACACGATGTACTGGTACGACTATCTGTCCTATTTCTTCGGCGGAGCATTTCTAGCCAATTCCCTGCCTCATCTGATGAACGGAATCTCAGGGCGCTCTTTCCAGAGCCCTTTCGCGAAACCTCCGGGAGAAGGGCTGTCCTCGCCGACCGTGAATGTTTTGTGGGGATTCTTCAACCTCGTCGTCGCGTACCTGCTCGTGGTTCGCGTAGGCGACTTCAGCCTGCACAGCACCATTCAGGTCGCGACGCTCGGTGCGGGCGTGCTTGTGATGTCGGTCATGCTTGCCATTTCATTCGGGCGCTTCCACAGCGGACGGTAAGTTCGCCGGCGGCCATCGAGTCACTTCTGAGACACTTGAAAAGAACCATGCGCCTGCTTCGCACTCTCGTTTTCCTCGCCCTTGCCGTCGCGGTCTCGGCAGCCTGCGCCGACGATTCGTATCGCATCGTCCACACCGATCCCCACGATCCCCGCGCCTACACCCAGGGCCTGATCTACATCGACGGGCATTTGTACGAGAGCACCGGCATCAATGGGCGCTCTTCGCTGCGCATGGAAGATTTGACGACAGGACGTGTGCTGCAATCGGCGACAGTGCCGGAGCAGTATTTTGCCGAAGGCCTTGCCGCATGGGGCAGCACATTGGTGCAGCTCACCTGGCAATCCCACACTGCCTTCGTCTACGATCGCTTCAGCTTTCGCTTGCTGCGCACGTTTCACTACGACTGCGACGGCTGGGGGCTTACCGCCGACAGCAAAAACCTGATTCTCAGCGACGGCTCGGCGGAGATTCGTTTCTTCGACCCCGCCACATTCCGCGTGGTGCGGCACATTTACGTGAGCGATCACGGGCAGCCGGTGACCGATCTGAACGAGCTTGAATACATTCACGGCCAGATCTACGCCAATGTGTGGCACACCGACCGCATTGCGCGCATCTCGCCTGAGTCAGGCCGGGTGCTGGGTTGGATCAATCTCGCCGGCTTGCTCAGGCCCGGCGAGGTCTCCGATCAGGAAGCGGTATTGAACGGCATCGCCTACGACGCCGTGCACGACCGGCTCTTTGTTACCGGCAAGCTTTGGCCCAAGCTTTTTGAGATCAAGGTGGTTCCGGCCACGGCCACCGCCGTCCCCGTCCATCACGTCAAGTAAAGTGCGGCCTCATCTAGCGCCGGCCTCCCGGCCGGCTGTAGCGGGGGTCTCCCGACCCCCGCAGGGCTCGCTGCCAATTCTGAAACACCGTTCGCAAATCGGAACTGCCCCACTTCTGTATTCCCGCCGTCACAGTCCGCACGCGCTCCGCACGGGTATACTTTTCCGCGAAGGGTTGGCTCTGCAATGCCTGATTTTCTGCCGAGTTCTCTGCAAAATGCGGCGGTCTTCACCATCGTTCTGGCGTTTGCCGGTTACCTGGTCACCTTCTGGAGCAACCGCGTGATGGCGCGGCGCGCCGACCGGCTGCTCCTGGTGAATCAACGCCTCAATGACTTCTACGGCCCGCTCTATGTGGCCACCGTAGCGGGCAACATCGCCTACAAGGCACTGCTAGCCAAGCAGGGCAAAACCGAGTGCCACCCCATTCGCGACGAGGACCTGAAGGAGTGGGTGCTGTGGATGAAGTCCATCTTCATGCCGCTGAACGACGTGCGCGAGAAGATCATCATCGAGAACGCGCACTTGATCGTCGAAGAGGAGATGCCGCAGTGCCTGCTCGACTTTGTGACCCACGTGGTGGGTTACAAGGCCTTGTTGCTCAAGTGGGCTGAGGACGATTACAGCGATCGGCGATCGATGATCGGCTGGCCGCCGGAGTTCGACATCTACGTCGAGCGCTCCTACCACGCGCTCAAGGCCGAGCAGACGCGCCTGCTGCACAATGCGTTTTGGCGGTTGTGGCACCGCGCCAACGGGCGCAAGAATCCATAAACGATCAAGCCGGCATCACCGGGTTCAGCGAGGTCACATGCGCCACGGCCTTGGTCAGGCGTGCCTCGCAGGGACGCGCACCCTTGTATTCGGCCGGCGTATAAATGTGCTCGATCGACTCCACCAGGTAAGCGCCGGGAAGAAACTTCGCGCCCTCGCGCAGGCCATCGCCGGGCAGCATCAGCACGTCGCCCTCGCGCGGCAGCGAGTGCAGAGTTTCCAACGGCACCAGGTTGATGCAGGTTCCGTCGCCAGTAATGAACTCCAGGCAGTTGCGGCTATGCAGCCTTCCATCGCGCTCGCGCCGCGCCTCCTGCCGCACCCTCCAGGACTCATAGTAGGCGCCCGCCATCATGGGCAGGCCGATCATAAATCCCACAACACTGCTATATTGCGCAATCAGCGATAACCAATGGCGATTCATCCCGTGTTCGTCTCCCACGCAAAGGTTAACAGCTTGCGGCAAAGGCTCCGAGGGTGCCGACCACGGACGGCAGCATCTATTGGCGATTGGCTACCTGCTATTGCCCAACCGATCCGTTTTGGTGGACCCGCTGACCTTGAAAGAAGCGGTGATGCACCATGCTCACTCCGAGGAGCAGAACAAGGAGAAAGAAAACCATCACGAATAGGATCGTGAAGATTGCACGCAGTGGTGGCTTTTGCTCCCGGCCGGCCGCCGGGTTCGCATCCTTATCCATCCGAGTCGCCTCAATTCATGCCCTCGTGCCGGGCACGATCCGTGAAAGACCTTTCGCCTGGCGCCCAACTGCCTTGGGCATTTCGAAAGTTGGCGTGCTCACTTGCCGTATGCCCGGGCTATCCCCCAAAAAGGCCTTTGACCGTGGCCGTTTCGAGGGCTTGATCGCGACACGCTCGTATCGATGATCATAGTGTCAATTCCTTCGCTTTTTCCACCCATCGGCAATGCACATAAGTCGGTGCAAATTCCAGCCGGGATCGCCTGACTCGCTAACTCGCATTTCTCACGGACAGATTGACGGCAGGCAAAGGGGCCCACAACCGCCAGCGTGGGTTGCGGGGGGCCGGAGACCCTCGCTACAGCCGTCAGGAGACCGGCGCTACAGGTTTTCGCCGCGCGTGAGAAATGCGGGCTAACTAGCTGGCACGCCGACTCGCCGCTCCAGTCCGAGATTCGTCCAAAGCCGCTGCGCGGGGCCGGCCTGATTGATGGTGTAGAAGTGCAGTCCCGGCGCGCCGCCGGCGAGCAGCGTTTCGCAGAGGCGCGTCACCACGCCAATGCCGAAATCGGCCAGCGCCGTCTTGTCGTGCTCCAGCTCTTCCAGGCGCAGGCGGATCCATCTTGGAAGATCGGCGCCGCAGCCGTTGCAAAAGCGCATGGTGTTTGTGTAGCTCGTGATGGGCATGACGCCCGGCACGATGGGAATCGTGATGCCGGCCTTCGCGCACTGCTCCATAAAGTGGAAGTAGGCGTCGGCGTTGTAGAAGAGCTGGGTGAGCGCCGCGTCGGCGCCGGCTTCCACCTTGCGGCGGAAGTGCTCGAAGTCCTCCGTGGGACTCGCGGCCTGAGGATGCATCTCGGGGTAAGCGGCGACCTCGATCTTGAAGGCATCGCCGTGCTCCGAGCGGATGAAGCCGACCAGCTCGCTCGCGTAGTGGAACTCGCCGGGCGCCGCGGGACTGAGCGCAGTGGCGGGCAGATCGCCGCGCAGGGCCACGATGCGCTTGACGCCCGCTTCGCGGTAACGCGCAAGCTGCGCCGCGATGTGGGCGCGCGTCGAACCAACGCACGTAAGGTGCGGCGCCGTCTCCACGCCGCAGTGTTTCACCACGGTCAGCAGGGTTTCGTACGTACCCTCCTGCTCAGACCCGCCCGCGCCCTGCGTGACCGAGAAGTAGTTGGGGCGCAACGCCGCCAACTGGCCGATCACGGCCGGCAGCTTGGCGTGCGCCTCCGGCGTGCGCGGAGGAAACAGCTCAAACGAAAATGTGAGTGGCGAAGGCATATCGAGCGATCAGTGGTCAGTGCTCAGTGGTCTGAAAGGCCAGCGCGGCAGCGGATCACTGATCCCGAGTCCCTTAGTCCCTAGTGTGGTGAGTCTGAAGTTCGTTGAAGAACAAATGCAGGTCCTTCGACTCCGTTTGCCGCGCAAAACGCGGCAAACTTCGCTCAGGATGACCGATCATTATGACGCGAACTTCTGACCCAGGACACTAGTATCTGTAGTGGTCGGCCTTGAACGGGCCCTCCACCGGCACGCCGATGTAGTCGGCCTGTTGCTGGCTGAGTTTCGTCAGCTTCACGCCGATCTTCTCGAGGTGCAACCGTGCGACTTCTTCGTCCAGCTTCTTGGGCAGCACGTAGACCTGCGGCTTGTAACTGTCGCGGTTCTTCCACAGGTCGAGTTGCGCCAGAGTCTGGTTGGCGAAGCTGTTCGACATCACGAAGCTAGGATGGCCCGTCGCGCAACCCAGGTTCACGAGGCGTCCCTCGGCCAGGATGAAGATCGAACGACCATCGGGAAATGTGTACTTGTCGACTTGCGGTTTTATATTGATCCGGGTCACGCCGGGCGCGGTGTTCAGCCGGTCGATCTGGATCTCGTTGTCGAAGTGGCCAATGTTGCAGACGATGGCCTGGTCCTTCATCTTCTGCATGTGCTCGAAGGTGATGATGTCGGTGTTGCCGGTACAGGTAACGTAAATGTCGCCGCGGCCCAGCGTATCTTCCACCGTGGTCACTTCGAAACCCTCCATCGCCGCCTGCAGCGCGTTGATGGGGTCGATCTCCGTAACCACCACGCGCGCGCCCATGCCCCGCAGCGAATGAGAGGAGCCCTTGCCCACGTCGCCGTAGCCGCAAATAACCGCGACCTTGCCCGCCACCATCACGTCGGTGGCGCGCTTGATTCCATCCGCCAAAGACTCGCGGCAGCCGTAGAGATTGTCGAACTTCGATTTCGTCACCGAATCATTCACATTGATGGCGGGAACCAGCAGCTTCCCCTTCTCCATCATCTTGTAGAGACGGTGCACGCCCGTGGTAGTTTCTTCCGAGACGCCGCGCCAATCGGCGACGACCTTATGCCAGTGTTTCTGATCATCGGCGAAGACTTTTTTGAGCAGGTCCTTGATCACCTGCTCCTCGTGGTTGCCTGAGGGCGTGTCGACCCAGCGATCGCCGTTCTCGAGCTCATAGCCTTTGTGGATCAGCAGCGTCGCGTCGCCGCCATCGTCCACGATGAGCTGCGGTCCGAGGAAACCCTTGTGCGTGAGTGCGCGCCAGGTGCACTCCCAGTAGTCCTCGAGCGATTCGCCCTTCCAAGCAAAGACGGGAACGCCCGCTGCGGCAATCGCGGCTGCGGCGTGATCCTGCGTGGAGAAGATGTTGCAGCTTGCCCAGCGCACTTCGGCGCCCAGGCTCGTCAGGGTCTCGATCAGCACCGCCGTCTGAATGGTCATGTGCAGCGAGCCGGTAATGCGCACGCCGGCCAATGGCTTCTCTGCCGCATACTTGTTGCGGATCGCCATCAGGCCCGGCATCTCCTGCTCGGCGATGACGATCTCCTTGCGGCCCCAATCGGCCAGGCCCAGGTCGGCTACTTTGAAATCGCTCTCGAGCTTGCCGGATTTTGCCCCTTCGAGGGTTGCGGTTGCCATTCTCTTCTCCTTTTATCGTCGTATCGTGATATGTTGATATTTAACAGAAATTTGCCATGCCGTCAATCGTCAAAACGCTGAAAATTGTCGCCGATCCCAATCGGCTGCGTATCTTATTGCTTTTAAAGGGCGAGGAATTGTCCGTTGCCGAGCTGCAGGAAATCCTCGCAATGGGCCAGAGCACCATTTCCACGCATCTTTCGCACCTCAAGCAAGCGGAACTGGTGGAAGACCGGCGCACCGGCAAGAGCAATCTATACCACCTTCTCCCCGCGCGCGGCGGGGTTTTGGGCGAGATTCTTGCCGATGCAAGAAAAGAGATTGCTGAGTTCACATCCGACCAGGCCGCCATGCGCCGCGTGCTCAAAAAGCGCCAGGACAAGATGCGCGCGTTTTTCGACAGCGTGGCCGGGCGGCTGGGCAAGGACTACGTGCCGGGCAAGTCGTGGAAGAGCATGGCCGAGGCGCTGTTGCGGTTGATGCCGCCGCTGACCATCGCCGATCTCGGCGCTGGTGAAGGGAGCTTCGCTCTTTTACTTTCCCAGAGAGCCGCGCGCGTCATTGCAGTCGACAGTTCGGCACGCATGATCGAAGTGGGCCGCGAACAGGCCGCGCGCCACGGCGTGAAAAACGTGGAGTACCGGCAAGGCGATATGGAGGAAGTTCCCATCGGCGCGGGTGAGGTGGATCTGGTTTTCTTTTCGCAGTCGCTGCATCATGCGCTGCACCCGGAGCGCGCGCTGGCTGAAGCGGCGCGGATTCTCACGCCCGGCGGCCGCGTCGTGGTGCTCGACCTGCTCAAGCACCGCTTTGAAGAGGCGCGCGAGATGTACGCCGACGAGTGGCTCGGCTTTAGCGAGGCCGAACTTGAGGCGATGCTTGAGAGCGCGGGCTTCGCCAACGTGGAAACCGCTGTCGTCGACAAAGATGCAGAGGCGCCGCAGTTTCAGACGCTGCTCGGCACGGGAGATAAGCCGCATTCAACCTAGGCGTAGCTTGCGCCGAACTGTGAACGCCCTTTAGTCGCCGAGTGCGGCGACGCATCCTATCGAGATCAACAAACCCTTTGGCAACGGAGTCTGCATGGTCATGCGCGCTGGAGGACTGTTGGGAAAATACTCGCCAAATGTTTGGTTCACCACCGCGAACTGCGAAATGTCCGCAACAAGGACCGTCGTATTCACGACCAGGTCCATGCGGCTGCCCCCGGCGCGAAGCACCATATCGAGGTTTTTGAACGCCTGTCGCGCCTGCTCCTCCAGTGTCGCGCCTGCGACCTCGCCTGTCGCCGGGTCTACGCCCGGCTGGCCGGCAACAAAGAGCAACCCCGCTGCCCGCACCGCGTGCGAATAAGGCCCAATCGCTTTCAGTCCGGGAACTTGAACCGCCTGCCTATCCACCATTTCTGCCTCCTTGGCGCATCGAGAAGCGTAGTTTATCGCATGACAAAACCACGCAAAGGCCGAAACTTTTCCCCTATCCCTGCTCCGCTTCCAGCAGGCGCCGCTTGCGCTCCACGCCCCAACGATAGCCGGTGAGCGCGCCGTCGGCGCCCACCACGCGATGGCACGGGACGACGATGGCCACGCGATTGGTGGCGCAGGCGCGAGCCACGGCGCGCCTGGCGTTGGGATCGCCCAACTCGCGAGCCAGTTGCGAGTAGCTGCGCGTCTGGCCGCGGGGAATCTGCCGCAGCGCCTGCCACACGCGAAGCTGGAAAACGGTGCCGCGAAGATCTAGAGAATCGGCCATGGAGCGACTTGCGGGAAGATCGTTGCCTTCACGGACGCTTTCGACCGCGGCGTTCACCAGGCGCGAGAGCGATGCATCGCGACGCAGCTCGGCCAGCGGAAATTCGGCGCGCAGGCTCGATTCCGCTTCAGTGCGCGTCCGCGCGAGCGAGAGCCAGCAGAGGCCGCGCTCCGTCGCGCCCACAATCATCCATCCAAAAGGTGAGAATGCGGCGCAATAGCCGATGCGCTCGCCTTTGCCGCCCTGGGCAAAGCGTTGCGGCGTCATGCCGAGCTGGTTCGCTTCATAGGCACGGCTGCTGGAGCTGAAGCCCGCGTTGTAAATGGCGTTGGTCACGGTGTCTCCCTGCTTGAGCGCGCCGCGCAGCCGCGACGCACGTAGCGCCCGTTGATACTCGAGCGGGCTCACGCCCATTTCGCGCTTGAAAAGCCGTTGCACGGTGAAGGGGCTCAGGCCGGCCATGCGGCCCAGTTCCTCAAGGCGCACGCGCCGGTCGACATTCTTCTCAATGTATTGGCGAACGCGGCCCATTGCCGCGCCCCGCTCGTCCAAAGGACTGCCGCACCCAGTGCCCAACGGACTGCCCCACCCAGTGCTGGGACGGCAGCGCTTGCAGGCGCGAAATCCTGCGGCTTCCGCCTCGACCGCAGTGCGGAAGAAGCGCACATTGGGGCGCAACGGACGGCGGCTCGAACAAGTCGGCCGGCAAAAGACGCCCGTGGTCGCTACGCCGTAGAAAAAGCGCGCCTGCGGGTCGCGGGCGGCGAGCTGCTTCCACGCTGAGTCTGCCCACGCAGTAACAGACTGCGAACCATGAGACCGCGAATCTCGAGATTCGAGGAGTGCGGTCGTTGTGGGCTGCGACATGGCGATTCTGGGCATTCTGGAAACGGTTGCGAATTCGGTTGCGATTTGCGAAATAGTGCTCATGGGAATGATAGTCGCCGATCGCCGTTCCGCGCGCACTCCGATTCTTGCGCGCAATTCCGTTTCCGCCCGGAGTCCGCCCTTGCGCAAGACCCTTCGCATCCGTGCCCCATCCTTTTCGGGCTCTTTGCGGAAATGGGTGGGAAAGCGCCCATTGTTGAGTTGCCGAATCAATACTGGCGTCTATCTGGCGTTGAAACAATGGTTGTACCTCCCCGTGTATCCTCGGTCTGCACAGGAAATCGCGCTTCGTCTGGCTTCGAATTGCTCCAGAGATCAGGCGCCAAGCCTGACTCATCGACGGAGGTTCCACCTTGTCACAAAACCCCATTGCCATCGCGGCACTCTTCATAGTTTCCGCTCTGGCCTGCGCACAGGCCAACGGCCCTTACAAGGTGCAGAAGATCCAGCTCGTCGGCGGCGACGGCGGATTCGACTACGTGACTGCCGATCCCGACGGCCGCAACCTGTATGTGGCGCGCTCGGGGCAAGGCGGCCATATCGGCGTCTTCAACCTTGACACTTTGGCGCAAGTGGGCGACATCCCGGGCACGAGCGGGCACGGCGCGGCGGTGGACACGGCCACGGGGCATGGATTCGCGACCTCGAAGCCGGTGACGATGTTTGATGCGAAGACCTTCGCGATCATCAAGCAGATCGACGTCCAGGGCAATCCCGACGGTTACCTGAACGACCCCTACAATCACCACTTCTACATCCTCAGTCACTCTGCGCCCAACATTACGGTGCTCGACGACAAAGACGGATCGATTCTTGGCACCATCGACATCGGCGGCGCGCCGGAGCAGGCCGCGACGGACGGTCACGGCAAAATTTACGTCGACGTTGTAGATAAGGCCGCGATTGCAGTGATCGACGCGGATGCGATGAAGATGGTGGGCCGCTACGATCTCTCGAGCAAAGGCGCCGGATGCGCGGGCCTGGCGCTGGATGCGAAGAATGGAATCCTCTTTGCCGCCTGCCGCGACAAGAGCAACATGATCATTTTGTCGGCGGCCGATGGGCACATCATTACCGACCTGCCGACCGGCGTGGGATGCGACGGAGCCACGTTCAATCCCGACACCATGGAGGTCTTCAGTTCGCAGGGCGATGGCACGCTGACGGTCATCAAGGAGAACTCGCCGACTGACTTCGCCGTGGAGCAGACGGTGTTTACGCCGCAGCGAGCCAAGACCATCACGCTCGACACGAAGACGGGCAATCTTTTTCTGATCACGGCCGAGTACGGGCCCACGCCGGCCCCGCCGGCGCCACCGGCCCAGCTGTCGGGTTCAGCACAACCTCCAGCAGGTCCGCCCGTGGCACCCGCAGCCGCAATTCCGCCCGCAGGCGGACCGCCCGCATTCATGCGCGGGCCTCGTGCGCCGATGATTCCGCATTCCTTCCAGATTTTGGTGGTAGGCAAGGATTGAGCAGCGAAAACCCAAACTTCGACAACTCCCGGGATACAGAAGGAATCGAACTTTGGCGTTGCTAATTCAGAGTCTCCTTGATAATGGTGAACCATGCCATTGGACTGGAACTGCGGAGCGCTGGCGGATGGGCTGCAATGTTACAAGCGCGGGGAATTTTTTCTCGCGCATGAGCACTGGGAAGGCGTCTGGCTGAAGTGCGAGGAGCCGGAGAAAACGTTTCTGCAGGCGCTGATTCAAATTACTGCAGCCTTTCATCATCTTCAGCACAAGAATTTCATCGGCACCGCATCGCTTCTGCGGGCCGCATTGCGGCGGCTCGACGCATTCCCCGCTGCCTACGGAGGAATCGAAGTCGAAGATCTTCGCGCGAGCGTGCGCGCATGGCTGCTGGCGCTGGATCGGGAAAATCCAACGCTACGGCCGCCGATTCCGCAAATACGATGAACGCGAAAGCTCCTTCGAAGTCATCGGATTTCGACTGATTTTCTAAGAGCTTATCCGCAAATAGGTAGCGCCGGCCTCCAGGCTGGCTGTCGTGCGGGTCTCCTGACCCGCACACTGCTGCTGGCGGCGTGGACGCCGCCAGTACAGCCGGTCTGGAGACCGGCGCTACTTCAAGAGCTAATTTTCGACTAAGTTTTTGAGCAGCACTTCTGCTCTCACCAGGTCTTCTTCCGTGTCGACGCCGATGGTGTCGCGCGGCGCGTCGGCGACATAAATCGCAATGCCGTTTTCGAGAAGCCGCAACTGCTCCAGCCGTTCCAGCTTTTCAAGCGGCGAAGGCGGCAGGGCGGCGAAGCGCTCCAGCGCGGCCTTGCGATAGGCGTAGATGCCCAGGTGCTTGCGATAGCCGGTGAATCCAACCTGATCCCGATCGAAGGGAATCGTCGCACGCGAGAAGTAGAGCGCGCGGCCGTCGAGTGTGGTGACCACTTTGACGGCATTGGGATTGGCGAACTCCTCGGCCGGGCAGCGCACGGAGAGCGTGCTGACTTCCACTTCAGGCCGCGCGAAGAGATTGAGCAACGGCGGGAAAAAATCTGCTGTGAGCGTGGGCTCGTCACCCTGAATGTTGACGTAGATGTCGGCATCGATTTGGCAGGCCGCTTCCCTCACCCGGTCGCTGCCGCTGGAGCACGCGGGCGAGGTCATCACCACAGGAATGAAGCGCGCGCGGCATGCATCCGCCACCTCTTCGGCATCGGTGGCGACGACCACGGGATCCATGAGGCCGCTGGCACTGGCGGCGCGCCACACCCACTCCACCATGGGCCGGCCTGCGATGGGGCGCAGCACCTTGCGCGCCATGCGCGTGGACTGCAGCCGCGCCGGAATGATGGCCGCGATGCGCAGGGAATTCATGCAGTCGAGTGTACATGGAGCAGGGCGCGCGAAGCCGCGCTGCTTTGGGCGGTCGAATTTTCGATGGAGAGATCGGATCATCGCAGCTCAGAAACGGGCTGAACCGTTTGACCTGTCGTACGCACGCCCTTATCATTGGAATGTGGCGATTACGTGCGATTTTGCGCCCTTTTTGCCCACCTCCCGGCGGGGTAGCTCAGATGGTTAGAGCGACGGATTCATAACCCGTAGGTCGGCAGTTCGATCCTGCCTCCCGCCACTAGTCAAATCAACAACATACGACGGAATATCGATCTCGGCTTCGTCCCGTGGTTGCGCGGGGGTTGCGGATAGTTGCTGCGCCGAAGCCTGCTTTTTCTTCGGCTTCTGGTCAAGGCGGTCCACGTAGGACACGTTCGCTCCAGGAATCAGATGACCGTAGGTGTCCACAGTAACCTGAATTGAGCTGTGGCCCATCTGTTCCTTCACGTAAACAATCGATGCCCCACTTTGGATCAGCAGCGATCCAAACGTATGGCGGAGATCGTGGAGTCGAATCTTCCGGATGCCGGAAGCTGCCAGGACGGGAACGAAATAGCGGTGGTAGAGATTATCGGGATCAAGGATGCTTCCGTCAGGAGATGAAAATACCTGCTCCATCGAGATATCCACCTTTCCCGCGAGATTGGCGACTTTTTGTCGCGCATCCCGCATCTCGACCAGAACGCGGCGGAGTTCTCGGGACATATCAACCCGCCTCGTCTTCCGACTCTTATTGACTCCTGCATAAAGAATGCAATAATGGGTATTGAGGTTGAGAATACCCATGCCCAGGCTAAAGGGAAGCGCCGATCTTCTGGAGGACCGGCGGAGACGAGCGTTGGCTTTGCTGGAT
>JBEKGH010000002.1:0-234623 GCA_050012895.1 Occallatibacter sp.
TTCCAGAACAAGTCCCATATTGGCCGGCCTGCTCCATCGAGCGTCCCTTCGCCGGTGAGCTGGAAGCCATCGCAGTTCGTTGCGTTGATCAGAGCCGGATTGAACTTCTCCTCGAAGTGGCCCTCAATCCGGGTGCGCTGGGCGGGGAAGTTGGCCATATCCGTCGAGCACTGCAGCACCGCTCCCGCCCGCAGGTGAAGATTCACATGCGGCTTGAAGAACAGGGCGCCGCTCACGAACGTGCCCTGCGGGATGACGACCGTTCCTCCGCGGCGCGATGCCAAATGATCGATCGCCGCCTGGATGGCCTTGGTGTTTATGGTTGCACCATCAGGCCGCGCGCCGAATTTCGTAATCAGGGCTTCCGCAGAAGACTCCGCATCGGCCATCAATGCAGACCCCCAGAAGGGAGCCGCAAGCATCAACGACATGAACCGCCGGCGCGCAAACGGATGAATGGACACAACTCACCTCTGTGCGACAGATAAAGATGCTATAGCACCACCTGCTGAGGCAGATGGCGCCTTATTTGATTCACGCCGGCTTTAGAACCTGTAGCGCAGCGCGAGCTCCATGATACGGGGATCGTAGGCACCAGTTATCTTGTTTACGTTCGCGTTGGCTATGGTGGCATTCGGGTTTTGCGGATTGGTATGGTTGAACAGATTGAACGCCTCAGCGCGGAACTCAATCACATTCGATTCCTTGATGTGGAATTCCTTGAACAGGCTCATGTTCCAGACCTCCTGGCCGGGACCGCGGATGGTGCCATTCTGGGCGTTGCCATAGTAGCCGTAATAGAGAGTGGCGTTCGATACTCCGCCTACGACTGTGGTCGGGTTGACGTAGGCTGCCGTGTTGAACCATTGGCATGTAGATCCGCAGACGCTGGGTTTCCAGGTCTTCGGCCCACTCGTCGAAACCCCCGGCACCACGAATGGCCGCGCCGTCAGTCCCCCGTTGGTCAGAGTTATACCTGGTGTGATCGAGCCTCCACTGCGGAACGTCGAGATGTCGTTCAAGCGCCATCCGCCCAGGATCTGCTTCTCGAGTTGATTGCCGCTGTGCCGGAAGAACGGCAGTTCGTACAGCACCGTGATGTTGAGCGCTTGTGGAAAGTTCAGTCCGTTATTGCCGTGGAAGAGGCCGAGGTTATACGGATTGACCACGGAGTTGGAGGTGTCGTGCGACCAGGTGTAGGCCGCGGCGATGTAGAGCGAATTTGTCACCGGATGTTTGATCTGCGCCTCAAGGCCGTTCCACTCCTGCCACAGCCGTGTGGAATAGACGTTGATGGTGCCAAAACCCTGGTATGGCGCATAGTAGTTTGCGTTGTCGCCCTTGTTGCTGTTTGCGGGGTTGATGGCTATGAGCGGGTTGTAGTCGTAGCTCACGCCATTCACGACGGTGGGAGGCGCCTGATTCCAGTTCCATGTGCTCGTAAGATGCTGCAGACGGCTACCGGCTCCCGCCACCGAGGCGATGATGTTTAACGGGAATTCATGCTGGATTCCGAGCGAGTAGCTGGCCGCCGGCGAGGCCCCGATCCGGTAGTCCGCCCCGGTGACCCCTATGACGCTCTCCGTATTCGCGGCGCCGCCCGCTCCAACGACGTTCCAGCCGGTGGTTGAAGGAAATAGAAGGTTGGAAAGGTTTTGGTTGCTGAACACGGGAGGATTGGCGATGCAGTTGAATGAGCAATCCTGGTTGGTAAAGATGCGCGTGTAACTGATGCCATAGCCGCCGCGCAGGCTGGTTTTGCCATTGCCGAAGACATCCCAGGCGAAACCGGCATCGGGCGCAAAATACCAAGTGTGAGCGTTGGAGAAGTTTACCGGCAAGCCACCTGTCTGGCCACTGTTGTAGAGCATGCCGTTGCTGTAGGTGGCAGGGTACTTGAGGTTGGTGGCGCCGCTGAATTCGTTCACGGTGGGCGCGTTGGCGGGGACATAAGCCGGATTGTTGTAAATGTTCCCCGGCGTGACTCCTGCGTCCCAGTTGGTTTCGGAGTTGGGCACGCCATAGGGCAGAGGCAAGTGGTAGATGCGCAGGCCAAGTGTGAAGCTGAGGTTCTTGGTAAACCTGTACTGGTCTTCGAAATACGGCGTCCAGGAGAAGGCATGCATATCGCCATGAGGCGCGTTGCTGGCTTCGCTAAAGGTGCCGATATAACCCAGGAGCATATCCGACATCGAGTCATCAATGCTGCATAGGCCCGAAGCAGATACCCCGTTAGGAACTCCGGTCGTAGTACTGGCGCAGCCGCCCGTCGAAGTCTTTTCCGCCGCGGTGGCCGCGCTGGAGCTGCCGTTAAAGGCGAATGACCCGTTGGTCTGCTGGCCTGAGACCTGGCGCTTTGTATTGAAGACGAATGTGATGCCAGCCGTGAAGTAGTTCTTGCCTTTGAGCCAGCTCCAGTTGTCGCTGACCGTATTGTCGAGATCGGATGCATGGGGGATGGGCCGGGCTGCCTGGATGCCCTCGCCCGCCATGCCGCCGCTGAACGAGACGACTGGAGTGCGGTTGGCGTAGAGGCCGTTGGGATAGTAGAGACTCTCATTGAAACCCGGCACCTGGTTGATGTAATCGATTCCGACCAGGGTCAGGTTGAGAAGGTAGATGTTCATGGCCACGCTGGTGGTGTTGATCATGTTCGGCGTCAGGGTCTGGGTAAGAGAGACCTGCGCCAGCTTGTTGTGCGTGAAGTCAGTCTCCGTGCTGATGGGAGTCGTGCCGGGGCTCTCAGTGTTCTGCGCATACGACTGGTATTCGTCGAGGTACTCGCCCATGGCGTGGTACTTGGACGTGAAGTTGTGATCGATCTTGATTTCATCGTCGCGCTGATCGGTAATCTGCGCCTTGTTATTGATGTAGTTGGTAGTGCTGCCGGGGAGGGTGTAATTGGGCGCCGGATAGAGAGTTGCCACGTAAGCCGCCGAGCTGGTGTTGATTCTATTGCTCGGGATCTGGTAATAGCCGGCGGGGCATGAGCCTCCTGTCGACGTCGGGAAGAGAAGGCCCGTCACCGGGTCCTTGACCGGCGAAAAGAAGCAGCCGGAGGCCTGAAGCGACGTAGGGATGGTGCTCGTGACCTGGTTGGGCGAGTGCAGAATCACCCACTGCTCATCCCAGAAGAAAAAGGTTTTCTTTTTGTCGGCGTTGTAGTGACGGGGAATGTACACCGGGCCGCTGGCATTATAGCCAAAGATGTTTTGATGCAAAGGTGTGGGTGTGGCCGAGAAGTAGGGCTTTGAGTTCAGGTTGGTGTTGCGCAGGAACTCCCACGCCGTTCCGTGCCAGTTGGCCGTGCCGCTTTTGGTTTGCGCGATAATGACCGACGAGCCCAGCAGCGAATACTGCGCGGAGAAGTTGTTCTGGAGCACGCGCACTTCTTCAAGGGAGTCGGGATTCGGAACCACCGAATTCGCAGTCATGTTGCCGGTGTTCTCGTTCCACACGCCGTCCAGCACGTAGAAGCTGCGGGACACATCCAAACCGTTGATGGAGAGAACGCTGCTGGTGGAGCGGCCGCCGGTGCCCAGAGACGATCCCTGAGAGGAGGAGGTTACGCCGGGCATCATCACTGCCAACGCCTGGTAGTTGCGTCCATTCATAGGCAGCGTGCTTACTTCTTCGCTGCTGACATCGGCCGAGACCTCAGGGGTGGTGGTCTCGACTTCAGTGGAGACTGCGTTCACCGTGACGTTTTGTGTTTCAGCACCTATCGCGAGCGTTGCATTCACTGTGACCGTTTCCGTTGGATGCAGCTCAACGCCGGAGACGGTGTAGGTCTTGAAGCCGGGCTTCGTGATGGCCACCGTGTATGTGGCTACGCCGAGGTCACGCACGATATAGACGCCATCGCTGTTGGTTTTTGTCACGGTTGAGACGTTGGTTGCATCGTCGGTAAGGGTGACAGCTGCGCCCGACACGACTAAGCCTTTCGGGTCCGTCACGGTTCCGGTAATGGTTGCCTGGGTGGATAGTTGCGCGTGAAGAGACGCGACGCCGGCAAGGAGCAGCACGAGAAACGCGAGCGCTCCGGCCAAGTGTGGAAGATAACGTTGACCAGCGAGACGATGAACCGACATGATCCCTCCCTTTCTGGAGAAGTGTGGATTTCGCGTGAGATGGATTTGAAGCAGCCTCCGATGAAACTACATTTCCTGTTTGGCTGAAATTCAAAAGAGAAATTTATCAATTCCGGAAAATACCAATAGGTAATTAATCTTGTCAAGCACAAAATTAATATAACTCATGTATTTTCAAATGAATACGGTTACATATTGATCGATAAATCGCTTTGCTATTGAGGATATGAGCATTTCAGAAGAGGTGTTTTCGAGGCTGAATCGCAGCTGCAAGAAGCAGCGATCACGATGTACACTGTCGGAGCGCTGATGGCCAGGACGTAGCTGAAAATCAAGTCCTGTTTGCGTTTTATAGGGGGACAAATCGACTCCATGCGGAACTCACATTCTTTCGTTCTGCTCATTATTGCGGCGTTGGCATGCGCTGTGACGCCTGCCACCGTCGCGGCGCAAGCCGCTTTCCAACCGGCAGCGCCGATTGACTTGAGGTTCGACTTCAGCGCCGGCCCCGCCAAGGCCGGTTACACGCGAGTCGCCCCGACCGCCGTCTACACTGACGATGCCGCCTTCGGTTACGAACCTGGAGCGCAGATCGCGACGGGCGATGGTGGCAACACCACGACGAGTGACTGGCCGTTCATGTTTTCCGCCAAAGTGCCGGAAGGCAACTACGACGTGACGATAACGATCGGTGATTCTCACGAGGCAACGACTACGACGGTTAAAGCAGAGTCAGGCCGCCTGATGCTCGAGCGTGTGGAGGTTCCCGCTGGCGGGGTTGTGGAGCGCACCTTCACAACGAATGTCCGCACCTCACACTTGCCGAAGCTTCCGATGAATGCACCCGGGCGCGAAGAAGTGAGTCTGGACCGGTTTGACGCCGCGAATTCGCGCGACTGGGATAACAAATTGACGGTTGAGATCGTTAGCCCTCACGCTGCATTGCGCGCCATCGAAATCACCTCGGCGCCTGCGGCCCCAACCGTTTACATCGCGGGCGATTCGACGGTCACTGACCGTGACGGCGGCGGCGATGTGAGCTGGGGACAGTTGCTCCCGCGCTTTTTCAAGCCAGGCGTCGCCGTTTCGAATCACGCGCAGTCCGGCGAGACGCTCAAATCCTTTGCTAATGCCCTGCGTTTAGACAAAGTCCTGAGCCAGATGAAAAAAGGGGACTATCTCTTCATGCAATTCGGGCATAACGACTCGAAGGACAGTTGGCCGCAGACTTATGTGGAGCCGGAAACTACTTACAAGGCTTATCTGAAGGTCTATATCGCCGAGGCTCGGCTGCGCGGCGCGACGCCGGTGCTGGTTACGCCGATGGATCGCGGAGTTCGCGGTACAGGCGCGCCCACCCATGGACATGGCGGTTATCCTCAGGCGATGCGCGAAGTGGCCGAGGAGGAGCATGTGCCGCTTATCGACCTGTACAACATGAGCATAGTTTTTTACGAAAATGCCGGCCCCGACGCCGCGAAGATTCTTGCCGATGGAACCCACTCGACCGCTTACGGGGGCTATGAATTCGCCAAGTGCATTGTGTTGGGCATCAAACAAGACAAGCTTGATCTTGCCAGCTTCATTGTGGACGACTTCACGGACTTTGATCCCGCTCATCCCGACTCAGATGCGGCGCTCAAACTGGGCGTCCTATTCACCAGTGGTGGAGGCGGGCGTGGGATGGATAGGGGAAACGGCGGCGTGACCCCCGCGGGGACTTCAGCACCCGCGAAAGCTCCGTCTGCCGGTACAGGCAGCCCCGGTCCAGGACCCCTGTGAGGAATGAAACCGGAGAAGATGCTGCTGCCGAGCGATAAAGCGCAATGCGGCGAAACCAAATTTGCAAAACTGGAAATCCTGTTACATTTAACTCGTGATTGCATGGGGCGAGAGAATCTGTGGTCTACATTCTCTCGCCCGATGAACGGAAAGCCTGGTACGTGCGATGGTTGTCGGTGAAACAAACAAACTGGAAGGGATTTTCACGCCGCTTCTGGTGCCTCTGGACGAGCGCGACCGGGTGAACGAAGCAGAGCTTCGCCGCTTTGTTTCCTGGCTGATTGAGCGCGGTGTGCACGGTGTGTACCCGAATGGTTCGACGGGGGAGTTCACGCGCTTTACGGCAGAAGAGCGACGCCGCATTGTTCAGGTGGTAGCGGAAGAGTGTGGCGGCCGGGTTCCGATTCTGGCCGGCGCGGCAGAAGCAAATGTGAGGGAGACGCTAGCCGCGTGTGAAGCCTACTCGGAGATGGGCGCAAGAGCGGTAGCGATTGTGGCCCCGTTTTACTACAAACTGACCCCCGAGTCGGTGTACGCATACTTTGCTGAAATCGCACGCAACTCGCCGATCGACATCACTCTATATAACATTCCCATGTTTGCCAGCCCGATCGACGTGCCGACGATCGAGCGCCTGGCGCGCGAATTCCCCAGGGTGATTGGCATCAAGGATTCTTCGGGCGATCTGGCTTTTATGATGCGGATGATTGCGGCGGTGCGCCCGCATCGACCGGACTTCAGTTTCCTCACAGGATGGGAAGCTGTGCTGGTTCCGATGCTGATGATTGGCTGCGATGGCGGCACGCACGCTTCGAGCAACGTGGTGCCAGAGATCACGCGCCGCATGTACGATCTGTATCGTTCAGGAAACCACACCGCAGCCATGCAGTGGCAGTTCAGGATCCTGGAGCTATTCGACGCCATGCTCAGTCCATGGGAGTTCCCGGATGGTTTCCGGGCGGCAGCCGAGTTGCGCGGATTCCAATTCGGCCAGGGACGGCAGCCGCAAACGAGTGCACAGCGCGCCGATCATGCTCTGCTGAGCAACACTCTGCAATGCCTTCTGGCGGATTTCGAACTTGTGGAGCAGCCGGCAGGCGGCTGCGCGTTGCGGGCAGACGATTCAGGACAGGATATGGTGAAGCAAGTAGCGACGAGAGTTATACAGGAACTTAAGAAGAGGGGCGCATTCTGATGGATGCGCTTGCTCTCGTCGAAATTGGCGGTTGGTCGCCGGCCATGGTTGTTCTGGATGCGATGGAGAAACGCGGCAACGTGCGATTGCTCCAGACAGAATTGAATGATGCTCCCGGTGTATGCATGAAACTAACCGGGGCGATTGGAGATATCGAGGCCGCCGCGCAAGCCGCCGAAGAGACTGCCAGGGCCATGCAGACACCGGCTATCGTCCACGTAATCGAGAAGCCGGCGGAACATTCGCGCGCCGCCTATGAAGCAAACCCGGATTTTAATCCCCTCATCGAACAGGCATCAGTCAAAAGACCGGAGAAAATAATGAGCGACCAAGCCAACTTTGCTGTAGGCCTTATTGAGACTCAGGGCTTTACCGGAGTGTTTGAAGCCATTGATACCGCACTCAAGACCGCGGCCGTGGAGGTTCTGGCGCGGGAGAAACTCGGCGGCGGGTATATCACGGTTGTCATCAAAGGGGACGTTGCCAGCGTGCGCGCGGCAGTGGAGGCGGGAAAGGCCAAAGTGGAAGGTCTCGGCCGCCTGGTGGCTGCTCACGTCATTCCCAATCCGAGTCAAGGCGTTCTTTCGCTGCTACCCAAGTAGTTGCCGCACTCGTTCGACGGAGACGCCCCATCCCTTAAAGGGCTTTTAGTCCGCTAAGATAAATGGTCTTGACAGGTCAAAAGCGTTCCCTGTATTACGATAGCGAAACTTATCCAAGGGGGAAACCATGACCTGTGAAGTAGATCGCCGGACTGTTTTGAAGGCTGTCGGCTCTCTCGCAGCCGGAGTTGCTTTGTCGCGCGTCGGCTTTGCCGCGCAGGGCACAAGTGCCGGGTCGAAGCCGTTTCGCGGGCTCTTTCCCATCGGGCAGACACCCTTCACGCAGGACGATAAGCTGGATCTCGACTGCCTGGCCGCGGAGGTAAAGTTCTGCAACCGCGCGTCGGTTCCTGGGTTCATCTGGCCGCAAATTGCCAGCGGCTGGTCGACGATGACTGCAAACGAGCGCTATTCCGGGACGGAGGCGATTCTGGCCGCGGGAAAAGGCGAAAAGACCGCGCTGGTGATCGGGGTGCAGACCCAAAACAACGATCTTGCGGGCGCCATCGCCTTCGCCAAACACGCGGCCCAACACGGCGCCGACGCCATCTGCTCGCTTCCGCCCGAAGGAAACGATGCCGCGCTGCTGAGTTATTACAAGGAGATCGGCAATGCGACGGATCTTCCTTTGTTCGTGCAGACCATCGGCGAAATGTCGGTGGATTTGATCGTCGAGATGTTCCATTCCATTCCCACCATGCGCGTGGTGAAGGATGAGGCGGGCGATCCTTTGGCGCGGGTGACTGAGATCAGGCAGAGAACCGGCGACAAGTTAGGAGTATTTGCCGGCAAGGGAGTTCGGGTCATGATCGATGAAATGCAACTCGGCTTCGCCGGATATTGTCCCATTGTGGCGCTCGCGGATGTGTATCAGCAGGCCTTCGAACTCTTCGAGGCAGGCACCCCGATGGAGGCCTTTGATATGTTTGGCCGCATTCTGGCATTTGATTCCATTACGCACGCGGATCAATATCTGCTGGTGGCGCGGGGAATCTTCAAGGAGAATACGAGGTCGCGGCCCATGCCTGGAATGGGAAACCCAGCCAACAAACCATCCCCGCTGACCGAGGACGACAAGAAAGCCGTTCGCGAAGCACTCAACACTTATCTGAAGCCCTACTTGCGCGGCTGAACGGAATCCGCCAGAGGCAAACCGGCGCGAGCTTTGATTTTTGCAAGCAATCAATTTCAATCCCCGCGCCGTGGCGCGAGGTTCGAGGAACAGTTTTCCTGACGAATGGCTGAGGAGCCGCACATGATTCGATTTCTTCCTAATGCGAGGCCATTCACAGTGCAGGTGCTGGCGGTGGCATTTTCATGCGGGATTGCGACGTTGCCAGTGCGCTCGCAAGGAGTGCAGCAGCAGCCTTCAGCGCAGATGCCGGAGCCGCCGCCGCTTTTCGCGAGAATCTGCGCTCTGTGCCACGGCGCGGACGCGCGGGGAACGGACCGGGGGCCATCCCTGGTGAATTCGGCCGAGCTCCAGAGTATGCGGGACAGCGACATCTCCGACATCATTCGCAAAGGCAAAGCCAGGATGCCGGGCTTTGCGCTGCCCGCGGCCGATATTGATGCACTGACTCGATTTATGCGATTGCTCAACCCGACCAATTCGGCGACCGCGGTTCCGGGCGACCCGAAAGCTGGAGAACGCATTTTCTTTGGCGACGGCAAGTGTTCCACTTGCCACATGGTGCGAGGCCGCGGCACTCCGAACGGACCAGACCTTTCCGATGTTGGACGCAGATTGAGGTTGGAGGAATTGAAGCAGAAGCTGACTGACCCGGATGCGAGGATTGCCGAAGGTTGGGGCGCGTTCTCCGCACGACTAAACGATGGAAGAATGCTGCATGGATTTGCCCGAGCTCAGGGTAGCCACGATCTGGTGCTTCAATCCAACGACAGCAAGTTACACCTGCTGCTTGACAGCGAATACAAAGCACTCACCCCGGACAAGCACTCCGCGATGCCTGCATACAAAGGATCGGGTGACGAACTTCAGGACCTGATTGCGTTCCTGAGTAGTTTGAATGGTGTGGGTGTTGGGCCGCTCGCAGAGCCGCAGCTGTCGCCAACTATGGCGGAGATTGAGGAGATTGTCCATCCCAAGAGAGGAGATTGGCCAACGTACAATGGCACGCTGGATGGCAATCGCTTCAGCCATCTTGACCAGGTGAATTTGAGCAGCGTGGCAAAGCTGCAACTGCAGTGGACCTACTCGATTCCATTCAATGGCCTGGAGACGACTCCGGTGGTCGTGGATGGAGTGATGTACGTGACGGGGAACAATCAGGTCTATGCGTTGAGCGGGAAAACCGGGCGCGAGATTTGGCGTTACGTGCGGCCCAAGAGCGTTGCGGGCACCATCGCCAGCGATGCCGCGATCGGTGTGAATCGCGGCGTGGCCGTGCTCGGAGATCGCATCTTCTATCTCACCGACGATGCGCACTTGATTGCTTTGCACCGGCTGACCGGCGCTCTGCTTTGGGATGTGGATACTTCGGGGGGCGCCAAGGGACTTTATGGCGGCACTTCAGCGCCGCTGGTTGTGGACGATCTGGTGATCACAGGCGTGAGCGGTGGAGACAATGGGATTCGCGGTTACGTTGCTGCGTACAAGGCAGCAACGGGCGAACTCGTGTGGAAGTTGTACACGATTCCGAGCCCCGGAGACACTGGGCCCGCAGCCGACACATGGAAGGGATCTGCTCTCGGTCTCGGCGGTGGGGCCACATGGCTGACCGGCAGCGCAGACGCCGATGCCAATGTTTTGTACTGGGCTGTCGGCAATCCACATCCGGATACGAACGGCGATGAACGGATGGGCTCCAATCTTTACACCAACAGCGATCTTGCCATCGATGTGCATACAGGCAAGATGCTTTGGTATTACCAATTCACTCCGCACGATCTTCACGACTGGGACGCGAATGAGCCCATCGTGCTGGCAAATGCGAAGTGGAACGGCCAGGATCGCAAACTGCTTTTGCACGCCAACCGCAATGGCTTTCTGTATGTTCTTGATCGCTCGACGGGAACACCTTTGATGGCCACGAAAATGGTGAGGAAGCTGACCTGGGCCAGCGGAATCGACGAGCATGCCTGGGTTCCGCAACTGCTTCCCGCGAACGAAACCAGTTCGCAGGGAACGGCGACCTGTCCTGCGGTGCGCGGCGCCACCAACTGGTACTCCACAGCCTACAACCCTGCCACAAAATTGTATTACGTAATGACGGTGGAGGATTGCACGACCTACATCAAAGCTGATGATGCAGGCTATCGCAGATACAGCAATCCCGCCGATCCGGCGCAGAAAATTCTTCGTGCATTCGACATTGAATCCGGCAAAGTGGTATGGCAGATTGTTCTGCCCGGGCCGCTCCAGTCGAACTATTCCGGCGTTCTGACCACATCCGGCGGCCTGGTGTTTTTTGGCGAAAGCAGCGGAGGGTTTGCTGCCGTCGACGCGCGCAATGGAAAGTATCTTTGGCACTTCGAGACCAACCATGCCATTAAAGCCTCGCCTATGACCTTCGCAATCGGTGGCCGGCAATACATCGCCATCGCTTCAGGGTCAAACATTCTCTCGTTCGCTCTGCCCCAATAACGCCCAGGAGATCAACATGAATTCGACAACTTCGCGACGTAACTTTCTGGCTGGCTCTACCGGGTTCGCGGCAGCCGGCTTCGCAGCACTCGCCAATCCCGTTGCCGCCGCTGCCCAATCGGTGGACGTGAAACCAGGCGACCTTCCCGACCTCACCATCAAAGAAGTGAAGGTCTATGTGACGGACATCAGCAATCTGCATAAGCTGAATAGCTCGGAGACCGGCGAGCTGATCTCAGTCGTCACCAACAGTGGTATCGAAGGCAACTACACCATCGGCGATCGCGACATCACTGTTGGTTGGCTCGATTGGGCCAAGCCAGTGCTCGTTGGCAAGAGCGTCATCGACCTATTGCCAACGCTGACCTCGACCACCGGCATGAAAGCTCGCGCCGGATTTGATGGGCCAGTTGTGCGGCGGCCCGGCGGAATGGGCGGGGGCGGCCCTCGAATGGGAACGGGACCGGCTTATGGCGGCGCGGCAGCGGGATCGGGAGTGTTTACGCGCGGCGGCGGCTCGTGGCCGAATTACTACACCGCGGCGGCCGATGTTTGCATGTGGGACATCCTCGGCAAAGCAGTTAACCGGCCCATTTACAAAATTCTGTCGGGTGGCGCTCCTACCAAGGAGCGCATGATGGCCTATGCCAGCTCGCAACATCTGCCGACGGTTGAAGATTATGTGCCCGACGTTTTGAAGGCCAAGGGACTTGGGTACAAGGCCTACAAGATCCACCCGGGCCAGGGTCAGCATGCATCCGGGCCCGAGATTCCAAGTTACATCGGGCACATGGAGGAGATTCGCGAAGTTCGCAAAGCAGTGGGCGACGAATTCGTTCTGATGCACGATCCGGTGCAGCAATACAACCGCTTTGAGGCGATGGCCATTGGCCGCCTGCTGGATGAACTGAACTATGCGTGGTTTGAGGACCCGGTGCGATCCACTGATCAGGAAGGCCTGATCGAACTTTGCGCGGCCTTGAATCTTCCCATTCATGTGGGCGAGTTCTTGTACTCGATCGCCGACTTCGGGGAGTACATCAAGCGCGATGCGCTCGATGTGGTGCGCCTGATTGCCGACAACGTGGGTGGAATCTCCGGCTCCATGCGCGTGGGACTTCTGGCTGACGCACATGGGATGGAGTGCACACCGCACAACTGGGGCAACACCGGAGATATGGCGCTGCACTTCCATGTGGAGCTGGCGTTGCCGAACTCCTATTGGTTTGAGATGCCATTCCCGGCTGAGTATGCGGATCGACCGTTCTACAAGGACAAGTTCCGCATCGATGCCGACGGCTATGTGCATGCGCCAACTCTCCCAGGCCTTGGCTATCCTCTCGACATGGATGCCTTGGACAAAATGATCAAGCGAATCGACCGTTGATCGATTCCCGATACTGGAGGTCCTGCGATGTGGCGAAGCCGTATCCTGCTTTGCATTTTGTTTTTGATGCTGCGTCCTGCCGGCGCTCTGGAGCGCCCGGACGTAACCTTCAAAATCTTTCAGTTTCCGCCGGATAAGATTCCGCGCATCGACGGCGATGACAGCGACTGGGCAATGGTGCCGGACAGCTATGCCATCGGCATGGATCAGCTTGAGGACACTTTGGCTCCCGGTGGCCACGGTACGAATCGCGATCCGAAGGATCTCGACGTGAAGGTCAAGGTGGGATGGGTCAAGGGGTTGAATCGTCTGTATTTTCTGTATGAGGCATACGACAATTACTGGGACTTCTCACGACCCGACTTGCACAACGACATCTTCGAAGTTGTGGTTGATGGCGATCTGTCAGGTGGACCGCTGATCGACATTTATCATCGCGATGTGTGGACGAAGGAGGCTTTCGGCGAGATGGCCAATATCGATCCCCGCATCAGCAGCTCCGATGCTTACTTTTCTTATCAGGGCGACCAGGCTCAGAACTACCACATCTTCACGCCCGCGGAGGGGAAAGACTGGGCAATGGATTGGGGCTGCGCCCAATACACAAAGGAGCTGCCTTATGCGAATCATGCAATCAATTACAGCTTCAAGCCAAGTGAACCTGGAAAACTAGTGCTGGAGTTCTGGATTACTCCATTCGATTATGCCGGGTGTGAAGGTCCGGAGCGCGCAGTGGAATCTCAATTGACTGAAAACAAATTGATCGGACTTTCGTGGGCTGTCCTTGACTACGATGACGTTAATTCGGAAAAGCACCATTTCTGGAATCTGAGCCACAAACACACTTTCTTCGGCAACTCGTCGGAACTTGTCGGATTTCGCTTGATGCCGCTTGAACCTCAGTTCCGCAAGGCCATCGATGCGCAATGGACATTCAATGTGGTCGACATGGATCGAAGGATCGTCGCCTTCAAAGACATGTCACAAGGAAACATCACTTCCTGGAAATGGGATTTCGGAGACGGATCAACTTCGACCGATCAGAATCCAATCCATCAATACAAGCCCAAGCCCGGCAAAGAGGGTATTTACACTGTGATTCTTTGGGTCACCGGCCCCGCAGGAACGTCGCGCATGTCGAAGGTCTGGCAGGTTCATGTAAGAGGCTGACGGACGAATTGGCCTTTCACTGGTGAATGAGAGAATTCAATCGCCTGCAGGCCGGTACCTCTTCGAACTGGCACCGAAAAAAGGAGATTGCTGATGAATAAAGTCAACTGGGTTTTGGCCGGTATCGGTGACATTGCACGCAAACGGGTCATCCCTGCGATTCAAGCGGAGCCTCGCAGCACGCTTTATGGATTTGTGACGCGTGACGCGGCTAAGGCGCGGTCGTTTCCCGGCGCAAAAAACGTGGGCCACGATGGAAGAAGCCGTCGCTGACCCGGCTGCCAACGCTGTCTACGTCGCATTGCCTGTGGCCATCCATGCGGAAGCCGCGATCACGGCCTTGCGCGCAGGCAAGCACGTATTGTGCGAGAAGCCGATGGCCATGAATTTTGCGCAGGCGGAGCAAATGGTGAAAGAGGGCCGCGTATCGGGGCGCATGTTCGGAGTTTCTTACTATCGCCGTCTTTATCCCAAGCTCATCCGTGCACGGCAACTCGTGAACGAAGGCGCTATCGGCCGGCCGCTGCTGGCCGAGGCCAACTGCCACAGCTGGCTCGAAATCCAAGGCCGCGAATGGCTGAGTGATCCGGCGCTGGCCGGAGGCGGCCCGCTCTACGACATCGCTTCGCATCGCATCGACGCCATGAATTTCCTTTTCGGCAAGGTTGAGCGCGCCTGCGGCCTGCTGTCGAACGCAGTGCATCGCATGGGCGTGGAGGATTCCGCAACGGTTTTGATGGGTCTGCCCGGCGGCGTGCATGGCATCGTCGATGTGCGCTGGAACTCGCGCGTGGCGCGCGACCAGTTCCGCATCATCGGCGAGGAGGGCGAGATCAATCTCGATCCGCTCAACAGTCCGGAATTGCGCTTGACCACTCGTGAAGGGAGCCGCGTAGAAAATTTACCACCCCACGCCAACCTGCACTATCCATTGGTGGAAGACTTTGTAGACGCCGTTCTGGCGAATGGACTCGGCCGCGTGGCCTGCCCCGCCGAGCAAGGCGCCTGGGTGGACTGGACCATCGAACAGGTGGTTCGCTCGCAGGCGCGATGACCGATATCGATCTCGCATCGGCAGCTCGGATGTGTACTTCTCCAATCTCCGACTCAGTGGGCGGAGGAAATTAATTTGTTCCAGAACATAGCCTTTTCGGATCGGAGTCTGATTCGTGCCAGACTTTCAACGGGTTGATGATCAGCCATGCCGCGCCGCCGAGCAGTGCGACGGAAGCAGCGGTGACGAAAGACATCTCCCACCCAAAATGGGCCGCAATCAGCGGAGTGAGCGAAGCCGTGCAAGCGCCGCCTGCCTGCCCGCCCATGTTCATGATGGCGGAAACCACGCCGACGTTCTCTCCGGCGATATCGGCCGTGACCGCAAAGAAGGCGCTCTGCGAGATGTAGAGGACTCCCGCGCCACAGGCGAGAATCAGCCCCCCGGCAGTCGCGCTGTGAACTCGCGACCCCACTACCAGGAGAATCGCCGTACAAGCAAAGGAAAGCGTAGGCAACAGGCAACGCCCCATGCGCAGGCCGAAGTGGGACGCGATCCAATCGCTCACGAAGCCTCCGCCGAGGCTGCCCAACGTCATTGCGATGAACGGCAACATGGAGAAGGCCGCGCTGGCCTTGAGGTTAAGACCTCGCACCTGCGCCATATAAATGTAAAACCACGCAAAGAATATCCATGCAACATAGCCATAGGCAAAGTAGCTCGAGGTCAGAGCAAAAACCTCTTTGCTCCTGAAGATCTTCGCCCACGGAACCGCCGGTTTGATGACGCGGGAGGCGTCAACTGGCAGGGTGGATAGAGCCGGCTGATTCCATTGTCCGTCGATCAGAGCTTTTTCCGCGTCCGCTATCAATGGGTGCTCTCGTGGAGTATCGCGAGCGGCAAGGTACCACACCAGACTCGCCACCGCGTCGATGGCAGCGCTGAACCAGAAAGCGGCGCGCCATCCGTGGCGCAGGATGATCGCAGTGACAAGCGGAGGTGTGAGACCTGCGCCCATGCCAACTCCGGCGAAGATCAGGCCATTGGCCTTGCCACGCTCATCCACGGGAAACCAGCGCTTGACGAATTGGCTGGTACACGGGTACATGACGGCTTCGCCGGAGCCAAGGCCAAAGCGTACCAATGCCAAAAGAAGCACCGCGCTGCGCACGGTTGGAGAAACAAGCGCAGTCAAGGCTGCGAACACGCTGCACAACGCAATGCCGAAACTCAAGACGCGGCGGGGGCCGAGCCGCCTGGCCAGCAGTCCTGCGGGGATTTGAAAGATGGCGTAGCCAATGAGAAATGCGCTGAAGATCCAACCCAGATGCGTATTGTCAATCGCAAACTCGCGGCTAATTTGAACGCCGGCGATCGAGATGTTCGTTCGATCAAGGTAAGTTACCGCGCTCATTACAAACAACCACAGCACCAGCAGGTAGCGTGTGGGCGGAAGGCTCTTGTGCCAGGGGTCCGATCTCACATGCATTTGACGCCCTTTGAACTTGCGCGGTTAAACATGACCTCGAATTATAGATTCATTGCACCGGTTTGCAATCGGCATGTAGTCGGGAGAGCCGCGAACCGAGAGAATTCCCCAGAGCAGCCAGAGCTCTCTCCCGGAGGATTCATGCGGCTGAGTGGTTGAAGGGCACAAGTGGCTTGTGCTTTATGATTGCCCAGAGCGTTTGGAGGTCTGCTATGTCAGCGAACTGGAAACTCGATAGCATGCGTGAAGGATTGAGCCGCAGGGGTTTTCTGGAGGGCGCTGCGGCGGCATCCGCTGTTGCTTCATGGGGCGGTGCGCACGCCCAATCGGCGAGTGTCGACAGTATCCCAATCATCGATGCGCATATTCATCTGTTTGACGGCACGCGTTCACTGGGTGCGGGCTACATGGGTTCGCCGGCCTATCGCGCGATCTCCAAAACGTCGCTCCCGTCAATCTATAGTCCTTTGGCAAGACCGGCGGGCATCGTGGGCGCGATTGTCGTCGAATCGAGCGCATGGATCGATGACAACCTCTGGTATCTCGAACAGTGCAGGGACAACTCGATTATGGTCGGCGTCTCGGGAAATCTGGATCCGGGGCGGCCGGATTTCGGACAATACGTGACCCATTTTCACAAGGACCCGCTATACAGGGCGATCCGATCCAGCCGCTTCTACAGCGCAGACAATGGAAAGGTCGCTCTGAAGCCCGAACAGGTGGCTAATCTGAAACTGCTGGCTCAGGCTGACTTGGCGCTGGACACCGCCAATCCAAGCGTGAATTTGATGCAGGCAAATGTACTGTTGGCCGATGCGATCCCTGATCTTCGCATCATCATGGACCATCTGCCCTCCTTCGATGCGACGCCTGACAGTCAACAGGACTACGAAAGTGTGGTGAAGGAGATGGCGGCGCGGCCCAACATCTTCGTCAAACTTACGGAGGTTTATCACCCACGTTTGACTGACGGCGTCATCGTAAAGGACTATGAACCTTTGCGCGCCAGGCTCGAGTATCTCTTTGATGCCTTCGGCGAAGATCGTGTGATCTTCGGCACCGATTATCCGAACAGCTACGGTGTTGCCACCATCCCGGAGGAGGTCGAGCTAGTAAAGCGCTTCTTTTCAACCAAGCGGAGAGAAACTGCAGAGAAATATTTTTGGAAGAATTCGGCGCGCGTATATAAGTGGATGAAGCGCGCGGACGATCAGCCCAGCCCGACTTGATTCATTCGGCCCCCGCGCTGATTTCTCGATTCAGCAAGATCACATGACATCGTTCCGACAGAGGAGTGACCTGTATGTTCGATTGTTCTTCGGCGAAATTCCGTTTTCAACTTTTCAGCCCAGCGCTTCGCTCTTTGATTGCCGGGGCACTGCTGATGGCATCTGCTGCAGCAGGCAGTCAGCAGGCAACGACGACGCCCTCCGTCAACTCACCGGCATCTCAGGCCGCTGGCGCCGCTCCGGATCGGAGCAATACATGGACAGCTCCGCCGGGCTCGCAAATCTCTGTTGATCGCCGCTCTGGCCGAATCAGCATCACCCTTCCTGTGCAGCCTACCGACGGCTCAAGAGAGCAGGCTCTGCGTTTTGCCGATTGGGCTCTCCATCCCTACGCCGGCTCAGGCCCATATCCCGCCGTCCGCGAGGAGCCAGCCTCGCTGCCAACGCACACTGTGTACAGGCCGGCAGATCTTTCGAAAGCTCCCAAGCTTCCGGTCTTGCTGTGGGCAAATGGCGGATGCAGGAACACATCGGTTGAGTTCACGCGATTCCTCGGCGAACTCGCATCGCATGGATATCTTGTCATCGCCGTCGGCCGAAGCGACATTCCCTTTCTTGTGATTCGCGGCAGCATTGCCGCAGTGGCGAACGAGAAAGACGCGAATGGAAATCCGCTTATCATCAGCGATCCGGCAGCCATGATCAAAGGCCTGGACTGGGCCATCGCGGAAAACAGCCGCAATGACAGCGTGCTGTACGGCAGAGTGGACACATCGAAAGTCGCAACCATCGGGCAGTCGTGCGGAGGCCCGCAAGCATTTCGCGCCGCCAAAGACTCGCGCATCACCACCGTGGTCGCGCTCAACAGCAGCTTCCCCACCCAGGCCGCGCCCGCAATGGTCGGCGGCGCCGAGGACGGCTGGACGGCGGAAAAGCTGACCATTCCTGCGGCAATTTTTACCGGCGGTCCGGCGGACTCAGGGTTTAGCGGCGCAGAGCAGTGTTACAAGGCGCTCCCATCAACCCTAACTGTGCTCAAAGCCAGCCTCAATACGGTTGGCCACACCGGCGCTTATCCGATGCCGGATCTACGCTGGGGCAGCTCAGTTGTGGCGTGGCTCGACTGGCAGTTGAAGGGCGACAAACAGGCGGTGGGGATGTTTGCCGGCCCGGACTGTGCACTTTGCAAAGATCCGGATTGGTGGATCGATACAAGAAACATTCGTTGAGACGGGGTTGAGGCCGGCTCCTTAACTCCGTCTCGCCTGGTATCGAACATCTGACTTGAGTTTCTTGACGTAGCACGCGCAAGGTTTTTTGCGCGTTCACTACTCCGATGACACGATTCTTACGGGGCCGAGCAGGCCAGCCGGTGGCGCTGAAGGTGTTGGTCGTCCGGCGCCATTCACGGCGGTCTGAGGACGCGGAGCTGAACCCGGATTCGCCGGCGCCAGCGCAGGTCCTCTGCCAACTGGCGCGGCCCTGACTTCGATCTCGATCACATTCTGTCCGCGCCTCAGGGCACGAGTCAGGTCCCAGCGATACGGCTGCCAGCCACGCGCCAGAAGATCGACTCCGTTGACTCGCACATCGGCGTAATCGCGGACATCCACACATTCGAGCCAAATGTGGAGCTTGCCGGCAGGCTTTGTGCTCAGAACAAATTCCTTGGTGTACGTTCCAGCGCCGGATACGTCCTTGACTCCCAGATCCTGCCATGACTTCAGCGGACCGGTGAAACTTTGGCCATTGATGCTGAGCGACCAATCGCCGTCGAGCTGTTGAATCAGTTTTCGCGACGCGAGAACTGGTTCCGGAGCGGAGGTGCCGGGCGGAAGAGGGCCAATCACGATGACTCTTGCCTCATATGGCTCGAGCACAAGAGGCAGTTGCACTGCATCTCCCTGCACTGTGGCATCGAGCATGGGATGAATTTGGCCGGTTGCCAAATCCCAGACCTGGGCATGGCCATGACCGGAAACCGTCGCGGTCCGCGTCTGCTCCACGTTGCTTTCATTGAAGATGAAGTAAAGGTCAGCATCGGCCCATGCACGATGCGTGTATTTGATCGGCGGACAAGGCTGATCGAGGCGAAAATCCGGCTTGGGCAAATCCGCGATCACTGCAGGTGTCAGATCGTCCGTCGGCTCGTGCGTCGCGAAACTCAGATCGGGAGCAGGTTCCGGGTGAAGAAAGGTTCGATCAACGACCATGGACGGCGTGTTGCCAACGAAAATCACCTTTCCGCCTGTGCTTGCGAAGGTCCGCAAACGGTCCAGAGCAGCTCGCGTAATGACAACCGAAGAAGGAACGATCACGGCGCGATAAAGCTGACCGCTCAAGTTCCTGAAGCCATCCTTCTCCAGAGTCGCCACCGAGCTAAGCGATTGCTCATCGAAGTAATCGAAGTCAATCTGATGCTCGAGCAACTCCTTCGACAGTTTTGTGGTGCTGCGATCCGCATCTTCATCCCCGAGCCACATGCTGTTTGCCGGATGATACAAAGCAATTTGCGCAGCGGGGCGGCCGATGGACATTAGATAGCCTGCACGATTGGTGTACCAGGCGAGCATGGTAAACGCAGGGGAGATTGAAATCGGGCCTGTAGTTCCCGTCATCCCGCTTCGTCCCAAGGCGCCTTGCAACTGCAATGCGGTGAGGCCTTCGACTAACTGATAGTCGAGCTGGAATTTGCCGTCGATCCCCTGTGTGCCGCCTTCCTCGGCCCAGGCGCGCGGCCGCCCGAACAAGTGTGCGGCGGAAGACGCTAGCTTGGGGAAGTTATTGTTGACCGAGTAGGTCGGATCATCCGCGTTCACCATGGCCGGAACAAGCTGATTGAGGTTGTCCACGCCGGGAACTTCGACATGTCGCTCATCGCGGAAGAAATCACCTTCGTTGCGGATCAGGTCCTCGCCACGGGAAAGATTCAGCATTAACTCCTCATGATTCAGATGGACCAGGTATTCCAGGTGATTCTGCGCGCACCACTCGGCCTGCACGCCAAAGAAACTATTGCTGAAGATGCCGCTCCAAACGTCCCAGTAGTCCGCCTTTACCTTCCATGCTTCGGCAGTCATCTTCGGAGCGAAGAGAAGCGGCAGATACGGCTGCAGATCGTAGCCTTTCTTTTGGCGAAACTGTTCCAGCAGAGCCGGAGTCCATGGCATGAAGCCGGTGTAGTCCGGCTCATCGCCGAAGAAGCCAAGCACGGTGGTTCCGAATTCGTCGCCGAAGAGTCCCTTGTACACTTCGTGCGTGGTCTTCAGAAAGGCTTTTGTCGCTTCTGGATTCAGATAGTCGATCAATGAGTACAAACTGTCTTTTGAATAAGTGCCGTCGGCGCGATTGACATAGCGCGTAGGCGAGCTGCGAAATACGTGACGGATGAATTCAATCTCCCAGTGCCCGTCCGGCGGCGCGGTCCATTTGATTTGTCCATTCACGATAGGCACCGTCTCGGCCGTTCCCTCCGGCGGTCCGACGGGGCCGCCCGGTGTCGGGCTCACTCCCATCGCCTGCCCCGTCGCTGGAGGCGTCATCCTGGACGGCGCGGGCATGTTCACAGCCATCGCAGCCAGAGTATCCGCTGGTCCAGGCATGGCAATCGTCTGCCCCGGCGCGATGCTGACACGCACATCTGCAACAATGCCCTGCATGGTGAGTTGCGGATACTCTTCACTGATCTTTCCTCCGGCGAAGCCACTGGGATAGCTGCCCTCATCCGCAAGCCAGACCTTCATCCCGCGCTTCTTCGCTTCTTCCACGGCAAACTTGGTTAGAGCAAGATGTTCCGGTGAGAGATACTTCGGTGTCATGCCGCGCGCCGGTCCAAAATTCACGACATACATGCCCTCCTTCGTCAGGGCATCGAATTCGCTGGTGATGCGCTCCTGAGTGAGCGGACCACCCCAGATTGCCCAATGAATCGCGCCGTACTCGCGGGGAGGTGCGGGAAAATTGGCCGCAATCTCGCGGGTCGTTGGAACGGTAATTTGCTGCCAAGGCTGCTGCGCAAGCAGGGTTAAGGGCGCGATGAGCATTAAGGAAGAAAGCTTTAAACGCATGGAGAACCTCGCATTTCTCGGGCAGGCATTCAGATGAGAAATTGTATGTTGAATGAATTATGAAGTAAACTGCAGTTCGTATTTGGGCTCATGTCTCCCCATCCATCGGCTGCGCCTGGATATTGTCCCCGGCAAGCGTGCACATGTTCGTTGCGAGTTCTCTAGAGTGAAGTGGCTTTTCGATACTCGACCAATTTGCTTGGCTGGCAATGCCGTGCCGGCAGCAGTTTGCTGTGTCGTTCTTCTGTTTTCGGTTGCCTCTGCGGCGCAAAACCCAGCAGACAGCTGGGCACGCTGCGAGGGCTCGGTTCCGGACACCAGCATCGTCGCATGCACGGCGCTCATTGCGTCAGGCAAAGAGGATAGCGAGAACCAGGCGGTTGCCTATAACAGCCGCGGTATCGCGTTCGCCATGAAGGGCCAGCAGGACCAGGCCATCACCGACTTCAATCAAGCGATTCAGCTCGAGCCGGATTACGCGGGCGCCTTCAGCAATCGCGCGAATGCGTATGCAGCGAGAGGCGAATTTGATCGGGCCTTGGCCGATTACGACCGCGCTATCCAATTGAAGCCGGATGACAGCGACGCGTTCAATTATCGCGGTGTGGCCTATGCCGTCATGGGCCAATTCGATAAAGCCATCGCAGACTTCGATCGCGCAATTCAGCTGAAGCCGGAAAACGCAGGCGCATTGAACAATCGCGGGAGCGCATACGACTCCATGGGCGAATACGAACGGGCCATCGCGGACTTCGACAAGACCATCGAGCTCAAGCCGGATTATGGCGAGGCCTATAGCAACCGCGGCAACACATACACCGACGAGCATCAGTACGACAAGGCAATCGCCGATTACACGCAGGCGGTGCGACTGAATCCCGATGACGCCGGGACCTATTGCAACCTCGGCCTCCGGTACCTGGCGAAAGGAAGGTTGGATGAGGCCATCGCGGACTTCGACAAAGCGCTTCGGATCAGATCAGATCTAACTGAGGCCTACGACGCAAGAGGCATGGCTTACCATGACGAAGGCAAAGAAGACCGGGCCATTGCAGATTTCGATCAGGCGATCCGCTTGAAACCGGACCATGCCGAAGCCTACAGCAACCGCTGCTTTTCCCGTGCGCTTGTGGGACAGCTCTCGCTCGCCTTGGAGGATTGCAACAAGTCGCTGATGTTGCGCGCGAATGATGCGGCGACGCTCAACAGTCGCGGCCTGGTGCATTTGAAGATGAACGATGCGGAAAGCGCGATTGCCGATTACAGCACCGTTCTTGCGATGAATCCCGTCATGGCCTCCGCGCTCTATGGACGCGGCCTGGCGAAACAGAGATCCGGCGACGCGGCTGGGGCCGTGACGGATATGGATGCGGCGAAATCAATCCAGGCTGATGTCGCCAGTCAATTTGCAAAGTGGGGAGTGACCGGTAAGCCCTGATCGGAAGGAATTCTGATTCAGGAAGATCGTGAAAGGAAGAACGCTCGATGAAAGCCAGGCTCGTCCTCGCACTTGCTCTCGCAGTTTCAGGAACTGCCATTCCGGCGCACGCTCACCACTCGTTTGCCGCTGAGTTCGACATCAACCAGCCTGTGCGCCTGATGGGCAAGGTAACGCGCATCGAGTGGAGCAATCCCCACACCTACTTCTACATCGACGTTACGGATGCGAGCGGCAAGATCACGAACTGGGCGATTGAAGGGCCGAGTCCGGGAGCACTCAGCCGCCGGGCCTGGCAGAAGGGCGATTTGAAAGTCGGCGACACTGTTGTCGTGGAGGGGTATCGCGCCAAAAATGGCACCAACACTGCCAATGGCCGCCGCGTGACGCTGCCGGATGGGCGAAAACTCTATGGCGGTAGCCCTGGCGATGGAGGCCCGGGCGACGACGGAACCGACCAGGGTAATCTTCCAGCCACCGGCACGAACAAGTAAGGCAAGTGCGCCATCAGGACGCCGCAGATTTCCCAAAGGCCTGTTTCGTTGACCTGGAGATTTTCGTTCATGCCGTTTCTTCAACATTTTTGCGACGTGCTTTATCAGTCCAACTTTGGCACCATGCTGCGCGAATCGAACAATGCCTTTTCTGTCATCGAGTCGGTTCACGTATTGAGCATCACGCTGCTGGTTGGCACCATCGCGGTCCTCGACCTTCGCATGCTGGGACTCATTTTGCGATCGGTCTCAGTAAGTCGCCTGGCACGGAGCGTGTTGCCGCTATCATGGTCCGGCTTCGCCGTCAGTGTGGCGAGCGGATTCCTGCTCTTCTGGGCAGAAGCGGCAAAGATGTACATCAATCCTAGTTTCCGGGCGAAACTAGTTCTGCTCGTTCTTGCTGGATTCAATGCGCTTGTTTTTCACACCACCATCTACCGTCGCGCCCAGGAGTGGGGGACGCTTCAGGTTTGTCCTATGCGGGCCCGCGTCAACGCCATCGCTTCGCTTACGCTTTGGAGCGGCGTGATTATCGCGGGCCGCGCCATTGCCTACTTCTGATCGATCGGGAAAGGATTTGGTCAGCGCATGAGTGTGCACGGTTGGTTTATGGCGCTTGCTCGCTCTCCCTTAGGTCATGCGATGCAGACTTCGCGATGGGGCTTTGCCGTGGTGGAGATGGTGCATCTGCTCGGTCTCGCGCTTCTGGGAGGGTCAGTACTGATTGTCGATCTCCGGCTTCTTGGCGTGATTCTGAAGGGCGAATCGGCCGTCTCGATTAACCGCGATGTAAGCCGATTGCTCTTGGGCAGCCTTACCGTCATGGTCCTGTCTGGGATTACGTTGCTTTCAGAGGAAGCGGGGAAGTGCTATTACAGCCCGGCCTTCCGGTGCAAGATGGCGTTGCTTGCCGCCGCGGTGGTCTTTTATTTCACGCTGCATCGTCAGGCGCTTCTGCGCGTGCAGAGCGGGAAGCTAACACTGTGGCCGCGCGTTGCAGCGGTGGTATCTCTACTGCTGTGGCTCGGAGTCGGTATAGCGGGACGCGCGATCGGTCTGCTGTAATGCAGCGGGGGAAGGGATCGAGGATGAACGGAAATATTCGCAAACTTCCATTGCGGGTCTCCGGCGGGGCACTTCTTTGCGCTTTGTTTAGCTCGTCTGCCGGTGCAAAGGCACAAGTGGCGCCACTGCCGGCAGGAGTCGAAAAGCTTTGCACGATCCAGTTCGATCGGGATGCAAAGCGTCCGGCTCGCGTGGATGACAGCGCCCTCCCCTGCCTGGAACTTGCGGTGAAGCGAATGACCGCCGACGCGACCGTGAAACTGGTGCTCGTGGGCGCGAAGGATCTCTCAAAAGATCATGAAGCGAGCGAGAACGGAAAGATGCGGGAGACGGAGGATACGACGGGTTACGACATTCGTCTCGAAGACCTGGCTGCCTACCGGTCGCTGAACACCAAGGGATACCTGGTGCGCTGGTATGGCATCGACCCCGCGCGCATTTTGCCCACAACCGACGAATCCCATTTCGGGCAGACCGTGATCTTCTACCTTGTGCCGGGAGATGCGGACTTCAACCATAATTACCTGGGAACGACCAAGACGAATGAGCGACCATGCACGGTGAAACCGTGCTACCTCGCGGATGAGGAAAGCCTGGCGGTGCAACCGCGGTCCCGAATCATCGCGGCGGGCACAGGCAAATCCGGCAAGTGATTCCTTCGCGACGAGGTTTGCTCGCGCGCGAAGAAAGAGGTGGTTCTGTTGAGTACAAGTAAGAGACTTTTTGATTTGATCTACGAAGTCCCGTTCAGATTTCGCGCGCTCACGGTCACATTTCTTCTCTGCATTGCGCTGCCGACACAGACTTCGGGTCAGGTTCCGGCGCGACGCAACGCCGGCGGGCGTCCAGCGCACAACGAAGCGGAGCGCGCCGCGCGATGGAAGACTGTCATTATGCCTTACGCGCGTGCCGGGCTCAGCGCGAGTGAGCAGCAGACGGTGGCAAAGCTGGCCGACGCCTGCCGGTTGATGGACGAATTGTATTGGCATCAGAGTGATTTGGGTGGATGGGCAGTTTATCGCGTGACGCAAAGCCCGGTGCTGGCCAAACTCTTTGGCGTCATGGGCAGCCGGTGGGATCTGTTGGATGATAATTTTCCGTTTCTCGGCGAAGAGCCCATGTCTCCGGGTCACGAGCTGTATCCCTACGGACTGAGTCGCGAGCAGATTGATCATTTCGCAGCGGCGCATCCTGAGGTGAAGGATGCGCTTTTCGATGAGCATACGGTTGTGCGGGGCACGGCGGATCATTTGACGGCGGTCCCGTATCACGAAGCCTATGCAGAATGGCTTCGACCGATGGCGGCGGATCTGCGCGCCGCGGCAGAGCTTTCGCCGGATCCAGCATTTGCCAAATATCTCCGCTTGCGCGCGGATGCGCTGCTCTCCGACGACTACTATGCCAGCGACATCGCGTGGCTCGATCTGAAGAATCCGAAGATCGATCTGATCTTCGCACCGTATGAGACCTATCTGGACAATCTGCTCGGCGTGAAGACCTCGTATGGCGGGGCCATTCTGATTCGCGACCAGGAGCAAAGCCGAAGGCTGGACCTCTATCAAGCGAACGAAGCCGCCATGCAGCAAGCTCTGCCTTTGCCCGACGCGGACAAACCATCGAAGCAGGGCCACGCTACGCCGATGGAGGTGGTCGATTCGCCGCTTCGTGCCGGCGACCTGCGGTACGGCTACCAGGCGGTGGCCGACAATCTGCCCAACGATGCACGTATTCATGCGGAGAAGGGAACGAAGAAGATCTTCTTCAGGAACTTCATGGATGCACGCGTGAATGGGGTGGTACTACCCATTGCAACTAAGATGCTGACGCCGACGCAGGTCAACGATGTTACGGCGGACGGATATCTGACCTTTGCGATACTGCACGAGATCTCGCACGGACTTGGGCCGGCATACGCGCACATTGACGGCAAGCAGGTAGATATCAACGTGGCCATCGGCGGGGCATATGGCGAACTCGAAGAGGCCAAAGCCGACGTCACTGGCATCTTCCTTGCCAAGTGGCTGATCGATCGGAAAATTTTGCCCGACAGCATGCTGAGCAAGATTTACGGCTCGTATGTGGGCGGTATCTTTCGCACGCTGCGAATCGGCACAGGCGAAGCTCACGGTCGCGCCGAATTAATGGAGTTCAATTATTTGCTGGAGAAGCGTGCTCTGCGGCAAGATTCAGACGGCCGTTATGCCGCCGACTACACGGCAATGCCGGGCGCGATTGCAAGCCTGGCTCAGAAGCTGCTCACATTCGAAGCTGAGGGCGATCGAGCCGGCGTGGAAGCCTGGTACGCCAATTACGATGTGATGCCGGATTCGCTGACGAAGGCGCTGGAGTCGACCAAGGACATTCCGGTGGAGATTGCGCCAGAGTTCGAACTTGCGCGCGAGACGAAGCCATCGAACAACGCCGTCTCCAGTCAGCGGCCCGCGCTGACACCGCGTCATCATGATGCCGCGCACGAGATTCCGGGTACGATCATCGTTCCTGCGTCCGATTTCTTTGCCACGATTCCAGCGAGCGACAGCAACGACGGACGTTTTCCCGCTGGGGAGTGGTTCTTCAACAATGACACCATCAACATGAGCGTGGCTGACGATGTGACGGCGAAGGTGCCCGTGAAGGAAGCCGGCGTCTATCACCTTTTCGTGCGCAGCATCGGTACGTCATCGAGCTCGTTCCGCGTCAAAGTCGACGGTAAGGAGGATGCGGGCGCTTACGGCCATGGCGCTCTCGCATGGCAGCGTGGCGGCGATTTTGCGCTCAAGCCCGGAACTGCGGAGATCCGCCTGACATCCATTGTGCCGAGGCCTTCGCTGAATGTCCTTGTGCTGACAAAGAACGCGGACTTCAAGGAAGACGATCTGAAGGCTCTGGAGCTTCCACCGGAGGTGAAGCTGCTGCATGAGTACCACATCGAACCATCGAACATTGTGAAATTCGGCGATGTGGACGGCAGCGGCAAATTCGCCATCCTCGACATTACCAACGATTACTCGGCCATCATGTATGCGAATGACGGGCACGAGCTGTGGCGCTGGAAGGCGCCGGCTCAGGATGCGCGCCTGCGTGGCGAGTTTGAGGCGCCGGGCATTCTATGGGATTTTCATCACACTGGGCGCGACGAGTTGGCGCACTGGCGCATGATCGATAACAAGGAGTGGCTGGTGCTTTGCGATGGCCGTACTGGCGAGATCCTTAAAAAGGTGCCGTGGCCCGCGCCGCCGATGCCGCATGTGTATAACAATTACCGAATGGCGGTGGCAAAGTTTCACAAGGACTCCGATGGGCCCGACACCCTGCTGGTGCTCAGCGATACCGGCGGCTTGATCAGCCTGACGGCATACGACCAAGATCTAAATCAGGTGTGGCAGCACAGCGAGCATCGCGACAAGGACTATTTCGGCCACTACATTTATCCCTACGATGTGAACGGCGATGGGATCGATGAAGTCTTCATCAGCCACCTCTGCCTGGACGCGAATGGAAACGAGGTGTGGAACAATGCCAAGTATTTTGAAAAGAACAACGACCACATGGACGCAATGGAGTTCTTCGACATCAATGGCGATGGCAAACCGGAACTGTTGACCAGTCAGAGCGACGTGGGCACGCTGGCATATAACGCGCGAACCGGTGGAATTCTGTGGCAAAATCTCTCCGACCACTCGCAACAGATTACCGCAGGCTACATTCTCGGCGACTCTTCCACGCCGCAAGTCATCACCAACGGCCGAACCTACATACCGATGACGAGACCACCTGGAGCCACGCCGGGACAAGGACCAATGAGAATGGCGGCGCCTCCTGGTGAAATCGCCGTTAGCGGCGGTCTTGGCGCGCAACTCTACTGGTTTGACAATCGGGGCAAGCTACTGGAGGCGTGGCCCGCCCATCCTTTGAACGGCAACCCTAATTTCGTGCGCGGCGACTGGTACGGCAACGGCAAGCGCACATATTTCTGGTTCCGTTTCAAGCTTGAGCCAGACGGAAACGCCACGCTCTTCTTCAAGGGCGAGGTTTATCACATGTTCGACTTCGATCACACGGGTGCGGAACAGGTGATTACTCTCGACGGCGGGACTTTACGCGTGTATGGCAACGCCAACCTTGTGCCTCGCTCCGTCAAGCGGAATGCAGAGTATCGGCGGACAATCGCCAACCATACACACTATTGACCGACCGCATACCGTGGCCCCAAAAGACGACAGGGCGCAGCGAAAATGATGAATGGATGGCGGCCGTGAAATGGCCATCATCCATTCGGACTTGTCTCTGGTTCTTTCCTCGCGATCATGCTTCGGCTGGGCCCGGCAAAAGTTGCGGAACCAGATTCGATAAGCCATCAGTCAGATTCACCGGCCGGGCTACCAGCTGAACCTTCGCCGATTTGAGGCCCGGACGGCTGGCGGTGACGGTGATCGTCCCGGCTTGGAGAGTCGAGCGCACGAAGACGCGATTGATGCCGCACTCGGTATTCAGATACAGGTTGTTTGTCGAGTCGATCTTGCCGCTGTTATAGCCGCCTCGCCAAATGCCGCGTCCTGAAAATGTGAAATCAACTCGCGCATCGTCCGTGGGGCACCGCTGACCTTTCGCATCCACCACTTCGAAATCGATGAATGCCGCATCCTGTCCATCGGCCTGGAGTCCTTGCGGGCCGACCGTCGAAGTGAGTCTGATCGCGAAGGGTGGGCCAGCCGTCGTCAGTTCCTGCGCGGCCACCAATTTGCCCACGTTCCTGCCCACCGCCTTCAGAGTCCCGGGCACAAACGCTACATCGGAGAACGCGAAGACGAAGCCGTCTTCCGGCTTCGAGTTGATTCCCAGAGATTTCCCGTTGACAAACAACTCCACAGAGTCGGTGTTCGCGACTACGTAGACGGTTTTCACTGTCTTCTGCGCGGGCTGGGCCGGGATCGCCGGCAAGTTAGGCATCGGAGGACGGGCCTGCGCCGCAGGCCGGCCGGGCACTGCGGGTTCCTCCGGACGAGCAGGCTGCTCCAGCGGATAACTCCAATGCCCAAGAATATGCAGGTCCGGCTTATCGTTCTGCATCACGCCATGAGCGAAGTAAATCTCCTTGGGCAGACGCACCGCATCCAATTTGCCGCTCACGCGGCACACCTCGCTCGAATCCTGGCGGCCGTCGGCGTCGGAATCCGAGAAATAAATCGAAGCGTAGCCGGACCACTTCGAATGAGCGGGATCGGGATTGGAGATGCGGTTCTGCCAATACGCCCAATAGCGTTCGATGCCGGCCAGCGCGAAGCTCTCCGAAGTGAAGAGATACCGTGACCGATTTCTCCACGTGTCGTTTGGTCCCTTCTTCGCTTTGTAGTAAGGCGGCGAATCATCGTCCCAGAAGCGGCGCGCACCTTCCTCGCGAAAATCTTCGGCCTCGACCAGCGGAGCGCGATCGCGGCGGTAAGCGGTATAACCGCGGAACATGTCATTGGGCCCGGTCAACGAATCTGTCTTTGGATCCTGGCCGATCATGACGCCGTAATACTCCGCGATGGGCGTGAGCGCGGCATTTGCGGCAAGATCGTCGTTATCGCGATAGCCCATCACGCGCCCGCCATACGGATCCCACTGTTTGCGAAGCGCGACCATCTGCTCCATCTCTTCCGGCGTAACAATCGTATTGCCCGACTCCCAGAAGAGAATGCTGGGGTTGTTGCGGAAGTAGATGATCGAATCGCGCATGACTTCGAGGCGCTGCTCCCACTGACGCCCTGTGACCTCGCGCTCCTTGTCGCCCGACGGGCAAACCTGGATGATGCCGTAGCGGGCCATCGCGTCCGCGTCCACTTTCTGCGGCGAAATGTGCATCCAGCGCATGTAGTTGCCGTGGCAATCGCGCATAAGTTTGACGGTATAGTCGTGCAGCCAGTCCGGATTGGCCCCGCCGAGGGCCGCCCACTCGTCGCTGGAGCGTTGCGCGAAGCCTTTTAGGTAAACGAACTTGTCGTTGAGATAGACACCACCCGTTCCAGCGCCGCCCTTAAATTCTGTTTTGCGAAATCCTGTGACGGTTTTCTCAACGTCGACAACCTTCCCGCCAACTTTGAGGACGGTGTAAACGCTGTAGAGGTAGGGATCCTCGGTGCTCCAGAATCGCGCGTTGCGGAGCGCGCTCGACGCAGTCAACAACTTCTTTTCGCCCTTTGCGATGTCCAGCGGATCGCCCTCGAACCGCGCGCGGATCTGCCCACGGTGGTCGACGATCACTACGGAGAGGCCCACAGTGGCGCGCTCGCCGGAGTCGTTGCGAACCTCGGAGTCGACGATGATGTCAGCCGTCTTCTTTGGTATGTCGAAGTTGGCGCTATGCACGTAAACGCCGCTGCGCTCGAGGCCGTAATAAAGGGGCAGCGTCTGGTGAATCTTGCCGGTGACGTGCAGCCAGACATGCCGATTGATCCCACCGTGGTCAGGATTGAAATCGTTCGCATTCCATTCAAACAGAGTTCCGGTGGCGCGTTCCTTGTAATCCGTGCGATTGTCTACCTTCACCGCGAGCATGTTTTCCGCGGATCCGAATCGCACTGCATCGCTGATGTCGATGCCGTAGGCGGTAACTCCGTTCTCATACAACCCAACCGCTTTCCCATTGAGGAAAATGTCACCGGCTTGGCGCATGCCTTCGAATTCGAGAAAGATTTTGCGGCCAGAGAAGCCGGCCGGAAGCTTGAAGTGCTTGCGGTACCAGGAGAGCCCCTTGTAGGTTCCCAGGTCCCCGCCGCTGTGCGAGATGATTTTGCGGAACGAGTCGATATCGTTGAAGCTGTGGGGCGTGCTGATGGTTGCCCAGTGAGAATCGTCGAAGTCGGGAGCTTCCGCTCCTGCGACGTCCTCGCGGACAAACTTCCAGTTCAGATTGAAGTTGATCCGGGCGCGCGGGGATTGGGGCGGTATGTAGTGCGCGGTCTGCGTTGCTGCAAAAGCAGAGCGCCCTGCACCGGCAAGGATGGGCAATGCGGATGCAGCAGCCGCTGTCGAAAGGAACTTTCGGCGTGAGATGGAAGGTGTCGGCATGTGATCTCCTTTGGGCTATGACTCGTGAGGCGAAATTTCCAGCACGGCCAATACTACCCAAACAGAATCAATCGAGCAATTGTGTGCGGAATGGAATGCAAACTCCCTGTCGTTCTTTAAATAGCGCGCCGTCAAACGCATACTGTGGTAATCTGCTCTACGAATCAGGCCGATTTCATACCATTCAGAAGCGGTAAGATTACCTTTCTTCGCTGAACGCGATATTCCGATCAACTGAGATTCGGGCAGGTCGAACATGTCGGCAGTTACGCTGAAGGTCATTGCGAAGGCGTTGGGTGTCTCGGTCATGACCGTGTCAAAGGTCATGCGCGACCAGCCAGGCGTTGCTGCAAAAACGCGCAAGCGCGTGCAGTCGAAAGCTGCGGAGTTGGGCTACAGGCCGAATCTGACGGCGCGCAGCCTTGTGACAGGACAAAGTTCCCAGGTCGGAATCATTGTGCCCACATTGCTTCATCCGTTCTTCGCAGAAGTCCTGGACGGTCTTTCCTCGACCATGCAGCAAAGCGGATACGCCGTCATGATCTCGTCGTCACTGGAAAATCCCGCCATTGAAGAGGCAGCGATTGAGCAGCTCCTTGCGCATCGTCTCGATGGATTGATCATCGCGTCCTGTAGTTCCTCGCCCGTGAAATTTCAGCAACTGGCAGAACAGAAGATTCCATTTGTTCTCATCGATCGCTACTTCCCCGGCTTCAAGACCAACTTCGTCGGAGTCGATGACGTCGCAGTCGGGCGCATCGCCACGGAACATTTGATTGAAATGGGATGCAAGCGGATCGCTCATATTCGCGGCTTGGAATTCACGACCGGAATTGGCAGGTTTGAAGGTTACAAACTGGCACTCAAACAGCATGGGATAGGATTCGATCCCAGCCTGGTGAGTCCCTACATAACATCGGACGGAAAAGACTGGCAGCAAAGTTATGATGCGATGCGCGGCTTACTGCAAGGAGAACGCCCCGACGGTATCTTCTGCTATAACGATCCGATTGCCCTGGCCGCGATCGAGGTGGTACTCGAGGCGGGCTTGCGCATCCCGGAAGACATCGCGTTTGTCGGATGCGATAACCTCCATTTCGATTCGACTCTTAAAGCGCCGCTATCGAGCGTTGACCACCACAGTAGTCTGGTAGGAGTTCGTGCCGCAAAGATGTTGTTACGCATGCTCAAGGACAAGATATCTCGTTCACCACGGCACGTTGCGTTGAAACCTTCGCTTATCGTGCGGCAGTCTTCACAACGCAACTCGCGTGGGCTGGCGCCAGCTTAAGCCGTTTGCACCCTGCTGTGCTCCCAGCAGTCCATGGAGATCTGCATATCAAGTCGAAATATTAAGCTAACTAATTTAAAAACAGCATTTTACGCGGTAACATGGTTATCGTTAAATATTGTTGTGTAACGTTACACTTTTTTCTTGACAACTGTAGAAATGGAAGACGACAATCCGATTCGAAAGAAATTCAACAGGGAAACCAGTTCCCGCTGTTCCCCAAATCCCTGTTCTTCCCTTTCGTTTGCTGTTTCACAGCTTCAACTCTGGAGGTCAAAGATGCTGCAGTTGATTTCACGTCTCAGTCGTTCCGTATCCGCAGGATTCCTCGTCACATTGTTGGAGGTTCTTCTCGCCATAGCGCTGCCCTGTGCATTGCAGGCCCAGACCGCCGGCGAAGGCTCTGTTGCCGGCACGGTGACGGACAGCACGGGCGCGGTAGTTCCTAACGCGCATGTGAGGGCCACCAACGCTGCAACCAATATCTCGACCGAAACCTCGACGGATTCGGCCGGCCTTTACACCATCGCCCCGTTGCCTGTCGGAACTTACTCAGTGACGGTAACGGCCAAGGGGTTCAAAACCATGACGCAGGAGAATCTCCGCGTCGACGCCCTGTCTGAATTGGCGTTCAACCCAATACTCACGGTCGGCGTGGCGACAGAGACTGTGACCGTAACCTCCGCCCCACCGGTACTGGATACGGAAAGTCCCATCCTCGAAGGGACGATGGAGAATCAAGATTACGCCGCCCTGCCCATTGTCATGTCCACCACGCAGCAGCGCGATCCCACTGCATTTGCAGTGCTCTTGCCGGGCGCTCAGGCCGGCTCCCGCACGCCGCTCATTGCCGGTCTTTCCAACTACCAGGGCTATCTCTATCTGGATGGCGTGCCATCCGAGACCATCAATCAACAGGGCGACAACCGCACGGTTGCGTTGAGCATGAGTGTTGAAGCCGTCGATCAGTTCCAGATCACCACCAGCGTCCCTCCGGCGGAGTATATGGGCGCCGGCGCATCGAATTACACCATGAAATCCGGAGGCCACAATTATCACGGCCAGGCTTCGGATTACGTCCGCAACACCGTCCTGGACGCATGGAACTTCTCGCAAAAGGAAGCAACCGTAAAGAATGCCGCGGGAGCCACCGTTGCGGCGCCGAAGAATATCGAGCACGCAAATGAGATGTCAGGATCCGTCGGCGGCCGTGTCCCTCATACGGGAAACAAGTTGTTCTTCTTCGTCGCCTACGACAAGTACCACTCCCGCTTGAACGATACCCCTGGCCAGCTTACGATTCCCACCCTGCAGGAGGAACAGGGCGATTTCTCCCAGTTGGGCGACGCCAATAACGATCCCATCATCTTCGATCCGGCGTCCAATAGCTGCGTCGGCACCGGCTGCACCCGCACCGCGTTTTCCTATAACGGCAAGAACAACGTGATTCCGGCCGGCAGAATTTCGGCGATCACGCAGAAAATGGAGTCGTTCCTGCCCAACTATCCTAACTCGCCCAACGCAAACCTGTCTGGCAACGTCAACACGGCTGTGCTCAACAACAACTACCTGGGCACGCAAGTCGCCGGACGCGACAGTCATCTTTACGACTGGCGCGTGGACTATGATTGGACCGCGAAAGACCGCATATCTTCTGTCGGGGCAATGGGGCAGTTTGTGTATCTCAACAACTTCGGCTCCCCATATCTTCCGCTGCCGTATGCTGTGGGCGATTATGCCACCATTGTCCCCAAGCAATATAACATCGAGGAAGTGCACACCTTCAGTGACCACCTGACCAATCAGTTCAAGATCGGTTACACGCGTTTCTTCATGCCCATTATCAACCCCACCAACGGCATCTCGCAGTACGAGATCGGCACCATGGGGGTCACCAATCTTCCGCAGGGGCAGGCGGGAACCGAGTTTCCCGGCGTCTCGTTCACAACCTCCGGCGCAACGGCAATAAACCCCACCACGTGGACCACCAACAGCAATTCCGCTTCAACCCAGCTCACCATCCCCAACAACTATGCATTGGTCGACAACGTGCTGTGGCTCAAGGGCAAGCACCAGTTCACCTTTGGCATCACTTATCAGTTTGAAGGTCTCAACAACGCCAACCCGGCCACCTTCACCGGCGTTCTCTCGCTGCCTTTCGACCAATATGCGACGGCAGGCTACGGAACTACAAAGACTGGAAACTGCGCAGCGGTCACCCCCTTTGAAAACAACGGCACCTCATCGGCTATCGATACGTCCTGCACCGGCTACGGATACGCCAGCTTCCTGCTGGGCGCCGTGGGCGCAACCGGCAGCGGCGCCACGGGCGTATCTCTCCCGCTGCAAAATGTGGCCACCATTTACAGCCGTATCAAAGCCATCGCGCCGTTTGCCGAGGATACCTACAAACTCACCGCCAAGCTGACCGTGAGTTACGGGCTACGCTGGGATTACCTGCCGCCACTTCACGAGAAGTTCGACCACTACACCTTCCTGAATCCCACCGCCATGAATTCGGCGACGGGAACGCTTGGAGCTTTGGAGTTTGCGGGGAGTTACGGCGGCGCAGGCTTTAGCTGCGGCTGCAAAACACCTTTGCAGGTTTACTGGAAGAACTTTGGTCCGCGAGTGGGTTTTGATTATGCAATCAACAGCAAGACCGTGATTCGGGCGGCTTCGGGTATCGTCTACTCGCAGGGCGGAGGCACCGGCGGCGGACGCGTAACTGGCGGCGGCCCTAGCGTCTCCAACGGCGCGGGTCAGACCCTCGGTTTCAACACCACAGCGCAGGCAGTAGGAGATACTCTTTCCGGCCCCAGCGCCGGCCCATCGTTCTATCTGAACAGTTCCAATACCTCGCTCTTCGGGCCAGGGTTCACATACCCGAGCGCTCCCACGCCGGGCGCTGCAAGCACCATCCTGGACACCGGCAACTATCTCAACGGCAGCGGCCAGGTCGTGACCTCGGCCTTTATGACATACGACGATCCTTATGCGGGCGGGCGCGCGCCGATGTACACCTTCTGGAACTTTGGTATCGAGCGCACCCTCACCAAGGACATAACCTTGAACATCAACTATGAGGGAGACGAGGCCCATCACACCTGGGACAGCGGCGCGCAGAATGCGCGTGGTTACTGGAACAATGAGCCGAATCCCCTTTACCGTGCCCTCCTCGGCGCTGTCAACGGAGTGAACTCCAAAGGCTCAACTGTTTCTATCTTGACTGCGCCTGCGACGACAGCGAATGTGAACATCATGAATGCGGCCGTCTCCGGATTGCCAAACGCCGCCTACTTTATCGCTGCTGCCAACGCTGCACCCTCCAATTCCAGTCTAACCATCCAGCAAATGCTGACGGCATTTCCGCAATACAACCAGCTTTATGACGGATGGGGCGGCATCTTTGTGGAGAACTACAGCTATGAGGCGATTCAGGCTACTGTAAGCCAGCGCACGGCCCACGGCCTCGCCTTCAACTTCAACTTCACGTACTCCAAGAACATCGGAGATGACGGCAACTTCCGCAGCGGTTGGCCCATCCCGGCATCGGCCATCGACGGCCATGCGCAGGCCTGGAAGCAGGACCGTATCGATCGCTCCTGGACGACGACCTCGGCGCCGTACATTCTGAATACCTACGCCGTTTACCAGCTTCCCTTCGGCAAGGGCAAGATCGGGGCCAACAACTGGCTGGTCACGCAACTTGCCGGCGGATGGACGGTCTCCGGAGTTTACCAGTACAGCTCCGGCGGACCCTTTGGCGTAACCTGGAGTTCGGGCGGCCAATGCGCGAACGGATATACGACTGGGAACGCTTACACCTGCATGCCATCTCTCACTCCTGGGTACTCCGGCAGTCCCCGCATCAATGGCAAGTTCGGCAGCGGGCCTAAAGGCTACGTGTTCGCCAATGCGAGCAACATCAAGTACCTCGACATCAATGCGTTCTCGCAGCCGGCGAATATTTCAACCACCGCCAACTCCGCCCAGTACCTGATTGGCAATGCGCCTCGCACCGCGGCGTATGGCATTCGCAATCCCGGCAATCAAACCGACAACCTTTCCATCCGGCGCGCCTTCCCCTTCCTTCACGAAAAGATGGCGTTCATCTACCAGGCGGACTGTTCGAACTTCCTGAACAAGATGATCTGGGGCGGCCCCAGTGCAGGTTGGGGCGTGGGTTCCACAACCTACGGAGAAGTCTCGGCGCCCGGCACATCGCCGCGCGACTGGCAGATGTCCGGACACGTTACGTTCTGATCGCATGGCTAAAGTCAACCCGAGGGGGCGCCGTCTTTTCCAGCGGCGCCCCTACGGTCCCGATCCCTCTAATTCACCACCAAGCGGGATGTCGTGAGAAGGAAGCGAAGACACTTCGATCCATTCATCCGATGAACGCCGGTCAGATTGCGTCGAGTCTGATGAATCCCGCTCAATTCTCAAGTTCAAACCTCGCTCCCTCAGGAAAGGAGTTAGCTGGCCATGGATAAGGTTGCGGCGGTGTTGGAAGTGACGCGAACGGATGATACGCAGGAAGTCGTCATCATTCATCCAGATCTAAAACCGGACTCGAGCGGCATTGGTCGACTCGTATTCTCGCCACGCCACGCGCGTTATCTGGCCAACCTGCTCGTCGAGCACGCGGCGGCTGCCGAAGCCGAGGCAATCATGTCCGAAGCAACAAGGGCGGGCAATCCAACTCTCGCGTTTGCACCCGGTGGGAAAATATCGCGCCGGAACAAACCGCGCGCTTAGGATAGATTGAGTTTAGGAATGAGGAAAGCGACCATGTCCGTTACCCGGCGAATGATGCTTGTCGGTTCCGCTTCACTTTTTGGGCGCGAATTCATCGGCCGTCAAAGCCTGGCACAAGCCGTTGCGACCGCTGCGTCGGCGCCGAGCGACACACCCGTCGCACCGCCCTCCACGGCTGCGGCAAAGTCCCTTTACAACGAAATTGGCGCCGGCAGTTGGACCGAACTCAATCACCGCCTCCGCGCCGTGAATACTGACATCCAGGCCAACGGCCTGCGCCACATTCCGGGTGTCGAAGGCACATTTCTCACCGGCTACCCCTATAACGAGTTCTACGACTGGGATCTCTACTTCGAGAACCTCTACCTCTCGTACTATGGAGTCTGGCCCTATTGCTTTACCAACCTTAAGGAGTTTCTCAACCGCCAGCAGCCGGATGGCTACATCAGTCGCAGCCTGATTGCGCAGCGCGACCGGCAGCATTTCAAGCCGTTCCTCGCCCAACTGGCGGTGCTGGGCTGCAAGCAGAATCACGACGACTACGAATGGCTCCGTGGCAACTACTACGACCGCCTGGTGAAGTACATCGACAAGTGGTTCTCTTATGACTCGGACCACAATGGTTTGCCCGTCTGGAATTCCGCGGACGCCGCGGGAACCGACAATCAATGGTCACGCGCCGGCGCACTCAGCTCCTTTGAAATCGAGGGCGTGGATCTGGCCTCGTATCTTGTTCGCGAGTTGCGCGCCATGTCGGTGATCGCCACGCGCCTGAAACGCGATGCAGACGCCAAAGAATTCGACCGCCATGCCGACCAGTTGGGCGAGATCATGAATTTTGCTTTCTGGGATCAGAAGCAGGGCATGTACTTCGACCGCAATGAGAAGACCGGCCAGCGCGTCTATGTGAAGTCTGCCACTAACTTCATGCCGCTTTTTGCCGGCGTGGCCAAACCTGAGCGTGCCCAGCGCATGATCCACGAACATCTGCTCAACCCGGATGAGTTCTGGCTGGCGTATCCTGTGGCCAGCTATGCGAAAACAGAGCCCGACTACTATCAGGGCTCGCACCACGAATGCAATTGGCGCGGTTCCACATGGGCGCCCACCAATTACATGATCTTTCAGGGACTACGCGCTTATGGATACCAAACCGAGGCGCGCGAGCTCGCCACTCGCCTCTTCAACATGGCCCTGCTCAAGAACCCTGTGCTCCGCGAGTACTACAACGCCGAAACCGGTGAAGGCCTTGGCCAGACACGATTCTGGGGATTCACCTCTTTGTACTACGGAATGCTCCTCGAATCCATCCTCGGATACGATGCATCCACCCTCCAAAAACCAGTCGAGCCCATTGTGACTCGTGAACTCGGCATTCAATTCCCATCGTGACACTGAATTCTACACAGAACGGCGATTCCGGGCGCGAGGAGAGGCACCTTGCGAATCGTTGGCATGAGAAGCAAAAGCACCCCACGAGAAAAGTGTCACATTTGACGATGCAGACCGGTGCAATGCTGAGCTGCGAATTCGAAGACCCGATCGTCACGCTGAAGGACGTTCATCTAAGGATCAAGCGATTTCTTCATGTTCTTTGGGTGATAGCGGACCGTGCTGCGGGCAGGGAATTGACGAGCGACGAGATTGCGGCAGTGCGATCTGCGATGGACTATATTCGCGTGGAAGGAACTCGGCACACAGCTGACGAAGAGCAATCCCTGTTTCCGCGGCTTCGCTCCCAAACCATTTCCGGAGACTCCGAGGAACTTCTCGCACTTGAGGATAACCGGCGCCGGGCCGATCCGCTCCACGCAATGGTTGAGGCTCTTTACCTGGCGTGGATCTCAGCCGGAGCGCTTCGTCCAGAAAGCCAGCTGCGGTTGCAGTCGTGTGCTGAGAGTCTGAAGCGCCTTTGGGAGCAGCACGTCCAGCTCGAGGAACAAATCGTGTTTCCACGAGCGCGGCATGTGCTGGACGGCCGTGCCATCGCAGCCATCAGACATGAATTTCGCGTTCGCAGGAGCTAATCGGGCGTACCTCGGCGCCAGTACCGCTCTGAGGCTGGACCTAAATTCAGTTCTTAAGTGAAAGAATTATAGGTACTTAGTTCAAACGTGAAATCTATTTCGGCCTAAGGTTTCGTATTTCAAAAAATTCCCAAAACAGTGGTCTTGTGAAACTCGGCGGGACTATACTGTTCCGTCATCGGAAAATCGAATTTGGGAGACGGGAAGCCAATCTGTGGCTCTCCGCGAAGGTGACAGAAGGGTTTGAGAATATGACAACCAGCTGCTTCACTTCCCGGAGAAGCTTTCTGAAAGCAACCGTGGCCGGCAGCACTGTTGCAGCGGTGGCTTGGCGCCTGCCCTCGGCATGGGGCGCTGTCGATCCTTCCACCGCTTTGGGCAACTCGACAAGCTGTGTCTCACTGGCAGCCGGAGACGATCGCGCCAACATCGCGTTCAAGTCGCTCGAGCCATTCAAGAAAGAGATCGCAGCCGCTATTGGCAGGAAGCGCGTCATCATCAAGCCGAACAATGTTATTCCCAACCACCCGTTGTCTGCATCCCACGCAGACAATCTGGAAGGCATTCTGGAATTCCTAAGGTCCATCGGCAAAAAGGACATTGCAATTGCCGAGTCGCCGGCCACGGGCTCGGCGCTGGATGGTTTTGAAACCCTTGGCTACAACAAATTTGTCGCCCAGTATGGCGTGCAGCTCGTTGACCTCGACAAAGACGATTTCCAGTTGGTGCAGTGCATCGACCAAAATGATTTTCAACCTCATCCCTGCCGCATGGCGAGGACGATGCTCGACTCGAACAACTTCATCATCTCCGCGGCCAAGCTGAAAACGCACGACCTGGTCGGCATCACGCTCTCGTTAAAGAATGTTGTTGTTGGCTCGGCGCTCAAGGATGCGGCCAATCGGCCCATGAGCGGCAAACGTGTCACTCACGGCGGAGGCACATACGGCATCAATTACAACCTGTTTGCTCTCTCCGCCAAACTGCATCCGCATCTGGCGGTGATCGACGGCTACGAGGGCATGGAAGGCACCGGCCCGGTCAACGGAACACCGGTAGCGCATAAGGTTTGCATCGCCAGCCTGGATTGGTTGGCCGCCGACCGCATCGGCGCCGAGCTGATGGGCGTCGACTTCAGCAGAATTGGCTATCTGACATTCTGCGCGCAGGCAAGCGACCGGGGCCAGTCGGATCTGAGTAAGATTCAGATCCTCGGACCGCCGATCAAGGATTACGCGAAGACCTATCAACTGCCGAAGCAGTGGGATCAGATCACAAGTTGGCAAAAGCCGATGATGGCCGGATGACAGTCAGCAACTCACCCGCCTAACCTGAGGTCCCAGATCCCATGCATTAACCGAGTCTTGCCACTTCTCCGCAAGTGAGATCTGCGGTTGCGCAGGACGATTCGCTGTGGGGGAAATTGTGGGGACTTTCAATGGGCAACGTGAGGAAATAGGGGTAGTGCGAGCTTGTTCATAACTCTCATAAATCATTGAAATAGCGAAAGTAAAGTAGAAAATGGCAAAGCAGAGTAAACTGCCGGTCTGCGGCTGTTAACCGAAGGGTTGTAGGTTCGAGTTTTACAGCTTATATGTATGAACTCGGATCGGCGTCCGTCAAACGAATGTGATGTCATGATCTTTGATTCGTTGCGCTGCTTTGGCGCTCCGTGACCGAATCCCAGCTATTCTATGAGAATGCACGAGTTTCGATACAATGGCTTCTCTTGATGCGCGCGATCTTTTTCGGGTCTGCTAATGCAAATTCGCTCGATTTACCACACTGGCGGAAAGGGCTTTGTCTTATCGTTCAAACCCGCGAGAGCGTTCTCTTGCCACTCGTCGAGTGAAATCCCTTGGGGCTTTTCCAGCGGCTTGTTCGTAGGCGTCTTCCTTGATATGACCGATTCGGTAGTCTCGCTCAAGGATTTCGGCGAGTTTGCGTTTAATGTCTTCATAGGTTCCCTCCGATTCGAGTATTGGAAGATGGTGCCAGCCGTGCAATAAAACTGCATCCAGTGTACCTCTTCTGTCAATGATGTGCAGTTTTACTGCATTGCCAAAGCATTCATGAACGGCACGCAAAGCATCGGGAAGTTTGCCCTGGATGCTGGCCATAGCTTCGATGCTCGCCCCGCGTCCTTGGACATGAAAGCGATGAATTGTATTGTGAAGCGCCTGTTCCGATGAGATGTGAACGATGGTAATTTCCGCAGCTAAACTCGCCTCAATTGCCTGGTTGATTTTGGATATAGCTGGGCACGCGGCGGGTGGAGACCGACTATGCAGGCAACATCCAGGAGACCTGCACCAACCTGCCATTTGGAGACGGCGGCACGCCTTGTCTCAGCCCTACAGAACAATTCTTTACCGGCAAAGAACGCGACCAAGAATCAGGAAATGACTACTTCGAGGCTAGATACTATGCGTCTACGATGGGGCGGTTCCTCAGTCCAGACCCACTGCTTAACAGTGGACGGCCCGACAACCCGCAAAGCTGGAATCGTTATTCCTATGTGTCGAACAATCCACTGGCTCAAACGGACCCTACTGGCATGTATACCGTTGGATCGTGCAATGCAGACGCCGATACATGCAAAAAAATGGCCTCAAATCTTGAGGAGATGCATGAGGATATCGTTCAAGCGAGGTTCAGAGCCGCTGAGGCAGGAGATATGGATGCTGTAGGCCACCTTAGTACCGCCGTGGACAATTTGGGGGCTCCAGGGGAGAAGAACTCATCGGGGCAAACTATAACTATCAACTTAAAAGAGGGTATGGAGGGCCAGGGATTGACGAGGAATAGCGGCACGTCGCATGTTAGCATCGATCTCAACCCCGCAGTTTTGAACCAGGCTGAGAAGGGGGCCGATGTACTGGCGCACGAAGCGACTCACGTGACGCAGAAGAATAGTGACCGCTACTTCAATGGCTTGGGTTGGGATAAAGCTCCTTCGCGCGCGTGGTTTTTTGACATCGAATGGGAGCCATTTATGACACAGTCCTATTTTGATCAATATTCGCCTATACGTCCCGCGCCTGAGTCTGCGACCTTGTCGACTACTTGGGGTAATGCCGAGCTTTGGAATAGCTCCTGGAGCAAAGTTGATGTAGCGTCCAAGCGATTCCTCGGCGTTTGGACCGCAGCTCACGCAGATGCTGACATAGAGTGCAAGGAGGCAGGCCCTCAATGCAAATAGCCTCGGTAGCTTGTTCACTTGCGGTAGCGCTTATCTCCCTCTGTCCCATAGCGCAGGCGCAAGACACCGATCTTTGCGCCATTGATCGCACCGTGTCACAGTTCTGTGGAAAGATGATCACCGTCCGAGCAACCACTTGGCATTCTGTGGACGGTGGCGGATTAGAGAACGCCCAATGTCGTACCGTTCTCAGTTCCCGAACTCCAGAGGACTCGGGGGTTCACGTGCGCTTCAAGCTGAAGCGAGATGAATCGTGGCAAACGTTCACCAAGTATGATGCAATGTCTTCGGAGCTTCACTACTACCCATCAACGCAGCCAAATTACGTAGTCACTGCGACGTTTCACGGTCAGTTTGTCTGCGATAAAAAACGGCGACCTTGGTACTTCTTGGTCGTTGAATCGGTTTCTGACGTGAAGGTTGAGCCGGACTGACGCAAACGAACTTGCATCTCTTCACCGGCAAAGAACGAGATGCCGAATCCGGCAATGACTACTTCGATGCGCGGTACTATAGGAGTGCCATGGGCCGCTTTATGTCGCCCGATTGGTCGGCCAAAGAAGAACCGGTACCGTACGCAAAATTTTGACATGACCCCAAATTCCCCCCAGGTCGGTGTCTGAAATCGTAGAAGCTCGCAAGATTGTCCAAGGAAAAGCTTGGAGTGCCCAGTCGGGTTCCTCGCTGCCAATTCATAACGAATGGCATGCGAGAACAGGGTAGACAGCAGGTTGCGGATCTTTGTCTTCGTCCCCGGGCTGGCTTGTTTGCCATCGATCCTGGTGAGGTTACGGAGCCAGCTTTCGACTTCAACGCTCTTCATTGCTGAAAGAGCATACTGGCCCCATTTTGGAATGATGTGAAGCTTCAGGTAGTTCTTATATCCCTCAGCAGTGGAATGGGATTTGAGTGGAATCTCAACTCGCTCAAAGTGAGCAGCGAGTTGTTCCATGTTCATGGGAGCGAATGCCGCTCCGTCGTTGACATCGAACCTGAGCTGCGTGACAGCCTTCTCCGCGTCCTTACGCTTCGGGAAGCCGAGGCTGCCCCGTGAGACAATGGGTGCGACGTGGCAGGGGCCGACAAGTTCAGACCGCACGGGAGCACTCGCCACCGCTTGCGCAGGGTTTTTCTGCAACATTAGGCGCAATTCGTTAAGCCGCGTGCTGCGCTACACATCGAGCCTCGTCTCTCTTCCTCATTCAATCGTCTGATACTTATCTGAGGTCGTAATGAAGAAAAGGCCGGTACCGATCTTTCCCTTGATTCTGCTGGGTGCCACTACACTTGCGGCCCCCGCGCATACGCAAAAACCTGCGCAGCCGCAACCCATCACCGTCTTCGTTGTCAACGCACTGCCGCAACCCGCGCAGCCGGTGAGGGCCGCCGACGTTTCCCTCTGGTCTCAGGACGTGAACTACCAGCAGAGACCTACGAACAGCCAGGGCGAAGCGCTGCTCAATGTTTCCCCGGACGTAGCCCAGCGCGGCGATCTACGCATTGAGATCACCCACGCCGGCGATCTGGTGATCTACTTGCCGGCCGGCGGCCAATTGGACCCATCTTCCGCGCTTCCCGCTAAGCTCACCATCCGTTTGCTGCCCAAGGGGTCTTTGGCCTTCCTCGAACCGGCGCAGATTCAGGCCATGCTGCGCCGCATGTCCTTGCAAATTGCCAGCCTCGAGAAGAAGAACAGCGCGATTCAAGCCCAGGCGACCGCGGCGCAGCAGAAACCACCCGACCTCGGCTCTGCTATCGCCGCGTGGGCCCAGACCAATGGTTTTTCTTCGGCTCAGGTCGATCAGCAGGTGCAGCAATGGGCCGAGGGCATTCAAAAGCAATCGGACCAGGCCACGACCGAGCAAAAGGCGTTGGCGGCGATGGCGCTTAAGCATTACGACGCTGCCGCGCAGCTGTTCACTGAGGCAGGCAACGCAGACCGCCAGCAACTCAACGCCGAGGACACGCAGGAGCAAAACCTGGAGGCGCAAGTCAAGGCCCTGCAGGCCGCGCAACAGGCGCTTCTCGACAAAGAACGAACCTCGCTGCGGCAGTTGCTCGACCACAGCGAACAGGCGGCCGGCGCAGACCAACTCAACCTTAAATTTCACGAAGCCACGCAGTCACTGCAGGGCGCCACTGACACCGCAGAGGCCGAGTACAAGAAGCATCCGGATGACAACGGCTTCCACGAACTGTGGCTCCAGGCGGCCTACGATACGGCCAGCGCGCAGTGGCAGGAGGGTGAGGTCGCTTCAGCCGATAAGAGCCTTCCTCTGCTCGCTCAATCCGCAACAGACTATCAATCGCTCGCGGGCGAATATACTGCGCTGGGCGACCACCAAAACGCAGCTGCCGTCGAGGTAAGTCTCGGCGCTGCGCTGACAGATGAGGGACAACGCGCTACGGGCGACAAGGCGATAGCACTGTTCGATCAGGCGGTCCAGGCTTACCGGGGCGCGCTCGAGGTGCGCACAAAGGCCGCCCTGCCCCAGAGTTGGGCTGTAACCCAAAGTGACATGGGCGTTGCACTGATGCGTGAGGGCGAGCGCGGCACGGGCGACAAGGCGATGACCCTGCTTGATCAGGCGGCGCAGGCGTACATGAGCGCGATTGAGATCTTCAGCAGCACCGATCTGCACCAGGATTGGGCCGCGGCGCAAAACAACCTTGGCATTGCACTGATGGAGGAAGGCGAGCGCGCCACAGGCGACAAGGCGAATGCCTTTCTCAAGCAGGCAATCGAGGCTTACACCAACGCACTGAAAGTGCGCACTAAAGCCGACCTGCCACAGGACTGGGCGATGACGCAATTGAACCTAGGCATTGCATTGAAGGATGAGGGTTCGCTCGCCACGGGCGACGAGTCGATGACCCTGCTCGATCAGGCGGTGCAGGCCTATGGAAACGCGCTTGAGATCTTCACGAAAGCCGATCTGCCGCAGGAATGGGCTTCGACGCAAATGAGCCTTGGCGATGCGCTCATGGATGAGAGCGACCGCGCAACCGGCGACAAGACGATGGCTCTGCTCGAGAAGGCGGTCGCGGCCTTGCACAACGCGCTCGAAGTTGACACGAAGCCCAATCTGCCCCAGGACTGGGCTATGACGCAAATGAACCTCGGCAATGTGCTGTCCGATGAAGGTAAGCGCGCCAACGGCGATCAGGCCATGTCCCTGTTCGACCAGGCAGTCGCAGCCTACCGCAGCGCGCTGGAGGTGTTCACCAGGGCCGATCTGCCCCAGGAATGGGCCGGGACGCAAATGAACCTCGGCAATGCGCTGTCCGATGAAGGCGAGCGCGCTGCTGGCGACAAGGCAATGGCTCTGTTCGATCAGGCGATCTCGGCTTACCGCAGCGCACTGGAGGTGCGCACCAAAGCCGATCTTCCCCAGAGCTGGGCCAGGACGCAAATGAACCTCGGCAATGCGCTGTCCGATGAGGGCGAGTGGACCGGCGGTGACAACGCCATGGCCCTGCTCGACCAGGCGGTCGCGGCCTACCAGAACGCGCTGGAAGTTTACACGAAGCCCGATCTGCCCCAGGACTGGGCCAGGACGCAATACAACCTCGGCGCTGCGTTTGAGCACGAGGGAGAGCGCGCTGCAGGCGATAAGGCGATGGCCCTGTTCGATCAGGCTGTCGCGGCCTACCGCAATGCACTCGACGTATTCACAAAGTCCGGTCTGCCTCATGACTGGGCCTTAGTGCAAACGAGACTCGGCGATGTGCTTGCGATTGAGGGCGAGCGCGCTGCAGGCGATAAGGCGATGGCCCTGCTCGATCAAGCCGTCGCAGCCTACCGCAATGCACTCGAAGCACGCACCAGGTCCGATCAGCCCCAGGACTGGGCCACGACGCAAAATAACCTCGGTCTTGCCCTGCAGAACGAAGGCGAGCGCGCCAGCGGCGACCAGGCGATGGCTCTGCTCGATGAGGCGATCGCGACTTACCGCAGCGCACTGGAGGTAAGCACCAAAGCCGATCAGCCCCAGGTCTGGGCCTCATCGCAAACCAACCTCGGCAATGCACTGGAAGACGATGGCGAGCTCGCCAGCGGCGACCAGGCGATGGCTCTGCTCGATGCGGCGATTGCGGCTTACCGCAGTGCACTGGAGGTAAGCACCAAAGCCGATCATCCCCAGGACTGGGCCCAAGCGCAAAAGAACATCGGTATCGCGCTGGAGGCTGAGGGTAAGCGCACCACGGCCGAAAAGGCGACGGCTTTATTCGAACAAGCAACGCAGGCCTACGACAATGCGCTCGAAGTAAATCCCGGCTCCGCATTTCTTCTCGGCAGGGCCAGCCGTCTCGATCATGAAGAGCTCTTCCAATACGATGAGGCTCTCGCGCTCGACCAACGCCGCATTGCAATCGATCCGTCCGCTGCGAACCGGCTGGACCTCGAGGAAGCCGACCTCACGGCGAGCCGCTTCGACGTCTGTCTCCAGCAGGCCGGATTGCTCCGCAACGCTGCACTTGAAGCACCACTCGCCACTGTTCGCGATGCATTAGCGCTCGCTTGCCAATGGGGCTCCGGCGATAAGAAAGCGGCGCGCACTGCGGCGGCGACATTGGCCCAGCAGACCGCCCCTCTGAAACAGGGCGGTTGGAGCTTCGCGGGAACGTTGCATTTCCTTTCCACTTCGCCCCCATTTAAGGAGGGTCTCGCCTCCTGGATCGCTTTCTTCACTGCCGTCCAGAACGGCGATCGCGCCGGCATCACTGCCGCGCTGCACCAGCTTGAGCCGATTTTGCAACAATAGACTCCAGAGCGATGGCTAAATACGACGTCTTTCTGAGCTACTCCCGCGCCGACACGGCGCACGTGGCGCCGCTGCGCGATGCGCTGCGCCGCATGGGCTATCGCGTCTTCTTCGATGTGCAATCGATCGATCCCGGAAGTCCGTGGAAGGAGCGGCTGCGCCGCGCCATTCGCGCCTCGCGCACGCTCGTGCTGTGCTGGTCAGAGAACACGCGCGTCTCGGAGTACATCACCTTCGAGTACTCGCAGGCCGAGGCATTTCGCCGCCCCGTCTTTCCCTGGCGGCTCGATAAAACGCCGCTGCCGGCGATGATGGATCTGCAGGCCATCAATGAGCCGGACCCTGAAAAGGTTGCCGCGCTGCTCCGGCCGTCGCTGGGCTGGCCGGCAGGCAAGCGGCGTGCGGTCTGGCTGGCGGCGGCCTTCGTTGCCGCCACTTTGTTCGCCATTCCCGTGTGGCGCTTCCTCCACCCGCCGCCCCCGCCGCCATGGGACTTCCAGGGTGAAATCACGGAGCGCCTCTCCAGCGCGCCGATCGCGGGCGTTGAAGTGGATTATCTGGTAAACGGCGCCGTGCAGGCCTCCGCGTGGACCAGCGCGCAGGGCCGATTCGATCTGCGTCTGCCGCCGCCCAAACCGCAATTCATCTATGTGCGCGTCAGCAAAGAGGGCTACGAAGGTGAGCCGGCGCTCAAAGTCCCCACAGACCAGCCCTGGCAAATGGACCTGACGAAGCTGCCCTGACGCGCTGGGCTTGGGGAACTCGCGGCGGATATCCTGAACGCGCCTGAGGCTGCTCCACTGGCGCAAAGAGGGCAGCGCTCTCATCGAGAACAACCTACGCGCCGACAGCTGGATCGGTCTCGAAAAACGCCCCAGGCTGCGGGGGGCTCCTAATTCGGCGGCTGGGTACGAAATTCCAGTCGACACGCCGACTTCAAATTACAAATCCAATGTCAGCACGCGCACTGGCGATTTAGCGAGAAGCCAGAATTCCTCCCGGCTACATGCGCGTTTACCAGTACGAATCCCCAGAGGCGTATCTAAACCGCAAGCAATGAGTGCTTTGGTCTGTTGCTTTTCGAGAGCGGCCGCCGGGAATCGCTTGCGGGGAAGCCGACTTCCGGGACATAACTTGCCGTGCAGAGCGTCGCCATTGATCTTATGCAACTTGCTTTGTTGTGGGGCCTCTTTGTTGCTGACTGCCGCTCGGTGGTTTGCATGCACCGGTGAAGATAAGTGCACTCATTGGTGCTCTTAGTCATTCTTTGGCAAGCTGTTCAGTGCAGGTTAGGATAGGTCCGGTATGCCACGAGCGTGGTGCTGAGCGGAGTGCCTTTCACCTGCGATGCCTTCAGCAGCACTTCAAAATACGGGAGCTTGGTCACATGGAGTGTCTTCTGGAAGTTGGATAGCTGGTCTTCCGATAGTAAAAAGTCTCCGGCCGCTTCTGTGGCTTCTGAACCTGTGCCCTCGATCAGCAGAACGCTGCCATCGTGATCCGGATTGGGCAGGTAAGCGACCGTGCAATATCCCACAGAGCCACTCGGAATATAAGTGCTCTGTTCGCCGGCGGCCGGAGCACGGTTGGTGATGAAAGTCGGCGCACCGTAATCAAGGGTCGCAATGAAGGTCAAACGGCTCTCGAATAGCTCGTCCCAGGGGTTCGCGATGGGGCTGCCAATCAGAATCACGTTGTCTTGTTTGATAAGAGCGGGCAGATATTCGCGGGCGTAATACAAATGGATCCATTTGCCAAGCGGGTCCAAGGTCAGAATGCGTTGCGCCAGTCTGACGTCGCTCGAACTTTCCAAGTTCTTGGACGCGATCAGATTCAGCGCAGAGCGCATGTCGGGGCTGAGATCATCCTGCGCCTGAAGCTGGCTGATGTAGCTGCGGTTGCGATAGTCCTCGAAGGAGAATGACTTCTTGCTGATGAGCTGGACCAGCGAGAAAGACGAATCGGCCATGACGATATCCGTGTCCGGACGAGCGTCCAGAATTCCGGACCAGAATTGGGCAACCGAAGGTTTGTATTGCCACGGGTAAAACGCGCGCCGCATCGCGCGGTTTTGCATCCACAAGGCTATGCAGGCGATGGCGAGCACGATCAGCCCGGCAAGCATCCAACGGCGTTGCGCGCCAGAGGATATGGGAGGGTGAACAACCGCTTCGCGAACAGCTTCCAGCCGAGGCGCAAAAACTCTTTTTTCGAACGAGAGCGCATACCTGCCCTTCGGTATGTCGACCACAATGGGATCGCGGATGCCGGCCGAATTGTAATACTCGACTAACTTGGTGCGCAGGCGCCCCACCTGCATGCGGATGCTGGAATCGGTTTGCGGGTCGAAGTCGGCCGTCCGTCCAAGCACTTCAGTGCCGATCTGATATTCCTTGAGATGGTCCGCCGGCGAGTACAGAGTGTGGTGCGCCAGGTATTGAAGCAATTTGCAGAGCGCCTCGGAGCCTTGCAGCAACGGGCTCCTGAGCAATCGGTCAAGCTGCCCAAGACATTCTTCACGATCGGGGTCTCCTGGTTCCGAGGAACGGGCATGTGACGTTTCGGTGACAATGCCCTTATGTCTATAAGAAATAAATCTCTTAAACGAGGAACCCCACGCGGAGACTGTATTAGACGTTTTGGAGACTTCCAACTTCTCTGAATCCACAACTAGCCTCACTGCGTTATCTTCAGACGCCCAAAATTTTCGCATATTCAAGCTGGGCGTGGCAATTGGTGAGCATTCCAGAGCAGAAGGCAATCAGTTTGTGCAGTACACATGAGCATTGTTTCGAGTAAATGCACTGCTCAGTGGATAGAAGGCAAAGAGGGCAGGCATCCACGTCCCATGAAATCGTCCTCAAGGCTCGACCACATGGCCTTTGAGCCGGTACCAATTAAGCGGCACGTCGTCTCCGCCATTCTCAGGCTTTCACGGCGGATAACAATGCATGGCCGCTCGAACCAGATCGACGAGCATCATGCAATTCAACCATCGTTTTCAGGAGGAACCATTCGGATGAACAACTTAGCCAGTTTTCTGACGCGCACTCTCCGCAATTGGCATGTGCCCATCTTCGCCGTCGCCATCGCACTCGGAATCGCGATGTGCTGCACGAACGGCCTTGCTCAGAGCGGTGCAGGCTCAATTCAGGGTACGATTACCGATTCTACCGGCGCCGTCATCCCGGGCGCCTCTGTCCATGTTGTCAACCAGGCCACTGGCGTAGCGGCCGACACTAGATCCAATGGCGTCGGGTTCTACCAGGTACCGGGCCTTTTTACGGGGACCTATACGGTATCGTTCACAGCGGCGGGCATGAAGACCTCCATACAAACGCTCGAATTGCTGGTGGATCAAAATGCCGTGATCAACGCCGCACTGGTCGCGGGCGCCGTCACGCAGCAGGTCGAGGTGAACGCGAACACCATTCAGTTAACGACAACCGACAGCGGCACCGTTGGCGCGACTCTCGAAAACGCCCGCATCAACCAGCTTCCGCTCGATCAACGATTGTTGTTGACACTGGCGCAAGAGACGACGCCGGGCCTGGAGGCCGACGGATCCAATCCCGGCGCGCGCGCCAACGGCCTCATGGATCAGGGCATGGAATATGTTCAGGACGGAGCCACCCTGACCAACCGCAACTTCGGCGGCGAGCGTAATTCGCCCCAGGGCCAGTTGCCCGATCCTGACTCGGTGCAGGAAATGAAGATGGACATGTCGAACAGCACCGCGGAGTTTTCCGGCCCGGCCACCGGCATCATCACCACCAAGTCGGGGACCAATAGCATCCACGGCACGCTGTTCGAAACGGCGCGCAACGCCGGTCTTGGCCTGGCGAAGACAAGAGGATTTGTGACCACGCCAACGGCCGACGCCGATCCTCCGCTGGTGCGCAACGAATTTGGATTTTCCGCGGGCGGACCCATCGTTCTGCCCCACATTTATCACGGTAAAGACAAGTCCTTCTGGTTCGGATCGTACGAACGGTATTCCCTCAGAAGCTGGACTCCTCTGCTGGTGTCTGTTCCCACGCAGGCCATGAAAAGCGGCGATTTCAGCGGGCTGAGCAACAGCAATGGACAGTTGCAGCAACTCTACGATCCTCTGACGACGAACAACTCAGGCACCGCGAACTGCGCAGGAACCGATGTCAGTACCACAAACCCCAATGGGGTCCCCAACGCATACTGCCGTACCCAGTTCGCTTACAACGGCGTTCCCAATACCATCAATCCCGCCCGCCTGTCTCCTTTCTCCAAGATCATCTACGACATTCTTCCCCAGGCGAACGTGCCCAACAACCCGGACCCGCTCGTGCAACCCAACTTCCAGTTGCACAACATCAACAATTTCACCGTGCCCTCCGTGGCCTTCCGCCTGGATCACAACTTCAACGAGAAGAACCACGCGTACCTGCGTTATACCAGCGATCTCATGGATTGGGTATCGCTGCGCAATATCCCGAATGCGCCGTTGACCGTGGCGGCAGACGGCATCCCTGCGGGCGCCAGCGGCGGCACGCAATGGCAGGTCGACACCTTCAGCGGGGCGCTCGGTTTCACCCATATCTTCTCTCCGAGCTTTTTCTCAGAAACGGTCCTGAGCCAGGAGTGGTTCGGGCAGTACGACGTAGCCACCGGGAATCCGAATCTCGACTATGAACAAAAATTCGGAACGCCGAACAACTTCGGGGAGACAGGATTTCCTCAGATTAACGGAAACATTCTGAGTTTGACCGGCACGCAGTGGAATTACAAAGGTGTGCAGATCATCTCGGATATTGACGAAAACCTGACCAAAACCATGGGCCGGCACGAGCTTCACTTCGGCGGACGCTACCGGCATGAACGCTTCGGTTACCTTCCTGACAGAAACCAGGACGCAATCGATTTCAACAGCTCGACCACCAGCCCCAACATGGCGACGAGCCTCTATGACCCAAAATCGGGAACGAACTGGACTGGGGTCACGAATACGGGCTACGGAGAAGGCGACTTCTTTCTGGGCGCGGCGAACGAGTACACCGTCAACCTCAATCCCGCCTACCAGCACTACCGTGACATGGAGTTCGATGCATACGTCCAGGACAACTACCATGTGTCCCGGAACCTGACTTTGAACCTCGGCCTGCGCTACGAGGCTCATCCTGCGGCTTACACCAGCAACTATCTGCAGGAGTCCTTCGACCTGAAGAACAAGGCCATGGTCCTGGCGCAGCCGACCTCCTGGTACGTTTCCCAGGGTTACACCACGCAGACCATCATCAATAACCTGACGAACCTTGGCATGGTCTTTGAGACCCCGCAATCGGCCGGGATTCCCAGCACCATGCTCCGGAACAACGACTTCACATTCGGGCCGAGAATCGGCGCGGCTTATGCGCTCTTCGGCGGAAGATCCGGCACCGTGCTGAGGGGAGCGTACGGACGGTATATTACCCCGGTTCCTGTGCGCAATTCTCTCAAGCTCGCGTCAGAAAACGCGCCGTTTCAAACCAGCTACCTGACGAACTACAATGCCGCGCAATCGCCGGATAACTTGAATAACTACTTGATCCGCGCATCGAACCCGGTGATTGCCGGCGTAAATAGCAGCAACGTCGTGAGTAGCGGCACGGTCACTTCCATTACCCCGGGCGTGACCGAGGTGACGATGAACAAGGACTATGCTCCGAATTTCGTAACCGAAGTGAATGCCACGCTCGAGCAGGCGTTTAAAGGGAACTCCGCGTTAAGGGTGAGCTGGGTGTGGACGCACGCGACCAACCTGGACCAGTATTACTACTACAACAACCATCCTTCCAATTATGTGTGGGACACGGTGACCGGTACCACCCCTCCCAGCGGCACGTACTCCGCGACAGCCACGGGGCCGTACGACCAGACGCTCTACGGAACCAGCCAGGCCCTCGATCAGACCAGTGGCTGGTCGAATGACAACGCGCTGCAGGCGTCTTACCAGCGGCTGTTTCACGGCGGGTTCGCCTACCAGATCAACTATGTGTGGTCCAAGCCGTTCAGGATCGGAGGCAATTGGTCCCGGGATGGCAAACTCTATCCCTACGCCAACTTCGCTCCGGGAGTCGGACCGGCTCAACCCTCGAACATCGCTCCCTACGCGATGACTCGAGCATTGAATCGCTACGAGAACTACATGGTCGACACCGGGATCCCGAAGCACCACATCCAGTTCAACGGCATTTACGATCTGCCCTTCGGGCGCGGAAAGCAATTCCTTGGAAACTCCAACCGCCTCATGAACGAACTGATCGGGGGCTTCCAGCTTGCCGGCAGCGGGCAAGTGATCTCGCAGGACTTCACTGTCGGAAGCGGCAACTGGGGACCGACCAACCCGATTCACATCTATAAGCACGCAGCGCCGATCACGGACTGCCGCAGCGGCACCTGCCTTCCGGCGTTCCTCTGGTTCAACGGCTACATTGCCCCAACGTCCATCGCCGGCCCTAACTGCACAACGAAATGCGTCAGCGGGCTCCCGAGCAACTACGTACCCTACCAGACCCCGATTGACAATACGCCCGGCACGGCGAACTACGGCAGCAACGGCAATAACGTGACTGTCAACCAGAACGGTGGAAAGACGGTCTCGGTCGCTTACAGTCCTGGACCCAGTACAAATCCTTTTGCGAAGACAGTAATCAACGGCCCGTTCAACTATATTGCGGCCGCTTCTCTCTTCAAGGTCTTTCCGATTACAGAGAGGGTGAATCTGCGATTCAACTGGGACGTGTTCAATGTGCTCAACGATCAGGGCTATCTGAATCCCGCCAGCACCACCGACGGCGTAGAGCAGCTGACGTCCCCGTACAACGCGTTGAGCCCCAATGGCGGCGGCAACGGCCCGCGCGTGGTGCAGCTCTCGCTGCGGCTGAGCTACTAGATTCTCCATCACTCCGGAAACGCGTCATAGAAATTTATCGCGGCGCGCTTCCGGAGTTTTTTACGGCCCATCGCGAGTTTCAACGCTCCGCAAACACATCAAAGCTCCGGAAAACCGGAAGATTCAGAAAGAACAGGGAACTTCATGCTGAGAAGAGACTTTTTATCTGCTTCATCTCTGGCGATGGCTGTATCCGCCACAGGCGTGGGATCGGCCGCACCCATGCTCGCGGCAAAGAGCATCTTAGACTACGGCGCAAAACCGGATGGCACAACCATGAACACCAAGGCCATTCAGCGCGCCATCGACGGCGTTTTCCAGGCGGGCGGAGGGCTGGTGTATGCGCCGCCGGGAACCTTTCTCATCGGTGGAATCGAGTTGAAGAGCAGAGTAACGCTCTACCTTGAGGCAGGCTGCGTGCTGCTTGGCAGCAAGTCGATCGATGACTACGTGTACCACCCGGGCCCGTCAAGGGATTCCGACGCCAATGGTCATCACGTGATCTTCGCGCAGAACGCCGAGGATGTGACTCTGTGCGGCCCCGGCACCATCGACGGCCAGGGCGAGGCCTATTGGGAGCCCCGGCCCAACCGCCAACCGGTGCCGCCTGAAGACGCCTGGAAGGAAGGCGCGACTGGCCACTATCAGCTCAAAGACCACAATAACCGGCCCTCGCCGATGGTCGAGTTTGCGCAATGCCGCAATGTACGCATCAGCGGCGTGACGCTGAAGAATTCCTCGGGCTGGACCCTGCGTCCGATCGCCTGTGAAAACGTCGTGATCGACGGCATTCGCGTTCGCAACCCAAACTACGGAGTCAACACCGATGGCATGGACATCACTGCGTCGCGCAATGTCCTGGTATGCAACTGCGACATCCAAACGGGTGACGATGCCATCTGCCTGAAGAGCGAGAATCCCTATGGCGATCTGCTGCCGACCAAGAACGTAACCATTACGAATTGCGTCATTACAACGTCCTGCAACTCATTCAAACTGGGCACCGCGTCCCATGGCGTTTTTGAAAACATTGTGTTCAGTAACTCGGTTCTGTACGCCGATGCGGATAGCCCCTTGTATACCCGTTCCAGCGGCGGTATCTGCATTGAAATGGTGGACGGAGGCAGCATCGACGGTGTGGTGGTGTCGAACATTCGCATGCAGAATGTGCGCGCACCGATATTTGTAAGGCTTGGTGAAAGGAATAAGAAGGTAGGCACGTTCCTGCGCAACGTTCTGATCGAGGGCGTCGATGCATCGGGCGCGATTGTTTCCAGTTCCATTACCGGCGTGCCCGGGCTTCGTCCGACGGACATTACGGTGAGCAATTGCCGCATTCGCACCATGGAGCAGGGGCAAGCCGCCTGGGTACATCGGGACATTCCTGAAGTGGCCGATAAATACCCCGAGGCGCGCATGATGGGCCGGCTGCCTTCGTACGGGTTCTTCGTACGCCATGCAGATCGTGTGCGTCTGCGCGATGTTCAGTGCATTACCGATCAGCCGGATGAGCGGCCGGCGATCGTCTGCGACGATGCGGACGATGTGATTCTCGACGGTCTGGATCTGTCCGCGCCGACTGGAGGAGCGCCGCTGTTCGACCTTAGAAATACACGCCGGGCATTCCTGACTGGCATGCGCTCGCCCGTCGGCACCAATGTCTTCGCACAGGTCAGTGGCACCGGCTCATCCGGCATATCGCTCGCGGGAAATTCACTGGACCCGGGCCAACAGGCTGCGACTTATGTCGACGGCGCCACGGAGAGCTCGACGAAGATTGCCTGAGATCATGGTCACCAGCCCGAGCCGGACAACCGGATGATCGTCGGCAATCAGCAAGCGGATCGGATTATTCTTCTCATGCGCCATTCGATTTCACCGGCATTGCGGGCGGCTTTCCGGGGAGCGGCACGAGCAACCTCACGGCGCGGCAGTGTCGTTCGATCCGTTCGCAGTAGTCGCTTGCCGTGAGAGCCTTACCGCACCTCCCCCGCACCCTGGCGGCCATCCGGCGAAGCGCGGAGATGCCTCTCCGTCCCGGTTAGCCTGAAACTGCCACTCGGTGAAGGGGCCGAGCCTGAGGCAGTAGAAGAAAAGGGTGGCATCGGGAAGATCTTGCTGATACCTTGAATTCTTTGCTGGACACGCGACGTCTGTAGGAAAGTTAGCAATGAAGAAGAATCACCGCGGAATCAATCCCGCTTCGAAACCAAGTGGCGATGGGTGCGAGGAATGCCTGGCGTCCCCGAAAGGCTGGTGGCTTCATCTCCGTCGCTGTGCCGAGTGTGGGCACATCGGTTGCTGTGACAGTTCTCCGAGTCAGCATGCATCGAAGCATGCGGCGGCAACAGGGCATCCGGTCATAGCCAGCTTTGAGCCGGGTGAGGATTGGTTCTACGATTACGAGAAGCGGGCGATGATCAAAGGTGCGGAGCTGCTTCCGCCGCATGCGCATCCCCAAAGTCAGCCCGTGCCTGGACCCGCCGGAAGGGTGCCAGCCAACTGGGAATCGCTCCTGAACTAGCTGCACGATTTAGGCGGCCAGCAGATGAAACACTTCCTTTAGACCGGAGACCTTTCCGGCCACATCCCAATTTATTCGCAACAGGAGGCACCAAATGGATCTACCTGACGCGCCCGTCGCACACGAGGGCTTCTTCGCATGTCACTTCTTCACCGTGAAGGACCAGGAAAAATCGCGGGACTTCTACGTCCGAATTCTTGGCGGGAAGCTGATCAAGCCAGAAGATCCCTGCTACATCAAGCTGGCGAATACGTGGATCATTCTCAATTCCGGCGGGGGCCCCACTCCCGACAAGCCTGAGGTCACTCTTGAAGCACCGTCGGATTTGAACAGAGTGAGTAGCTTCCTTAATCTGCGTGTCGCCGACATCTGGGCCTGCTACAAAGAATGGGGCGACAAGGGAGCGTTCTTTCTTACCGAGCCATGGACCAATACTGACGGCTGGGAATGGCGCTGCTACATGCGTGATCCCGACGGCTACCTCATCGAGGTCGGCCAGTATACTCAAATGGCCATCGACTGGTTCAACAGCCATAGTTAATTTGGCCGGCGATCAATAAGACAGCATACCCATCGCGATAGAGTCGGATTCGACGGGTCATCGGGACAGTTGAGGCGAATGTGCCGGCGTAAGAAATGCAATCATGCGTGGGACATGCTGCTCTTTGCTGCATGACTTTCGCTCATTGCGCGATGGGCCGTGCATTCGCGCCGGCTTTGATTGCTCGCAACTTCCCCTTTTGAGTAGGATCGAATGCAGAGGCGCGGACCGACTCCGCGCTGCAAGGCAAGCGCCATGAAATTACGCATCAAGGGAGATTCGCTGCGGCTTCGCGTGGGCCCCTCGGAGGTGCAGCGGCTCATCGCCACTGGCCGCATTGAGCAGACCATCCAGTTCGCGCCCCGGTCCCGCCTTACCTACGCGATCGAGCAATCCCAGACCGCATCTTGTCTCTCCGTAGCCCAGAGACCCGATGAAGTCGTCGTCACCGTGCCCACCAGCGTAGCGCAGGCCTGGGCCAATAGCGGCGATGTCGGCATTTATGGCGCTGTTCCCAACGGCTGCGGCTCCCTCGAACTTGCCGTCGAAAAGGATTTCGCCTGCCTCGACTCGACTCACGCCGGCAACCGCGACACCTATCCCAACCCCAAAGCCGCTTGCTAGTTTGGTGAGTCAGAAGTTCGCATGAAAATGAAATTGTCGTCCTGAGCGGAGTTTGCCGCGCTTTTTGCGGGAAACGGAGTCGAAGGATCTGCGGCTGTATTTCCATGGATTTCAGATTCGTCACGCTAGTCGCTCGGCAGCAAAAGAGGATGGGTGGATCAGGCGGATAACTTGGCCTGCCGCGCCGCCTGAATCGGCGATTGCTACCGCACAACAACCCCGTCGAGCGCCTGGTCGATCCGCTCAATCGCCTCCGCGGGCAGCGCAACCCCCACGGCGCGCACATTGTCGGCAATCTGCTCGGGGCGCGACGCCCCAATGATCGCCGAAGCCACTTCGCTTCGCCGCAGCACCCACGCCAGCGCCATCTGCACCATGGTCAAACCCAGCTCTGCGGCAATGGGCTTAAGCTGCGCGATAGCGGAGAGCAAAAAATCGGAACGATAATGCCGGCCGGCCGTCTCCATGAACTGATTCATCTCTTCGCTCGCGGCGCGCGTTCCCGGCGGAGGCGGCTCGCCCGGCGCATATTTGCCCGTAAGCACTCCGTGCGCCAGTGGCGAGAAGGCCAGGTTGCCGATTCCATGGCGCGCGCAAGCCGGAAAGACGTCGGCCTCAGGCTTGCGCCACAGCATGGAGTATTGCGGCTGGCTTGCAGAGAAGGGAACCAGCGCATGTGCGCCGGCCAGCGCCGCTGCGGCGTCGATCTGTTCCGCAGTCCACTCGCTGAAGCCGATAGCGCGCACCTTTCCCGCGCGCACCGCGCGGTCGAGCGCAAGCATGGTCTCTTCAAGCGGCGTTTCCCGGTCGTAGCGATGGCACTGATAGAGGTCGATCGCGTCCACGCCGAGCCGCTCCAGCGAACGATGCAGTTGTTTCTCAATTTGCGGGGCGGACAATCCTCGATCGGGCTCGTCGCCCACGGGAAAATAGAGCTTGGTGGCGATTAGATAGCGGTCGCGCGGATAATTCTTGAGCGCCTCGCCCAGCACGCGCTCGGCTTCGCCCGCGCCATATTGATTGGCCGTATCAAAAAGCGTAATGCCGTGATCGAGCGCCGCGTGAATGCAGCGGATCGCCTGCTCGCGTGCCACGCCGCCCGCCACCGTGAGCCATGTGCCGAAACTCAGCTCCGAAACTTCCAGCGGGCCGTTGCCCAGTCTTCTATATCGCATGAGTGTCTTATCCTGAAAGCCCGCAGCAAAAACGAATTGTCAACCTGAGCGACAAAAAATCGGATGTCATCCTGAGCGAGGTCGCCGCGGCGACCGAGTCGAAGGACCCGCATTTGCTCTTTCCATCCCTACGCAGCGAGCTCCATGGGACACTGGACAAGCCCTCACCCGCCGCTCGGTGCTCTTCTACTCCCTACTGGTTACTCCCTATTCCCTGTTTTTACACCACTGCCTGCACCGATCCTTTGCCGGCCAGCTCTTCCACGCGCTCCACCCAGCCCCGATCGGCGGCAACGCTCATCCCTTCCGGCTCCAGAATTACCGCGTACTCACCTTTTTTCTCAAGCTGCAGGAGGACCTTGCCGGGACCCGGTGCGGCGTCGGCTGCGCTCTTGAGCGTGGCAAGCATCTCATCGGTGGTGCGATCGAGATTGATGCGGATGCGTATGCCCGTCGGCAGCTTCACCTGAACCTCTTCGAGTGTCTGCACCTGGCTGATGGCGATCTTGACTGCGGCGTCTTCCTCGCCCATCAACATGCCGCGCACCAGCACCGGTACTTCCATCTTCAACTGCTGCGCCAGCCGCTCGTAATCGCGCGCAAAGCAGATCAGCTCGATCTTGCCCGTCGCGTCTTCGAGCCAACCTTGCGCATACAGCCGCTGATCTTTCCTGCTTTTCTTGGGCGCGACTCCAACCAGCAGCCCGGCCACCTGGATCTCGTCAGCCATATCCTGCTGCCCGCCCCAGCGCCGCTCTGGCGGTTTGCGTTCCAGCGCCTCTGAGGTCGTGATCACGCCCGTCAGGTTGCGCAGCTTCTCGGCATACTTGTCCAGCGGATGTCCGGAGACAAAGAATCCCAGCACTTCCTTCTCGTTCGCGAGGCGCACCGTCTCTTCCCAATCGGGGGCCGGCGGCAGCGCGTCGGCATCGTGGCCGCGCGCCGGCGTTTCGTCAAACAGGCCGAACAATCCGCTCTGCCCTTGCTCCGCGTCGCGTTGCGTCTTTTGCGCGCGCTCCATGGCCTTGTCGATGGCGTTGCTGAGCTGTCCGCGCGTGCCCAGCGAATCCAGTGCGCCGGCCTTGATCAGCGACTCGATCACGCGCTTGTTCATCACGCGCAAGTCGACTTTCTCGCAGAACTCCCAGAAGTTCTCGAAGCGTCCGCCCACCTCCGCGCGCGCCTTCATGATCGATTCGATGGCATTGCCGCCCACGTTCTTTACCGCGGCCAGCCCGAAGCGGATGGCTTCGCCCCCCGACGTAACTTGAGGTGTAAACTGTGCGCCCGAAACCTGCACGTCCGGCGGCTCGACCCGTATGCCCATCTCGCGGCACTCGCCGATGTACTTCACCACGCTGTCGGGCTTCGAAGTTTCCGACGTAAGCAGCGCGGCCATGAACTCGACCGGATAGTGCGTCTTCAAATAAGCAGTCTGGTAGGCCACCCACGCGTACGCCGCCGAATGCGACTTGTTGAATCCATACTCCGAGAACTTCGCCATCTGTTCAAACAACTCTTCCAGCGCCGACTTCGGATGTCCCAGCTTCTCCGCGCCATTCATAAAGCGATCGCGCATCTTCGCCATCGCCTTCTGATCCTTCTTTCCCATCGCGCGCCGCAGCAGGTCGGCCTCACCCAGGCTGAAGCTCGCCAGCACCTGCGCGATGCGCATCACCTGTTCCTGGTAAACCATCACGCCCAGCGAATCCTTCAGTATTCCCTCAAGCTCCGGCAGCAGAAACTCCACCTTCCTGCGCCCCCACTTGCGCTCGATGAAGTCGTCGATCATGTTCATCGGCCCCGGACGGAACAGCGCGTTCAATTGCGTCAGCTCTTCCACCGTATCCGGCTTGTAGCGCCGCAAAATATCACGCATGCCCGAAGATTCAAACTGGAATACCCCCGAAGTCAGTGCGGTATGGAATACCTTCCGGAACGTCTCCGCATCGTCGATGGGGATCATCTCGATGTCGAGCTTCTCGCCGCGCGTCTGCTCAATCAGCTTTACGGCATCATGAATGACCGTCAGCGTCGCCAGGCCCAGAAAGTCCATCTTGAGCAGGCCCATTTTCTCCACGGCCTTCATATCGTATGCCGTTACGATTTCATCGTTCTTGGTGCGGTTCAGCGGCACCAGGTCGATCAGCGGCTGCGGCGCAATCACCACCGCGGAGGCGTGCACACCCGCGCCGCGCACCAGCCCCTCCAGTTTCTTAGCCGTGTCAATCAGTTCACGCACCTGCTTGTCGCTGTCGTACAGCTTGCGCAGGTCGGGCACATCCTCGAGCGCTCTGTCGATCGTCATGCCCACGGTGGCCGGTACCAGCTTGGCAATGCGGTCCACGTCGCCGTAGGGCATGTCGAGCGCGCGCCCGCAATCTTTGATCGAGGCCTTGGCAGCCATCGTATTGAACGTGATAATCTGCGCCACCTGCTCGCGCCCGTATTTCCGCGTCACGTACTCGATCACTTCGCCACGCCGGTTCATGCAGAAGTCCACGTCGATATCCGGCATCGTCACGCGCTCCGGATTCAGGAACCGTTCAAAGAGCAGAACATTCTGCAATGGGTCGATGTTGGTGATTTCCATGGCGTATGCCACGAGCGATCCCGTCGCCGACCCGCGCCCCGGACCGACCGGAATTCCGTTGTCGCGTGCGTACTTGATGAAATCCCACACGATCAGGAAGTAGCCCGAGTAACTCATCTGCTTGATCACATCGATTTCATAATTGAGCCGGGCCTCATATTCCTCCGGCGTCGACCGGCGCTGGCCTCTCAGTTCCAGTTGACGCACGGCCGTGTCGAGCCGCTTCTTCAATCCCGCGCGGCAAACTTCTTCGAAGTAGCTGTCCACCGTGTGTCCCTGCGGCACCGCGAAATCCGGAAACGGATTGTCAACCTTCCGCAACTTCAGATTGCAGCGTTCGGCAATCGCCATGGTCCGGCTCACCACCTCGGGCGAATCCTTGAAGAGCGCCTCCATCTCATCCGCGCCCTTCACAAAAAACTGGTCCGAGTCGAACTTGAAGCGGTTGGTCTCGTGAATCTTCGCGCCGGTTTGCACGCACAGCATCACGTCGTGCGCGTGCGAGTCCTCGCCGCACAGGTAGTGCGAGTCGTTGGTCGCCACCAGCGGAATGCCGAGCTCGCGCTCCAGGCGAAACAGGTCGGCGCGGATCTTTTGCTCCGGTTCCAGACCTTGGTCCTGAATTTCCAGAAAGAAATTCCCCTTGCCGAAGATGTCCTGGTACTGCTGCGCGACGCGAACGGCCCCGGAGTAGTCGCTTTTCTCCAGAGCCTCGCACAGTTCGCCGCTCAGGCAGCCGGAGGTGGCGATCAAGCCCGTGCAGTTTTCCGCGAGATACTTCTTGCTCACACGCGGCTTGCGGTAAAACCCGTTCAGGCTCGCCTCCGACGTGAGCCGGATCAGGTTTCGGTAGCCCGCCTCATTTTCCGCCAGCACCAGCAGGTGGTTGTACTCGCTCTCCCGCTCGCTTCCTTGAGAACCGGACTCGCTCGACCGCCAAGTCACATCCCCGCGGTGATCCTCGGACTTGCACACATACAGCTCGCAGCCCAGGATGGGCTTGATGCCTTTAGCCTTCGCTGCGTCGAAAAAGTGCACCGCGCCATAGATATTCCCGTGATCCGTCATGGCCACGGACTTCTGCCCCAGCGCCGCCACGCGGTCCACGAGCTTGTACACGTCGCAAGCGCCGTCGAGCAGGGAATATTCGGTATGCAGATGCAGATGGGTGAATTCAGACATGACTAAATTGATTCTAGTCGGCGGGCAGCTTGCGCGCGTCGCGGCCGACAAGAGGCGTCTTGAGGAAAACTGGTAGGAATTGTCGAATGTTGTTGAAATCGATTTTCGAGGTGTGAAACGATTTCAGCATGGCGAATTGCGAAGGAAGCGAGACAGACGATCCTCGGCATTTCCTCGAGGATGACCGCACAATGCGGGGATACTACGGTAAGTGCCACTTGGGGCTCACGTTCGCGATGGTTGACGGGAAATCGGTACCCCCACAACATCCCCCGAAGCTCCCGCGACCAACGAAAAAGCGAAAGAAATCTCTGCGTGGGGATAAGTCCAGATCACCGGGCGTGGGGCGAGATCCAGGTTCTGGCCGCTGAGCCCTCGGGAGCAAGCTAGTAAGTATCCTCGCGTCTTAACCCGCAATAAAGAAGCACTACCTCAAGCCCCCCGACATCGTAACGGAACCGGAATCGCCCCGAGCGCAGCCGGTACTGACCTTCGCCCGCCGAAACGTTTACCAATTTCTTGATCGCGTATTTGCCGCTCTTGTTGAAGGGGTCCGAGGCGAGGATCGCGACGGCCTGCTCAAACCGCTCCACAAGCTCAGGATGCTTGGGTGCGAGCTTCTTCATCAGCCGATCGAAGTGCGAGGTCGTGAGAACCGAGTACACGGGTGCGTCCATGGGGAGGGTCGAATTATGCTGTCTTTCTCACGGCGCGCCGCTTCAACTCAGCCAGCAGCTTGTTAGCAGGCCGCGTCTTGCCTGCAGCGCGGTCTCTCGCGCTTGTCGCGATGGACGACTTTACCTTCCCGTCGCGCAGCTCAAGATAATCTTCCATCTCGTTGGCCGCCATGATGCCGATCACGGGAATACCATCCTTTTCCAGGATGAAGTACTCCTTGCTGTTATGTGCCCGCCGCGCAATCTGGCCCAGATTGATGCGCGCTTTGGTGATGGGAAGTCGATTGATCGTAGCCATTGATGAACGCTGATTAACCTCAATCAAAGGCTAGCACAATTCGCGCATACGTGGAAGAGGTGCCACGGCCTCGCCCCGGCCGCGCCGTTCCCGACGCCAAAGCACTTCCCCCTTGCCAGCCCTTCACGTTGGCCTGTTATGTTAGTCACTGGAGGATTTTCCTATGACAAAAAATAAAATCGTGTTGAGTTCCATCGTTGTCACGGCGATTTTTGCTGGAGGCGTGTTGGTTGGCCAGACTATGGTGACTGCGTCGGCTCCGCCGAAGGTCACTTTGGGCGCGAATTTTCCCAACCTGCAAGCGGCGCAGAAGGCCATCGGCCAGGCATGGAATTCCGCGACCGAGGCCCAGAAAGCCTATCCAAACAATCCCCAGGTCGTCAGCGATATCGATCAGGTAGGGAGATATCTCAATCAGGCAAACGATGAACTCGTACAGGCAGCCAAAGACGAAAACGGCCGTTAGTACTACAGTTGTATTTGGCCGGACGATAGAGGCCCGGGCCTAAAGGCCGTTTCCTTTTGACCTGTTTTCAGGGGCCTGAAGGCCCCTGCTCCCTCCGAAATCCTTAACTCCAACTGTAAAACCCAACGGGGGCTAGCACTCTTGGGCCGGGCGACCCACGCCCCCGCGCGGCCCTGCCCCGCCATCCGCGCGTGCCCCGTGTCCCTCGGCCTCTGGCGAAATGGGATAACACGCTAAGGCGAACGATTGAGCGCGGCAATCCCTTGACGTTTATTGAACAGGCACTTCATCCAGCACGAAGTGCAATCGGGCGCCCCATCCCTGACGTTTCTTTTGGAGGAAAACGATCGCAGCAAGGGTGGGACAACGGGATTCTCAACCAACTACCGGTTGTTTTGGAGGTAGGGGTGATGATGGTGGTGGTGATGGCGGTGATGTATTACCACTACCACCTGCGCCTGCGCCGCATAGGGTACTGCGAGACAGAAGATGAGCACGAGTCCGAGCAGAATTCTTTTCATAGCCTAGTATGCCGCTCCGCAAATCCAATTACAGAGCTACTATGACCACTGCGCGCAAGCTATGAATCCGGGGGGTGCGGCGACCAACGAGCTGAAACCAGCCGCCGATTAAGCGGCCAACCGCCATCAGGCCTCCTCTGCTTTACGTCAACTGTTGAGTGACCGGTCACCCGGCGGCACAGCCCAAGCTTCAACCTTTCTGAAAGCGCCTGTTGTGCAGGCTATAATCGTCCTTGCGGTTCGGAACACAGGAGTTTTTTTGCGATGCAGCGGCAATGGTCAGGTTGGCATAGACGGGAGTTCTTGAAGGCATGCGCGGCGGCCACGGCAGGATCCGTTGCGCCGTTTGGCGCGCCATTGGGTGCATTGGTCGGAGCCGCGCAGGCGCTGGCCGCGGAAGCGCCGTCCTCAGACAAGCAAACCGGCGCGAGCCTCGCGCATACCGTCAAGCCAGAGATCGGTACCGGATGGCGCGGACACATGTTTCCCGGCGCCGTCGCGCCCTTCGGCCTGGTGCAGCTGAGCCCCGACACCGCCGGCAAGCCGGAAACGCGCTGGAATGAGCGCGGCGAATACACGGGCTGGGATCATTGCCCCGGCTACTACTATCCCGACAATGTCGTCATCGGCTTTAGCCACACCCACGTGCAGGGCACCGGCGGCGGCGACCTCGGCGATGTTCTGCTGATGCCTGTGGTGGAAGGACGCAACTGGGCGTGGGATGCGGGCGTGCCGCAAACTCTAGCGCAGGAGCAGATCACGGAACTCGGCCTCGATTCCGGCTGGGTCTTCGACAACGCCGTGCCGGGATACCGCTCGTTCTTCACGCATGATCGTGAGGCCGCGCACGCAGGTTATTACAGCGTGCATCTACTCACGCCCGATGTGCAGGCGGAGCTGACTGCGACCACGCGCTGCGGCATGCACCGTTACAGCTATCCCCAGTTGCCCAACGGCATAAAGCAGGGAGCGCTGCTCGATCTCGTGCACGGCATCGGCTGCAAGGTCTATCACGCCGAACTGAAAATCGAAAGCGCCATGCGCATCAGCGGCATGCGTGCCACGCACGGATGGGCCGAGGACAAGCAGGCGTACTTTGTCATGGAGTTTTCCAGGCCCCTCACTTCCATCGACCTGAGCGTAGATGGCGTCGTAAGTACTGCTTTGGCATCGGGTGAGTTCAAAGGCACCGAGATCAAGGCGATCCTTACCCATGAGCCCGGCGCACCGCTCGTGATCCGCGTCGGCATTTCCTGCACCAGCGTGGAGGGCGCAGCGAAAAACCTTGCGGCCGAAATGCCGCACTGGGATATCGATGCCATGGCGCGCGGAGCTGAACAGGAATGGGCCAGGGCGCTCAGCGTTCTCGATGCGGAGCTGCCCACCAAGGCACTCACCGAGACGTTCTACACCGATGCGTACCGCGGCCTCGTGGCTCCGGCCACCTTCAACGACGTGGACGGCACCTATCGCGGGCAGGATCGCCAGAACCATCCTCATCCCGGTTTCACCAAGTACACCACGCTTTCCATTTGGGACATCTATCGCGGCGAAGTGCCGTTCATCATGCTCATGCAGCCGCACCGCGCCAGCGACATCGTGCGCACCTTGCTCGCCGATTATGAGCAGCTCGGCCTGCACACTCTTCCCATGTGGCCGCTATGGGGCAACGAAACCTGGAGCATGACCGGATTCCATGCCGCGGCCATGATCGTGGGCGCATACGTGCGCGGCTTCCGCGACTTCGACGCCGAGGCAGCCTACGCAGCTATTCGCGACACGGCGCTGGGTGCGCGCGATACGGCGCCGCCGGACGCTTCCTCGCGAGATATCGGCCGCGCCCGCGGCAATGGCAAGCTGCAGGAGAACTTCCGGCGATACGGCTATGTCCCGATGGATCTCAATGGTGGCTCCGTCTCCTGCACCCTCGACATCGCCTACGACTACTGGTGCGCGGGCGCCATGGCCGAACTCCTGGGCAAGCAGGATGACGCGGCGCTGTTTTCCAAGCTCGCCCAGAACTACAAAAACATCTACGATCCCTCCACTGGTTTCATGCGGCCGAAAACCGCGGACGGAAAGTGGCGCGATCCCTTCGAGCCCGACATCGAATATAACGACTACGTGGAGACGGATGCCTGGCAGGCCAGCTTCAGCGTTCCCCACGATGTGCAGGGGCTCATCGATCTGCATGGCGGCGACGCAGCCTTCATCGCCAAACTCGACGGTTTGTTCACTGCGCCTTCGTATGTCTCCGGTCCGCCGTGGCCGCAGCCCGACATCAGCGGTATGGTCGGCCAGGATGCGCAGGGCAACGAGCCCAGCAATCACCATCCGTATCTGTATCCCTTTGCGGGCGCGGCGTGGAAGACGCAGTACTGGGTGCGCAAAGTGGCAGCGCTCTACAACAACACCCCGGCAGGGATTCCCGGTAACGACGACTGCGGGCAGTTGGCGAGTTGGTTCGTCTTTGCGGCGCTGGGTTTCTATCCGGTCAACGCCGCCACCGGCGTCTACATCGTTGGCAGCCCTCTGGTAAATCGCGCCGCCATCCGCAATCCCGGAACCGGCAAGACCTTCACCATCGTGGCCGAGAACAACTCGCCGCAGAACGTCTACATCCAGAGCGCGGAGCTGAACGGCAAGGAGTGGAACCGCTCCTGGATCACGCACGCCCAGATTGTTGCCGGCGGCGAACTGCATTTCCGCATGGGCCCCAAGCCGAACAAGGAATGGGCCTCCGCACCCGCCGATCGCCCGCCTTCGGGACTGGTAAAGGCCTGAGCGACGACTGGACGTGATACGCTTCGGCCCTCCGCTCCGGAGGAGCGGTCGAGAATAGCCCAGGGTGAAGTCCGCGTCAGCGGACGTGAACCCTGGGAACGCGTGCCCGCAACCACCTCCGCCCCGTGGGGCCGGTCGAATTTTACGCAGGAGTTTCGTGAGCGGCAACGACCGAAATCGATACAATCATTCTTGAAACACGCTCCCGCAACAACCGAGCCGTATGAAGAGACGACACGAATTATCTCGGTCAGGAGAGCGGAGCCGCATGAAACTGAGCTCTATGGTTTCGGTCGAGCACAACCCCGGTGATCCACCGATTAAGACCAACACGGATTGGGCCGCCGTTGACGCGCTAACGCATGAGCAGATTCGCGCCGCAGCGCTTTCCGATCCCGATGCCCAGCCGTTGCCAGTAGGCACTGACGAGGAAATGGCGAAGCTCGGCCTCATCCGCATTCCCAACGTCAAGCGCCTGCGCGAGAGCCTCGGCATGACCCAGGAGGTCTTCGCGGCGGCCTACCGCATTCCAGTGGGAACTCTCCGCGATTGGGAGCAGGGCCGCAAGCGTCCCGATGCCCCGGCGCGCGCCTATCTCATGGTCATCGCCCGCAACCCCAAAGTAGTCGCGGATTTGCTGGGTGAAGCAGCCTGACCGCAATCGCCCCCTCAGCGCCATTTCTCTCCTATCGTTTCATCCCGCCCGTTGGTATACTTATGATTGTGACCACATCTGTCCTCGATTCCATTCCCCATCACGGTTCCCCCGGGACTTCCCCCAGCCTGAAGAGGGTATTGTTGCTCAAACCACGCGGCTTTTGTGCCGGCGTGGTGCGCGCCATCGACATTGTGAGAATTGCGCTTGAAACCTTTGGCGCGCCCATCTACGTGCGCCGTGAGATTGTGCATAACCGCTATGTTGTGAATGAATTAGCAGAAAAAGGCGCGATCTTTGTCCATGAAATCGACGACGTGCCCGATGGCCAGCGTGTCATTTACTCGGCCCACGGCGTTTCCCCGGCGGTGCGCGAACGCAGTAAAGGCCGCAATCTAAAGGTGATCGACGCCACCTGCCCCCTTGTCACCAAGGTGCACTTTGAGGCCGTCAAGTTTGCCAAGCAGGGCTATTCGTTAGTGCTCATCGGTCACCGCGACCACGACGAGATTGAGGGCACGCTCGGTGAAGCGCCAGAGGTAACCCAAGTGGTTTCAAACGTTGCAGAGGTTGCGGCGCTGCAGGTGCCTGATCCCGACCGCGTCGCCTATCTCACCCAGACCACGCTGAGCCTGGACGAGGCCCGCGACATCATTCACGCTCTCAAGGTCAAATATCCCAATATCGTCGGTCCCCACTCCCAGGACATTTGTTACGCCACCGAGAACCGGCAGGTCGCAGTGCGCAACGTGGCGCACGATGCCGGGTTAGTACTGGTAGTGGGATCCACAAATAGCTCGAATTCCAACCGCCTCGTTGAAGTCTCCCGCAACCTGGGCACCATCGGGTACCTCATTGATAACTCTCAGGCCATCAATCCTGAGTGGCTCGCCGGCGTGGACACCGTTGCCGTCACCGCCGGCGCTTCGGCTCCGGAGGTGTTGGTCGAGGACGTGGTGAATTACCTGCGTCAGAATGGCTTTGAAAACGTCGAAGAGGTTGAGGTGATGCCGGAAAACGTGCGCTTCGGCCTGCCCCCCGAGATCGTGCAGGCCATTGGCAGTGCCAGTGGATCCGAATCCATCGCCGTTAACTAGCCGCTGTTTCATAGCCCGGTTTTGAAAGGGCACGGCTTCAGCCGTGCCGCTACGGAACAATTAAAATCGCGGGCTTTAGCCCCTGAGGGAACGCAATCGAAGTTCAGTTGAAAAAGTCGATCCCGACAACAGGCACGCCGCACTTGAGCGCGCCACGGAGCGGAAGTTTTTTGAAGGCAGACACGTCTTCCCCGGAAACTAGAGGCGTTTCAGATCGCATGACTCCAGAGCAGCAGAAGACACAAACCGCGGTGCCCAGTTTCGGCCAGCGCAGCTTTGGCCAGCCCAGGTTCGGGCGTATCGACGCCGACTTGGGCGATGTCGATGCGGCCATCGTTCACGCCCGCGATTTTCTGCTCAGCCTGCAACATCCCGACGGCTACTGGTGCAGCGAACTCGAGGCCGACTCGATGCTCGAGGCCGACTACATCTTTCTGCACACCCTGCTCGAAAGCGGCGATCCCGGCCGCCTCCAGCGCGCTCTCACTGAGATGATGCGCTACCAGAACGACGACGGCAGTTGGAGCATCTATCCCGGCGGTCCCGGCAACATCTCGCTCTCGGTCAAGTGCTACTCCGCGGCTAAACTGATGGGAATTCCGGCCGACGATCCGCACCTCACCACGTGCCGCGAGTGGGTGCTGGCGCATGGCGGCGTTACCGCCTGCAACACCTTCACCAAAATGTATCTCTGTGCGCTGGGTGAGTATGACTACGATGCCGTGCCCGCTATTCCGCCGGAGATTGTCCTCTTTCCCAAGTGGTTCTACTTCAATATCTACGAAATCTCGTCGTGGTCGCGGTCCATCATCGTCCCGCTGGCTATCATGTACGCCAAAAAGCCCTTCAAGAAGATTCAGCCGGAGCAGGGAATTGACGAGCTCTTCGTAGGCGGCCGCGCCAACTCCATTCTGCGTCTGCGCGTCGATCGTAAACACCTCATCTCCTGGCGCAATATTTTCCTGGCGTTCGATCGCTTGACCCACTGGCTCGAAGCCGTGCACATCCGCCCTCTGCGCAAACTGGCCATGAAGCGCGCCGAGCAGTGGATGCTCGAGCGCCTGGAGATGACCGACGGCCTGGGCGCCATCTATCCGGCCATGCTCAACGCGATCATTGCGCTGCGTTGCCTGGGTTACTCCGAAGACGATCCGCAGGTGATCCGCGCGCGCGACGAATTCGAGAAGCTCGGCATCGAGCAGGAGCCCACGCCGGAGATGCCCGAGCCGACCTTCCGCATGACGCCGTGCATGAGCCCGGTGTGGGATACGGCGCAGGCCGTCTACGCGCTCGGCGAAGCCGGTATGCCGCGCAACGATCCGCGCATGCTCAAGGCTGTGGACTGGATGCTGGCCAAAGAAGTCCGCCACAAGGGCGACTGGGCCGTAAAAGTTCGCAACACCGAACCCGGCGGCTGGTACTTCGAGTTCAACAATGAGTTTTACCCGGACACCGATGATACGGCGCAGGTTCTCCTGGCGCTCAGCAAGGTAGACAACCCGCGCGAACGCTACCAGCACCAGGTGGCGCAACGCGCCATTGCCTGGGAGTTCGCCATGCAGTGCAGAAACGGCGGCTGGGGCAGTTTCGACAAAGACAACACCAAGATGATCTTCCAGTACATCCCCTTCGCCGATCACAACGCCATGCTCGATCCGCCGTCGGTCGACATTACGGGGCGCATGCTGGAAACCCTCGCGGTCTACGGCTACACGCGCAGTGACAAGCGCGTGCAAAAGGCCATTGACTTCATCTTCAAAGAGCAGCAGCCCGATGGAAGCTGGTTCGGCCGCTGGGGCGTGAACTACATCTACGGCACCTTCCTTGTGCTGCGCGGTCTCGACGCCATTGGCGTGGATCATCTGGAGCCGCAGGTGCAGCAGGCCGCGGAGTGGGTGCGCATGGTGCAGAATGCCGATGGCGGATGGGGCGAGAGTGTCGGCACCTACGATGAGCCCGACACGCGCGGCATCGGCATCAGCACACCCTCGCAGACGGCATGGGCGCTGATGGCGCTGCTTGCTGCCGGCGACGACCGCTCCGACTCGATTGCAAAAGGTGTGCGCTGGCTCCTCGAGCGCCAACGCCAAGACGGAAGCTGGGACGAGTCCATGGGCGAAGGCCGCACCCGCCAGGGCATCATCACCGGCACCGGCTTCCCCAAAGTTTTCTATTTGGCTTACACCATGTATCGCCAGTACTTCCCGCTGATGGCTCTTACCACCTATAAGCGGGCCATGGAAAGAACAGCTTCTAGCCTCTAGCTTCTAGCCACTGGCTTTTCGGCGAGTTGCTCTAACCTACGCGAAGCGTTCTTAGCTGGAAGCTAGGAGCTAGAAGCTAGAAGCTAACACGGAGGGTTTACCCAAACATGGCAGTTCCAATCTCCCAAATGTGGACGGTGGCGACATACGTCCTCAAGAACAAGCTCACGGGCCGCAAGCGCTATCCACTCGTGCTCATGCTGGAGCCGCTGTTCCGCTGCAACCTGGCCTGCGCCGGCTGCGGAAAGGTGCAGTATCCGCCGCACATCCTCAAAAAGCAGCTCACGCCCGAGCAGTGCTTCGCCGCCATCGAAGAATGCGGCGCACCCATGGTTTCCCTCCCCGGCGGCGAGCCGCTGCTGCATCCCCAGATTGTTGAGATCGTCAACGGCCTCGTGGCGCGCAAAAAGTATGTCTACCTGTGCACCAATGCGCTCGAACTCAAGCGCCGTCTGCCGGAGTTCACGCCCTCCAAGTACCTCACCTTCTCTGTTCACCTCGATGGCGAGCGCGACCACCACGACTTCTCCGTCTGCCGCGAAGGCGGTTGGGACATTGCCGTCGAAGGCATCAAGGAGGCCGTCCGCCGCGGCTTCCGCGTCACCACCAACGCCACCTTCTTCGACGGCACCGATCCCAACAGTGTGCGCAATTTCTTCGACGAAGTGATGACGATGGGTGTGGAGGGAGTCGTCCTTTCGCCCGGTTACAGCTACGAGAAGGCGCCCGATCAAAATCGCTTCATGGGCCGCGCCCGCGTGCGCCGCCTCTTCCGCGCCATTCTCTCCAATCGCAAAAAGTCCTGGAAGTTCAACATGTCGCCCCTCTTCCTCGAGTTCCTCATGGGCGACCGCAACTACGACTGCACGCCCTGGGGCTCGCCCGCCTTCAACATCTTCGGCTGGCAGCGCCCCTGCTATCTGCTCCAGGATGGCTACGCCGACACCTTCAAGGAGCTGATGGAAACCACCAAATGGGAAGAGTACGGAGTAGGCTCCGGCAATCCCAAGTGCGCCAACTGCATGGTGAGCTGCGGCTACGAGCCCTCCGCCGTCCTCGAAGGTTTTGGCTCGCTCAAAGGCTTCATCGCCATGGTCAAGGGCAGCTTCTCGCTTTATCCCGACAAGCACGCGCTCGACCTGCTCAACGAGCCCATGCCCACCGGCCCGTCGTCGCTGGTAAAGATCACGGAACCAGAGCGCGAACTGGCCAAGCGCTGATTCGTTCCACAAGAATCGCGGGTAGGGAAGCACTTTTGTAGTTTCTGAGATCGGGTGCCCCATGTCCCTCGCTTTTGGGGACATGGGAAACCACGCAGGCTCGCTGACAAGAGACTCGGGCGAACTCGCTAACTTGCGACGTCGCAAAGCGACGCCAACTCGCGAAGAAGCGAAAAACTTGTTTCACCCTCCGCGGGTCTGCAACACTGTTACGGGACTGATCTTCTAACTCCGCCAAGGAACTATGACCGCCGAAGTCCAGAAATACACCCGCGAACAAATCGAATCTCTCGAGCTCGCTCCCGGCTTCGAGCACGAACAGCTCGAGGGCTCGGTTCCCACGCTCGCCAGCGACGAAGACCTGAAGGCCGCCCTCGAAAAGGCCTTCGATTATCGCGGCGACGTCACGCTCACGCTCAAGTCCGGCGAAAAGATTGAAGCCTACATCTTCAATCGCTCCACCGGCGCCACGCTGGAGCAGTCATTTGTGCACTACTTCACTCCAAAGGCAGAAGAAAAGCGCAAAGTCTCCTACGCCGAAATTGCCCGCCTCGAATTCACCGGCAAAGACCGCGCCGCCGGCAAACACTGGGAAGATTGGGTGAAGGCCTGGAACGAAAAGAAAGCCGCCGGCGAAAAGAACATCGCGCTGCATCCGGAAGCGCTGGAGTAGAATCGGTCCGCAGATACTCTTCTTCCTGATAGGCGCTCGTGTATGTGGGTCTTCAAGTGTTCGCCTGCCGCAGTGATCTTGGTCGCAATCGCGGCGACCCCGCAGCAGCCTCCAGCCGCATTACGAAACGTGCCACAATATCCGGAAAAACGTGTCTCGAACCTCCCCAAGCCGGAGCACGTTCAACTTTACAACGATGCGAAAGGGCTGCTTGAGCCGGTTCTCATTCCTGGCGACGCGCCGTCACCTTCGAGTGAGCGCAAGGGCACGAAGGATTCGGGTTCTGTCATCCTTTCCTTCATCGTTGACGCCAAAGGCCAACCAAGGAACGTCGTCTTCAAAGATGTGCTCGCAAATCAGGTTGACGTGCTCGCTCTCCATATCCTGCTGGACAGCAAGTTTCAGCCTGCAGTCTCGAATGGCTCCCCGGTTGCTGTTGGCCTCGATGTGGAGATGCGTCTTCAAGTTTGTATCGAGCAGGAGCCAGGAACTGCGAATAAATTGATGAGACTTCGCTCCCCCGAGACTGAGAAGTTCAGCTGCTGGCGTCATGCTCCGGCTGAAGCCAATCTGGCTCCGGATCCGATGCCGGTCGATGCACTGGCCGACGCGGAGAATCCCGGGCCTGGCTTTACCGCACCCAAAGCACTCGCACATAGGATGTCTGACACAAAAGGGATGTCGGGATCCTTTGCCTTTGGTGTGCTCGTGGATGAGCATGGTCTTGGCCGTATCGAGAAAGTTTTAGTGTCGACGAACCCTAACCTGCTTCCGATCGTCGCCGGGATCATCCAATCCTTTCGGAGTACACCTGCACTAAAGGATGGCATGCCCGTTCCTGTACATATGGTTGAGAGCCTCGACATCAATTCACGGAATTGAATTCGGAGCGACTCATCGTCGGCAGACGGGCACTTGAGGTCCCGATTCCGGGACTTGGGATAGCGCGGAGGCCATACCTGCATTCACGCCCGCAGCTTGGCCAGGCGGCCGTTGCCTCAAACTGACCGAGACGGCGTAGGCGGGTCCTGAGATACCTTCGCGCGTGATCGAGGGTGGATCGGGCTGAACTTGCAAACTCCGTTTGGCAAATACTCCAATTTGAGCTTTCCTCCCGAAGTAAGCCCGCAATGCTCCAACACTTCCCTCGGTAATGTGGCCTGCCCGCGCTTGTTTGTGGTGATTATGAATCGTTTGCCCATATCGCCTCTATCGGCAGAGCCGCCTCCGTGAATTAGGCCCCTGACCTCCAGCAGAATCTGCCAGTTTAGTATGGAACGTGAGAACGCCCCATGAAAGTCTTCGTCACAGGCGCCACCGGTTTTGTCGGTCATCATGTAGCCAAAGCCTTGGCCGCCGAAGGCGCAGATCTGCGTCTACTCACACGCAAATCCAGCAATCTCGCCAATCTCCAAGGCATCCCAGGCGAAACCGTCATCGGTGACCTCGCCAATCCAGAGCCAATTAAAAATTTATTGGCCGGCATCGACGCCGTCGTCCACGTTGCCGCAGACTACCGACTCTGGATTCCCGATCCAGCAGCCATGTACCGCGCCAACGTCGACGGCACGCGCGAGCTCCTGCGCATGGCCCGCGAGGCCGGTATCAAGCGCTTCGTCTACACCTCCTCGGTCGCCACCATGCACTTCTTTACCAACGGCATCGTCTCCAACGAAGACACGCCGGTCTCGCTCAAAGACATGGTCGGCCACTACAAGCGCTCCAAGTTTCTCGCTGAACAGGAAGCGATCAAAGCCGCGCAAGCTGGTCAGCAGGTCATCATCCTCAATCCCACCAGCCCGATCGGTTCGAACGATCGCAAGCCAACACCGACGGGCCGCATCGTTCTCGACTTCCTCAACGGCAAATTCCCCGCCTACATGGATACCGGCCTCAATCTTGTCGACGTCTCCGAAGTGGCGCGCGCCCACGTTCTCTCCCTCACCAAAGGCACGCCCGGTCACCGCTACATCCTCGGCGGCGAGAACCTCACCCTCAAACAAATCCTCGACAAGATGTCGGCCATCACCGGCATCCCCTCGCCCACGGTCAAAATTCCCTTCGCCGTCGCCGCCACCTACGCGTTTTTTGAGGAGCTCATCACCGGCCGCATCCGTGGCAAGGAGCCACGCGCCACGCTCGAGGAAGTCCGCATGGGCCGCAAGAAGATGTACGCCTCCAGCGCCCACGCCCAGACCGAGCTCGGGTTCCGCATCCTCCCCGTCTACCCCGCCATGCGTGCCGCCATCGACTGGTTCCGCGCCAACGGCTACGCACCGTAATCATCGGAGGAGCATATGGCCCAAAGACATCAGCAATTAAAGATTCTTGGCGTGGTCATTCTCTCCGTTACAGTCGTTTTCGGAGCTTGGTGGGCTCTATACCCGGGCCCAAGTGATCCCAAAGGGATGTTGTACATCGGATGGCGGTTGGGACTTCCCACTCTCGATCCGGATTACGCGCTTGGAACGATGGTGGGAGACAGACATAGGGATACTCTGGTGATCGGCAAGACCAACGAACAGCTGACCAAAAGATTTGGCTATCTGCTCACTCTCGACCAAACGGGTGGTTACAACAAGTTCTGCTACGACAACTCGGACTACAAAGGAAAGCACGTTCTGTTTCTCCGTAACAGCAATTGGATGGTAGTGATGAGTAATGATCGAGCGGTGAACTTGGTCTTGATCAAAGGATGCTGATGAAAAGCCGGAATACACCTGCATGACCCGCACCGCCATCATCGCCGCCATGCCCGGCGAGCTCAAGCCGCTCGTACGCGGCTGGCCGCACTCCACCCGCAACGGCATCCACTTCTGGGCGCAGCGCAACGAGGAAGAAGAATGGATCGCCGCCTGCGCCGGAGCCGGTCAAGCCGCCGCAACTCGCGCCTTCGCCGCCATTGAAGACGGCGGCCCCATCGACCTGGTTTTTTCCATCGGCTGGGCCGGAGCACTGCGCGCCGAAATCCCCGCCGGCTCGGCCCACAACGTCGCCGGAGTCATCGACGTGGGCACCGGCGAGCGCTTTCGCTGCGATGCCGGCGCGGGAGAACTCTGGCTTGCCACCAGCCCTAAGGTGGCGCCTTATTCCGAAAAGCGCCGACTCACGTCCACGTACCAGGCCGCACTCGTCGACATGGAAGCCGCCGCCATCGGCCGCCTCGCCGCCATGCGCGAGATTCCGTTTTACGCGATCAAAGGCGTCAGCGACTCCCTCACCGACCGCCTGCCCGACTTCAATCGATTTCTAGCGCCAACCGGCCAATTTCTGCTCGCACGGTTTATTCTTTTTGCCATTCTGCGGCCCTGGTACTGGCCCGCACTCCTCCGGATGGGCGAGAATAGTAAACGGGCTTCCCAAAACATCGCGGAGTTGCTCCGCAATTTTCTCGACGGGCAATCTCTCGATGAATGAGGTCACACTAGAAAAAACAATGGCTACCCAAATCTCCAACCCCAAATTGCAACTCGACGAAAAAATCCCCTCCACCATGCGCGCCGTCGTTTATCGCGGCATCAACGACATGCGCCTGGAAACCGTCCCCGTCCCGCAGATCGGACCGGGCGAACTGCTGATCAAGATCGCCACCTGCGGCGTCTGCGGCACAGATCTCAAGAAGATCCATATGGGCTCGCACTCGGCGCCGCGCATCTTCGGCCACGAAATGGCCGGAGTGGTCGCCGCGGTGGGCGCAGGCGTTACCCAATTTGCCGTGGGCGACCGCGTCATGTCCTTTCATCATGTCCCCTGCGGCCAGTGCTACTACTGCCGCAAGAACACGCCCGCGCAGTGCCCGCTCTACAAGAAAACCGGCGCCACCGCGGGGTTTGATCCCTCCGGCGGCGGCTTTGCCGAGTACATCCGCGTTATGGACTTCGTCGTGGCCAACCGCGGCGTCGTGCACGTTCCGGACGGTGTGCCCTTCGAGCAGGCGGCTTTTGTCGAGCCGCTGATGACCGTGCTCAAGGGCACAAAACTGCTCAATCTCGCCGCCGACGACACGGTGCTGGTCATCGGCCAGGGCCCCATTGGCCTCATGCACGCCACGCTCGCCAAGCGTACCGGCGCTCGCGTGCTCACCTCCGACCTTTTTGCCGAGCGCCACGCCATTGCCGCGCGCTTCGGCCTCACCAATCCTATTCACGCGGGCACTGAGAATGTGGTGGAACGCGTGTTTGCCGAAACCGAAGGCCGCGGAGCGGATGCCGTCATCCTTGCCGTGGGCGGCAACGCGCTCATCCGAACTGCCATGGACGCAGTGCGCCCCGGCGGCAAGGTGATGCTCTTTGCTCAGACCCAGCACGGCGAGGCCAATTTTGACCCTGCTGCGGTTTGTGTGGACGAAAAGACCCTGCTCGGCTCATACTCTTCTTCGTTCCCGATCCTGGACGAAGTAACGGTCCTGGTCTTCGATGGCTACCGCAACGGTTTCGACCTGACGCAGCTGATTTCCCATCGTTTCCCGTTCGAAGAAGCGGTAGAGGCTATTGAAATTGCATCCAATCCGGGGCCGGGTTCCATGAAGATTATGATGGAGCCTGTGCCGGGTGCTGGCGCAGAATAGCCCGAACAAACCCTAAGAGGACTCGATGGCGAACACGGTGAAAGACGCGATCCGTCGCGGCCGCAAGACGGTCGAAACCGTCGTCGAAGAAGGCCGCAAGAAGGTCGAGGACGTTGTCGAGGGCGGCCTGGATACCGTCGAGACGGTCGTCGAAGTCGGCCTGAATACCGTCGACAAGGTGGTCGTCAAAGGTCGCAGGACGGTCGAATCCGCTGTCAGCCTGGGCCGCAGAACCGTCGAGCATGCACTGCTCCACAGCCGCGGCACCATGCAGGCTGCCGTCCTCCACGGCCGCGAAGACGTCCGCATCGAGCAGGTTCCCATTCCTAAAGCCGAAACCGGCGAGCTGGTCGTCCGCGTGGGCGCGGCCCTCACCTGCGGAACTGACCTGAAGGTCTTTCGCCGCGGTTATCACGCGCGCATGATCGTGCCCCCCGCGCTCTTCGGCCACGAAATGGCAGGGACTGTTCTCGAAACCGGCGAAGGCGTCACAGATTACGCGCCCGGCGACCGCGTGGTGGCGCTCAACTCCGCGCCTTGCGGCAAATGTTATTTCTGCACTCGCGACCAGGAGAATCTTTGCGACGATCTGCTCTTCAACAACGGCGCCTATGCCGAGTTCATCCGCATTCCGGAACGAATCGTAAGCAAGAACACGTTCCTCGTCCCGGAAAATGTGCCGCTGGAGCAGGCGGCGCTCACTGAGCCGCTGGCCTGCGCCGTGCATGGATTCGAAGATTCGCGTCCCCGCAAGGGTGACATCATCGCCATCATCGGCGGCGGCCCGCTCGGCCTCATGATTCTGCATGTTGCCGCATTGGCGGGATACGAGACCATCGCTCTGGTCAGACACGACGGCCAGGCGGAAGCGGCGCGCCAGCTGGGCGCGACCCACGTGGTGCAGAGCTCCTCAATTCGCAAGGCCATCCTGGAAACGCGCGCCCTCACGCCCAAAGATCGTGGCGTCGATATCGCCATTGAGGCCGTCGGCGTTCCCGAGGCGTGGCAAGAGGCGGTGGAATTGGTACGTAAGGGCGGCACCGTGAACTTCTTCGGCGGCTGCGCCAAGAATACCCACGTCTCGCTCGACACCAACCGCATCCACTATAGCGACATCACGCTCCGCGCCACCTTCCATCACACCCCGGCCATCTGCCGCAAAGCCCTCGCGCTCATCGCCAGCGGACGCTTCCAGGCCAGCGCCTTCATCACCGGCCATGCTCACCTCTACGAGCTCAACCGCGTCTTTGAGAAGTTGATGAACCGCTCCACCGAAAGCGAAATCAAAACCGCGATCGTCCCGTAACGCCAGTTCTTAAGAAAGCAAACTCACCACAACGTGTGGTGCCCACATCCGCGTATCGCCGAATCCAATCCGGATGCGGACCCCAAGTGTAGCGCCGGTCTCCTGACCGGCTGAAGTGGGGGCCTCCTGGCCCGCACACCTTAGCGCCGAGTTCCAACTGAAGCCCGCATCAAAACTGATTTGTCATCCTGAGCGGATCAGCCGAATGCGGACGAGTCGAAGGACCTGCGGTTGTTCTTCCCATTTTCAACCCCGCACAAAAGTCCCGTGCCCCATCCTTTCGCGCTTTTTGCGAAAGGGTGGGATACCACAAACCTCGGCCCGCAGGCCTTGTATCAGGGCGCGAGTTCACTCGCGCCAGAACTGCTCCAAAAATCAACTCGGGGCTTCAGCCCCTGAACCACAAATCCCATCCAAATAGAGCAAAATAGATATAGGCTTCGCCCATGCCCACCACCGCCCAGCCCACGACCGATAAACTGCTTGCCCGCGGATGGGCCGTGCTCCCGCCCGGCTATCGCATCCCCGACGTCGCGCCCACCCTCGACGAAGCCCGCGCCTGGTGCCATCAACTCGCCGAGTCGCACTATGAAAATTTCCATGTGGCCACGTGGTTTCTTCCCAAACCGCTGCGCCCGCACTTCCATTCCATCTACGCCTACTGCCGCATCTCCGACGATCTGGGCGACGAAGTGGGCGACCCCTCCGTAGCCCTCGCGCTCCTCGATCTGTGGGGGCGCGAGCTCGACGCCTGCTACCTGGGCCTCGCCCGTCATCCGGTCTTTGTGGCGCTGGCTGAAACCATCCGCGCCTGCAACATTCCCAAAGAACCGTTCGCCGATCTGCTCGTAGCTTTCCGCCAGGATCAGACCGTCACTCGCTACGCAAGCATGGACGAGGTACTGGGCTACTGTCGCTACTCGGCTAATCCCGTCGGCCGCCTGGTGCTCTATGCCTGCGGCGAAGTGCCCCCCGACAAAATCGATGAAAACTTCCGCCTCTCCGACGCCACCTGCTCGGCCCTGCAACTCGCCAACTTCTGGCAGGATGTGCGCGTCGATTTTGCAAAGGACCGCGTCTATCTACCGCAAGACGATATGCGCCGCTTTGGCGTCAGCGACGATACCATCGCGCGCGGTGTGGCCACGCCGGAGTTCCGCGACCTGCTGCGTTACGAAGTCGACTACGCGCGCTCTCTTTTCGAACGCGGCCTGCCGCTCATCGCACGCGTGAACCGCGACCTCGCCCTCGATCTCGATCTCTTCAGCCGCGGTGGACTGGAGATTCTGCGCGCCATTGAGCGCTGCGACTACGACGTGTTGAGCGCGCGCCCGTCTATTTCCAGGCGCACCAAGCTAGCATTGGCCCTGCGCGCACTGGGCGGCAAGGCGTTGCCGTCTATGCGCCTCGGTTCGAAAACCACAGGAAAGATTTCTTGACGCCATCGGTTCCATCGAAAGAATTGGTCGACGAGTTGGCCAGGGCCTACGCGGCGTGCCGGGCGATCGCAAAGCGCGAAGCCAAGAATTTCTATTACGCCTTCGTTGCGCTGCCCATCGAGCGCCGCAACGCCATCTGCGCCATTTACGCGTTCATGCGCCAGGCCGACGATCTGGCCGACGACGAGAGCCTGTGGCGCGAAGAGCGCCGGCTCCGGCTTAATGCGTGGCTCGCCGCATGGCGCGAAGCCGCTGCCGGCGGCGAGACCACCGACCCCGTCTTTCTCGCCGTCCGCGACGCCACCGCGCGCTTCACCATTCCGCTCCACCTGCTCGACGAACTGGTCGACGGCGTTGCCATGGATCTGGATCACGCGGGACAATCGGCGCATTCAAGCAATGAGGCCCCGTGCCCCATCCTTTCCACGCCTTCTGTGGAAAGGGCGGGAAACCACGAGGCTCCGCCCGACACCTACGCAACCTTCGCCGATCTTTACCGCTATTGTTATCTGGTCGCGTCGGTCGTGGGCCTGGTTTGCATTCGCATCTTCGGCTACAGCGACGAGCGCGCCGAAAAATTAGCCGAGGAAACCGGCATCGCCTTTCAGCTCACCAACATTTTGCGCGACGTGAGCGAGGACGCGGCACGCAACCGCGTCTATCTACCGCTTGAAGTTCTCGCGGCCCACGGAATTTCGCTCGATGCGCTGCTGCATCGCACGCCGTCCGCGCCTCCCACGCCGGCCGAGCGCGCCTTGCTGGCTTCCGTAGGCCGCCGCGCCGAGGACTACTACCGCTCCGCCGATGAGCTGCTCCCGCTCATTCATCGCGAAAGCCGCCCCGCGCTTTGGGTGCTGGTTTCCATCTACCACGCCTTGCTCAAGCGCATTGAGCGCGCAGATTACGACGTCTTCACTCACCGCGCCAGCGTTCCCACCGTGCAAAAAATCGCCATCCTTCTCGTCGGCCTCGCGCGCACCACATGGGCGCGCATCTCCACCTGACGCCTTCCCCACGCGATCCGCGCAGCGCCGGACAAATCGTACCGCCGGTCTCCTGACCGGCTGTAGCGCGGGCCTCCTGGCCCGCGCTCACACCCACACTCGCACTCACACTTACACCCGCACTCGTCTCAACCTCCGTGCGATACCCTGATGCAGGGGCTTCTCCCATGCGAATTCGCGCTCTGCGCCGCTCAATCCTCACCGCGCTTCTTCTCGCTCTCAGCCTTTGCGTCGCTCCGTTCATTGCTCTGGGGCAGGGAACCAGCTTCAATTCCGCGCTGCCGCTCACCCACGTCGACAACGGCCCCAACTCCGCCTGGGCCCAGAGCCAGCATTACCTCGTGCTCGTTTCGCTCGACGGTTTTCGCTGGGACTATGCAACGCGCGACAACGCCACGCATCTGCTGGCCTTGGGCAAAGCGGGCGTGTGGGCGCCCCGGGGCATGTTGCCCAGCTATCCTTCGCTCACCTTTCCCAATCACTACACCCTCGTGACCGGCCTTTACCCCGAGCACCACGGCATCGTGGCCAACAACTTTCTCGATCCCGCGCGCAGCGCGAGCTACTCCATGTACGACAAGCAAACCACGAACGACGGTTCCTGGTACGGCGGCGTTCCGTTGTGGAGCCTTGCCGAGAGCCAGGGCATGCGCGCGGCTTGCCTTCTGTGGGTCGCCTGCGAGGCCAAAATTGCCGGCTTCCTGCCGTCTTACTACGCCACCTTCGATGGCAAAACGCAAGCCACGCCCGAGGCCGAGCAGGCGCGCATCGACAATACGCTGGCGCTCTTGCATCTTCCCGCCGCCGATCGTCCGCACTTCATCGCCATCTACTTCTCTGAGCCTGACCACACGAGCCACGAGTTCGGGCCCGACGCGCGCGAGACACGCGCCGCTGCTCTGCAGATGGACGCCCTGGTGGGCAAACTCCGCGCCGCGCTCGCCACCACCGGCTTGCCCATCGACCTTGTCGTCGTCAGCGATCACGGCATGGTTAAATCGGAAGGCGGCTGGATCAACCTCGACCAGTTCGCCGATCTCTCCGCCTTCGAAACCGTGGGCGATCTGCTCTACGCCCAATCCGAAGAAGCCCGCGACCGCGTCTACAACCAGCTCAAGCGTGCTTCGTCGCAATTCATGGTCTATCGCCGCAAGGATGCGCCCCCCGGCCTGAATTACAACCTGAACCCGCGCGAAGGCGACCCGATTGTTGTCGCCACAGGGCCGTTTGCCATTCGCGCCCACGCCCCGGCTGCCGGTGAAACCAGTCACCCGCCCAACCTCGGCATGCACGGCTTCGATCCGCACCTCCTGCCCGAGATGAAAGCCAGCTTCTTCGCCGCGGGGCCGGATCTGCGCGCAGGGAAAACGGTCGCTCCGTTTGATAACGTAAATCTGTATCCATGGATGGCGCATCTGCTGGGTCTCAGACCGCCGAAAACCGATGGCGACCTGAACATTCTGTCGGGAACGTTGCGCGACGGCGGCGTCGCGCCGAAAAAGTAGAAACGGAATTGACCGAGTTTGCATAGAACGAGAGGGCACGAGTTTACTCACGCCGCAGAAAGCCGAGTTTGCATAAAACGCGAAAGGGCACGACTTTAGTCGTGCCACAAACTCAGCAAAATAATTCGGGGCTTTAGCCCCTGTAGACCCTGGAAAGGCAAATGAACCATGAGCGTAGTTCTGGGAATTGACGGCGGCGGCACCAATACACGAGCCGCAATTGTCGCCGATGGCAAAATAGTCGGCAGCGGGCAAAGCGGATCCATCAAGAGATTGCGCGTGGGCGCCGAAGTGGCCGAAGCCAATTTACGCGCCGTGCTCAAAGAAGCCTTTGCGCAGTCAGGTGTCAAAGACATCGATGCCGCCTGCTGCGGCGTTGCCAGCGCCAGCATGCCCGGCATTCCGGAATGGATCACCGCGGTCTTCGATGATTTCGGAGTAGCGCAGTCCGAAGTCGTGGGCGACCATATCATCGCCCTCGACGCGGCCTTTCAGGGAGGGCCGGGAATCCTGCAGATCGCCGGAACCGGCACGAACTGCGTGGGCCGCGCCCCCGATGGCACTCTCGAAACCGCCGGCGGCTGGAGCTCGCGGCTGGGCGACGAAGGCTCGGGCTACTGGATCGGCGTCAACTCCATTCGCCGCGCGCTGCACGCTCTCGATCGAGAGCAGCCCTGCCAGGTGATCCCTAAAGTGATGGAGATCTGGGGCACGCCGGACATGGATGAGTTCATCAACCTCGGCGACGGCACGCCGGCCCCCGATTTTGCCGCGCTCGCGCCGGCCATCAACGAGTTGGCCGAGGCTGGGGACGCAGTCGCCGTGAGCACCTTGCAGCAGGCCGCAACCGACCTGGTCGGATTTGTGCTCCTCGTGCGCTCCAAACTGCGCCGCAAACATGGCATCACGGGTGAGATTCCGGTGGCGTGGACGGGCAGCGTGATCGCCAAAATGGATCTGGTGCAACAGCAGTTCTTCGCCGGGTTGCAAGCCGCCGCGCCAAATATTCCGGTCGGCACAGAAGAGGTGGTGGCGCTCAAAGGTGCAATCTGGCGCGCCGAGCGCATGGCAAAGTCTGCAGGCTAGGCGAAAGGCGAAGGCCGCGCGTTAAGCGCGGCCCCCTATTCACTCATTTCACTTTCTTCACTCATTTCACTTTCTTCACTCTTTTCACTCTTTTCACTCTTTTCACTCGTCCACTAACCACTAATCACTGCCTCACCGGTACTTCCGCAGCACACCCAGCACCCGCCCCTGAATCGCCACCTGTCCCGCAGGCACGTAGATGGGATCCATCTCGATATTCGCAGGCTGCAGGCGCACCACATTGCCTTCCGGGTAGAAGCGCTTCAGCGTCGTCTCCGAGCCATGCACCAGCGCCACCACAATCTCGCCCTGACGCGCGGTGCGCGTCCGCTCCACCAGCACGTAGTCGCCGTTGATAATGTGCTCGTCGCGCATGGAGTCGCCGCGCACCTCCAGGGCAAACACATCGCGATTGCCCACCACGTCGTGCAGCGAGATGGTCTCCGGGTTCTCCATCGCCTCCACTGGCTGGCCCGCGGCAATGCGCCCGGCCAGCGGCAGCTTCATGCTCGATCGGGTGCGTGACCCCGGCGGCAGCACGTCAATCGACCGGCTGCGGTTGTGCACGCGATCCAGCATCCCCTTCTTCTCAAGATTCGTAATGTGCTTGTGCACGGTAGCCAAACTCTTAAGGCTCATGCCGCGCGCAATCTCTTCAAACGACGGTGAATAGCCATTGCGGCTAACAAACGTCTCAAGAAAATCCAGAACCTCTTTTTGTCTGCGAGTGACGGCCATGCGCGAATTATAGCGAATAAAAAGCGAATCGCAACACTTGTTTTCGCTTTTTCGTTACTTTTTCGGTACATTCACCCACGCGGGTGCCCCGGGTCCCTCGCGTTTGGGGGCCCAGGATAGCACGACCTTGAGGCCCACCGGCTCTTACAATGTACCCATGCTCCTCGAATCCTTTCCCGTCGGCCCGCTCGCCTGCAACTGCACCATCCTCGGCGATGAAGACACCCGCGAGGCCATCGTCATCGACCCCGGCGACGACGTTGCGCGCATCCATGAGCGCCTCACCAAACTGGGCCTCAAGCTCAAGCAGATCATCGTGACCCACGCGCACATCGACCACGTCGGCGGCGCACTCAAGCTCAAACGCCTTACCGGCGCGCCCATCCTACTGAACGAGAACGACCTGCCGCTGCTCGAAATGATGGATACCCAGGCAGCATGGCTCGGCGTTCGCCCTCCGGAGGTCGCTCCGCCCGACGAAGGCCTCTCCGACGGCCAGATCGTCGGACTCGAGCACTATCCCGCCCAGGTGCTGCACACCCCCGGTCACACCCAGGGCTCGATCTGCCTCCACTTTGCCCCGCTCAAACTGCTGGTTGCCGGCGACACCCTCTTTGCCGGCAGCATCGGCCGCACCGATCTGCCCGGCGGCAACTTCGACCAGATCATGGACTCTCTCCACTCCCGGCTCATGGCGCTGCCAGACGAAACCAGGGTCCTTCCGGGCCACGGACCAGCCACCACAATTGGCGAAGAGCGCGAGAGCAACCCTTTCTTACAGCGGTGAGTGGACTCGGGAATACGCGCAGGCAATACGGTCGCGGGTCCTTCAACGATACTTGTATTCCACCGCCCAACCATCGGGCAGTTCGGGCTGACGCGCCGTCGGCGCAATGTTTGTTAGCCCAGCGCTTCAAGCGCTGGGTGTGCAGCATAACCCCGAGGTCGAGTCCCGGAGGGATGGCACTCACCCACCAACGTGAGAATAGATTCAATGGGATAGCGAGAGTACTTCAACAAATAGTTGCGGTCGACGCCCTCAAAAGTTACCCTGCTGATTCGTTCGAAAGTAGTTAGTAACAGTAACTACTCCAGCATTAAACTCCGCCTCCGGCCCGAGCAGGCTCACCACCAGCCAGCCCGACTCCGGAAGTCCAAAAAAGTAGCCGGGATGGACCCAAACGCCTCGCTCGAGAAGCGCCAAAACCGTCTGCTCATCCGGCTCCAGCGCAGGAACCCGCAGCACCGCGTACCACCCGCCTTCGACGGCCAGCCGTTGCAGAGTCGGCAGGGTGGCAAGCTGGCGGTCGAGCTCGGCCAGGTTGGCGCTCACGCGTCTCCGAATCTGCTCCTGAATCTCCGCCCTGCCGGCAAGCCACGCCGGCAGCGCCCACTGTACCGGCGCATTCATTGAGAGAAAGGTATCGGCAATCACCTCGAGCCGCTCCAGCGCCAGCGCCTTTTCCGGGCCGGTTGCGACAATCCACGCCGCCTTCATCTGCGGCAGCCCCGCGATTTTGCTCAGGCCGCTCACCGCAAACACCGGAACCCCCTCAATCCCCGCCGCAAAACTCCCGGCCCCCTCGCGGCCCTCCCTTGCAGCGCCAGTCTTTTTTGTAGCGCCGGTCTCCAGACCGGCTGTCGCGCGGGTCTCCCGACCCGCGCCCACCCCATAATCCAGAAATACCTCGTCCACAATCAGCGCAAGCCCCGACGCGCGGCAAATGTGCGCCAGCTCGTCCGCCTCCCAAGCCTTCGTAAAATGCCCCGTCGGATTATTGGGATGCACCACAACAATGGCCCGGGTTTGCGGGGTGATCGCGCGTCGCAAGCTCTCAAAGTCGATCTGCCAGCCGTCGTCGTACACCAGCGGCGCAGCCTTGATGCGCACATCGTCGAGCGTCGCCAGGAAGTCAAAAAGCGGGTAGCCGGGTTGCGGCACCAGGATTTCGCCACCCGGGTCCGAAAGCAGCCGGAAGAGAAAGCTGTACGCCTCGCTGGTGCTCGTGGTCAGCACGATCTGGCTGGGATCGAGCGCCACGCCGTGGTCCGCGTAATAGCGGCAGACCGCCTCTCGCGCAGCGAGCAAGCCGCGCGGCTGCGGATCGTAGTCGAGCGCCCGCGCATCGGTCAGCGCATCCAGCAGGGAAGCGGAATACTGGAACCCGCAGCGCGTGGGATTCGAAGCCGTCAGGTCCGCGATCGGCAGCCCCGCTTCGCGCCGCAGCCGGTGCGCCCTCGCCAGCTCGCTCTCCTCCGTGTTCCAGCCAGTTCTCTCAGAAAATCGCGTGGCCACGTTAGGGTTCCTCGAACCTCAACCCAGGGTCATTTAACGCTAAGCTCGGTCATCCTGAGCGAGTTTGTCCGCCGCGGCGGACGAACGAGTCGAAGGACCCGCATTTGCTTTCTGCATCTTGAATCCTGCACAAACATGGTTGCCCCATCCTGGCGCGCTGTTTGCGAAAGGGTGGGACAGCACAAACTCAACCCGCCCCTTTCAACGCCCCACAAACCTTCCGTGCCCCATCCTTTCGCGCTGTTTGCGAAAGGGTGGGACAGCACAAACCTCAACCCAGCACCAACACCATCGTGCACAATGGAAACGGCGCCCTCCTCCACCATACATGGGCGCGAAAGGTGAATCGGCTTGGCTCTGCGCGCGGTGATCTTCGACTACGGAATGGTTTTGAGCGGCCCGCCCGACCCTGAGGCGCACGCCGCGATGATGCGCATTACCGGACTTCCCGCGGAGAAGCTCGACCCGCTGTATTGGGCCGATCGCCACGCCTTTGACGAAGGTAAGCTCACCGGCGAGGCCTATTGGCGCGACATTCTCCGTCAAGCCGGGCTCACCTTGGCGCCTTCCGCCGTCGAAGAGCTTATCCATTGGGATGGGCGCATGTGGATGACGCCGAATCCGCCCATGCTGGCTTGGGCTGCCGCGCTCAAAACGCGCGGGTTACTCACCGCCATCCTTTCCAACATCGGCGACACTACGCAGCAAGCCATGGAACGCGAGCTCAAATGGTTCTCGCGTTTTGACGTGCTGGTGTGGAGCTATCAGTTGCGCATGGCCAAGCCCGATCCGGCGATCTATAACTATACCCTCGAAAAACTTGGACTCCAGCCCGCGGAGACGCTCTTTATCGACGATCGCGAGGTGAATGTCGAAGCCGCCACTGCGCTGGGCATGAAGGCGCTGCTCTTCACCACCGTCGACCAACTCCGCGCCGACCTCATCGCCCAATCCCTCGACAAGGAACTCCCCCTGCCCGCAGACGTTTGAACTTACATTCTCGCTTGCCGCTTCACTCGTTCACTCTTTTCACTCATTCACTCGTCCGCAGTCCCTAGTCCCTGCCTTTACGACGCCATCCCCAGCCCCACCAGGTTGGCCGCGGCAATGATGACAAGAATCCCGGCCCACAGCAGCCGAATCGGTCGCTTGCCCACGCCAGCCCACTCGCCCAGTGCCAATCCCACCAGGCCGCCGCACAACACGTAGATGCTCATATGCAGCATCCAGTTCACATAATCGAGCCGTACCGGAATGTTGGCCTCGCCCCACGAATAAAAAAAGAATTGCAGATACCACATGATGCCGGCTGCTACGGCCAGACTCACGTTCTTGATAATCGTGGCTCTGGGCTGTGCCAGATCGGCGCGCAGCGAAATGCCCTTCTTGAACGCCAGGCGCGTGAAGCAGTAAATCATATTCACGATCGCGCCGCCGCCCATGATCAGCACGTAACTGGGCAGCCGCGCGAAGAGCGGGCTCAACCCCACCTGCAATGCGGCCGTGCGCAGCGGAGTCGCCGCATCCAGCCCGAAAGAAAATCCCGCCGAAAAAATCCCGCACATCACGGCCAGCGCCAGCCCCAGCGTCACGTTGAACTCTTTTACCTCGGCGCCCATTTGCTTTTCCTTCTGGTGCCCGGCGTAGGAGACGATGGCCACGCCAATCAGCGCCACCACAATGCCGGCCATGCTCCACAATCCACCGCGGCTGCTGAACTTGGCAATGAACTGCCCGTGCAGCGCCGGCGGCACCAGCGTTCCCACCACCAGGGTCACGCCAATGGCTACTCCGATTCCCAGCGACATACCGAGGTACCGCATGGTCAAGCCGTAACTCACATTGCCCACACCCCACATCGCGCCGAATAGCGCCACTCTCAACAGCAGGCTGCACGGCTGCGATGCATAAAATCCGAAGAAATTCGGCAGCAGAATGTAGCTCATCGTCAGCGGCAGCAGAATCCACGAGAAGAAACCCATCAAGGCCCACGTCGTCTCCCACGACCAATTCCTGACCTTCTCGATGGGCGCATAAAACGACGCAGCCATCGCCGCTCCCACCGTGTGCCACCCAATCCCCGCCAGAATCGCAATCGGCATTCCTTCTCCATTTCCATTTCGCGCGAGCGCTCGCGCCAAACCCGCAAACAAATTCAAAGCCTATCGGTTGCGTGTGTCTCTTGTACAGCGGCAGGAATCAGACAAGAATCCTTCCACGCACCTGATCAATGATGAGTAACATCCGAAACCGAAGTCTCCACAATGTTGTATAGCTGAATGTCGAACGTATAGGCGCCGGGCGCAAGTTCGAAACCATTTTGACCATCACGCGTGATTAACCTCGCATGCGGGTTTCCATTGAGAGGCGCCCCATCTAGTTTGTACTTAAAAACGTCGGCCGGGCTCAACGACAACCATCCCGTCGTATTCGCCGGAATCGTCAGATGCCATGTCGCCCCGTGCAACGTCATTTTCCAATCCGAATGAATCGTCCCGAACACCGAGTCGTAGTCAAATGAAAGATGCCCCAACCGCTCGTCGAACACCGGATGCAGCACCACCGTATGAAATCCCGCATCCATCGGCGTCGCATCGATGCCCGCCGCGTAGCGATACATCCAATCCGCTACCGCGCCGTACGCGTAATGGTTAAACGAGTTCATCGCCGGATCGCTCATCATCTGGTCGCCGTTCCACCGCTCCCACATCGTCGTCGCGCCATGCGTCACCATGTAGCCCCACGACGGGTACTGCGTGTTCAGCAGCAACGTGTACGCGAGCTTCGCGTAGCCGGCCTTCGTCAACTCCTCCAGCAAGTACGGCGTCCCCAGAAAACCCGTGGCCAGCAAATTGTGATTGGCTTCAATCTTGTCTACCAATCGCTTCGCCGCCGCGGCGCGCAGCGATTCCGGCAGCAGATTCATGTGCAGCGCCAGCACGTAGCCGGTCTGCGTGTCGCCGCCCTCGCTTTTTGCGTTGGGATTATTGATCACGCCGAACTGCGATGGGCTGTTGTCCGCGCCAGCCACAAATCCGTCGCCGCGCACAAACTGCTTCTGGAACGCCGCGCGAATTTTTTCCAATAGCCCCGCATATTTGTCGGCCTCCGCCGTGCGCCCCGTGGCCAGCGCCATCTCGCGCATCAGCGTCACATCCCAGGCCCAGTAGGCCGTGGCCAGCAACCGCTCGTCAGTCTTGCCTTCGGGCGAAAGCCAGTCGCCGAACGGCGAGCCGTACTCGTTCTCCCACAGAAAATCGGGATTCGCCGCCGCAATCGCGTCGAGATATTTCGTCATCGCGTCCCAATTCTGCTCCACAATGCTGGTGTCCCCAGTCTGCAGCCAGCTGGTCCAGGGAACAATCACCCCTGCATCGCTCCATGCCGCCGCAGCGCCGGCGAAAGGCGTAACCGTGCCCGGCGAAAAAATTCCATAAAACGGCTGCCCCGCCTGTGTGCCGCGCATGTCCGCGGCAAACTTGCGCGAGAACGCCGCGAGGTCCATGTTGTAGCTGGCCGTGCGCCAGAACACTTGCGCATCGCCCATCCACCCCAGCCGCTCATCGCGCTGCGGGCAATCCGTAGGCACTCCCACAAAATTCGACCGCTGCCCCCACAGAATATTGCTCCACAACTGGTTGATCATCGCGCTGCCGGTCTCAAGCTTCGCCGTCCACGGCGCGTCGGTGTGAATCACGATGCCGGCAACATCGTCTTTGGTGGGAGCAGCAGGCAGGCCCGTGAGTTCCATGTAACGGAAGCCGTGGAACGTGAATTGCGGTATGAACATCTCCGTTCCTGCGGTCTGATCCATCGAAATCCAATTCTGCGACGCGTCTGGGTGATCCAGGATGAACGTATCTGTAGCCTTCGCTGTGCGTAGATTATCGGTGTAAATTGTGCCGTCGGGATTGAGAACCTCGGCGAACCGCATCCTAACTCTCGTTCCAGCGGGCCCCCTCACCCGCAGTCGTTCCACCCCGGAGAAGTTCTGCCCGAAGTCGTAAACCCACACTCCTGGCCTCGGCTCCGCCATGGACTTGGCTTCAAGCCAGGTTGTACCGTCGGGAAATCGCTCCTTGCGGATCGGCGGAAAATCCTGCGCAACAATCTCTACCGGTGCGGGGGTCATGATCTGTACGCTCGGCCAAAGGCAACCATCAATGCACACTATCAATCGAGATTCGGGTAACCGAAGCCTGCGATCGTCGGTTTCGCCGTCGTAAAGCTCAGATTGCAGCACTTCTGAGGGTCGAGCCCACCAACTTGTGTCCGTCGTTATCCACTCCACACTTCCATCCGTGTGCTCAATCCGCAACTGTGCGCGCAACGCCGGTGGCGTCACGCCGTAATTGTTCGGCTGCTGGAACCACTCAAGCGGCGTTTCATACCAACCGGGCGCGAGCAGCGCAATCAGTTCATTCCGTCCCTGCTGAATCTCCCTCGTAACATCGAAAGTCTGGTAAACAACACGCTGGCGGTAATCGGTCCAGCCTGGAGCCAATACTTGATCGCCCACCTGATTGCCATTCAGCGACATCTCGTAGGCACCCAGAGCCGTTGCGTAGAGCCGCGCCGACTTGACTGCGCTATTCAGGCTGAATACGTCCCGTAATTCTTTCACCGAGTCCGGAATCCACGGATGCCCCTGCGATTCCGAGCGCTTTCCGGAGAGCGGCTGCCAAACCATCGCCGCCTTCCACGCGGAGTCGTCGAAACTCTTTTGCTGCCAGCCATCGGCAGCCTCAAGGGCCGTCTTCCACCTGTCGTTGCTCGAAAAGCTGGCCCAGGTGCCGTCCGCGTACTCGACGACGAGCGTTGCAATCATCGGCGGCGCATCTTCAGTGGCCATACCGTTGGGATTTACCACGTAGTGCAGCGCTTCAATCGCAAGCGTGTTCTTGCCCGCGCTCAGATGCGTTGTCACATCGGCGCGCACGAACTTTTTCCAAGGCATCTGTCTGTACGGCGGCAGCGGATCCTCCGCGAGAACTCGCGCGCCATCTACCCACGCCGCAACCGTGTCCTGTCCGGTCGCGTAGAGCGTGGCAAACTTCACCGTCTGCGGCAGCGTGATCGTCGTGCGATACTCGAAGCGCTGCTCGGCGTCCTTCGCGATCGCTGGCGATTTTGCATCCGGATTCGCAATCCATTCCGCTGGCGCGTGACGCACCGTGGCCTCTTCCGGTGTCTCGTATCCAATCCACTGCGCCTTCCACGCATCCTGACTCATCAGGCCAGTTTCCCACCAGCCCCTCTCGCTCGCCGCATATGCTTTTCCGTCCGCGCCCCACAGCTTCACGCACCAGAAGGATCGTGTGCTCGGCTTGAGCGCCGGCCCGCTGTAGCTCACATTCAACGATTGCTCCGATACCACGCGTCCGCTCGACCACACATCCGCTTTGCCCTGAGCCAGCAGCTCAGGCGAAGACGCCACCATCACCTCATACGCCGTCTGCTTCGCGCCGGGCTCCGCATCGCGCAACTGCCAGGAGAACTTCGGCGTCGCATCGTCGATGCCCAGCGGATTTTTGAGGTTGTCGACGCGCAGCTCTGCCGGACCCTTCGTGGTTGCGGCCCGCTGCGCAAATACCGGCACTGCCGCTACGCTCAAAACCAGTGCCCACGTCCATCTGTGCATCAATTGAAAACGCATATTCTTAGCTCGATTCCAAAAGAGAAATATTGAAAGAGCGGAGCACGCGGCCGATCGTGCGCAGCCGCCGCTTCCTCCATTGAAAAGCTTTCAGGCGGATCAACCTTATGCAACGCCCTCACGCCTTGTCAATCGCGCGGTTCTGCGCCATTCTGCCGGACGCCGGCCAAGCTTGCAGCACCAACCTCCAGCCAAAGTGTAGCGCCGGCCTCCTGGCCGGCTGTGGTGCGGGCCTCCCGGCCCGCACAAGTGCGATTCGTTGCACACAGCCTCGAGTATTGCTGACTCGCTGACTTGCCCGTGCCCCATCCTTTCCGCGCTCTTTGCGGAAAGGGTGGGAGACCGCACCAACTCGCCGGCTCGCTCCCTCGCTTTCTCGTTCCCTTGTTCCCTTGGTCCCTTGTTCCCTGTCCTCTAAACTCAAACCATGCCCCTCCGCCTCTACGCCGCCACCACCAGCGCAGGAAAACTCCGCGACTTCCGCACCGGCGCTCAGGCATTTTCCATCGACCTCGATCCGCTTCCCGGAATCGCGACAATCCCCGCACCCGAAGAAGATGGCGACACCTTCCTCGCCAATGCCGCGACCAAGGCCGTTTACTATTCGCGTTTTGCGCCCGCCGAACTGGTCCTCGCCGACGATTCCGGCCTCGAAGTCGACGCGCTCGGCGGCGCTCCCGGCGTGCGCTCCGCACGTTATGCCGCCGACGCGGGCCTGGTCGACTCGCCCGACGCCAACGACAACACCGACGTCTGGAACAACATGATTCTCATCCAGAAACTCGACGGGATTCCCGCCAAGCTCCGGACCGCGCGCTACCATTGCACCCTCGTGGCCGCTCGCGATGGCGAGGTAGTGCAGATCGCCGACGGCACCGTCGAGGGGACAATTCTCGAAGCCCCGCGCGGCACCGGCGGCTTCGGCTACGATCCCTTGTTTTATCTTCCCAAACTGCGCAAGACCATGGCTGAGATCGATCTCGAAACCAAGCTCGGTCTGAGCCATCGCGGACGCGCACTTGCCGCACTGTTGCCCATGTTGGCGCGCTGATCGCTACCGGCGCTCGAACGCCTCGGCGGTTCACTCGCTGCCGTTCTGTTCCCACCAGGTTGCATCGGCCAGAACCACCGAAGTTTCCACCTGCCTCTTTGGGATGCTCCAGTATCTCCGAAGAAGGAGTTCTTTCGTCTCTTTCGAGACCACGCGGAATCCGTACTTCTCATAGAACCGGATCGCCCAGCTTGCGTCGGCCCACGTCCCGATCAGCACGGGAGTCGTCGCCAGCTTGCGCAAGTGATCCAGCAAAAGCGCGCCGATGCCTCGCTTCTGGTCAGCGGTGCGCACGTACGCGTGCCGGATGAGAGCCACATCCTTGACTCCCTGAATCCCCATCACGCCGGCCACAGCTCCGTCCTCTTCGCAAACCCAGAATTCGACGCCGTCGTCCATCTCGTGGCGAAGCTCTTCTGCGGACATGTACGGTTCGGTCCACCGGTCGCTGGGAATCACGCCTTCATAGGCGCGCGCGCCGTCGTTGATCACGGCACAGATCTGTTCGAAATCGCTTCCTTGGCAGCGGCGAATCACGCGAAGTCCTCCATGCGTCGAGTGTAGCCTCGCACTATGGGTTCGTCTTGAAAGGGCACAACGAGCGCCGGGCACTCTCCCGGTCAGGTCTCGCGCCGCAAACAGCCACGAATGCGCATGGGCTTTAGCTTCTGACGGAACACTTCCCTCAAAGTGAGCTACCATGGCGCGCACCTTGACGGTCGCAGCCTCAGCCTCGAATAATGCAAGTGACACAGAACACCGCTCAAAGTGCCTCAGTCTAAGACTGCTTCGGCCCGCACGTTTAGGAGCCAAACTCTTCATGGCAATCGTCGAATCCTCCGCGCCCGCCTCTGCGCATCCCGCCTCCGCGCATGTCGTCCGCAGCGGCGTCGAGCCGCTACGCGCAGGCGAGGGCACCAGCTTCATCTGGCGCAAGCTGCACTCTCTGCTCGGCATCGTCCCCATCGGGGCATTTCTGCTCGAACACCTGCTCTCGAACTTCGAAGCCCTCAAAGGCCCCCTCGCTTACGGCGCACAGGTCAAATTCCTTAACAGCCTTCCACTGGTCCGCGTGCTGGAGTGGGTCTTCATCTTTCTGCCCATCCTCTATCACGCCCTCTATGGCGTCTGGATCTGGCTGCGCGGCAAATCGAACATCGTCTACTACCCGTGGGCAGGGAACTGGATGTACCTGGCCCAGCGCTACACCGGCCTCATCGCATTCGCCTACATCGCCCAACACGTCTGGCGTCAGCGCTTCTCCGGTGTCATGCTCCCTGAGAATCCGTACTACGCGTTCCATAAGGTGCAGGTCGAGCTCTCAAACCCCTGGATGCTCGCCGTCTACGCCATCGCCATGATCGCCGTCTGCTGGCACTTTGCCTACGGCGTGTGGCTCTTCGCCGCCAAATGGGGCATCACCTCGGGAGTAACCGCGCGCCGCCGCTTCGCCTACATCTGCCTCGTGCTCGGCGTGCTCCTCGCCGGCATGGGTATCGCCAGCATCTGGGCGTTCGTCGGCCCCATGTACGCCAACGCGCCCATCCCGAATCTCTAGCTGTTTGCTATTAGCTGAAAGCTGAGAGCTGATAGCTGAAAGCTGTTTCGAAAGGTACTTCATGGCAGCACCCAAAATCATCGTGGTGGGCGGAGGGCTCGCCGGACTTGCGGCCGTCATCAAAATCGCCGAAGCCGGTGGCACGGTCGATCTGTTTTCCATCGTCCCCGTCAAGCGCTCGCACTCGGTGTGCGCGCAGGGCGGCATCAACGCCGCTAAAGATCTCAAGGGCGAAGGCGACTCCACTGCGCAGCACTTTGACGACACCATCTACGGCGGCGACTTCCTCGCCAATCAAACGCCGGTCAAGGCCATGTGCGAGGCCGCGCCCGCCATCATCGATCTGCTCGACCGCATGGGCGTGCCCTTCAATCGCACCCCTGAAGGCCTGCTCGATTTCCGGCGCTTCGGCGGCACACTCTATCAGCGCACCGCATTTGCCGGCGCAACCACCGGCCAGCAACTGCTCTACGCGCTCGACGAGCAGGTGCGCCGCTACGAATCCGAAGGCAAAGTCAAAAAGTACGAGGGCTGGGAGTTTCTCTCCGCCATCATCGACGGCAAAGGCGTAGCCCGCGGCATCGTAGCCATGAACCTCCGCTCCATGGAGCTCACAGCCTTCCCGGCCGACGCCATCATTCTCGCCACCGGCGGCATCGGAGCGATATTTGGCAAGAGCACCAACTCCGTCGTCTGCACCGGCTCGGCGCAGTCGGCCATCTTCCAGCAGGGCGTCTACTACGCCAACGGCGAATTCATCCAGGTGCATCCCACCTGCATTCCCGGCGAAGACAAGCTGCGCCTCATGTCGGAATCCGCGCGCGGCGAAGGCGGCCGCGTCTGGGTTCCGCGCACCCCCGGCGACAAGCGCGCCATCAAGGCCATCCCCGAATCCGAGCGCTTCTACTTCCTCGAAGAGTGGTATCCGAAATACGGCAACCTCGTGCCCCGCGACGTGGCCACGCGCGCCATTCACAAAGTCGTCTACGAGCTCGGCCTCGGCATCGACGGCCAGCCCATGGTCTATCTCGACCTCACCCACATCGACCGCGCCACACTCGATCGCAAGCTCGGCGGAATTCTTGAGATTTATGAAAAATTCGTCGGCGTCGATCCTCACCTCGAGCCCATGAAGATCTTTCCCGGCATGCACTACACCATGGGCGGCCTCTGGATCGACTTCAACCAGATGACCAACGTCCCCGGCATTTTTGCCGCCGGTGAATGCGAGTACCAGTACCACGGCGCCAATCGCCTCGGCGCAAACTCGCTCGTCAGTTGCATCTTTGGCGGATTCCACGCCGGCCCCAACGCCATCGCCTACGCCAAGAACGTGCCCGCAGCTGAAGGCGATGGCGGCGCAGCGGCCGAAATCGCCCGCCAGTCCGAAATCAATAAAAAACTCATCAACAACGAAGGCGGCGAAAATCCCTTCAAGCTGTGGCGCGAGCTGGGCGTAGCCATGACCGAGCACGCCACCGTCATCCGCTACAACAACGCCCTCAAGCAGACCGACGAAAAAATCGTCGAGCTGCTCGCGCGCTACCAGCGCATCAACCTCAGCGACAAGAGCCAGTGGGCCAACACCAGTTTCGCCTTCGCCCGCCAGCTCAAAAACATGCTCGAACTTTCGCGCACCATTACGCTCGGCGCAATTCAGCGCGACGAGTCCCGCGGCGCGCACTACAAACCCGACTTCCCCGATCGCAACGACGAAAAGTTTCTGAAGACTACGAAAGCCAGCTTCACCGGCTCCGTCGAAGGCCCGCGCTTCGAATTCGAGGCAGTCGATACGCAGTACATCAAGCCCCGCCCGCGCCGTTACGACGCCGCCAAATGACATTGGCGCTTGCGCCAATGTCATCCTGAGCGATCAGAAATTGGCCGTCATCCTGAGCGACGAGCGGAGCGAGGAGTCGAAGGATCTGCGGTTGCTGTTAGGGAAGTCAGGCAGGGCAACAACATTTCGGAGATGCACGAGAAGTCAGGGCACTGATCACGGACCACGAATCACGATCCACGAATCACGAACCAAGGAAACCATGGCAGACCGCACCGTCACCATCGAAATCCGCCGCCAGGCCAGCCCCAACGCGCCCGCCACATGGGAGCGCTTCGAACTCCCCTGGCGTCCCGGCATGAACGTCATCTCCTCCATGATGGAAATCGCCGCCAACCCCGTCACCGCCGACGGCCGGCCCACCACCCCCATCGCCTACGATTCCAATTGTCTTGAGGAAATCTGCGGCTCATGCGCGATGTTGATCAACGGCAAGGCCCGCATGGCCTGTTCCGCCCTCGTCGACAATCTCGAGCAGCCCATCCGCATCGCGCCGCTCTCGAAGTTCCCCCTCGTCCGCGATCTCCAGGTCGACCGCTCGGTTCTGTTTGAAAATCTCATGCGCGTCAAGGCCTGGGTTCCCGTCGACGGGACATACGATTTGGGTTCGGGCCCGCGCGTCTACCCGCAGCAGCAGGAAGCCAACTACCCGCTCTCGAATTGCATCTCCTGCACCTGCTGCATGGAAGTCTGCCCGCAGTTCAACATCGGCACAGGATTCGTCGGCGCAGCCACCATCGCCCAGGTCAAGCTCTTCAACAACCATCCCACCGGCAAGGTCTTCAAAGAAGACCGTCTCCGCGCCCTCGCCGGCGACGGCGGCATCCAGGAGTGCGGCTTCGCGCAGAACTGCGTCCAAGCTTGCCCCAAAGGGATCCCCCTCACCAACGCCATCAGCGACATCGGCCGCGACGTCATGGTGCAAAAGGTCAAGGACTGGCTCCAGGGATAAGAGCGGAGAACAGATTGCAGCGCCGGCCCGAAGTGTAGCGCCGGTCTCCCGACCGGCTGTAGTGGGGGCGTCCACGCCCACACCCGCGCGACTTCGTCAGTCGAATGACCACTGACGTGTCATCCTGAGCAATAAAAATGGGATGTCATCCTGAGCTCCGGCCGTTCGCATCGCGAACGGACGGAGCCGAAGGATCTGCGGCTGCTTTTCGTTGCGCGCTTATCGCGACGATTTCTGGCCGAATTCTGCAATCTCTTGCTTGATCTCCGCAGGGCTGCGATTCTCAAGGCCCAAGTCCCAGATGCGCGCCGTACCATCTTCGCTGGTGCTGCCTAGACGTGTGCCATCGGAACTGAATGCCAGTGAAGCGATGCGTCCGGTATGGCCTTCAAGGCGCAGCAATTGCTTGCCGGTTTTGGCGTCCCAGACGAGAACATTGATGCCCTGGTTGGCCCCGGCAATGAACGATCCATCGGGCGAGTATTCCACGCGCAGCATACCCGCCTGGATCGGCGTGCCACTGGCCAGGTCGGAGCGAAAAGGCGCGCCCATACCAGGCATCTCACCCGGCACCGTTTCTTCGGCAATCGTCAATTCCGGTTGGCCGGTTTGCGCGTTCCAGGTGCGGGCTTTGCCATCGGTGCAGGCGGCGAGTATCGTCGATCGGTCGGGACTGAAGTGCACGTCGTTCACGGCGGCCGCGCCTGCGGCTCCGTTGATGGTCTGGAGCGCGCGGCCGTCGGCCAGGCTCCAGATCGTGATCTTTCCCATGGCGTCGGCGGTCAGCAACTTGTCGCCTTGCGGCGAAATCTCGGCTGCGGCCAGCGGCGTTCCCGGTTTCCCGAGCTTACGCTTGAGCGCTCCACTGAGCGAGTCAAAGACAAAGGCAAAGGCGCCGGTGTCGATCACCACAAACTCCCGTCCATCGGGGGCTGGCGACACCTTGCGGACGGTGGCACCGTCTTCGGTGTGAAGGGTCGCCAGTTGTTTTTGCGCCGCAAGATCCCACAGCGCGCCCCAGCCGTCGCTGCTGAATGTAACCGCGCGGTTGCCCGGCCGGACCATGGCCACACTGATTGCGTCGCCGGCGACGATTGCGTGCTTGTCGAAGTTCAGTACGCGCAGCAGACTGCCGTTGCCCGCATTCCAAAGCGCCGCTTCCAGGAACATGCCTCCGGTGACGACTTCTTTTCCATCGGGAGTGAAAAACGCCATGTTCACTGCCGCGCCGCTCTGCGTTGTTTCGCTCTGGAGCGTGAATTGAGCGGCTCCAGTGACCACGTTCCACACCACAGCCTTGCCATCGTTTCCGGCCAACACGGCCCGGCTCCCATCCGGGCTGAAGGCAATGTTGTTGATGGTTGCGCCGCTGCCCGAATACACAAGTTGCGACGAGCGGACCTGCTGCCAGTTCCAGATCGTGGCGCAGGCGCCGCCGCCCGCGTTGATCAGGCGCGTGCCATCGGGCGAGAATTGCATGTGGCTGAACAAGGTTGAGGGAGCGCCCCCCAGGTCGCCAGCGCAGATGTCGTCGTCAAACTGCCTCAAGAGTGCCCCCGAGTGCAGATCCCATACGGCAAATTCGCCTTGGCCCGCGACCGAAGCCACATGCGACTCTTCCGGATCAATGGCTGTCGCCGACCAAACCGCGTTGGGCCAGACGTGAATCGGCTTCCAGGTCGAGGCGTCCCAAAGCGCTTCGTTGCTGCCGCCGCTGATGGGGTACGCCGAAAGCACATAGCGGCCCGAAGGGCTCCACGACGCATGGGTGGCCGTTACATCGTTCGTGCGCAACTCCGCCACTTTCGCGCCGCTCTGCGCCGAATAAATCCCCGGCGGCTGGGTTAGGGAGGCGTAATTAATCAGGATCAGGTCGCCCCGGGGATTGACGAGCGCCGCATCGTTCCAGGTAACAGAAATCTGCGCCACAATCTTGCCCGTAACGACATCGACCACGAGCACACGGCGAGCCGGGTTCGTGGCGTCAGGGCCGCCGATGAGTACGGCCCTCCCTGCCGATCCGGGAACGGCAACAATGGAGTAAATGCCGGCGACGGTTGCTTGAGCCGTTTGATGGCCGTCGCTGATGCTGTACGCGGCAATCTGTGTGCTGAAACTTTTCCCGTTGGCGGATATCTTCAGCATCGAGCCCATCACGGTCTTGCCGTCCGATGAGACCATCAGGCCCGCAAATCCCTGGCCCGTGCCGGCAGAGAACGAAACCTTTTTGCCGGTCGCGATCTCTTGCAGGTACGCCTCCGAATTGTCGTCAAGCAGAACGCCTTTGCCGTCGGGCGTGAACTCCGCGGTGTGCACCTGGTTATACAGGTTCCCGCTTTTGCCGAATATCAGCACCGGCGCACTTTTCTTCGGGTCCCACACCTGCGCCTCTCCGTCGCTTGTGACCGTCAGAACCAGGCCGCTCTGCGGGGAAACTTCCATGTTCGTAAACGTGCCGGAGCCGCCGTTCAACACCGTCGCCAGGCCATTCAGGTTGCTCATCGCAGTCTGCAGCAGCAGGCGCACGGCAGCGTCCTGTGGTTCGGCCTCGAAAGCCAGGCTCAAATGTTGTGCGGCCGTCAGCGGATCGCCGCGCAGCAGAGCCTCGCGCGCCAGGTCTTCCTCGTCAGCCGCAGTCTGCGTTTCCACCTGCTCCTTTTCGTCGTTGGCCTCCACGGTCGCTTCGTCCGCAAGCGTTTTCTGCTTCTCCGCGGCGGCTCTCTGCGTATCCGCTTCCGCCTTTTGCGTCTCCGCCTCAACCTGCGCCGCTCTGGCCTCCCTCTGCGCCTCTTCGGCCTCCGTTGCCGCGATGCGCGCCTGCCAGAAGCCGACGGCAGCGACTCCGGCCAGCCCTGCAAAGGTAATAACCAGCGCCGCCGACACCGCGATAACGATGCGTTGCTGGCGCCGCCGCCGCCGCTCTTCCCGCCGTTTCAGGTCGTCGTAGTTGATGCCCAGAATGCCAGCCGCCACTTTCAGCATGGCGTTGGCTCTTCCATCCATGCCGTGCCTGGCGTCGGCCGCGATGGGCTCTATTTGTCTGTTCGTATCGAGATGGCCGTCTGCTCCCAGTGCATATTTCAGCGCCTCGGGAAAACACTCGGCCTCCACGCTGAAACCCGGCTTGCCATCGGCTGCATTGGGCTCGCCGTCGACGATCAGGGCCAGGATGCGATCAGCTCTCCCTAGCCTCTTGAATTCCAGAATCTCCTGGTTCACCCAGCGCGACTTCGCCGACCGAGGCGAGCAAATCACGATCAGGCAGCGCGATTGCTTTAGCGCTTCGGCAATCATTGAACCCAGGTCCGAGCTGGTCGGCAACTCCTCGCGGTCGCGAAAAATCGGAAAAATCTTGCGCGGCAAGGCTTCGCCAGGCTGGGATTCAGAGCCGGCCAGCGCCTTTGGCACTTTGTAGGTCTCCAGCGCACTATGCAGCCAGTCGCCCCACTTCTTGTCGGCATGGCTGTAGCTGATGAATGCCCAGTATTTGAATTCCGTCCCCATGTCTTGTCTCGGAAGTCGCTTTGTTTCGGAAGTCAGATCTGCCGATGGTTACGGCATTGGACCGCGGTCACAGTTCTTCTAAATCCGGCATTAACGGAAGCAGGGAAATTCGGCGTCAACAGAAGAAGGGAAGCGTTGCCGAATGTATGAAGGGATTTTACTCTTGCCAAACGCACAAGTAACCGATTTTCGAAGCACTTCCGTCCAACGGTATCCGCAAGCACCCGGCTATTGGCTACTCCCTACTTCCTGTCCTTCGCGCCGTGTACCTCTTCCTCCACACCTCCCGCTCCACCAACTCCATCGCACGATCCTCCAGCGACCGCTCCCAAGGAACCAGCCCGTACACCAGATCGCACCCCACCGCACGCGCCATCCGTTCCAGCCGCTCCAGCGAAATGCTCCGCCTCTGTTCCGCCCGCTCCATCTGGAACACCATCTTCGCCGTGAACCCCATCTTCCCGGCAATCTCCTCCGCCGGAATCCCCACCGCCAGCCGCATCGCCCGCAACCATCCCTCCGCTGGCCGCGAATGCATTCGCGTCCGCCTGAACCCCCGCACCTTACGCTCCAACTCCACCCTCGCCCATTCCCGCATCACTTTCTGCATCGCCCATTCACTCCTTCACTCGCACACTCACACTCGCACTCCAAGCCCGGTTTTGAGCACAAAAAAGGCGTGTTCTTACGCGCAGACCCCGCAAAAACACGCACCCATAGCCCATCTTGCATCACTTATGGGTAATTCTCTGCAAACGATCACACGAAAAAGGTCAATTTCACGGTCGCACCTACCCGTCAGATGGCCAATTTCAAGGTATTTGCCTCGAAAAATCGCAACCGCCCACGTGAACATTCCCGGAGCGCACCGCACCACTTAAGCCAACATTTAGCCCAGTCAACACACCGTCAAAACAAACATTCCCCTTGATTTACAAGGTTTTCCCGGTTTCCCCGAAAAATCGCATCTTCGGCGAAGCTCCACCTATATCCTAAAAGGGGATTTCTTAAAGGAGCGTTCGCGTGGCGCAGATCTTTATCAGTCATTCCAGCCTGGACCCCGATCAAGCTTCGCGCTTGCTGGATTGGCTGCACGCCAACGGCTTCAATGAAACCTTTCTCGATTTCGATAAGCACGCCGGCCTCGCCGCGGGCTCCGATTGGGAGCGCTCGCTTTATCGCGAGATGGCCGAAGCCGAAGTCGTCCTCCTGGTTCTGACCAGCAACTGGTTCGAGAGCAAATGGTGCTTCGCCGAATTCACGCAGGCGCGCGCGCTGGGCAAGGCGATTTTCCCGCTGATCGAATCTCCCGTGGGCGAAACCGTGGTGTCGGCCGACATTCAGACTCTGGACCTGGTGAAGAATCGCGAAGATGCGCTGTCGCGATTGTTGAAGGCGCTGAACGAGATTGTGCTGAATTCCCGCGGCGGATTCGATTGGGACCATACGCGCCCGCCCTATCCGGGCTTGCTGGCCCTCGACCAAGCCGACGCCGCGATTTATTTCGGCCGCGACAACGATATCAGGCGGCTGATTGAGCGCCTCACTGCGCGGCGCGTGCAGGGCGGCGCCAAACTTGTGGCCGTGCTGGGCGCCTCCGGTTCGGGAAAATCCTCGTTGATCCGCGCCGGCTTGCTGCCCCGCCTGAAGCGCGATAAGGCCAACTGGATCGCGCTTCCGCCGTTCCGCCCGCAGGTTCATCCACTGGACGAGCTGGCGCAAGCGGTGGGCATCGCGCTGGGCCAAGTCCCGCCAAGTCCAGGCGCCGATTGGCGGCACTGGCGCGATGCTTTCGCTGCGCCGGATCTGGTGCGCACGCTTTCCGGACTGGCCGGGGACCTGCGCGCCGCAGGCGGCCAGAACGAAGCGCAAATCCTGATCTCGATCGACCAGGCCGAAGAACTGTTCGGCACCGCCGACAAAACCGAGGCCGCGGCGTTTTTCGAAGTCCTGAACGCACTGCAGGATCCGAGCCTGCCGTTCCTCGTGGTGCTGGCCATGCGTTCAGATTATCTGGGTGAGCTGCAGAAGGCGCCCGGCCTGACCGCTGCATTCGAGGAGTTCTCTCTGAAGCCCATGCCGCTCGATCGCGTGCGCGACATCATTGAAGGCCCTGCGCGCGTGGCCGGCCTTACTGTAGATGAAAACCTGGTGGTCGCCGCCATGAACGATGCGGCCACCGACGATGCGTTGCCCTTGCTGGCCTTCGCTCTGCGCGAACTCTACGACCGCTTCGGCCAAACTAAAAAACTCACGCTCGAAGCCTATCGCGCTCTCGGCGACCCGGCCGCGCAACTGTCGCCTCTGGAAAATGCCGTGCGCTCCAAAGCCGATGAAGTGCTGGCCACCGCCAAGGCTTCTCAAGAGGATTTAGATGCTCTGCGCGAAGCCTTTGTGCCCGCGATGGTGCGCGTCAATCCCGAGGGCGAATATGTGCGCCGCCCCGCGCAACTGGAGACCCTGCCGCCCAAGGCCCGTCCGCTGCTGGAAAGCCTGGCCCGCGCACGCCTCCTCTCCATCGAAGGCGCCGGCGATGCCTCCACGGTGGAAGTGACGCACGAAGCGCTGCTGCGCAAATGGCCGCTGCTGCGTGGCTGGCTCGATCAGGAACGGGAATTTCTCATCGGCATCGATCAACTCGAAAATTATCTGCGCGACTGGCAAAGAGCGCCCGAAGCCGAAAAAAGCGACGCCTTGCTCGCCGGCCTGCAACTGTCGCGCGCGCGCGTCTGGCTGGCCTCGAAGCCCTTGCAACTCAGCGAGGACGAACGCAATTTTATCCAGGCAAGCATCGCACGCCGGGACGCCGAAGTCGCACGCCGCGAGCGCTCCCGCCGGCGCGTTTTGCAAGCCAGCATGGCCGCCAGCCTGGTTCTGTTGATCATCGCCGCCGGAGCAATCTGGGAATGGCACAGCGCCCAGGAAGAGAGGATTACGGCACAATCGGGCAATACACTCGCTCAAGCGGAGCGCGAAGCCGGCGTTGGCGGCGATGACGCGTTGGCGCTCGCGACAGCAATCACTGCTGTAGAGCTGCGGCAGACAAATCAAACTGAATTCGCATTGCGAACCGCCCTTGAGGTGCCTCTGGAGCACTTCATCCTGCATCACCATGACGAATTGCGGACTGCGAGGTTCTCACCGGATGGAACCCGCATTGTCACCGCCAGTGACGACACGACAGCGCGCGTATGGGATTCCGTTACCGGCAAATTGCAGGCAACCCTGTCCGGCCATCGGGGCGCGCTGTGGGACGCAGCTTTTTCCCCCGACGGCAAACTCATCGTCACCGCCAGTTCCGATAAGAGCGCGATCGTATGGGATGCCGCAACCGGCGAGAAGAGCGTAATCCTGAAAGGCCACAGCGCTGTGGTTGAAACTGCCGCGTTCTCACCCGATGGAACGCGTGTGGTGACCGCCAGCGACGACACCACAGCGATCGTATGGGATTCTGAAACCGGCCAAAGGGTGACGACGTTGAAAGGTCACACAGGCGGGCTCGTTAACGCTTCATTTTCGCCCGATGGAAAGCGCATCGTCACCGCCAGCCTGGACCATTTTGCGATCGTATGGGATGCGGCAACCGGAAAACCGCTGACCACTCTTAAAGGCCATACCGACGAGGTCCGCGACGCTGAGTTCTCGACCGATGGCACGCGCGTCGTCACCGCCAGTAAGGACATGACCGCGATTGTCTGGGATGCCCAGTCCGGCCATCCGCTCGCGACCCTGAAGGGACACCTCGACCAGGTCAACACCGCAGTCTTCTCGCCCGATGGAACGCGTATCGTCACCGCCAGCAATGACCATACCGCGCGCGTATGGGATTCCCAATCCGGTTTATTGCTTTCCATTCTGCTCGGGCACACCGATTACGTGGATCAGGCAGAATTCTCTCCCGACGGCAAGTTCATCGTCACCTCGAGCTGGGACCGCACCGCGCGTACATGGAATGCCAAAACCGGCGAATTGCTGTCAACGCTGATGGGACATGGCAGCAAGCTCAACAGCGCGGTATTCTCGCCTGATGGCAGGCGCATCCTCACCTCCAGTCAAGATAAAACAGCGCGTGTGTGGGATGCAGCTGCCGGCGTTTCGCTGTCGACTTTGAGCGGCGATACCAGCTTCGTCTTTCATGCGGATTTCTCGCCCGATCTGAGTCGTGTCGTGATTGCGAGCGCCGACGATACCTTGCAAGTGAAGAAGGCCGAAATGACCGCAATGATGGCGCCTACTGCAGGCCATACAAATGCGGCGGTGACTGTCTTCTCGCCGGATGCAAACCAAATCGCCGCCGGCGCGTACTTCGCTCGAGTGTGGAATGTCCAAACCGGCCAACCTGGGGCTACCTTAAAGGGTCATTTGGGCCTCGTCGGCAGGGCGGCTTTCTCGCCCGATGGAAAGCGCATCGTCACCGCCAGCTTTGACGGCACCGCAATCGTCTGGGATGCCGATTCGGGCCAGCCGCTGCTGACCCTGGCTGGCCATACGGGAATTGTGTGGGACGCAGCGTTCTCGCCCGACGGCAAGCGCATCGTCACCGCCGGCGCTGACGGTCTTGCGATCGTGTGGGACGCCAATTCAGGCCAGCGGCTGCAAACTCTTGCCGGTCACAAAGGCATGGTGCTGAGCGCGGTATTCTCACCTGACGGAACGCGTATCGCGACCGCCGGTCAGGACCATACAGCGCAGGTTTGGGACGTCAGCTCGGGCAAGTCACTGGCCACTTTGACTGGAAATACATGGATCGTCTACCAGACAAGGTTTTCGCCCGATGGAAAGCGCGTTGTGGCTGCCGGTTCAGACGATTCAGTGCGCGTGTGGGACGTTGCAACCGGCAAGCAGCAGTTGAGCCTTGCAGGCCACACCGATGACGTGATGGATGCGACATTCTCGCCCGATGGAACGCGCATCGTGACCGCGAGCGATGACCATACCGTGCGCTTGTGGGACGCCGTAACCGGCGAGCCCCTTGGCATCCTCACCGGCTCCACCGACTGGGTCTTCACGGCCGCGTTCTCGCCCGATGGAACACACATTGTCACCGCCAGTTGGGACGGTACGGCGCGCAGCTACGTCGCCGACTTGCCGGATCTCCTGAATTGGGCGAAGAAGCAGCTTCCCGTTGATTCCGGGCAGTGATTGCTGATCGGCGCGACGGCTGGAATTCTGAGGGCCGGGAGGCCCTCAGCACAGCCGGCCGGGAGGCCGGCGCTACAAATTTGACCGGCGCTACGAAGTTGATCGGCGCCATAAGGTAGACCGGCGCTACAACAGTTTGTTGTCGGCGGTGTCGAGGACGGTGTCGGCGGCGGCGCGGCTCCAGCCGATGCGCAGATCCTTCACGTTGTTGAGAGCGAAGTTGCCGCTTGCACTCTGGCCGGCGGTGCGCGGCGCAGTGATGGCGAAGAAGTCGGCGCGCTGCACGTCTTGCAAATAGAACGCGGGGCGCGCGTCGGGCGTGAGGGTGGCGAGCTCAACGTGGCTCATTTCGACATTACGCATGTGGCGCATAAAAAATCCCAAGGAAGGCATCTGGCCGAACATCGAGGGCTCGGGATAGGCGTCCTCTTTCTCGGGCGGCGTGATCGCAGCCGCGTCGGCCGTAGCGCCGCCGAGGTTTTCAATATAGATATTCGAGAGCTTGACGTCTTCGATTGGATAGTTGGGGATGCCGCTGAGGATGGAGGTGACGCGCATGGGCGCGTTGTGGCAGACAAGATTATTCACGAGAATGCGTTTGAGGGTGCCGACCTTGGTCGTGTCTTTAGGGCCGCGCAGGCGCGCGCCGAGACGCATGAAGAGCGGCGGCGAAATAATGTCGCGCATGGTGGTGTTGGTGATGGCGATGTCTTCAAGCAGAGCGCCGTCGACGGTTTCCAGAGCGTAGCCCTGGCAGCCCTCGAAGACGCAGCCGGTGATGGTGATGTTGATGAAGCCGCCGTTGGACTCGGTGCCGCACTTGATGCGGCCGGTGCCGTAGGCGCGCGCGCCGGCGGGAAACTTCTTCCATGTACCATCCAGAACGGTGCCGAGCTGGTAGCAGCCGGTGACGAAACAATTCGCAATCGTCACGTTGCGCGTGGCCCTGTTGTAGCCGAGCGCGTAGCTGGACTTGGGACAGATGCCGTCGTCCCAGGGCGAGTTCACGGTGCAGTTTGACACGCGCACGTTCTGGCAGCAGTCAATGTCCATGCCGTCGCGATCGGTGTCGAGGGTGACGTTGTCGATGGTGAGGTTGTCGACGCCGGTGAGGAGCAAGGCGAAGTGGCCGCCCTTGAGGATGGAGAAGTCGCGCAGCAGGACGTTGCGGCAGTTCTTGAGAGCGATGGCCTTGTTGCCGACGCCGGGCTGCTCGGCCTGATACATGGGGTAGTCGCCGCGGGCCATGCGCGCGGGATTGGGCGGCGTGGCGGGCTGGGCGGGAGCAGCGGGAGCGGGCGCACCGGCGCCCCGCTCCGGGCCGAAGCCGCGAAGCCCGGCTTGCTGTCCGCGGCCGGGACCTGCGCCGAAGCTCAAACCCTTTCCATAGATGAGGCCCGGGCCGGTGATGGAGAAGTCGTGCATGTCTTCAGCCCAGATGAGCGAGTTGTGCCAGTGATTGTGGCCGTAGTCCTGGTAAGCGTCCCATGCGGTATTGGGCTCGGCCGCGTCGTACGTGCCGCCGTTGTAGCCGGTGGTTTCGCCGGGCTTGGGCGACTCGGCGGCGAGGATGGTGGCGCCGGCGTCGAGATAGAGGTGGACGTAGTTCTGGAGATGGATGGAGAAGCAGAGATAGATGCCGGCGGGAAAAAGAACCGTGCCGCCTCCCGCAGTCGCGGCCGCTGCGATGGCGCGATTGACGGCGTCGGTGTCGAGGGTTTTGCCGTCCCCAATGGCGCCGTACTGGCGGACGTTGAAGACGATGGGCGCGGCGGTCGGCGACTTGTCTTTTGCGGCTGCGGAGGCGAGGGCGGGCAACGCGGCTCCGGCCATGCCAAGGCTGCCGACACGGAGTAGATCGCGGCGCGCGGAATTGAATGAGTTCATGTCTTTAGCTCCTGGCTACCAGCCTCTAGCTGCTAGCTCGATTGTGAGTACGGGATTGTTTGCGCATTGGAAATCGCGGTTTGGCGAGGACAGGGCATTATGCGACTTGGAGCGCTTGGGCGGCAAGTGAGACTTCATGGATTTTCAGTGCGGAATGGCGTTGGGCGATGCATTTGGCTTGTCTCTTCGCGGGTTGGCGTCGCTCGGCGACATTGCAGGTTGGCGAGTTCGCCTTGGATTTCGATCAGTCGAGGTGAAAGACCTCTTCAAGGGGGAGCATGAGATCGTCGGCGCCGTGGCCATTGGAGGACTCGAAGAAGGGAACCATTTCCGCTTGCCAGCGCGCGTTGATGGGGTGGTTTTTCATGGCAGTGCGGCACTTTTCAAAGTCGTCGGCCTCGACGTAGCCAACGACCAGGCCATCGGGCTGCAAAAAAAGAGAATAATTGCGCCAGCCGCTTTCGCGGAGGGCCTCGAGCATCTCAGGCCAGACCTGGGAATGGCGCGCTTTGTACGCGTCCATCTTTTCAGGGCGGACTTTGAGTAGGAAACAAGCGCGCATGGACTACCTTTTCACATAAGAAACAATTTCAATTCCGTTGACCAACCATCCTAGCACCAGGCAGCAGAGAGCGCGCAAGAAAAAATTCACCTGAAGAACCTTGGATGGGACGGGACGCGCGGAGGGTGCGGAAGTGCGGATGTGGGAATGGGATTTGGGGGTGTGCGGGCGAGGACCGGGCGTCAAGCCTTCGACCGCGTGAAATCGCTCCTTGGAGTTCGTGCGATCCCACTCTTTCGTAAGAAGTGCGAAAAGGATGGGGCACGCTCGAACGCGGACGGGAGGTCCGCGTTACAGCCGGCCGGGAGGCCGGCGCTATGTCGGCCTCCTCTGCTCGGTGCAGTCGGTTAGAGACCTAATGCGCGACGAGGCCGGCGAGGAGGGGAACGTAAGCCATCAGGGAGACGCAGATTCCGGCGAGGGCGGCGAGAGCGAGGCTGTGCAGGAAGACGAAACGGAGGATAGAGCCCTCCTGCCCGTAAGTTTGTGTGGCGGTGCTGGCGACAACGACACTGGGTGCGGCGATCATCTTGCCCATCACGCCGCCGACGGTGTTGGCGGACGCCATGAGGATGGGGGCGACGCCGATCTGGCGGGCGGTCATTTGCTGCAGGCTGCCAAAGAGGACATTGGAAGAGGTGTCGGAGCCGGTCGAGGCGGTGCCGAGCCAGCCAATGAGCGTGCCGAAGAAGGGATAAAGCGGGCCAGTGCGCGCAAACGCCAAACCAAGGGTCGCGTCGAGACCGCAGTAACGCGTGATGTAGCCGAGGGCCATCATGGCCGCGATGGTGACGAGGGTGAAACGGATTTTGTAGACGGTGCGGAGGAAGGCGCGGGCGAGTTCGGCGGGGCTGAGTCCCATGAGCAGGCCGGCGAGCAGGGCGGCGAAAAGGATTGCGGTGCCGGTGGCGGAGAGCCAGTTGAGATTGAAGACGGCGGGCTCCGGAATAGGCGCGGCGACGACGGGCGGGACGCGGAGCACCACATTGTGCAGGCCGGTGACGGCGATCTTGATGGTGGTCTTCGCGTCCATCCAGGCGGAGATGCGGGGCAGCCCCCACGCAAAGACGACCATACTAACGACCAGCCAGGGAAGCCACGCGTGAAAAATTTTGGAACTGGTGTGGCCGTGGGCCTGGTGCACCTGTCCGGTGATGTCTTCGCGGTTGACGTTGAGCGTGCGTTTGGGCTGCCAGAAACGCAGAAAAACGACGAGGACGACGATGGTGGCGGCGGCGGCGACGATGGCCACGAGCCAGGGGCCGCTCCAGAAAGCCATGAGGAGTTGGGCGAGGGCAAACGTGACACCGGCGACGAGAATGGCCGGCCAGATTTCGATCATGGCAGCGAATCCGGCATAGGCCCAGATGAGCCAGAAGGGGACGAGGAGATCGAAAGGCGTGAGAAGGATGGCGGTGGTGCGGGTGAGCGCGAAAAGATCCAGGCCGGTGACGCCGTGGAGAGCGATGATGGGAATGCCTATGCCTCCGAAGGCGACTGGCGCGGTGTTGGCGAGCAGAGAAAGCCCGGCCGCCTGCAGAGGACGAAAACCAAGACTGATAAGAATGGCGGAGCAAACGGCGACGGGCGTGCCGAAGCCGGAGGTACCTTCAAAAAACGAGCCGAGAGCGAAGGCGATGAGGAGAAGCTGCAGGCGGCTGTCGGCTGTGATGCCGGTGAGGCTCTGCTGAAGAGTGACGAAGCGGCCAGTCTGCACGGTGAGGTCGTAAAGAAAGATGACGGGAAGAATGATCCAGCAGATGGGGAAGAAGCCGTAGCCCGCGCCGTAGGCCGCAGCGGTGAAGGCGAGACGCGCCGGCATGTGAAAGAAGACGATAGCGGCGACGAGTGCTGTGACGAGACCGGCGATGGCGGCGACGTGGGCCTTGAGGCGCAGGATGGCCATGGCGCCGAGGAGCACCACGATGGGAAGAGCGGCGATGAGCGTGGAGAGTTGCCAGAAACCGGCGGGGTTATAGCCCTGCATCCAGTGCGCGCTGGCGGAGTTGGTGGCGAAGAGGTAGACCGTGCCGAGAAGCAGCGCGAGGAAGATTGTGGCTTCGAGGGTGAGGGAGGCGGCGCTGGAGGAGTGAGCGGCGGAAGCGGGGCTGGGCGTGGGTGGATTCGCTGGCATAAAACCTTGTGCGGTGGTCAGCTATTTGGAGTGGTCGAAGTCTGTGCGCGGCCCGTGGAAAGCCAGAATTTCTCAAGAAAGAATGCGGCCATCTCGTAAAGCGCAACCAGGCCGGCAACGAGAATTGTTGCGGCAACAATCTGATAGACGCCAGGGCTAGGTTGAGCCATGTGCGTATCGAAGCGGCGTCCTTGGTAGGAAAGATAGGCGTCGCGTCCCAGTGCGTGCCATTTTTCGTAATCTCGCTGGACATGTTGTCCGAAGAGCACGCCGAAGGCAATCGCCAAAAGAAACCTAATGACGTACGTGAGTTTCATGCGAGAAGAATATAACAGGCCTGACGAGCGTGTAACCACTGGGAAACGTGTGCGGGCGGGGACGCCCGCACCACAGCCGGCCGGGAGGCCGGCGCTACGTCTGGACCGCGCTACGTCTGGACCGCGCTACGTCTGGCCCATGCGACGGCACGGTCGCGGCGGTCGCCCTCGGCATTCTTTACTTCTTCATGCCGGAGACATGTGATAGACAATTCTTGAACCCAACACAAGGAGCACAAACCCCATGAGCACTATCGTTCTATTGTTTTTCTCGAATTGCTTCATGACCGTCGCTTGGTACGGACACTTGAAATACGGTCACGGGTGGCCGCTTTGGAAAGCGATCCTTGTCTCGTGGGCGATTGCGCTGTTCGAATACTGCCTTGCGGTCCCGGCGAATCGCTTCGGCTATGGCGAGTTCTCAGGGTTTCAGCTGAAGGCCATTCAAGAGGTTGTTACACTCGTCGTCTTCATGATCTTCGCGATTGCGTTTCTGAAAGAGAAACTCGCGTGGAATTATATCGTGGCGTTCGCCTTCCTCGGCGTGGCTGCGTTCTTCGCCTTCGCCTTCAAACCGGCCAGTTGATTTGCCAATCGTGGGGGTTTCTGCGCTCGTTCACGCAACTCCCGGCGCGACTGCCTCTCGTTTTGCTGGCAGAAGCGCTAACAGGACAACTCCGATCACAAGGACTGCGATCACATCGGCAAAGTTCCGGTGGACGCCGTGAATCCATGCTTCCACGCTTTGAATAGCCATCACCGAGCTATGGGAGATGTTCCACCAGGCTGCTAGAGCAATCGCCGAGCGATGCTCAGATGGTCTCCTTGCGGCCAGGAGTAGAAAGACCCCGACCGGAATAAAAAAACTCAGAAACATCGGTCCGTTCTCGCTCTTCCCCTCCAAAAGCCAGCTGGAATGCCACAGATCCTTAAATAGAGGATAAATCTGGGCCAGATTGAGCAGCCCCACGATCACCAGGACGATCTGTGTTAAGCGTTCTCTTTTCACATTGACCTCACTAGAGCGAATTTTGTTGCGAGCGCGGCAGCGGCTCACGCAGAGGATTCATCCTGTGGGGACATTTTTGAGCAATCCGGCAGTTAAGAAGAAGTGATCCCAGCTTCCGATTGACGGACGATCCGCTCCGAATTCACTGCGGCTTCAACCCCTGACCATCTCCACGCCTCCCAAATGATGACCGAGGTGCATACGGTTTCGATCGTCGCGAAGAACAAGTACTCAGGAAGAGCGGGCGTCCGGGCGCCGAGAAGAGGCGGAACGTAGGTCAGGACACCGTTGACAAGTGTCAAAAATGCACCCGCGATGATATTCGCCAGCCGGTTCGCCCTAAACGGAAGCAGCCGAGACGCCACAATCATGGCGATGGGTATTTCCATCAAGACCGCTGAACCCGCCAGAGCCCATGGTGGGAGATGTGGATGTGCGGCGTCGGCTACATTGAGCGAGCCAACAACATCCCACAGGGCGAGCACGTCCGCATACAGGTAGTTCAACAACGCGAAGATCCAAAACAGAGACAACCGCTCCTTTGTGTCATGCATGTCAACCTCCTGGGGAATGGCTACGGTCCCGCTGCGGAATAAGTTCCAGATTTTTCTGGAGAGTTCTCCAGTTCCCCAAAGGACGGGAGAGAAAACCCATTGGGGGGCAGGCCCTCGCCGCAAAAAGGACCCGTTTCGAGACGCTTCGGCGGCACTACTTCTCAACGACGGCTTGCTCCAGTGGCCAAACCTCGACGACGCCATGCGCTACCGCACAGGGAGTTCGTGACACCATGTCTATGGCCTCTGCCAAATTGGCGGCTTCGATTATAGCGAAGCCAGCCAGTGGCAACGGGGATGCCATGAATGAACCATTCGTCGTTTCGACATGAGCAGCGTTGGTATTGCGAACTTGCACAGGGGTACCCGCGATACCCATCAACACCCCATCTTTCCGCAACTTCGCATCGTGCGCGTGGGCGGCGTCTCGAATGGTCACGGCGGTGCGGTCGTAGCCCTCTTGGTCTCCATATCCGATCGTCACGAATTTTGGCACGGGTCTCTCCTTTCAGACTGTTGACGCTTCAGGAGGCGTTAAAGTTAGTGTCGGGATGCGCCTTATCCGGCTTCTACACGAAAGTCGCGGTGTCACAAAGGACCCTTTGTGGGACTAAGAACGAGCCCGGTTTGCTCCGGGCCCGCTTGTCGCAGAACCTGGAAGGGTTCAAAAAGCGCTTGAAAATTACGCGGCGAGGACAACTGGCACCTGGCGGCGGACGGTTAAAACGGTGATGTCGTCTTCCTGGCCGAAGGCTTTGGCGGCATCGGCGAGATAAAACGCCGTCTGGTTGCTGAGGTAACGCACGCGATCGAAGCCGAACAACTCGCCGGAAGGCTTTCGCGCCTCCACGACGCCGTCGGAAAGCAGCAAAATACGATCGCCGGGATGGAGATAGAAGCGCTCTTCTTCGTAGGTCACCTGCGGAAGCACGCCGAGCGGCAAGGCCCCGGGCAAGTTGAACTCCTGGCTGTTGAGATAGGGCGAAAGATGGCCGGCGTTGGCGATGACCATCTCGCCGCTGGAGGCGAACCAGATGGCCTGACAGGTGGTAAAGCTTTCGGTTCCGGTAAGGACGCTGTTCAGGGACTCGAGGATTTTGGCGGGGCTGCGCTCGTGGGTGCGGCGCAGCGCGCCCATGAGGAGGGAGACGTTCATGGCGGCTTTCAGGCCTTTGCCGGCGACGTCGCCAATGACCACCAGCAAGCCGTCGAGACCCGCCGATTCCAGGTGAAAGAAATCGCCACCCACTTCGTTGGCCGGGGTGTAGACGGCGTCGACCTCGAAGCCGGGTGTGGCGATCTTTTCCCGTGGAATCAGGAGCTCCTGCACACTGCGCGCGGCGGCCAGCTCGGAGGCGGCGTGCTCCTGGTCGCGATAGATGCGCATGAAGCGGAAATAAATGATGAGGAGAATGACGAGGATTCCGGCGAAGTCGCCGACCGAAGACATGTGAATGGGAATGGGGCCGGCGTCGATGGTGAGCGGGGAACGGTAGACGGTTCCGGTTTCTTCGCTGATGGTGGAAGTGACGATGGGCTCGATGATTCCGATGACGCTGAGGATGAGGGGAATGAGCCAGAGGCCCGCTTCAAGGTTGCGGCGGACGGCAGCGGCGAAAAGGGTGATGAAGACAAAGATGAACCATCCCAGAATCCATACGACGCTGAATAAAAGAACTGCGGCGAGAAAGAGGGCGGCGGCCGTGCTGTGACCGACTAAAAGCAATGCGGGTCCTACGGCAAGCAGTAACGGAGCGGTGTAACGCAGCCAGCGCGTGTACCAGGGGCGCGGAAGGGAAAGAAAAACGACCAGAAACTCGAAGAACAGATAGGCCGAGACGAGGAGCAGCTCGAGGATGAGTGCGGCGTACCAGAGCGTGTCCAGGCGTGCGGAGCTTCCGGCCAGCTCGATGAAGGCGAGGGGAGCCTGCGCGAGCTCATGCAGAGCCAGCCAGAGATATTCCGTGCGGTCTCTCTGCGTGAGATAGAGCGCGAACAGGAAGATGGCGAGGAGGGCAAGCAGAACGCAATAGACGAGGCGAGGCAGGCGCTCGAAAAGTGAACGATTCGACCAGAGGTTGAGCTCGCGCGCCAGGTCGCCGGGGTTGCCGAGGTAGAAAGTGCGATTGGCGAAGAAGTTGGTGTACGCGCCGTAGCCGAAGGCGGTGTAGTAGATGCGCATCACGAGGGTGAGCGAGGTTTCATCGGCAGGCACGTTGAGGTCGTATATACGCGAAATGAGCTGATAATGCTGCGGTGCGTCACCGTGCGGGCCTTCGGGCTGAATGGGTCGCCCGTTGGCGTAGACGTCGGGGCTGTTACCCGTGGAGCCGAGGCCGAAGGAGGTGTTCGGGGAAACAGGCAGTTCGATGAACAGCGCAACAGGTCCGTGGTTGGGCGCGAGCTTGATGTGGAGACGGAACCAGGCGTAACGCTGCGTACCGGCATTAGTGGCGGGTTTCGCGGCTGCACTCGACCCGCTCGTCGCAGGAGGAGCGGAACCCTCATCTTCCTCGTCTGGGACGTCGGTCATGAAGGCCTGGGCATTACGGATGGCCCAGTTGGAATCGTCGAAGTTGGGTGAGGACGCGGCGGGATCGGAAGTAATGCCGACCCGCCAATCGCTTTGGAGCTGGAGCGGGGAGCCGAGGCCGGTGGCATCGAAGATGGCCTGGGGAGCTGGGGGTGCGGGCGGAGCCGTTTTGGCGCGGCTGTGGGGCTTGGCGGGGGCAGCGGCAGAAGGGGTGCGCGGCGGGGCAAGATGGGTGGGCGCCTGGGCAAGCAGCGGCATTGCGCCGCAGACCGCAAACCACACAGCCGCTAGGATTCTGAACCGCAAGGCGCCTCCCGATCCTGTGTTTTTCACTTTACAGCCCCAGACGTTCGAAGCTCAAAGAAAACTGCGGAGGGTCGATTCTTCAGAAGTGACACCGGCGATTCCCGGGCAGATAATCTGGTTCGGCCGGACGCCTGTTGCAGAAATCCTGCTTCCCATTGTTGCCCAAAGAGCAGATACTTGCGTCTAAGGCATAGAGCGAAGCGGGGCAAGTCTGCGCGGCCACCCACCGCGGCGGAGGAGAGGTCATGATGGCAACCCATCGCATTGGTTTGAAGCTGGCGGTTCTGTCAGGATTGGCGCTGGCGCTGGCTTCTGGAGTCTGGGCACAGTCGAGCGGAACGGCATCGAGCCCGACTCCGGCAAACACACCCGCCGCGCAGGCTCCTACAGGCACGAATTCCGGCAGCGGAACTCAACCAGCCACGACTCGCCCAAGCACGCCTGGCGCGCAGACTCCTTCAGACACGAATTCCGGGAGCGCCACCCAACCAACCACGACTCGACCGGGCACGCCCGCCGCGCAGCCGGCCCCAGGTAGTACGCCAGTAGGCGGAGATGCGCCCTTGCCGCCGAAATCGGGGAATACGACTACGGCGTCGACCGGCGGAAATTCCGCGCCGTGCAAGGCGGACACGGACAAGAAGAAAAAGGGAAAGGAAAACGAGAGCGCTAAAGAGGATGATCCGGAGCCCGGAACCACCCCCGTAGCCGATCCCTGCTCAGTGAAGGTCGATCCCGAAAAGGTGATCGATCCCGGCAGCGAAATGATCAAGGTGAAACCAGGCAGCATTGAGGACGTGAGCGCCGTCGGCAATCGCGAAATCGGCAAACGCGGCCTGGGCAACTGGTACTCGACCGATGGCGAGATCAAGATGGGCAAGCAGTACGCCGACGAGATCGAGAAGAGCACAAAGTTTATCACCGACCCGGTGGTGTTGGAGTATGTGAACCGCATCGGCCAGAACATTGTGAAGAACTCCGACTGCAAGGTGCCGTTCACGATCAAGGTGATCGACTCCGACGAGATCAACGCCATGGCGTTGCCCGGCGGGTTCTTCTACGTGAACTCGGGACTGATTCTGGCGGCGGACGAGGAAGCCGAGCTGGCCGGAGTGATGGCGCATGAGACAGCGCACGTGTGCGCACACCACGCGGCGCGCGAAATGACGCGGATGAACATTGCGCAGATCAGTATGATCCCGCTGATGATCATGCTGCCCTACGATTGGACGGGGTACGGCATCTACGAAGCGGCGCAGCTGGCGATTCCCATCACGTTCCTGCAATTCTCGCGCGACTTTGAAGCGCAGGCCGACTACCTGGGCGTGCAGTACATGTACCGCGCCGGATACGATCCGCAGGCGTTCATTACCTTCTTTGAGAAGATCCAGGCTTTGGAGAAGCGCAAACCGGGACTGGTGGCCAAGGCGTTCAGCGACCACCCCCAGACGCCGGATCGCATCCTGCACTCGCAGGAGGAGATTGCGCGCATCCTGCCGGCAAAGCAGGATTACCTCGTCACCACTTCTGAATTTGACGACGTGAAGGCGCGGCTGGCGCGCATTGAGAACAAGCGCCGCCTGACCGACACCAAGGGCGTAACCAGACCGTCGCTACGCAGGGCAAGCACGGATGGATCGGGGTCAGGCTCAGGTTCGGGGTCGAGTTCCGGTTCGACTACCCAGACCAGCGACAGCTCAACCGATTCGGGTGACGGGCCGCCAACGCTGCATCGCCGCGACGACCAGAACTGACAAGAACAGGGAATAGGGAGTAGCCAGTAGGGAGTAGTAGGTCACAGACTTCCGTCGAAGCCTGTGACCTTCCGCAGGTGAAACTGCGTAGTGTCTCTTTGCCTGTGCCGCAGTTCGTCTAACTCCGCTAACCCCGCTAACTCCACCAACCCCGCTAGCTCCATGTAGCGCCGGTCTCCAGACCGGCTGTCGCGGGGGTCTCCCGACCCCCGCAGGCTCAAGCCAGCGCTCCCTCGCTCCCCCTCGGCACCATCTGCACTAAGAACGCAATGACTTGGGGTGTGCAGCCGCCAACCGCACAACCGGATGGGTTTTCCACAGAGTTTCCACAGGGAGGCCTCCGGGTGAAAGCCTATGAATTTCCTATAACTTCCGGAAATTCCTTGAATATCCTGATGAAGTCGCGTTAAATACAGAGTTACCGGTAGGTTTGCCGGAATTCTTCTTGAGCAAATAGCCATTTCCAGGAGGCAATCATGCGCAGCGCCGCAGCCCGCTCGAACCTGCTGGTTCCTGAAGTCCGCGAGGTAATGGATATCCGCCAGGCCTCGAATTACCTTGGCATCTCGCCTGACACCCTGTACAAGTACGCCTCGGAGGGTTTTGTTCCGGCGTTCAAGCTGGGCAATCGCTGGCGCTTCAAACGGTCGCGGATGGACGAGTGGATGGACCGGCAAAGCGAATTGCATGCGAGCGGCGAGGTGGATGCAAGCAAGAAGAAACCCGTGCAGCGAGAAGCGGCCGGTAGCCTGTAGCCGGTAGCGTTCAGCCCCCAGATCTCACCTTTCGGCGTGATATAGGCAAGCCTGTAAAGACACGGACGGCTTTGCCGGTCATCTGGTGCACTACATGAGCGACAATACCAGTTCCGCAACTACCCAGCAGTCCGCTTCTTATTTCTCTACGTCGATCTCCGGATACTTCCGCTTGACAGCCGCCAACACGGTCGCGTGTTCCGGCTTTCCGCTGGACCGGGCCAGCGCATCCCGCGCGTGCGCAGCGTCTTCAATCGGGTAGCGCCGCGTCTTCGGGAAGACAAAATCCCCTTTGGGCAGTTCCTTCCGCGCTTCATACGTGAGCTTTGTCATCGTGACTTCTCCGCCTTTCCTGTTCCAGGCCTTGCTCTCCGGCCAGGCCTTGCTCTCTGCTAGGATGGCCCCGGTCGACACCCAGGTTGCACAAGGCCCGGGTTGCACCAGGCCCGGGTTGCACCAGGCCTCGATGGCTGCCAGAAAGGGCAAGTTGATTGTGGAACTGTTTTAGTTGCGCCAGCGCGAATATCCCCATCCGCCGCCGCCGAGCAGAAAAAGGACCACTAGAACAATCAGGATTGTTTCCATGTTGTAACCTCACTCTCAAGAGGAAGCGAACGCGCCCTTGTAACGACTGTCCCACTTCTTCACTACACGCGATCCTAAGAGCGGCCAAGACGGTTGTCTGATCTCTTTGGAGCACCGTGAGCCGGGGCGCTCCAGCCTCACCTCTGAAACCTGCAATCCCAGCCTCCTGCGCGGAGCCATCATCCTGACACTGGTAATTCTCGGGTTCGGCACGATACGCTTTTCGTCAAACCCAGAGCGGTGTAGAACGGAAGTGCGATTTTGACCAACTTAGAGGGCGAGACGTGTATAGGATTGGTTTTACATTGGCGGTCGCGTCCCTTTTGGAGTGACTGCACACGGTATCCCGATCGGGCCTTTGCAGTTTGACCGATTGGAAGCTGCCCCGGCCGCCAGTTATACATCCCGAGCGCAGTGGAATGTCGGCAAGATTTCTGGAGCGGGTGCAAGAGCGGAAGGTTACAAGCTACGAGCTACCGGCTACAAGCTCCGCCACGCCCTCGCCGTGATAAAACTGAGCCGGTGGACCACTTCCGCCGCATGGCGCACTGCGCCGCCTGACCAAAGCCGGCCTTCACGGCTGTTTTGCGAAGGCCGTTGAAGCGGAAAGCTGCCTTTCTTGCCGTCCCCTAAAGCATGTACGGAATCCGAATATCGGGGTCATGGCCGGGAAAGTCGCGGGTATTCCGAGTAATGAGGAGCCGGTCCTCTTCCTGTGCAGTGGCTTGGATGATGGCGTCAGGTAGCTTGATCTTTCGTTGACGCCGCAGAACGAAGGCGCGCTCGGCTACCTCGGCGATCACAGGAAGGATGCTGAAGGTCAGTAGAAAGGCCCGGATTGGTTTCTCGTCCTTCGGAGTGGTTCCCGCCATGACTTCCATCCAGGTAATGATGCTGATGGCGCGTTGGGGATATCGCTCCATCTCAAGGCGCGCCTGGGGGATGCCGCTCAGGTAGTCAATCAGGATGTTGGTGTCGAAGAGGACGTTCCTTCTTGCCATTCCTTGCGCATCCTTTCCTGATACTTCAGGCCGTCGACGGGACGGTTGGCCCACAGCCCGAAGGCCTCTTGTTTTTGGGACTGGCGGTGCGGCTCCAAAGATTTCTGGATAGCGCGGCGTACGAACTCGGCGCGAGAGATGGCCAGGGTTTTAGTTACACCGTTGAGAAGTTCCAGATCCTCTGCCGGAATGTCCACAAGTGTGCGCATGGCGAACTCCCCTGAAATACATGCTCAGAGATACGAGCTATGATATACAAGCATGATATCACATTTCGGCCTGGGCTGTTTTCTTGCGCAACCACCAAACTCCCAATCTCAGCCCGCTGTTATCCTTAGCAACGTGGACCACTTCCGCCGCATCGGCGCACTGCGCCGCAAGCTGACTCGCGCCGGGCTTCCCGGACTCCTCGTCACGTATCTTCCCGATCTTCGCTATCTCTCCGGATTCACCGGCTCCAGCGCCGCGCTGGCGGTGACGCGGCGGACGGCACGCCTGTTTACCGATAGCCGCTACACGACACAGGCCAGTGAAGAGGTCGAGGCCGCGCAGGTGCAGATTGTGGCCAGCTCGCCCGCGGTGGCGGCGGTGCAATGGCTGGCCGCGCAGCCGGGCGTGAGCAGGTCGGGATTCGACCCGGCGCGCACCACGGTGGCGGAACTGGCGCGATGGAAGGCGGAACTGCCCAGCCAGTCGCGGCGCAGTTTTCTTGAGGCCATTCCAGCGCCGTTTGTCGAGCAACTGCGCATGGTGAAGGACGAAGACGAACTCGCGGTGATGGCCGAGGCCGCACTCGTGGGTTGCCGGTTGTTCGAAGGAATGCTGAAGTTTATGCGGCCGGGCGTCGCGGAGATTGAAGTGGCTGCGGAACTGGAGCACCAGGCGCGGATGCTGGGCGCCGAGGGCATGTCGTTTGAGACTATCGTGGCGTCGGGTGCGCGCTCGGCCATGCCGCACGGGCGCGCGACGGCCGCTCTGCTGCCGCGGCGCGGGTTTGTGACGCTCGATTTCGGTATAATCCTGAGGGGTTACTGTTCGGATATGACGCGCACCGTCTTTCTGGGCAAGCCAGGGCCCGGAGAGCGGAAGGCATACTACTCTGTTCTGGAAGCCCAGGAGAACGCGGTCGGCGCGGTAGCTCCGGGCGCAAGTTGCGCGGAAGTGGATGAAGCCGCGCGCAGCATCCTGCGCAGGGAAGGTTTAGGCGAGGCATTTTCCCACTCCACCGGCCACGGCGTCGGCTTGGAGATTCATGAACCGCCGCGAGTTGGCGTGGGACAGTCCACGCGCTTGGTGCCGGGCATGGTGGTGACGATCGAGCCTGGCGTTTATCTAGCGGGCCAGTTCGGCATCCGCATTGAGGATATGGTGGCAGTAACGCACGGCGGGAGCCAGGTGCTGACCCCGGCGCCGAAGGCGCTGATCGAATTGTGAAACGCGAGCTTTAGGCGGCAGGGTTGTGAAACGCGAGCTTTGAAACTCGGAGATTGAGAAAGTTGACGCCCGTGCGTGGAGAGTCAAAGGGACGAATGAAACAACAAGACATTGAGGATTTGCGACAACTGATTGAGTTTTTGAAGCAGCATCAGGTGGCCGAGTTCGACATCGATCGCGGCGACCTGAAGATTCGGCTCAAATTCAATCCTCCGGAGAGCGGGCCAGCCTCGCTGGGCGATCTGGCGCGGCTGCTGCGGACAGCGCCGCCCGCCGTGGCGCAAGCGGCCGCGGCCAGCGCGGCGTCGGAATCAGCGGCGGAGCCGCTCGTCGATCCCGAGGCCGGGCTGCACCTGGTGAAATCGCCGATCGTAGGCACGTATTTTGGTTCGCCTTCCCCGGGCGCTGCGGCCTTTGTTTCCCCAGGAGATCAAGTGGAGAAGGGCCAGGTGATCTGCATCGTGGAAGCCATGAAACTGATGAACGAAATCGAGTCGGACGCTTCGGGCGAAGTGGTCCGGTGCCTGGTTTCGAACGGACAGGCGATTGAGTTCGGCCAGCCGTTGTTTGCGATCAGACCGGCGTGAACTGAGCCGAAGCGGAGTTAGCGGGGTTAGCGGAGTTGGCGGAGTTAGGTTGGCCGCGAAGGGGCTAATGGCAAGACCAAAGAGCTATCGGGATTTGATTGTCTGGCAAAAAGCAATGGCATTGGCGCGGCAGATCTACGCACTCACTGAATCGTTGCCTAAGCGGGAAGCTTACGGTTTGGTCGACCAGATGCGGCGGTGTTCCGTCTCGGTTGCGAGCAACGTTGCTGAAGGCCACGGCAGACTGACCGACCTGCAGTTTCGGCATTTCCTGGGCACTGCGCGCGGTTCTCTTTACGAGATGCAAACTCAGTTGGAGCTGGCGATCGATTTGGGGTATTTAGATAAGCGGAAAGGTCTCGAATTGATGGATCAAGGATGGGAAGTTGCGCGTATTTTAAACGGCTTGCTCAAGTCGTTGCGCACCAGCGCCCGGCCTAACTCCGCTAACACCGCTAACCCCGCTAACTCCGCTTACTAAGGACTCCATGCTTCGTAAAGTTCTGGTTGCCAATCGCGGCGAAATCGCATTGCGCGTAATCAACGCATGCCGGGAACTGGGCATTCGTACGGTTGCCGTGTACAGCGAGGCGGACCGCAACTCGCTGCACGTGCGCTTTGCCGATGAGGCGATCTGCATCGGGCCGCCGCGCGCTTCGGAAAGCTATCTCAATGTGCCGGCTGTGATATCGGCGGCAGAGATTGCCGACGTGGAAGCGATCCATCCCGGCTACGGGCTGCTCAGCGAGAACGCAAACTTTGCCGAAGTGTGCCGCGCGTCGAATATCAAATTCATTGGGCCGCCGCCGGAAGTGACGCGGCTGATGGGGGAAAAAGAGAAGGCACGCCAGGCCATGAAGAGGGCACGGGTGCCCATTCTGCCGGGATCGGATGGCATTTTGGCGACGGCCGAAGAAGCGCAGAAATGGGCCGAGAAGGTGGGCTATCCGGTCATGTTAAAAGCCAAGGCCGGAGGCGGCGGGCGCGGCATGCGCATCGTGCGCGACTCCGAGGATCTGCCCAACCTGTTCCATGCGGCGTTTACCGAGGCGGCTAACGCCTTCGGCAACGGCGAGCTTTACATGGAGAAGTTCATCGAGAATCCGCGCCACATCGAATTTCAAATGCTGGCCGACGAGCATGGCAACGTGGTTTCGCTTTTCGAGCGCGAGTGCTCGATCCAGCGCCGGCACCAAAAACTAATCGAGGAAGCGCCAAGCCTGCAGGTGACGCCGAAGATGCGCGAGGAACTGGGCCGGACGCTATGCCGTTGTCTGAGCGAGATCGGCTACCAGAATGCCGGCACGGTGGAGTTCCTGATGGACGCGAACCACCAGCTTTACTTCATCGAGATGAACACGCGCATCCAGGTGGAGCACCCGGTGACGGAGGCGATAACCGGCGTGGACATTGTGAAGGCGCAGTTGCGCATTGCCGCAGGCGAGCGGCTGGATGCGATTCTGCCGCCCAAGCTGGAGATGCGCGGCCATGCCATCGAGTGCCGCATCAACGCCGAGCATCCGCAGCGGTTTACGCCTTCGGCGGGAGTGATTACGGCGTTCAATGTGCCGGGCGGAAACGGCGTGCGTGTGGAAACGGCGCAGTATGCCGAGGGCGTGATTCCGCCGTACTATGATTCGCTGATTGCCAAGCTGATTACGCACGGCGTGGACCGCGCGGAGGCGATTGCAAAGATGGAACGGGCGCTGAGGCAATTCATCGTGCGCGGGGTTGAGACCTCGATTTCGATGCACCAGGAAATCTTTGAGAGTGAGGCGTTCCGCGCCGGCGAATTCGATACCGGCTTTATGGAGCGGTTTCTGAAGGCTCGGGCGGAAGGCGAGGAGCCTGCGGCGTGAATCGGCCGCCCGTCAGGGTAACGGGTTGACGGCGAGGCCAAGCTCACTGCAAAGCTTGCGCTGGCGAAGATCGAAAGTGAATAAAGCTTTCGAGCCGAGTTCGAGCGCAACGGCGACGTGGAGCAGGTCCGCCGTACGCAGCCCCAATCTCGCAGTGGATTGAAGAGACAGGGTGCGAGCCCGCTGGAATACGGATTCAGGAAATGCACTACGCAGGAACGCTCCGCGACGAAGGTCTTCTTCAAAGTCACGAAGCGAACCATTCGCCTCGGCGCGGGAAATCTCTTTTCGGAATTCGCGCAACCCCAGAGCGTTGACGGTCTCAGTCTCAGTTAGAGATGACATAAGCAGGGGCGATTCGGAGGTTTGCAAGGCTACTGCCGCCGCCGCGGAATTTGCGTCGACGCTATACAGGGATACAACGAAGCTGGTGTCGAGGTAAATCAATAACGATCTCGATCCCAGCTGATCAGATCGGCGCCGGACACTTCGAGAACTTTATCGCCATAGATTTCCTTGAGTCGTCCGAGAAAATCCGGCAGAGGCGGCCGCTCGGCGGGCACCGGAGTCAGCCGCGCAATCACCTTGCGCCGCTTGGTGACTTCGATTTCGGCTCCCTGGCTGAGCAGGAGTTCGACTTTCTTGAAGTCGTAGCGGAGGTCGCGAACGGAGACGGTCTTCATGTGATACATTTTAGCATCACATTGGAGGCGACGGCAGGGCGGCAAAATTTATCGCTTTTTCTTCGCCTTTGTGCGCGGAAATCAGCTATGCTGTTTTGGCAACGAGGAGGTTGCCCAGATGGACTATCAAAAAGACTTAATTGCTGAATTTGACCGCGAGGCCGCGAACACACGCAAAATGCTGGATGCGATTCCGGCCGATGCCGATTTCAACTTCAAACCCCATCCCAAATCCATGAGCCTGGGTCGCCTGGTCGGGCACCTGACGGATTTTTCCGGCGAGTGGGCTCTTTCAACGCTGACCAAGGACAAAATTGAGTTTGGCGGGGACAGCAACTGGAAACCTTTTGTGCCCACAAACAAGGTCGAGGCCCTGGAGAAGTTTGACAAGGAGTTGGTGGAAACGCGCGCTGCGCTGGTGGCGACGACCGGAGACGCGTGGGACCGGAACTGGCAGCTTGTATGGCAGGGGAAAGCCTGGATCGACCAGCCCAAGCACCAGGTGTTTCGGGACGCCGTGCTGAACCACATGATTCACCACCGCGGACAGTTGACCGTGTATCTGCGGCTGCTCGACGCGAAGGTTCCAGGGACCTACGGGCCGAGTGCGGACGAAATGTAAAAGGCAGGGAATAGGGAACAGGGAACAGCTTCTAGCTGCTAGATCCTAGCTTGTCGAGGCGAGTGGGTGGCAGCGGCTGAAACTTGACACCTGAAACCTGAAACCTGCTCCTTGCTCTACTCTGGAGGCATGTCTTTTTCCTTTCCGAAGATTTATCCGATTCTCGATAGCGGAGTAATTCCGCAAGGGGGCCGCGCAGAGTTTCTGCTTCGGCTGGGCGGAGAACTCGCCGAGGCCGGCGTGGCGCTGCTCGAATACCGCAATAAGACGGGCTCCGAGTCGGAGTTACTGGCGGATGCAGCGACGCTTCGCGCGGCACTCCCCGCCGGGAAGATAAAGCTGATTCTCGACGATCGCGCTGATCTGGTTGAGCGGGCGGGTTTTGACGGCGTGCACGTGGATGCGGGCGATGCTGCGCCGGCAGAGGCGCGGCGGCTGCTGGGATCAGGACGCATCGTGGGCACCTTTGGCGGCAGCGAAGCGCTGTTGCCGGGGATCCTAAAAGAGCCCGCGGATTACCTGTCGATCGGCCCTGTGTTTGCGACCACCACCAAGCACACCACCAAGACACCGATTGGCGTGGAAGGCGTGCGCAAACTGCGGAAGGAAGCCGGTCGCAGTGCCGTGCTAGTCGCGGTGGGAGGGGTGACGCTTGAGAGCGCGCCCGCGGTCCTCGAAGCAGGAGCCAGCGTGATTGCCGTGTCCGCGGCCATCTTCCGCAACGCCGATCCGGCGGCGGAGTTCCGGCGGTGGAAGACGGCGCTTTCTGATTGATCCGGCCCATCGAAAGTGGCACGTTTTCCCACCCAAATCCCTAAAGAGACGCGGAAAAGGATGGGGCGCGGACGCACGATTTGATTGCGGCGCGTAATTAGAAATGAGCTCGTAGTGACCGGAAACGAGACAAACCGTCCAATTCCAGGACAGTTGTGGCGGAAAACGGGTCATCCATGTCTGAAAACGCGACATGCGCTGCCCGGAAACGAGACAGTCTCAAAGAACGCAGGGGGCTGTCCTCAGGAAATGAGGCTGACTCTGACTAACAGCCTGCGGTAGAAGTCAAAACCATCCCTCAGCGGCTAAAGCCGTGCCCTTTCAAGACCGGAGTTTCGCCGCAGGCCGTCAAGACCTTTGGTTTCGTATCGTATGATTGCGTTACGGTTCCTGCACGCCGATTTGGACAGACCCGTTTGCCCCATTCAATCTATCCACCAGGGAGGAAGCCGCCCTTTGATTTCCCGATTGCTGCGTACCAAGCCCATGTCGATGCTTTCGCAGGAAGCGAGTGAGCAGGGCGAGCACACGCTGAAGCGCTCGCTCGGGGCCGTGAACCTGATCACGCTGGGAATTGGGGCCATCATCGGCGCCGGCATCTTCGTGCTCACCGGGACAGCGGCGGCCAATAACGCAGGTCCGGCGGTCTCTCTCAGCTTTGTGCTGGCCGGCGTTACCTGCGCCTTTGCCGGTCTGTGCTACGCCGAGTTTGCGTCGATCATTCCCATTGCCGGGTCGGCGTACACCTACGGATACGCCACACTGGGCGAATTGGTGGCGTGGATCATCGGCTGGGACCTCTGTCTCGAGTACGGCTTTGGCGCTGCTACTGTCGCCGCAGGCTGGTCAGGATACTTCACGGCTCTGCTGGCGCAGTTTCATATCTATATCCCACCGCAATTCACGGCGACGCCCGGAGCAAAACTCGTCTTCTTCAAGAGCGAATGGATGCCGCTGGCTTCGCTTCCGTCTGGATTCGACGGCTCTTTGCTCCCGCACGCAACCGGCGCATTCAACCTGCTGGCCCTCCTTGCCATCCTCGTCGTGACTGCGGTCCTGGTGATTGGGATCAAGGAATCGGCCAACCTCAACAGCGCGATTGTCTTCGTCAAGCTCACCGTAGTCGGCATCTTCATCGTCGTTGGCGGCTGGTTCCTCATCAAGCATCCCGAACTTGCCACCCACAACTGGCATCCGTTCATTCCTAAGTCGGACGGCCACGGCAATTTCGGGATCAACGGCATCGCCGTGGGAGCAGCGTCGGTCTTCTTCGCCTATATTGGATTCGATGCGGTGTCGACAGCCGCGCAGGAAGCGAAGAATCCCAAGCGCGACATGCCGATCGGTATTCTTGGCTCGCTGGTGATCTGCACCGTCCTCTACATCATCGTCTCCACCATCCTCACCGGCCTGGTCAACTACAAGGCTCTCAACGTGGCCGCTCCGGTTGCGCTCGGCATCAAGGTCACGGGCGTCAGCTGGGGTGAGTTGCTGGTGACCATCGGTGCAGTGTTTGGCCTGGGCACCGTCATGCTGGTCATGCTCCTCGGCCAGTCTCGCGTTTTGTATTCCATGTCGAAGGACGGCCTTCTCTGGCACTGGGTTTCTGCCATTCACCCGAAATTCCGGACGCCCTGGATTTCGACAATTGTCGTCGGTGCATTTGTCGCGGTCATGCCGGCATTCTTCGACGTTGAGCAACTCTCAAAGCTCGTCAACATTGGCACGCTGCTGGCCTTCACCATTGTGAGCGCAGGTGTCTGGGTTCTGCGCGTCCGCCGTCCCGATTTGCCGCGGCCATTCAAAACGCCGCTGGTTCCACTGGTGCCGATCCTTGGTATCATCTCGGCCGTCTTTCTTATGACGCGCCTTCCGCTGTTCACATGGAAGGTGATGATTGGATGGCTGCTCTTCGGCCTGATCATTTACTTCAGTTACTCGCGCAAGCACAGCAAGGTACAGCAGCTAAAAAATGCGGACGCCGCCGATTAAGGCAGCGGGAATTCAAGAGCAAGAAATGACGGCCTCCCTTAGCGGGAGGCCGTCGTGACGAAGCACGAGGAGCAAAGAGAATAGCTCAGTTGTATGCTTCAGTAATGGATGAAGCTCGTGAAAATTCGGCTCCCAATCCGGAGCAAAGCGGGATAGTTGCGGACGCACCACTTGCCGACAGCTCGCTTGTGCCCGAGCGGCCTGCGCTGCCCCAGCGCCGGATCGGCTTCATGGCGGGCGAATACACAGTGCCGGATGACATCAAAACACCTTTCGCAGCAGAAATCGAAAAAATGTTCTATGGCCATCGCGCTCAGCACAAGTTCGATGACGTATGGAAAGGCGCAGCCGAGCGGCTCCATCGGGAGCAGAAAGCCGACAGCTAGATGCTGCGTTACGCAGTTGTCTTGGTGCAGTAGGCGTCGAAGGCGCGCATGAGCTCGCCGGCGATGTCCTGCGCGGTGGACTGCTCGATGACAGCGCGCTGCATGAGGTAGACCAGCTTGCCGTCGCGCATAATGGCGACCGCGGGCGAGCTGGGTGGATGGCCATCAAAGTAGCCGCGAGCGCGCTCCGTGGCTTCGCGGTCCTGACCGGCAAACATAGTGATCTTGTGATCGGGCGGGTTGGGCGAATTGGTAAGCGCGAGGCGGATGCCGGGGCGAGCTTTGCCCGCCGCGCAACCGCAGATGGAGTTGACGACGACCAGGGTTGTTCCCGGCTCGGCCAGTGCGGCGTCAACTTCTTCGGCCGTCCGGGTTTCCTTGATCCCGACACGCACAAGTTCCTCGCGCATAGGGACCACCATCAGTTCTGGGTACATGTTTGCCTCCGGCAGGAGAAGCTGCCTGTTCCTATTCTACGGGTTCGGGGCGCGCGAAGCTACCTGCCGCGGACGCCCTGGAGTTACTCGGCAGGCACGCAGCCGCGATTGCGCTCGATATTCCGGATCTGCTCGAGTTCCCCGGTGCGCATTTGTGTGAGCATCGTGCCAAAAGAGTCGTGATTGGCGTTGGGAAAGACAACGGCCATGAACGCGGTCCAAGCGTCGCGCATCGCGATCCAGGCGCGCTCTTCGGCGCGGAGTTTTTCCTCGCTCACGGGTGCATTGGGCGGATCGCCGGGGATGGGCTTGGCGAGACAAGGCGAAGAAATGACGGCGCGGAAGGCCTGATTGAGGTGCAGATCGGCCTCTTCGAAATCGTCCTGCGAAGGGATGCGATTGCGTTGCTGCATTTGCAACTGGCCCGTCAACTGCTGCTCGAGCATGCGGGTGAAGTTGTCGTTTTGCTCGCCGGGCTCAGCTTCGGCGTGCGCCTTGGCGTAGGCGCGGATGGCGGCGTCGACGGGCTTGAGCGCGGCATCGAGCTGGTCGGCGGTGAGCCCGGTGACGTAGCGGACGAGCAGGGGTTCGATGGACTCCTCGGGCACGCAGCCGCGGTTGTGCTCGGCATTCTGCAGGCGCCGCAGTTCGGACTCGCGCTCGTTGGTAATCATCCAGCCAAAGCTGGCGGGATCGCTGTTCGGGAAGAGCTTGGCGAGGAAGGCGACCCAGGCGTCACGCACGGCGAGCCACGCGGTCTGCTCGGCGCGGAGGCCCTCGGCGTTGGAAGGAATGCTGGGCGAATCGCCGGGCTGCGGCTTGTCGATGCAGGGTGAAGACGCGACTTCGCGGAGGGTCTCGTTCATGCGCAGGTCGGTTTCTTCGAGCTGAGCCTTGGGCGGAGCCTGGTTCTGCTGCAGCATGCGCAGGTCGCCGGAGAGGCGCATGCGCAACTGGCCGGCGAAGGCATCGCTCTTGTCATTGGGCGAGGCCAGGGCGTGGGCCTTGGTGTAGGCGCCAATGGCGGCTTCGACGGGCTGGAGGGCGGTGCTGAGCTGGTCGGCAGACATGCCGGGGACGATCTTTTCGATGAGAGGCTCAAGTTCCGCTGGGTACATAGGGCGGTTCTGGATGCCGCGACCCATCACGAGGCGATAGCCGTCGGGCATGCCGAACCACTCCGTGCCGGGATCGCCCAGCTTGAGGTCGGTGACGTCGAGTTTTTGCGTGCCGTTGCGCGGATCGAGGCGGGTGACGGAGAGATTGAATTGCAATTGCGGCGAGTACCAGATTTCCTTGGTGACCACGACCGGCTTGTCATTGCCGAAGGCGCCCGGCTGAAAGGTGCGGGTCTCGCGCGTGCCGGTGCATTCCAGGCCGTCGATGGTCTTGGTGCCCAGGCTCTCGCGGGTGAGCGCGGATTTGCCGTCGGTGGACGGGCCGGTGGGGTCGTCGACGGGATGTTGCGTGGGATCGAACGTGGTGTGCCGGCAGGTCCGCTGATCGGGAGTGCAGGTCGTGATGAGAGATGTTTTGGGATCGTAAACGATGGTGCGGACGAGCGGCGGTTCGCGGTCGGAGTCGGCGGGAACGGGTTCCCGCGCCTCCCGATACTCGCGGCCCTCGCTGTCACGCGCCACGAGCGTGTAGTACTTTTGGTCGACGATCGTGCCATCGGGCAGTTGACGGTGAATTTGCACGGGAATTTTGGCGTGGAACGGTGCCCCGGTGACGAGCGGGATGAAGAGGCCGTCGACATGGCCGGTCATGCCGCTGTCGGGGTCGGGCGCGTGCGTGGTGTCGTTGGCGGTCGCCGTGGAAGAGCCGGCGGTCTGGGCGACGAGGACGCGAGAGCAAACCAGGCAGAAAACGAACAGGAAGACGCGCACAAATTGGGTACGCATGATGAGACTCCCGGGAATTCGATAGCAGTATACAGAATGATTAGACGAACGATCACGAATTTTACGCATTGTTGTAGTCTTGATTTTTGAAGATTATGGAGAACATTGCGCAGGCGCCGCTGACGACCCTTGGGATTGGGGGTCCGGCGCGGTGGTTTGTTGAGGCTACCAGCGAGGCGGAGATTGCCGAGGCGTGCGCGTGGGCACGCGAGCGCGGCATGCCGCTTTTTGTGCTGGGCGGCGGCAGCAATGTGCTGGTGGCGGACGCGGGATTCGATGGCTTGGTCCTGCATCTCGCGCTCAAAGGCATGGAACTGGAGGGGGAAGTGCTGCGCGCGGCTGCCGGCACGCCCTGGGAGCACTGCGTGCAGCAGGCCACGGAGGCCGGTTTGGCCGGGGTAGAATGCCTCGCCGGAATTCCCGGTACCGTGGGCGGCACGCCCGTGCAGAATGTGGGCGCATACGGGCAAGAAGTTTCTACGGTAATCGAGCGCGTGCGGGCGTTCGACCGCACGGCCCAGGAGTTCGTTGAATTTGCGAATGCCGATTGCGGATTTGCGTACCGCAAGAGCCGCTTCAACACGACAGATAAGGGAAGATTCGTCGTCATGCGAGTGGATTACCGGCTGAGGCGGAATGGCGCGCCAACCTTGACGTACGCGGAGCTTAAGGCGCATTTCAGCGGGCAGAAAGAGACGCCGTCACTCGTCGAGGTCGCAGAAGCAGTGCGCGGAATCCGTCAGAGCAAGGGAATGCTGCTGGTTGAAGGCGATCCGGATTGCCGCAGTGCGGGCAGTTTTTTCAAGAACCCATCGGTTGCGCCTGCGGTGGCCGAGCGCGTCAAGCAAATTGCCGCGGACGCGGGCGTTGCGGTGCGCATGTTTCCAGCAGAGGGCGGGCTGGTAAAGATTCCCGCGGCATGGCTGATTGAGCAGGCGGGCTTCCGCAAGGGATACGCGCTGGGCGCGGCGGCCATCTCGTCGCGGCACACACTGGCACTGGTGAATCGCGGCGGCGTGACGGCCGCGGAGATTCTGGCGCTGGCGGAGAAGATTCGGGCAGCCGTTGAAGCGCGGTTCGGCATCCGGCTGGAGATGGAGCCGGAGCGCGTGGGATTCTAGTTTGCGGCTATAGTTAGACTCATCGGGTCAACTCAGCACGGCTCAAGCACTAAGGCGGTGTGAACGTGAAGTCCACGTCTATGCGGCGGTTTTTCCGGCAGCAAATTGTTTACCTCGCCCTATCTGCGGTCCTTGTTGCCATGTTATGGGCGACGGGAGAGCAGATCAATCCTGTATTGATTGCCGTGTACACACTTTGTGTAGGAAATCTTCTCTCGCCCGCAATCAGCCGGGTGGAGTTTCTCTATTCGGGCAGGCCGTTTCCATTCAATTGGTTGATTTTTCTGCCTCTCCTCCTGGTACTGACGGTTCCCGTCTACCTGATTTCGGCCACGGTCATATGGTTGCTGATCCGGCCCGTCACGCAGACGCTTTCCAACTTCCTTGAAACGGAATGGAAGTTTCCCTTTGTCGCTACATTCGTGTTCGGTTTTGCTTCGTTTTTATTTGGCAACACGAGAGAGAGGCTGGAACGACGCAACAGGGAATTGCAGCAGTCGGTGGAGAAAGGCGCGGAGCAGTTGGAGCTGCAGGCGCAGGAAATGCAGCGCGCCCGGGAGATTCAGCAGTCGCTGCTGCCGAAAGAGATTCCACAGCTTGCGGGGTTTGAAGTGGCGGCAGCGTGGCGGCCGGCGCGCGAGGTGAGCGGCGATTACTACGATGTTTTCAAGCTGGACGATCACCGGATGGGCATTTGCATTGCCGATGTTGTGGGCAAAGGCGTAGCGGCGGCGTTGCTGATGGCCAATGTGCAGGCAGCCGTGCGCGCCTACGCGAGCAGCGCGGAGAACGCCGCGCAGTTGTGTGCGAAGGTAAACCGGTTGCTCTCGGAGAATCTGGCGACCGGGAAGTTTGTGACGTTTCTCTACGGCGTGCTGGACAACGAGACGCGTACCTTCGATTACTGCAACGCGGGGAACGTCTACCCGATTCTGGTTTCGCAAGGGCCCGTACGATCCACCGTACGATCCATTCAGGCCGGAGGCGCCGCGCTGGGCGTTTTTCCTGAGTGGAAATATGAGAATGCGAACCTTGCGCTCGGATCGGGCGACCGGCTGTTGCTTGTGACCGATGGCATTACCGAAGCGTACGGCCCGGACGAACAGGAATTCGGCGAGGAGAAGCTGGCTCAAGCCGCGCTCGCTGCCAGCAGGCGTACGGCCGCGGAAATGAGCAGGCTGCTTCTCGAAGAGGTTTCGACATTTTGCGGATCGCGCTTCCACGACGATGCGACGCTGCTGGTGATCGCAGCAAAGTGAGAAGAACTCAGCCCCTGCGGCCCTGGAGGCGGACCATCAGCCGTTCGCGCTCTGCGGAGAGAACTTCGGCAGCGGGGCCTAGCGCGGTGAGGCGGCCTTCGCGCAGAAGCAGAACCTCGGCGCTCATGGCTAATGCGTCCGTGGCGTCGTGCGTGGCCATTACAGCCTGAACCTGATTTTCCTTGAGCCACAATTGCAGGCGTTCCAGTAGTGCATCGCTCGCTACTCCGTCGAGCGCAGAAAAAGGCTCGTCGAGCAGCAGGAGCCGGGGCGCAGGCGCGAGGGCGCGCGCCAGTGCTACGCGTTGCGCCTCCCCGCCCGAGAGATCCTGCGGACGACGCCCCGCGAGATCGGTCGCGCCGGCGAGGGCGAGCATCGCATCGACACGCGCGGCGCGGGTTGCGTGATCGAGACTGCGCAGACCATAAGCCACATTAGCGGCAACGCTGAGGTGAGGGAAGAGCGCGGGCTGCTGCGCGACCAGCGCAGTGTAGCGGCGGCCAGGCGGCAGGTGCAGGCCGATGGCGGTTTCAGTGAGCGCGCGCTGATCGAGGGCGATGCGGCCGCGCGTGGGACGGGCAAGATCCGGAGAATCGAGGCCGGCGAGCAGGCGGAGCAACGTGCTTTTGCCCGAGCCGGACGGCCCGAAGACCACCGTCCAATCGGAGGCGAAGGCGCACTCCACCTGAAGATGGAAGCTGCCGCGGCGCGCATCAAGAGAGAATTTAAGCACGTCGCCTGCTCCCATCGCCATGCACTCCGTGCTTTTGCGCATTGGAGTAGATCAGTGCCAGGGCGACAACGCTCATGCCGAGCAGGATGGTTGCGGTGCGGTTGGCGGCAGCGTAATCAAAGTTTTCCACCTGGTTATAAAGCACGATGGAAAGCGTGCGCGTGGAGCCGGGAATGTCGCCGCCGAGCATGAGCACGACGCCGAACTCGCCGATGGTGTGCAGAAAACTAAGCACGATGGCGGCGAGCAGCGAGCGGCGCGCGAGAGGAACCAGAATACTCGTGACAAGGCGCACGGGACCTGCGCCGAGGAGCCGCGCAGCATCGACGAGGGCGGTGTCGACCGATGCGAAGCCGGCCACCAGCGGCTGCACAGCAAAAGGAAGGCTGTAGATCACCGAGCCGACGACGAGGCCATTGAAGGAGAAGGCGAGGGGATGGCCGAGGAGGGCCGTGATGCCGCGGCCCAAGGCTGTGCGGGGGCCGAGCAGGACGAGCAGAAAGAATCCCAGCACGGTGGGCGGCAGAACCATGGGCAGCGTGGCCAGAGCTTCCAGCGCAGCGAGCCAACGGCTGCGGCCCAGCACCAGCAGTGCCGCGAGCGGCACGGCGAGGGCGAGGAGAATTGCCGTGGTCACCGTGGCCAGACGGAGCGAGAGTGCGAAGGCTTGCCAGTCCATGAGGTTCAATTAACAGAGTACAGTTCTGGCGCAGAGATTTCCCGGCGACTTTGCAAATGCGCCAGAGGTGTCGGGCAAGCGCTGGCGACGTGGACCCTTCGGCTTCGCTCAGGGCAAGCTCTGCCAGTACAGCCGGCCGGGAGGCCGGCGCTACTTTTTCTCGACTGGCGTGAGGCCGCCTTTGGCAAGTTGCGCCTGCACCGCGGGCGAGAGCAGAAAGTCGAGCAGCTTGTGCACGGCGGCGCGTTGCTTTGTGCTGCTGACGATGACTGCGCCCTGCTCGATGGGCGGATAGAGATTGCGCGGAATGACAAAATACGTGCCGTCCGCGCTAAGACGCGGCGTGAGCGCGGAGGTCAGCGAGATCAAGCCCGCGTCGGCGTTGGCCGAGTCGACGAACTGAGCAGCCTGGGCGATGTTTTCCGCAGTCACGAGGCGCGGCTTGAGGGTGTCGTAAAGTTGGAGGGTTTGCAATGCCGCGACGGCGGCTCGGCCGTAGGGGGCGCGATCGGGATTAGCGATGGCGAGGCGCTTCAGTGCGGGCGAGCGCAGCAGGTCGAGCGACGGCGGAGGTAGATTTGAATCTTTGCGCGCCCAGAGGACGAGCGTGCCTTTGGCGTAGGTGATGGGCGTGGAGGAATCGGCTGATCCGGCGGCGTCGGCCACGCCGTCGTCGATGAGGTGCTTGGGATAACTGAGGTCGGCGGAGAGAAAGAGGTCGAAGGGGGCGCCGTTTTCGATCTCCGTGGTGAGCATGGCTGAGGCCTGGTACGTAACTTCGGCAGGTATGCCGGTGGCTTTCTGAAATTGCTCGAGGATGGGCGGCAGAACGGGCTCGAGGTCGGCTGCGGCAGCGACGCGCAGCGGAGCTTGCGCGCCCAGCGGCGCGGCGAGGAGGGCGGTGAGGGCGAGCAGCAGATTTTTCATTCGAGGCGTCATTTTTCGGGGCCAATGATTAACGGCAGAAGCAACGTAGTTCTTGAGATACAAAAGCAACCGCAGATCCTTCGGCTCCGTTTGCCGCAAAAAGCGCGTCAAACTCCGCTCAGGATGACAGCGGTATTGATGCTGCGGGATTTCGAGACAGGACATTGATTACTACTCCATCCACAGCAAGAATCGCTTCACACTGGTAGGCTAACACCAGGGAATTATGAACGATAATTTGCATCAATTGCGCTGTTTCGGGTGCGGAAGCCGGATCGCAGGCGCGGAGGCGCGGCCGGATTTTCGCTGCGCCGAGTGCGGAGACCTGTTTGAGGTGGAGTATCCGGGGTGGAGCCATCGTGGCGGTCCCGACCGGCCGAACCCTGGAGCGTTGAAATGGCTGTGGAGGGAACGGCGCTGCTCGGGAGAGGCGCTGGATGCGTCGGGCGTGTGGCGTTTCCGCGAACTGCTACCGATTCTGGATAGTTTTGGCGATGCCATTTCGCTGCGCGAAGGCAATACGCCTCTGTATCACCTGCCGCGCGCGGCCAAGGCGCTGGGCGTCGATCGCATCTTCGCCAAGCACCAGGGCATGAATCCCACGGGTTCGTTCAAGGACACGGGCATGACCGCGGCGTTGAGCGTGGCGAAGGAGCGCGGATTCAAATGGGTGGCGTGCGCGTCGACGGGGAACACTTCGGCGGCGATGGCGGCTTACGCGGCGCGGGCCGGGCTACGCGGGCTGGTGCTGATTCCCGATGGCAAGATTGCGTGGGGCAAACTGTCGCAGGCGATGGACTACGGCGCCATGACCTGCCAGTTGAATACGGATTTCGACGGCTGCCTGCAAGTGCTGACCGAGATTGTGAAGCAAGCGCCGATTTACCTGCTGAATTCGGTAAATCCATACCGGCTGGAGGGCCAGAAGACGCCGGCCTTCGAGATTGCCGAGGCCATGGACTGGAACGTGCCCGATCACCTGATCGTTCCCGGTGGCAACCTGGGCAACAGTTCGGCGCTGGGCAAGGGCTTCCGCGAGATGCGCGAGCTGGGCCTGATACCGCGCATTCCGAAGATTTCGGTGATTCAGGCTGCGGGGGCGAATCCGCTGGTGCGGAGCATGGCCGCGAGTCATGGCACGACCCTCGAACCGGTAGAGGCGCACACCCGTGCCACGGCCATTCGCATCGGGAATCCGGCTTCATGGCGCAAGGCCGCAAAGGTGATTGAAGAAAGCGGCGGATGGTGCCTGGACGTAACCGAGGCGGAGATTGCCATTGCCAAGGCGGAGATCGGCGCGGAGGGTCTGGGCTGCGAGCCGGCTTCGGCCGTGACGCTGGCGGGATTGAAAAAGCTGTGCGCGCAGGGAGCGATCCAGCCCAGCGAGACGGTGGTTCTGGTGCTGACCGGGCATACGCTCAAGGATGCCGATTACACCATCGACTTCCACCGCGGGACGCTGCTGAGCGATGAAGAGAAGCAAGGGCAGGAGGCAGAGATTGAAGCGCTGCGGCGGGACGCGATCAGTCTGGACGCAACACCGGCCGCGGTGCTGAACGCTCTGAAGGGCCAAGTGGGATGAAGGACGCACGAAAGATGGATCGGTTCCGGCTCCGCTTGCCCGCAACCTCAGCGAATCTTGGCCCGGGATTTGACACTGTGGCTGTGGCCCTGGATTTTGCGCTGGAAATTGAGGCCGAAGCGGCGCAGGAATTTTCGATTTTGGCCACAGGGCGCGACGCGGACCGATGCGGACGGCTCCACGACAACCTGATTCTCGACATCTACAAGGACCTTCTCGAGGCCAATGGGCGGCCGATTGTGCCGCTCTCGTTGCAGGTGACGAACGGAATTCCGCTGGGGATGGGCTGCGGGTCGTCGGCGGCCGCGCGGCTGGCGGCCATTGCACTGGCGGTGCACTTTGGGCAGCTCGATTGGGATACGGACCGGGTTCTCGAAGAGGCGTATGCGCTGGAAGGACATCCGGACAACGTGGCGGCATGCTGGCTAGGCGGATTTGTGAGCGCGCTGTGCGAGGGAAGCAAGGTTCACGTAGCGCGTGTCGATCCGCCGGGGGCGTGGAGGGCGATTGTGGCGTTGCCGGCCGAGCCGCTCGCTACCAGCCAGGCCCGCGCGCTGCTGCCGGCAACCTACGCGATGGAAGACGTGGTGGCGAATCTGCAATCGGTGGCCGTGCTTGGGCTGGCCTTTGCCCAGGCGCGGGGCGATCTGCTGCGCCTCGCGATGAAGGACAGGATTCACCAACCGTATCGTGCGCCGTTTTGCCCGCTGCTGCCGCTTTTGCTTCCTCTCGTCGGCAAAAACGGGATTCTGGGTGTTGCCTTAAGTGGTGCGGGGCCGGCGGTTCTTGTGGTTGTCGAGGACGAAGAGAGATTACCGATGGCCGCCTCCATGATTGAAAAAACGACAAAAAATCGGGTTGCGGCGGAGCTGACAATCTGCCGGTTTTCGCGGGTTGGCGCCAGTCAAACTATTCAAAATAAATGAGTTCGATAGAAAATTGTTCAGGATTGTGCCGTTAGGCTGTGCGTTATCAATGAGTTACGGTGGTTGCCGAGGTAGATAATCACCTCTTTTTTGATTACCCTACACATTACCTAAGTTTGCTTGCCATTTATCGATTCAACAACTACATTCGCTGCGTGAGCAGTTCTGGGGGAGGGCTGCTCTAGCGCCCGCGATCCTTCACGGATCCGGGCGCTTCTCTTTGTACGCGCAATCATTTTTTGCGGCTCCGCGGGACCGTAAGACGAGCGCGGGCGTGGGACGTTTGTCACAAGGCGCGCCAAGCTCCCGGGCTTGCGACTTTGGGCGGTCGTCGCGCATCGGATATGTATACGGTTTCCTGTACAATGACCGTTGGGACTCGCAAGGGAGGATCATGGCTGGGCAAGGTGTTTTGGAAGTCACCGACGCGAATTTTGACCAGGAAGTGCTGCGCAGCGAGCAGCCGGTTCTGGTGGATTTCTGGGCCGTATGGTGCGGTCCGTGCAAGGCGATTGCGCCGATCGTGGAGAGCGTGGCTGCGACATACGCGGGCAAGTTGAAAGTGGCCAAGGTGAACGTGGATCAGAATGGCGCGACGCCGTCGCGTTATGGAATCCGCGGCATTCCGGCGCTCTTGTTTTTCAAGGGTGGCAAGGTGGCCGACCAGGTTGTGGGCTACGTGCCGCAGAACGTGATTGAAGAGAAGGTGCAGCGCCTGCTGGCGTAACCGGCACTGCGAACTCTAAAGTTCGGAAACAAGCGAGGCTCGGGCATGGCGCCCGAGCCTTTTGTTTTTTTATTGATCCGGCCCATCAAGATAAGACATGGGTGCCCCATCCTTTCCGCGTTTCTTGCGGAAAGGGTGGGAAAGCGGGGACTCATCTAGTCGGGCCGGATCAATGCGCGCGGCCGCGGAATTGGATGATGCGCCGCCGGTCGCGCTTGCTGGGCCGGTGCGCGGGCAGGGGCGCGAACTGCTGCATGGCTTTGCGCTCTTCCGCAACGCGCAGACGCGCTTCGCGGCTGGCTTCGGTTTCGCGATAGAGGGCTTGCGCCACCGACGCGGGGCCGCGGATGTGGCTAATTCCGAGCACGTCAATCTCAAAGCGGCCGGCATCGTTTTCGATCTGCAGGCGGTCGCCGGCGCGTACGTCGCGTGCGGGTTTGGCGCGGAGGCCATTCGATTCAATCCGGCCCAGATCGCAGGCGCGCGAGGCCATGGCGCGCGTCTTGAAGAAGCGCGCGGCCCAGAGCCATTTGTCGATACGCACGGTGTCCATTCCGCAATCCAGAGGGTGCCGAAAACCTGTGGGGCGAAGGCAATCGTATCAGGAATTGCGGTCAGGCTTCCAGCGCGACTTGAGGGAGAAATCCCCATCAGCCGTCTAGGTAAAAACCACGCAGTTGAGTAAAAAATTCACAATATGCGGGAGCGGACGCCGGGATGACCAGGTCCAAAAGGCGAAAGATTCGGAAATCTTCCTACAGGGTTCCCGAATTGGTCTACGACGAAGCCGCAACCGCTAAGCGGCTTTTTCCTCAATAAGAAGCCGCCTTACATCAATCTGAAAATGCCGCGCGTGAACTGGAGAAGATCACCGGAGTTTGCTCCGCACACGCCGTATGGAACGTGATGTGCAGCATAAGAGCCTAAGGTAAGGAGAATTGACTATGCGCGGAACACCCTCTCCCTCCATGGCGTCGACAGGCAACGCGTCACTTTCTCACCAGAGCGGAACACTTTCCAGGATCAGCGGAAGACGTTCCAGAATCCTGGTTGTCGACGAGGAATCGGTGACTGCCGATACGCTGGCTGAGATCCTGCGCCACAACGGTTATGCGACCGAGGCTGCATATGACGGAACTGGCGCACTGGAAACGGCGTTACTTTCGCCACCCGAACTCGTCATCACCGACGTAGTACTGCCGGGAATGAGCGGGGTCCAACTGGCCATCACCATCAAACGCGTGTACCCGGATTGTAAGATTCTGCTCTGCTCGGGGCAGGCGTCGACGCCCGAGCTGATCAGGTCGCCCCATTGCGCGCCGTATGATTTCACGCTGCTAAGCAAGCCTGTGCGACCGAGCGACCTGCTTGCTCTGGTGGAACACCTGCTGGGAACAGGCGGACAAGTGTTGGTGCCAGCCGCGGCGTAAATCTTCCATTCCATCCCCTTCTTTCCCATGCATCGTCGGGCTCGCACCAGCATCAACGCTTGGGCGCGGGCTCGCCGTGCATCAGCGCCTGGTAGCGGCGCGCGTACTCGGCTTTGTACGCGGCGACGGCGCGGTCGTAGCTGAGTTGCGGGGTATTCGGTCGGATGCTCCAATGCAGCCGGATCTCGCGCGCTGTGGGGCGAACGGAGATTGAACCACCCTCGCAAGGCTCGATGCAGGAGAAGGTAATTGGCGCGCCATCCACAGTTGCGCTTTCAAGCCGAATGAACCACGGCAAATGGATCTCAATGCTTTTCGGGGCGCGATCGAAATGTGCATCGATCCTGAGGACGGCTTCGGTCGCGGACGGCTGAGTCAGCGTGAAACCCAGCGGGCCAAAATACGTGGGCGCCTGACGGACGGCGACGGTTTTCCCTTTGCCGATCCACGCTGGTGAAACAACAGATAACAAATGGAGCTGATTGCCCTCTTCGCGAACGAGCATGGTGCGCAGAAGGGTGCGGTACTCGGCGGCGAACCAGCCGTGGGGCGCGAGGTTGTCGCCGAAGTTGCGATCACCCCAGGGACGGATCTTGTACTCGAAACCGGCGTTGGTGGAGCTGGTGTGGAGCAGGATGGCGTAGAGCTCATTCAAAGCCTGCTCCTGGTCGCCGCGGATGGTCTCGGTCATGGTGTTCTTGATGGTGAGGTAGTGGTGCAGGAACTCGCCATCGGCGTAGGTCATGATGCCCTCGGCATATTTGGCCTGCACGGCGCGGAGAGTTGCCGTCACACGCGGATCGTGCGGGTCGAGCGTGGGCTCGGGGACAACGGAGAGCAGATTGCCCCAGTCGTAGCCGCCCGCCTGCGCCCCCGGCAAGCCAGAGGCGGGCTTGCCGGGGGCCCCGATTTGCCCGTCGAGCACCGGTGGAATGTAGCCGTTGTGCGCGGCGGCCTGTGCGTCGAGAACCTTGAAGAATGCCTGGTGCAGGCCGTCATACTCGGCCTGCCATTTTTGCGCGAGATCGGCATGACCGGTTTCGCTGGCCATCTTTATGGCGAGGCGCAGGCCATCGAGCGCGAGAAAATTGTAGCCGGTGAGATGGCCGGGAATGTACTCGTTGTCGCGCACATCGCTCGCAGGAACGATGTGCAGCGGGTCGGCGGCCCGCGCCTGATGGAGCCAGTCGACAGCGCGATCGATCTGCGGCAGCGCCCATTCCGCAAAAGCTTCGTCGTGCGTGATGCGGTAGTGCTGGCCGTAGGCCCACACGGCTTCGCCCCAGCCGTCGTATTGCTGCGCTTGCGAGAGGAAGTTGCCGTCGGGCTTTTGCGATTTTGCGAAGAAGTCGAGGCACTCGCGCGCGATCTGCGGGTAGCCGGTGACGTCGTAGCTGTGTACGATGTCGGCGCCGTCGCGCAGCCAGAAGGCATGGTAATGGAGCTTGTTCACAGTCTGGATAGTGTCGGGGCCGATGTGATCGATGGCGATGAGGTCGTAGACGAGGTTGGTGTAGAAAGTGTCGACGGCTTTGGCTTCAGGCAACTCGATCTGCATGCCGGTGGAGAGAATGTTGTTCCAATACGCGACGATCTGCGCCTTGGCGGCGTCGAATCCGGTCTGATCGATGGTGGAAACGATCTGCGGATCGGCCGTGGGAACGACCGGCATCTTGAAGTCCAATGTGCGTTCGGCGCCTGGCGGGAGCAGGGTTGAGTAGGTGACGATGCCGACCGGTGTTTCCGGCTCGACGAGGAGATGGGCGGGCTTGCTGAGGTCGGGGGAGTGCATGTCGCGGATTTGGTCGCGGAGCGTGAAGCCGCGCGCTGCGTAGCCCAGGGGGAAACTGTAGAGCAGGCGGCCGTCGCGGAAGAAATGCGCCGCGTCAAAGGAGTTCGTCCACTGGCGGTTGAAGGGCTCGCCGATTTGCCGGTAGGCTCCGGGGAATTTTCCTTCCGCGGGGCGGAAGAAGCGATTGTCGCCGTGCGGCAGACCGGTTGTCGAAAGCGCGTCATAGCGGATGCCGGTCGAGAAGATGGCGCGCGTGGGCTGGTGCGAAGCGTTCTTCATCTCCACGCGAATGAAGTTGACGAGAGGTCCGCTTTCGCTTCCGTCGAGCGTGGCCGCGAAAAGAGTGAAGCTGTAGACGATGCCGTCGCGCGCGAATTCGTAGTAGACGATGGGCAAATGGCCTTGCTCCAGGGTGCGAATGCGGACGCTGGTGGGCTCGAGTTCGGGGCCGGCGAAGAACATGAGTTCGCCGAAACCGGTGCGCAGGTAGCCTTCCGGCGTGATTTCGGTGCCGGCTTCTGCGCCCATGACGCCGATCTCGTCGGTGGGCTTGGAGAAATAGGAAAAAGGCTGGCCGGGCTGGTCGATCTCCGGCGAAACCATTTGCGCATACAGGCTGGCCGCACAGAAAAAAGCGGCGGCGAGGGCGGCGATAAAAAGGGCAGGCCCACGAAGGGCGCGAAACGCGATAGAGCTCATGAAACACGAACCTTCCGGTAGTGCGAGCCAGGGAACGCAGAGTAGATTGCGCTGACAAAAGCAACGATGCGCATTCAAGGGAACATCATAGACCAGACAGCGAGGACATTCTTAGCCAATGTATTGGGGTGATGGGAGCCGTGGTGCGGGGTGAAGGCCTCGAGCGCAGGGCCCATGAACGCGTTTTACTGCTACGCGTGCAGCAAACGGATTGTGGTCGAGAAGCGGGAGCTGGTGCGGGCCGCGTAAACTGCGCGCACATGAGAAGCGCCTATCGGTCGGGATCGGAACTCGATGCCGGCTGCGTCTCGCGGAAGTGCCGCCAGATGGTCTCGGCAGTTTTGCGCGAGACCACGGCGGCGAGAGATTCGGCCGTGGCCTGTTGCACATCGCGCAGGCTGCCGAAATGCGTGAGCAGGCGCTGGCGGGTCTGCGCGCCGACGCCGGCAATGTTCAGCAGTTCGGAGTCTCTATCCCGCATCGCCCGGCGCTGCCGGTGATAGCCGACGGCGAAGCGATGGCTCTCATCGCGGATGAGCTGCACAAGATGGAGCACGGGCGAACGGCGGTCGAGAACGATGGGCTCGTCTTCGTTGCCGTAGAGGTAAATGATTTCTTCCTTCTTGGCGATGGAGGCGAGGGGCTGCGAAGTGAAACCTAGCGATTCGAGGGCTTCGGCCGCGGCGTGGAGCTGGCCCAGGCCGCCGTCGACGAGGACCAGCGAGGGCATGGTTGTGGGTTCTTTGATGCGGGAAGTGCTTCCCTCAGGGGCTAAAGCCCCGGCGTTTTTTTCGTCCTGATTGGCACGACTGAAGTCGTGCCCTTTCAAAACATTGAGCTCTATTCCGGCAGGACTGAAGTCGTGTCCTTTCGCGGCAGCGGTTTTTGCAGCGTTACCTTTCGGCAGGCTCAGGGCAGCCTCGAAGTCGTGCCCTTTCGTGGAAGTTTCGATTTGGACGAATGCGGCAGCGTCGCGGATGCGGCGGTAGCGGCGCTCCACCACCTCGCGCATGGCGGCAAAATCGTCAACACCGGCGACGGTCTTCACTTTGAATTTGCGATAGGCCGACTTGTTCATCTTGCCGTCTTCCCAGACCACCATGGAGGCGACGGTCTCCGCGCCCTGGATGTGAGAAATGTCGAAGCACTCGATGCGGCGGGGAAGCTCGGGGAGCATGAGCACGTCGGCGAGCGCTTCCTGAATGGCCTTGCGCGAGGGCTCGAGCACGCGGAAGCGCTGCGTGTAGGACTGACGCGCGTTTTGTCCGGCGAGGTCAACCAATGATTTTTTGTCGCCGCGTTGCGGCACGGCGATTTCGATTTTGTGGCCGGTGCGCTCGGTGAGTAATGCTGAGAGTGACTCGCGGTCGTCGAAGTCGACCGGCGCGAGGATCGTACGCGGGACGTAATGCTGGTCGATGTAGAGCTGCTTGAGGAGGGCGCTGAAGACTGCGCCGGCGTGGAAAGCCCGATCTCCGCTTTCCGCGCCCTCGCTTTCTTGTTCCCTTGTTCCCTTGTTCCCTTGGTCCCTGTTTTCCATCAGGCTCGGCAGATCCTCCCAGAAAAACTCGCGGCGGTCGACGATTTTGCCGTTGCGCATGTGAAAGAGATTGACGGCGAGCGAGCCGTCTTCGAAGTGATAGCCGAAGACGTCGGCGTCATCGTCGAGTTCAGCAGTAGCGATGCGCTGCTTCTCCTGCAACTGATGCACGGTGGAGAGCTGATCGCGCAAGCGCGCGGCGGCTTCGAACTGCTCCGCTTCAGCGGCGGCCATCATGCGCGCGGTGAGGGTGCGCTCCAACTCGGCGTGGCGGCCTTCGAGAAACAGTTGCGCGTCGCGGACGGCGTCCTTGTAGGCTTCCGGCGTGGTGAGGCCTTCAACGCAAGGGCCGAGGCAGCGGTGAATGTAGTACTGCAGACAGGCGCGGGGATGGTAGCGCGAGAGATCGACCTTGCAACTGGGCAGGAGAAAACTGCGGTGGATGAGCTCGACCACACGATAGGCGAGATTGCCGGGGAAGTAAGGGCCGTAGTAGGCGGCTCCATCCTTGCGCAGGCGGCGTGTGACGAAGACCTTGGGGAAACGATCGCCGAGCGTGAGCTTGACGTAAGGGTAGGTCTTGTCGTCGCGCAGCAGAATGTTGAAGCGCGGCTTGCGCTGCTTGATGAGATTGTTCTCGAGCGCGAGGGCTTCGTGCTCGTTGGCGACGAGAATTGTCTCGATGTCGACGGCCTCGCGCATGAGCGAGCCGGTTTTGGCGTTGGCCTGCGAGGCTTCGAGCAAGTAGGAGCGCACGCGCGAGCGCAGGTTGTTGGCCTTGCCCACGTAGATGACCTCGCCCTCGGCGTTTTTGTAGAGATACACGCCGGGTTGCGTGGGCAGACTGCGGATTTTTTCGTAGAGGTCCATAGATAAGGATGCGTTCAGCTTGCTCGAAGCCAGCTCTTAGGATAGCGGGAACGGCGGGAACGCCGGGCGCTGGGTGCCTGTGGCGGGGAGTGCCGGGCACTGAGACGCGGAATAGAGCAATCCTTACCGGGTTCGGTAAAAATTACATGGCTTTTACCCGAGTGGAGGGATACGGGTCCAAGCGCAAGTTACCTAAGTTCAATAACTTGCGATAATCCCCGCGATTGGAGCGCAGCGTGCAATTTCCAGGGCGAAGAACGATTACTCTCACTACGGGAAATTTCCCGGCGGAGGACACAAGGTGAAAGCAATGATGAGCTATCGATGGGGTTTTGCGATGTCAGCGGCAGCGCTGGTCGCGTTCGGAGTGACGGGATGCGCCACCAAGAACTACGTAAAGACGCAGACCGGGCCGCTGATCACTCACACGGATCAACTGGACCAGAAGTCGGCGGACAACAACCGGGCGATTCACGATGTGAACGACCGCGCACAGGCAGGCATCACCAAGGCGCAAAGCTCGGCCGATTCGGCGAATGCGAATGCGCAGACTGCGAGCCAGCAGGCAAATACGGCCGACACCGCCGCCAACGATGTGGCGCACCGCGCCGATACGCTGGACAGCGTGGTGAAGGGGCTCGATAACTACAAGGAAGTCACAAAGGCGTCAGTGACCTTCGGCTTCGACAAGGCCATGCTGACCACCGACGATAAGGCGCAGTTGGATAGTTTCGCGGGCCAGCTCGGCTCCGCGAAGAGCTACATTCTCGAAGTAACCGGCGGGACCGATTCTGCAGGGCCCGCGCAGTACAACTACGAACTGAGCCAGCGCCGCGCCGATGCAGTGGTGCAGTACTTGGCAGCCAAGTACGACATCGCGCCCCACCGTTTTTATTTGATCGGCATCGGCAAGGATCAATATGTGGCGGACAACAAAACGTCGGCAGGGCGCAAAGAGAATCGCCGCGTCCAGGTGCGGCTGCTTTCGAATATGAGCAGCGACAGCGCGACGAGCGGGCAGCCCGGAGCGACGGGCCAGGCGACCCCGCCCAGCGAAACGCCGAAGCCGGTTGACGAGTAACGCAGCTGGAAACGATTGACGATTGTGGAAGAAGCAAAGGGCAGGCCTGAACGGGCCTGCCCTTTGCGTTGAAGTAGCGTAATCTGGAGCGTTCTAGGAAAGGCACAGGTGAAACAGTGAAGAAAGCTCTACTGGCAATTTTTCTCGTTCTACCCGCGATGGCCCTTGCCGAAAAGCAACCGGCGAATGGAGCGGACTACACGGTTGCTGTTCATGTACAGTCGTCGCGGCTGGTTGAATTTTGCAGCGATGTGAGCAACGGATCGAGTCTCTGTAATTGGGAGCAGGTCCTCAGTGTCGTGATCGACGGCAATAAGTACGAGCTTGAATCCGCAAAGGCGGCGGCGAATTTGCTTCGTTTGGGCGACTACAAAGCTAAGATCACCAAGGATGAAAGCGCCCACGCTTACGAATACAATCGAACCTATGAGTTTTTGTTCCCGGATGGACAGACGCGTCAGTATATCGTCGTAGGCGAAACCCAGTAGGGAAGTGGAGCGGAAGGTAGACGGACTGAAGCGCGGTTGCCCAAGTTGAGGATTAGTGTCTTTGTGAAGGGTGGGCCGCTATGGTCTGCCTTTCGTGTTTTGCGGGAGGGTTCAGGACTTCGCAGCCGCGAGTTGTTTCACGTGTTCGGCGCGGACGTCGTTGGCAGTGAAGAGACGCAGGAACGGAGCGCCGTGCGCAGCAGCTTCGACGGCGGGGCGGCCGTTGGCCTCTTCGCGCTCCACGATGCAGACCACGGCGGCGACGATCATGCCGGCCTCCTGCGCAGCCTCGATGGCGGTGATAGTGGAGGCGCCGGTGGTGCAGACGTCGTCGACGATCACGACGCGCGCGCCGGGGCGGTAGAAGCCCTCGATGCGGCGCCCGGTGCCGTGAGCCTTTTCCGCCTTGCGCACCAGAAAGCCGTGAAGAAGCGGCGCGTCGGGGCGCAAAGTAGCGCGCCACGCGCTCGCCGTAGCCACGTTGGAGACGATAGGATCGGCGCCCATGGTCAGCCCACCAACGGCTTCCCCATCGATATGGTTGGCTTCGAGCAACTCAAGAATGGCGTGCCCGGTCAGGCGTCCGCCCTCGGCGTGCAGCGTGGTCGTGCGGCAATCGATGTAGTAGTCGCTGGTTGTCCCGGAAGAAAGTTTGAACTCGCCGAGTCTGAAGCTCAAGCGGGCGAGAAGGGCGAGAAGCTGCTGGGCGTAGGCGGGAGTGGGCATCGAGATGATTGTAAGTGAGTGAAGGAAGTGAAGGGAGTGAAGAACTGGATCAACCACCCGTTTCACTTTTTCACTCAATTCACTCATTTCACTGGTCTCATCACATCTTGTCAAAGTGCCGGAAACCGCCCGTCACGGCCAGGGTCAAGGAAAAAATGAAGAAGTTGTAACTCGCGTGGACCAGTGTGCTCGCGGCCAGTGACTTGACTTTGAGGCGCACTGCACAAAGAATCAGGCTGACGACGATGAGCAGCAGGAACGGCCCCAGCGAGTGGCCCTGCTGCTCGACATGCAAGAGAGCGAAGGGAATGCTGGTGGCGATGGAGCCGATGATCATGGCGGGCAGCGACCACTGCGGATGACCGCCGGCGTCGAGCGGACGGGGAAGCGTGTGCTGCATCTTTTCCGCAACCCAATCGCATGTCGTGCAAAGCGACGGCAGAATAAAACCGCGGAAGAACATCTCCTCGAAGAAAGGCGCCATGGTGACGCCAAAAGCGAACATCAACCAGGCGGCCCCGGGGGAACTGATCATTTTTTCGATGGGCGCGTTGGCGGGGCCGGGCATCAGGATTTGGTCGAGTCCTGCCAGACCGAAGCAGCCCAGGGCCGTTGCGGCGAGCAGCCCGAATTTGGAAAGCGCCACCGTGCCGCGCCACTGCAGGCCCGCGAAGAGGCTCTCATTCCAGACCATGGGAAAGACGAAGAGGCTCAAGGCGAAGGTGACGAGGTAGAGAATGGCCTCGCTCAAGAGGTTGAAGCCGAGGTCGGTGGCAGATTTCTGCGAAAGCCGCAAGCCAAAAAGATGAAAGTGCGAAGCCACACCCAGGATGATGATCAGGACGCTGAAGGCGACAGTAATAAGGAGCGACAGAAGCAGAAGATGGCCGAAATTCGGGATGCGGACGAAGCGGCGGAGCGGCGGCTGGGCGTAGGAATGGAAGAGCGGCGGTTCGGGGCTTGTGGGCGGAGGGTAAGAGAAGGAGGGCGCGGGCGGCTCGAATGCTCGAGAGTTTTCGCCGTAGGGCGAAGGCGCGGCTTGCTGCTGCGCGGAATCCGATGGACCAGAGGATTCGCTGCTGGGCGGGAGGATCGGCTCGCGCAATGGGTCTTCGGGGAGATTGGTCATGCACTCTTTTCCATGTCTTTCCAATTCAAGTGGTGAATCCGAAATGCATTCAACCTCAGATCCTTCGACTCCCGTCCCGGCATGCCGGGATTCCGCTCAGGATGACAAGCTTTTGTAGAGCGAGCCTGTGACTCAGAATACTAGGGCTGGTTGCATAAATCCTCTGGGCCGATTGAAAAACGTCCCTCAGCGGCTAAAGCCACGTCGTTTGTGCGCCTTTCATGGCACGGCTAAAGCCGTGCCCTTTCAAAGCCGGATTTATGCAACCAGTTCTAGCGCCGTGCCCTTTCAAAACTGGATTTATGCAACCAGCTCTAGGGTCGAACCTTTTTTCGTCTGCGCATTTTGTCGGCTTTCGTTTGGGCGGTGGGGCTGGGATCGGCTGCGCTCGATGCGGAGCCCTTGGAACCGTTCGGCGCTGTCTCGGGCGCAGCGGCAATCTCCGCTTCGGATTCCGCAGGCGCGAGGCGGCCGTTCGCGAACTTGTAATAGCGCTTCAGGAACTGGCCGGTGTATGAGCCGGGCGTGGCGGCAATCTTCTCGGGGCGGCCTTCGCCGACAATGCGCCCGCCGTCTTCGCCACCCTCGGGGCCGAGATCGATGACCCAGTCGGCGTTGCGAATCACGTCAAGATTGTGCTCGATGATAATGACCGAGTTGCCGAGATCGGTGAGCCGGTGCAGGACTTCGAGGAGTTTGCGCACATCGTCGAAGTGCAGGCCGGTGGTGGGCTCGTCGAGCAGGTAGAGGGTCTTGCCGGTCTGGCGCTTGGAGAGCTCGCGCGCCAGCTTCATGCGTTGCGCCTCGCCTCCCGACAATGTAGTCGCGCTCTGGCCGAGGTGAATGTAGCCGAGCCCGACGTCGACGAGCGTCTGCAATTTCTGGCGCACCTGGGGCACGTCGGTGAGCAGCGGCAATGCGTCTTCAATGGTAAGGTCGAGGACGTCGGCGATGGAGTGGCCGTGAAATTTCACGGCCAGCGTCTCCTGATTGTAGCGGCGGCCGTTGCAGACTTCGCATTGCACGTAGACGTCGGGCATGAAATTCATTTCAATGCGGCGCTGGCCGTCGCCCTGGCAGGCCTCGCAGCGGCCCCCGGTGACGTTGAAGCTGAAGCGGCCGGGCTTGTAGCCGCGCTCGCGCGCCTCGGGCAGCATGGCGAACAGATCGCGGATGGGCGAGAAGACGCCCGTGTAAGTGGCGGGATTGGAGCGCGGCGTGCGCCCGATGGGCGACTGATCGATGCGCACGACCTTGTCGATTTGCTCGGTGCCGGTGAGCGCTTCGTGTGCGCCGGGCTCCTCGCGCGAGCCGTAAATCGACTTGGCGAGCGAGCGATAAAGAATGTCGTTGATGAGGGTGCTTTTTCCGCTGCCGCTCACGCCGGTAACGACGGTCATCACGCCGAGGGGGATGCGCAGGCTCACATCCTGCAGGTTGTGCTCGCGCGCGCCGACGATGCTGAGCCACTTGCCGGTGAGCTTGCGTGGCTGCGTACGCTGCAGCATGGTGGCTGCGCCGCTCAGATAACGGCCGGTAAGCGACGTAGGCGACGCCATAATCTGCTCCGGCGTGCCCTCGGCGACGACAAGACCTCCCAACCGCCCTGCTCCCGGTCCGAGGTCGAGAACGAAATCTGCATGCCGGATGGTTTCCTCGTCGTGTTCGACGACGAGAACTGTGTTGCCTAGGTCGCGGAGTTTCTCCAGGGCCTCAATGAGGCGATTGTTGTCGCGCTGGTGCAGGCCGATGGAGGGCTCGTCGAGCACGTAGAGGACGCCGCGCAGGCGCGAGCCGATTTGCGTGGCGAGACGGATGCGCTGGCCCTCGCCGCCGGAGAGCGAGGTGGCGTTGCGGTCGAGCGAAAGGTAGTTGAGGCCAACGGCGCAAAGGAATTCCAGGCGCTCGGCGATCTCGCGGCGCAGGCGCTCGGCGACGAGGGCTTCGCGCTCGGTGAACTGCAGATTGATGGCGGCCGAGAGCGCGCGATTGAGCGGGAGGGCGGTGAAGTCGGCGATGGAAAGACCGCCGACCTTCACGGCCAGCGACTCCGGACGCAGGCGCTTGCCACGGCACACCGGGCAGGGCACCGCCGACATGTAGCTCATCATGTATTCGCGGTAGCTGTCGCTGCGCGCTTCCTCCGCGTTGTCGCGCAGGTAAGCCAGAATGCCGTGAAAGCCGGTGCGCGGGGCCTCGCCCTTCGGCGGACCGTAAACCAAAATATGCTGCTGCTTTGGAGGCAAATCTTCAAAGGGCACTTTAAGGTCGATATTGTAGCGCGTGGCTGCGAGTTGCATGAGCTTGATGAGGTATTGCGACGAGGAGCCGGGACCGAGACCGCCGTCGAGCAGCGGCTTCGACCAGTCGATGATGACCTTGGCGGGGTCGAAGTCGTAAAGCGAACCAAGGCCGTGGCAGTTGGGGCAGGCGCCGAAGGTGGAGTTGAAGGAGAAACTGCGCGGCTCGAGCTTGGGCACGTCGAGGCCGCAGTCGGGGCAGGCCATCGACGAGGAAAACAGTTGCTCGTTGCCGTCATTGAAGGTGATGAGGACCAGGCCGTTGGCCAGTTGCAGGGCTTTGTTGACGGCCTGGGCCAAACGCGCTTCGATGGGGCGCTTTTCGATGGTCGGTTTGCTAGAGGCGGGATGCGAGTCGGCGCCTCCCACCCTTGTCGACGATGAAACTGTCGCCAAGGATGGGGCAACGTCGGTTTTCAAGAGCACGCGGTCGACGATGGCTTCAATGGTGTGGTTCTTGCGGCGGTCGAGGGCGAAAGGCTCAGAAATGTCGCGGACCTCGCCGTCCACGCGAGCGCGAAAGCCTTGCTGATCAAGCTGATCCAGCAAATCCTTAAACTCTCCCTTGCGGCCCCGCACAATGGGCGCCATCACGGTTACGCGCTCGCCTTTGCCCAGTTCCAGGATGCGTTGCACAATCTGCTCGGCGGTCTGGCGGGCGATGGGCCGGCCGCAGTTAGGGCAGTGGGGCGTGCCCACCGAGGCGTAGAGCAGGCGCAGATAGTCGTAGATCTCGGTAATGGTTCCAACCGTCGAGCGAGGGCTGCGGCTGGTGGTCTTCTGCTCGATGGAAATGGCCGGACTCAGGCCCTCGATCGAGTCTACGTCGGGCCGCTCGATCTGGTCGAGAAACTGGCGCGCGTAGGCAGAAAGCGTCTCAACGTAGCGGCGCTGGCCCTCGGCGTAGATGGTGTCAAAAGCCAGCGAGCTTTTGCCGGAGCCGGAGAGACCGGTGACCACGGTGAGTGCGTTGCGGGGAATGCGCACGTTGATGTCGCGCAGGTTGTGCTGGCGCGCTCCCCGCACCGAGATGTGGGTGATTGGCATGGTTGATTAAACGTTGACGGCGGGTTCCGATTGGTTGGCGGTGCGTTACGCCGCAAATCCATGAGTGTTTACAAACCCTAGGGGTATTCTATTTGGCAACAGAAATGAGGGTCAACGCGGCAGACAATCTGCGACAATCGCAATGACGCCTGTCTGGCTTGCCGGCACGCGCAATTTCGACAGGCGGCGGGGCGCGCACCGTGCGGCCGTAGACGCACATTATGGGAGAAGCGGTAGCAATGGCAAATTTGCTGGATTTGGCGATGTTGATCCTGGCGTCATTGGGCGCGTTGGCATTTGGCATTCTCACCGCTTTTGCGATGCTGCGCGTGGTTTTCGCGCTGATGCGCGCACCGCGGCGTCCGGCCCTCCTCAAGTCCCAGCCCGAAGCGGCGCGGATCTCGTAAGAATCTCTACAAAAACTCGTTACCTTGAAAGGGCACGACTTCAGTCGCGCCATAAAGACAACAAAATTAATCGGGCCTTTTGGCGCTGAGGGAAGTTCTTTGGGGGATTCATCCCCTGTTCCCCATCTCTCGGCAGCCTCGTAAGACCGGCTTTCAGCCGTCGGCCTCCGGTGGCGAAGCTCTCCTCTCAGTTTTGCGGATTCTGTGGATTGTTCTGCTGCTGTTGTTGCTGCATCGGTTGCATCTGCCCTGGGCGCTGCGGCATCATTGGCTGCGGAGAGCGCGCCGGCACGGGCGGCGGCTCAGGTTGCGACGATGGCCCGGTCGGTGGCGCTTCCGGTGCTGCCGACTGCTCCTGCTCGGTTTCACTGTCGGCTGGAGGGCTTTGGCCGGAGGGCTGCGCCGGGCCGGTGGGGCGGCCGCTCAGCACGATCCTTCGCGGCGTGCCCTGGCCCAGATCGCCGACCAGGAGAATGTTGTAGCCGGAACCCTCGAGAAGCTCGGTGAGCACATCGCGGACAGGGCCGGGACCGTAGGTGCCAAAAACGCGCTCGTCCGCGCCCATGCCTTCCACCTTCGCGCCGGTCTTCAGCGAAATGTCATTCAGAATCTGGTCCAGGCTGGAGTTGGAGGCTTGAATGAACAGGCCGTGGCTGTCCCAGACGATTGACGCCTCGGCAGGTTTGTGGTTGGCCGGCCAGTTGGGAATGCAAGGCGCCGCGGGCGAAAGGACGGGAGCAGGAGGCCCGACGGGACAAGGGATCGGAACCGGAGCCGCTTGCGCGACGGACGCAGGGGCCGGAGCTGATTGGGCCGCGGGCTTTGCTGGCGAGGGCTTCTTGTGATGATGCGCGGGTGCTTGCGGGGGAGCCGGAACAGATGGCGTTTGCGCGTTGAGAGTGAATCCAAAGACGAATTGCGCCGCGAAAAATGCGGCCAATGCGAGAAAAAGCGCGGACAGAGGCCGCGCGGCGGCGCAAGGCTGGCGGCGCACGAGGGCACGCCCCCCGTTTCGCTCGCTGGCGCTGTTAGGGGATTCCGGCTGCTGCGGTCCGAGAGTTCGCATCGGAATCGGCTCCTTTTGACCCGGCAACAAAATAATGCATCCGTGCCCCATCCTTTTCCGCGCTTTTGCGGAAAAGGGTGGGAAAGCGCGCCACAGTTGAATTGCCGAATCAACTGCGGCAGAATGCGGCGCCCGTGCGCCGCCATCCATAGCCGCTCACTGTACTAGACTAGCAGTGGCTGGGGGACGCTCATAGGGCCGTCGAAAAATGAGCTTTTCGGGGCAAAAAGGATGAAGGTGGCGATGCGCTTGCGCTGTGCGAATACGGCTTGGATGGTTTTGTTGATGTTGGCGTTGCTGTGGTCGCCATGGACGGCCCGGGCGGCGAGTTGCACCCCAGAGCCCCAACTCGGATCGCTGGACCGGGATGCGCTCGCCGCCATCGTCACCAGGGTGGCAAACGCCGTGACGGCGCAGGATTACTCTACGCTGCAGGCCATGCTGCTGCCGCAGGAAGCGTCGCAGTGGGATGGAATCCGCGCAGCCGTGGAACAGGCGGCGCCGCTGCTGAAGGGCGGCCAGTTCCAGTTGCGGAACCTCTACCTGCTTGACGCGAGCGAGCAGACAGCGCCTGCCGATACGCAGTTCTTCTGCTCCAATGCCTCGGGGTCGCTGACCGTGACCGTCAATATGAGCGCGCTGCCGCCGGGTCGTTATGCCGTGGTGCTGGCCGATGCCATGGGAGCGCCGCTGGCGGGTCAGATCAGTCTGATTCTGGCATGGGACAGCGCGGCGGTGGCATGGAAACTGGCGGGACTGACGATTCGGCCGGGCGTCTTTGAAGGGCATGACGGCGTGTGGTACTGGGTGCGCGGGCGCGCGCTGGCCAAGGCCGATCCGTGGAGCGCGTGGTACAGCTACGATGCGGCCCGCTACCTGCTGCTGCCAGTGGACTTTCTCTCCTCGCCGAATCTCGAAAAGCTGCGCCAGGAGCAGGCGCTCATCATACCTTCGCCGCAAAGCGCGTTTCCGCTGTCGCTGCCCGATGGCGATCGCACATGGAAGATCGAGGCAGTGGGCTTCGATCCCACGCTGCGCGAGGCCGACCTGGGCGTGGTATATCAGTCGACCGGCGTCACCGATCCAGCCGCGCTGCACACCGAGGCCACGGCAGTGCTGAGCGCGTTCCTGAAAACGCAGCCGGGAATCCGCGCCAACTTCCACGGCCTGTGGGCGTATGCGGAGAAGGACGGCAAGCGCACGGCGGTGATGGAGCTGCCGATGGCGAAAATCCCGTAAAGGCAGGGAGTAGGCAGTAGGGAGTAGGATGTTACGATCCTGCGTGAGCTGTTTCCCGCGTGAAAGCAGCAATCGAAAGAGGAACCATGGCAGGCTCATTCAGGGATCTCATCGTATGGCAGAAGTCAGTAGAACTTAGCGTTGCGGTTTACAAGCTGACGTCATCCTTCCCAAACTCTGAGCAATTCGGCTTGACGAATCAGTTGCGTCGAGCCTCGGTTTCCGTCGCTAGCAACATTGCAGAAGGCTATGGCCGATCGACGAAAGGCGAATACGTCCAATTCCTCGGTCACGCGAGAGGCTCGAATTGCGAGGTGCAAACTCAGCTTCTTATTGCCGGCAAGTTGGGGTTTGGCGCAGAGCTAAAACGGCTGGAGGCAGAGAGTCTCTGTGACGAGATAGGGAAAATGCTTGTCGCCCTAATGAGAAAACTCAGGGCTTGAGCGGTTTTCTACTCCCTACTCCCTACTGCCTACTCCCTTGTTCAAGAAAGGCGAAAGACATTGTCCGCAATCATTGATTTACGTTCTGATACCGTGACTAAGCCTACGCCGGAGATGCGCGCGGCCATGGCGGCTGCCGAAGTGGGCGACGATGTGTACGGCGAGGACCCGACCGTCAACCTGCTCGAGCGGCGCGCGGCGGAGGTGTTTGGTCGCGAAGCGGCGCTGTTCGTGCCTACGGGCACCATGGGCAACCAGATTGCGATCCGTTTGCTGACACAGCCGGGGCAGGAAGTGATTGCCGAATCGCGCGCGCATATTCTCGACTTCGAGATGGCGACGACGGCGGTTTTTTCCGGCTGCCTGATTCGCGCCGTGCCCGCTGAAGGCGGCATTCTCACCTGGAAACATATTGAGCCGGCGATCACTCCCGTGGGGCCGTTCCGCGCGCCGACGGGCCTCATCGAGATTGAAAACACGGCGAACTTAGCCGGTGGACGCTGCACGCGCTTGGAAATTCTGGAGGAGATCTGGGAAGGGGCAAAGAACCGCAAGCTCCCCTTGCACCTGGACGGTGCGCGCATCTTCAATGCCGCCGTGGCGCTGGGCGTGGACGTGCAAACTTTGACGCGCGGCTTCGACACCGTGATGTTCTGCCTGTCGAAAGGACTGGGCGCGCCCGTGGGTTCGATGCTGGTGGGTTCAGCGGGGCAGATGGCGCGGGCGCGCATTCTGCGCAAGTGCCTGGGCGGCGGAATGCGGCAGGTGGGTGTGCTGGCGGCGGCGGGACTGATTGCGCTCGAGGACGGCCCCAAGCATCTCCGCGAAGATCACGCTAACGCGCGCCTCCTGGCCGAGGCGCTGACGCATACCGAGGGTGTGGCGATTGATCTGGCGTCAGTAGAAACGAATATCGTCATCTTCCGATTGCAGGCGGGGAAGGGCGCGGCCGAACTCGTGGCGCGGCTGAAGGCGCGCGGTGTGCTCGCCAATGCCTTCGGGCCGCATGCCATCCGCCTAGTGACGCATCGCGACGTGAGCCGCAAAGACTGCATCGACGCCGCCGAAGCGCTCACCGAAGAAATTCAAGCGCAGGTGGAAACTGCGGGCTCGCGATAAGCGGGCTGTTTCGAAGACTCCGCGCAATACCAAGCCTCAAAATCAAGAGCGGACGCACGCGAATCCTGAGATTCTGTATAGATGGGTGAGCGGGGGTCAGGAGACCCCCGCTACAGCCGGCCGGGAGGCCGGCGCTACATGCACGCGCCGGTTTGCGTGACGGCTAACTCAGCTAACTCCGCCAACACAGCTAGCTCCGCTGTTTCCTCTCACCGGTGGCGGGCGATTAACACCATGATTAGCAAGATGACTACGGGTATGAGAGCCAACGCGCCGTAGTAAAGGATTTTGCGGACCAGCGGAGATTTGCGATTCTGCCAGTCGCGAATTTCGTCGCGGTCTTCGACGCCGACCTCTTCAGGGTGCTCCAGATCGTGGAGAAACTCCTCGGCCCGGGGGTAGCGGTTTTTGGGATCGCGCTCCAGCGCGCGGTAAAGAATCTCCTGCATCTGCGCAGAGACGGAGGGATCGGCTACCTGCGGCGGCGTGGGGTGGTTCAGCAGGCGGTCATTCATGGCGGCCAATGGCGTGGAGCCATGGAAGGGCAGTTTGCCGGTCAGCATCTCGTAGAGAATTACGCCCATGGAGTAGATGTCGCTACGTCCGTCGCCGCGCTTGCCCTTCACCTGTTCGGGAGAGATGTAATCGGGCGTGCCCAGCGCGGTGGTGAAGTTGGCGTAGGTGAGCCGGCGCGAGGACGTATCGCCGGCGATGCCGAAGTCGATGAGCTTGATGTTGTCGTTTTCGTCGACCAGGATGTTTTCCGGCTTCAGGTCGCGATGCACCACGCCGTTGGCGTGAGTGTAGGCCAGGGCCCTGAGCACGCCCTCGGCGATGTGAATGGCGCGGTCGTAGGAGAGGCGGCCTTCGTCGAGAATGCGGCGCAACGATCGGCCCTCGCACCACTCCATGACCATGTAGATGCGGGCGCGCTTTTCGCCGCCGAACACGCGCATCACATTGGGGTGGTCGAGACGTTCACCGATGGCAGCCTCGCGCTGGAAGCGGTCGGAAAAAAGCGGATCGGCTTCCATGTCGGGATGGGGAATCTTCAGGGCGACGACGCGGTCGTCGCGCAGGTCGGTGGCGCGGTAGATGGTGGCCATGCCGCTGCGCGCAACCACCGCATCGATGCGGTAGGAATCAATGTGCGCGCCGGGCTCCAGGGCATCGTAAAAACTCATCGTGCTTCGGGCTCCATGGGGTAGCTTTCACTACTGTAGCGGGAAACAGGGACCAAGGGAACAAGGGACCAAGGGACCAAAAAAGTTTTCGCTTTGCCTTGAAGTTTCGAACACACCAATCAGGCTGCTTTGCCGACTCGCTGACTCGCTGACCCGCGGCTTCGGCGCGTCGTTCCCTTGTTCCCTCGGTCCCTTGGTCCCTGTCTCTTTCAAATCGGCAGCCGGTACGGCCGTCCGCGATACATGCCCACCTGCTCCACCGAGCGGACGCGAATGACCTGCGCGGTGGTGTTGTCGCCGCCATCGATTTCGACCGCGCGGGCAACCAGTTCTTTGGCGATTTGCGTGGCATCCTTCTTTTGCGAAGCAATGGAGGCGATCTCCGCTTCGCGCAACTCGTCATGCAGACCGTCGGTGCATAGAATGAGCACGTCGCCCGGCTGCAGCGTGACGGCCGTAGTGTCGGGCGAGACGAACATCTCCGGTCCCACGGAGCGAATGAGCACATGACGCGCATCCGACACTGCAATCTCATCGGCGGAGATCAGCCCCATCTTGCGCTGCTCGTTGACCAGCGTGTGGTCCTGCGTGATCTGCCGCGCCTGGCCGTTGCGCACCAGATAGCAGCGCGAATCGCCGACGTGCGAAATTACGGCCTGGTCGTAGCGCAGGGCGCAGGCCACGATCGTGGTGGCCATCCTTTGCCCGTTGTGCTGTGGATTGAGCATGCAATCGTGCACAGCCCTGTTGGCGCGCTCGATGAGCCGCGGCAAAAGATTGATGAGCATGGATCCGGATTGCGCTTTGCCGAACTCGTCGGTGAGCACGGTGACTGCCGTGGATGAGGCGACTTCGCCCAGATCCATGCCGCCGACTCCATCGGCAACCACAAAAAGATAACCGTGAGAACGCGCCTGCTGGCGCGATGCAGGGATAAACGACCCCATGGCGTCCTCATTATTGGTGCGGACTTTGCCAAAGTCGCTTGCCTGGCCGAACTGTACATCCAACATGTTTGCCGCCGCGTGAAGCATCCCGCGAAGTTATAGCGGAAGGCTCGGTTCAGGGGATGAGTGGTCGAGCTTGAAAACGGCAACTGGGTGGGTCCCCTCTCCAGCCTCTCATAACGAGGCCGGAGAGGAGATCCACCCAGGATCTGAATCGGAGTTAACGTTCGGACTAAACAGTTTGCTATTTGGCAGTCAGCAATGCCGACTTGCCTTTGGCTTTCGAGGAGCGGATGAAGTACACCGCTCCGTAGAGGCCCCAGACAGCGGAGATGCCCAGCGCGGTTAATGGTTCCATCTTGGTGCCGAGGTTGAAGAACGGGCCCGCCACATAAAAGGCCATGCAGACCAGGTTCGCAAGCAAACCGAAGCCAGGAATCAGCCAATGCTTGAGCAAGCTGAAGTCCGGACGCCCGGTATAGGCTACGATGCACAGGAAACAACTGAGCGCGTAGAGGATGAAGGTGCCGAAGTTGGAGGTGAGCGTGATGGCGAGCAGGGAGTTGGGCAGCGCGGCCATCTTGTCGTGCGTGGTATAGCCGAAGCTGGAGAAAATACTGTGCGGCAGGGCCGCGATGGATGCGTCGGTGGGCGCGCTGGCGTCGCCGAAGGCCAGCGAGACTGCGATGACGCCGATGACCGCGGAGATCACGGCCAAGGTCCAGATGGCCTTGCGCGGGGAGAGCGATCCGGCGTGCAGGATGCCGAAGTGCTCGGGAACTTCCTCATCCTTGCCCATGGCGTAGGTGACGCGGGCACCGGTATTCATGCAGGCCAGCGTGGTGCCGATGAGCGCCAGAAACACGGTGATTGCTTCCGCCAGCATGAAGTACTTGCCATGACCCTGACCGAGCAATTGATCGCCGACAATGATCATCATGTCGCCGATGGGCGCTGCGGAACTGACCGCGCTCTGCATGGTATAGCCGGAGTTGAGGAAATAGTTGGCGCAGAAGTACTCAAACAAGTAACAGAACAATCCCTGGATGAGCAGCGACGCGATGACGGCGATCGGTATATGTTTGGTTGGATTTTTGGCCTCGCCTCCCATCGAGGTAACCGATTCGAAACCGACCAGAATGAGAATGGCTACGGTTGCCTGGATGAACATAAAACTGAACTTGTGAACGCCAATCACGGAGGCGGCGTTGGGGTGGGTGAGGAAGTTGCCAGTTGAATCGGTGGTCGGGTAGTCGATCGTGAATACTACTGGCTTTCCTGCCTTATCGAGCAGCGGAAGCGGGTCGCCGTTCGCATCACGCATGACGGAGCTGTCTTTGGGGCTGGTGGCGAACTGGTAGGTGAACGTCTTCATGCTCTGGCCGTCGTACTGGAAGGCCGGTGTGCCAGCCGGGTGGTTGGCGCGATAGCCCAGCGCAAGGACGCTGAAGACGATCAGCGCGGAAATCTGCACGACATTGATGGCGAGGTTGACGGCCGTGGAAGCGCCGGCGCCCTTGGCTGCGATCCAGGCGACAAAGAACGAGAACACAACGGCGACCAGGCCCATGAAGACAGGGCCGGGGTTCGAGCCGCTCAGGAAGTTCGGATAGAGGAAGCCAACTACGTAGCCCACGAAGATGCCGGTGACTGCCACCATCACGCCGGGATAGACCCAGTAGTAGAGGTGCGAGCCCCAACCGACGATGAACTTGGAGATGCGGGCGTACTTGAAGGCCGCGTCCTTGGAAAGCATGGCCTGCTCGGCGTAGTAGTAGCTGGAACCCGTGCCGGGATAGAGCTTGGAAATCTCGGCGTAGGAAACCGCGGTCGCTAGACAAAGCAGCAAAGCGGCGAAGATGCCGATCCACATAGAGGGAGCCGTGGAGGGCTGGCCGGCAACGCCCGTAGAGGCCTGGAGATAGAAGGTGAGCCACAGGAAGGCGCCGGGAGCGATGAGCGCCATCGCGTTACTGGTTAAACCAGTGAGGCCGAGCGTGGCCTGCATTTGAGGTGCTTTCTGATCTGCCATGAATATTCTCCTGAGGGTTGAAATTCGCCTGGCGGCTCCCGGTGGATTGCCCCCGGGAGATTTCGAAAACATCTGCTTGCGGCTCGTCCTCCACCGCGTGCGCCGAACTGAGATGCGGCGTCGAATATGTCGGGCCCGGCCAGATACAGCGCTGGCCGGTCCCGGTTGCTCTGCGGTGAGCCGAGTCTATCGTTCGGCTCGTGAGGACGAAATAAAGAACAGACAGAGTGTTTTCTTAGCGTTTTGGTCCGAAGAAGGCGATGAACGCGATGGTCAGCGTCTGCTGCTGGCTCACCGCGCCTTTTTCAAGGCTGGCGTTCATTTGCTTGGAAAAGAAGTTGACGTTGGACGCGTCACAGCGATATTCAACGCGCATCAGCGCACCTTCCACCCACTTGTATTCATAAGTGAAGGTTCCTTCGACAACGTGCTGTCCAACGCCGGTCTGAAAGCCGTCGGGATCGTTGAAGTATTCAGCGCGCAGAGCGATCGCGTTCTTGGAGGTGGCCTGAGCATGAAGCGCGCCTGCCGCGCCCCACCAGTCATGCAACTTGGTGTCGCCGCAAGTGTACTCCTCTTCGCAGGTGTACATGCCGTCCCTGTTCGCGCCGTAGTCGTAGTTGAAGTAGGCGTTGTATTTTCCTGGGGGCGTCAGCGTCAGAGTTGTGTCGATCAGGTTGCGGAGTCCGCTGGTGGTGCCGTAGTTTTCAGGACCGACGATCCAGTTGATGGCCCAAGCGGCCTTGGGCTTGGTGTATGCGTTGGTGAACACGCCCGTCACGCCACCTTGTGACTTGGAGACGTTGTTCCAGCCGTTGACCAACTGGAAGCCTATCGTGTCTGTCTTCGACACGGGCATCGAGGTGCGCACGCCGAAATGCCAGTAGGGAATGGCGTTCACGAAAAGCAGGGAGCGCGAATAGTTCCAGTTATCTTTGGCTTCGATCACTTCCGCGCCGGCCGATGTGACGAATTTTCCGAAGTCCAACTCAAATCCTTTGGCCTTGGGCGGCTTGATGCTTAGAAAAGCCTGCTCGATGTAATTGAGCTGATCGGCGGAGGTACTGTCGGCCGGGGGAGTGTTAATCAGCGTGTTGGTGCGGCCGTAGACGAAGTCGACATGCGCGCCGACCGGATCGGGATCGTGGTTCAACGTCAGCTTGGCGGCGCTGAGTTCAAACTGATCCGTTTTGTCGTTGAAGTTGTAGAGTTGGTTGAGCTGGTCGCCCAGCGCGTTGGCGGTCGGCCGGTTAAAGTTGCCGCTCCAGTAGCCGTCGATAAACCCGCTCAGATCCATAGGACCAACGCTCCATGTAGGTGCGGCTGGAGGGGTAGCGGGTGCCGCTGGCGCGGGAGTTTGCGCGGCCGGGGCTGACGCCGGCTCCGCTGGGGGGGTGGGCGCTTGTGCGCCAGCCACAAGCGCGAATGTCATCGCGGCGCCGGCAATGGATCGAAGTATGACCTTTGCATTTGATTGCATCGACAAGAATCCTCCAGAAAAAAGTTTGTGAATTACGCAAGACCAAGCGAGATCGTTAAGGCGCGTCAGAGCGCGCCCTCTCAAGCCCCGTGTCAGGGCCTTTCGAGGTTGCAGGGAAGTACACACGGTTGCGGTTGAGACTGCCTGCAGCGTGCCGGCAATCAACTGAGGTTCATGTGAGCCGTGGTAAGAGTGAAACTGTCTAGCGCTAGTAATGCAAAGGAAGCATAAAGAAATTATGAAGATTATAAAAAGAGTTCTCTGGAGCTGAACGCAAGAACCGTTATCCCCTTTTGCCCGCAAGGCCTTACGATGCATTCGGAAGAGTGGCAAATGAGAGGTTGCGCGGCATGAAAAAGGTGTAAAGAACCTGCTAAACTTTACTTTCTCCTGCTCAGGCGCTCGAATCTGAAGACAACTCCGCATTGCGGCGGCAGCGATTTCCACAAGTTGGACGGTTGGAGTGCAGGCTGCCTGAGCTTCCAGATCAGTTTTTGCTGCGTACCACGGGTGCACGCAGGGCATGCGAGAACAGAAAGTGAGTGCCGGGTTGACTCAGAGCTACCTAATGCGTTCGGTTTTCGGGCCATGGCACTCGCGCGGCTCGGGCACACGCGTTCTTCTGTTTACGCTCGAGTCTGCCCTGGGCGGTATGAGCGTAGTGCTCATGGCGGCACTGGCGCATTGGTCCAGTTGGCTGCTTCCCGTGGCGGCGCTGCTCTATCTGCTCATCGTGGTTCCCATGGCGTTGCTGTGCGGCTTCTGGCAGGCGGTGATTGTTTCGCTCACGGCGGTGGTGGCGCAAAGCTGGTTTTCGGCGCGGCAGTCGCAGCTCTCCCTGGCCGCCAATCCGGCAAGCTCGATCACGCTGGTGGTGTTTGTGCTGGTGGCTCTCACCGTGAGCCGGCTTTCTTCCCGCATCACCGAGCACGCGCGCGAGGCGGAGTCGCGGGGCGGCCAGATGGAGAATCTCTACGAGTTCACGCGGCGCACCTTGAAGATGAATCTGTACATCGAGCCCGGACCGCAGTTGGCCGAGCTGGTGCACGATATCTTCGACCTCGAAGCCGTCGCGGTCTTCGACGCCGATTTGCACGACGTGTACCAGGCCGGCTACTGGAACATCGATCCCCAGGAGATGGCGCAGAACGTCTACTATTTCGAAACCACGGACGACGATGCGGCGAGCGGGATTGGACGGCGCGTAGTGCGCCTGGGTGCGGTGCCCATCGGCAGCCTGGTGGTGCGCGGCGACACCAGCCCGTTGATCAACAACGCCATCGCATCGCTGATTGCCATCACCTTCGACCGCTATCGCGCCTTCGCCAACGAGAGCCGCATCGAGACCGAGCGGCGCACCGAGCAGCTGCGCTCCACGGTGCTCGACAGCCTGGCGCACGCCTACAAGACGCCGCTGACGGCGATTCGCGCGGCGTCGACAGGCTTGAATGAGATGGGCCATCTTTCGCCGGGCCAGGCGGATCTGGTTTCGCTGATCGACGAGCAGACGCGGCTGTTGGGCGACCTGACCACGCGCCTGCTGACTACGGCGCGGCTGGATGCGGGCGAAGTTTCGATTCATGTGGAGCGCGTGAATGCGGGAACGATGGTCGAGGAGGTTGTGAGCAGCCTCAAGGATCGGTTGGCCAGCATGAAGGTTGCCATGGAAATCGAAGACGAGGACCTGATGCTGAGCTGCGACCGCCAGTTGATGGTGATGCTGCTGACCCAGTACATTGACAACGCGTGCAAATACTCGAATTTCGGGACCACGATTACCATCCGGGTTCTTGCGGCCGGCGCTGAGGCGGTTTTTTCCGTGCATAGTTTCGGGCCGGTAATCCCCATGGCCGACCGCGAACGCATCTTTGACCGGTACTACCGTTCCTCGAGCTACGCCAACCGCGCACCCGGAACGGGAATCGGACTTTCGGTGGCCAAGCGTGCGGCGCAGATCCACGGCGGCTACGTGTGGGTGACGAGCGAGGAGCAGGAAGGCACAACCTTCTTTGCCGCGATTCCTCTGACGATCGAGAAGGAGAGTTCGGGATGATGCAACCAGCGATCCGCATTCTGGTGGTAGACGACGAATCGGCAATCCGCCGGGCGTTACGGCCTCCGCTCATGGAGCTGGGTTTCCAGGTGGCCGAAGCCGCGCGCGGCGAGGAAGCGCTGCAGGTGCTGCGCAGCACCACCTACGATGCCGTGCTGCTGGATATCAACATGCCGGGCATCGGCGGCATCGAGACGCTGCGGCGCATCCGCACTTTCGCCCCGCGCCTGCCGGTGCTGATGCTCACCGTGCGCGACGAGGAAGAGGACAAGGTGGAGGCGCTGGATCTGGGCGCCGACGATTACGTGACCAAGCCCTTCAGCACCCGGGAGCTGATTGCGCGCATCCGCAGCGCGGTGCGGCGCGTGAGGGCCCCGGCCCGGCCCGAGGACGCGCCTATTGAGATTGGGGAAATTCGCCTCGATCCGGTGAAGCGGCGCGTGACCAGGCGCGGCACTCCGGTGAAGATGACGCGCAAGGAATTCGACATTCTGTATTGCCTGATGAGTCGTGCGGGACGTGTGGTGACTTACGCCAAGCTGCTCACCGCCGTGTGGGGCGCCGAATGCCGCGAGGAAGTGGAGTATCTGCGCACCTTCGTGCGTCAACTGCGCAAGAAGATCGAGGACGACCCTTCGAAGCCTCTCTATTTGCTCACCGATGTCTACGTCGGCTACCGCTTTGCGGACGCCATGATGATTCAGCAGGAATCGGAGCCCGGCAGCTCACTGGAACCGGAGGCCGGCAGCAGCTCTATCGAGCCGCGTGAAGAGGCGACAGAAGAGGCGGCGGAAGACGCATAGACAAATCGTAGCGCCAGTTTATGTAGCGCCGGTCTCCTGACCGGCTGTAGCGCGGGCGTCCACGCCCGCGCTCGCCCAAGATCATCACGAAACGAAGTGGACACAGTCCGAGCCCCGCTAACCCCGCTAACTCCGCTCTACTCGTCGTAATGCAGCAGGCTGAACACGTCGTATTCCTTGAATCGCTCGCGGCCCTTCAGAAAATCGAGCTCGATGGCAAAGCCGAGGCCTGCAATCACTCCGCCCAGCTGCTTCACCAGCTTGACAGTGCCCTCCATGGTGCCGCCCGTGGCCAGCAAATCGTCGACCAGCACCACATTCTGGCCCGGCGCGATGGCGTCCAGATGAATTTCCAGCGTATCGGTGCCGTATTCGAGATCGTAGGAAACGCGAGCCACCGGCGCGGGCAGTTTCTTGGGCTTTCGCACGGGAACAAAACCGGCATTCAGACGGTAAGCCAGCGCGGGGCCGAAAATAAATCCCCGCGCCTCTATGCCCAGCACCAGATCGATCCTGCGCCCGATGTAATGCGCAGCCATCGCGTCAATGAGCTTCGCAAAGCCCGTCTTGTCCTTCAGGAGCGTGGTGATGTCGTAAAAAAGAATCCCCGGCTTGGGGAAATCTGGTACAGTGCGGACCAGCTTTTTCAGATCCTCTACATTTACAGGCGTCGCGGATTCCGGCATGGCAGTACTTCGCTCCAGTTCCAGTTCTCAGTTGTCAGCTCTTAGTCTATCGCTCGAAAGCAGGGAACAGGGAGCAGAACGCTTCGATGGGCGGCCAGTTTTTCTACTCCCTATTGGCTACTGGCTACTCCCTGTTTTTTCACCACGCTCCGTCAATGCGGAACGCATCAAGGTTCTCCGCTTCGCTGTCGCTGAGTGTGTGCTCGACGAAGCGATCGACACGGCTGCCGCGCGGGCCGCGCTTCAAACTGGATCGAAGCTCGTTGAGGTCGGCGGCTTCGCCGGCGGCCACAACTTCCACGTCGCCCTCTTCTGTGTTGCGCACCCAGCCGCGCAGATCGAGTTCGCTGGCCTCGCGCTGCACAAACCAGCGAAAGCCGACGCCCTGCACGCGGCCCTGAATGAGGAAGTGAAGGACCATAGTCAAGGGCCAGTTTTGCAGATGGGCGCGAGCGCGCGCAACTGGGCAATCGCATGAACGAAGAAATATATAGAGAGCTCATTTGAAAGGGTACGGCTTCAGCCGTGCCGCAGAAAGCTGCCGAGAAAATGTCTGGTCTTCAGAAGGCCCTGAGGGATGGGGTTGAGCCGGCAGAAGCATCCCTCAGCGGCTAAAGCCAAGGCGGATTGCCATCTCAATCGGCACGGGCTGAAGCCGTGCCCTTTCAAAGCCCTTTGCTCCCGATGGTCCACCATCATCATGCGATCGCCCTGAAGGATGCAAGCGCAGCGCGTGGCTCTGGGATGCCCTCGCGCTACACTGAAATCAGGATGGTCTTCGTTCTCGACAACTACGATTCGTTCACCTACAACCTGGTGCAGTATTTAGGCGAGCTGGGTGCCGAGGTGGTGGTGCGCCGCAACGACGAGGTGACGCCCGACGAAGTGGAGGCCATGAAGCCCGACCGGATTCTGCTCTCGCCGGGGCCATGCACGCCGGGCGAGGCCGGCATCCTGGTGCCGCTTATCCGCCACATGGCGGGCAAAGCGCCGATTCTCGGTGTCTGCCTCGGCCATCAGGCCATCGGCGAAGCCTTCGGCGGCAAGGTCGTTCGCGCCAAAACCCTGATGCACGGCAAGACCAGCGCGGTCGATCACGATGGAAGGGGCATATTCTCGGGGCTGCCCACGCCGCTCACCTGCACGCGCTATCACTCGCTTATCGTGGAGCAGAAGTCGCTGCCCGCCGAACTGACCGTGACGGCGCGAACCGCGGAAACAGAGGGATCGGGCCCCGGCAGCGAAACTGTCATTATGGGCCTGCGGCATCGCACGTTGCCCATCGAGGGCGTGCAGTTCCACCCCGAGAGCGTGCTCACCGAAGGCGGCCACCAGATGATCCGCAACTTTCTGGATATGTAAGTCATGCACGGTACGCCAAACGCCACAACTCGCTGCATTGGCCCCTTACGCGCTCAAGCATGGAGCAGCGAAGTAGCGCCGGCCTCCTGGCCGGCTGTAGTGCGGGCGTCCTCGCCCGCACCGATCAAAGAGCAATTACGAATTCATGCGGTCTGGGCATTAGGTCTGTGCGTGTTTTGGTTCGCCGGATCGACGCTCCATGCGCAAACAACGCCACCGGCAAATCCGGCAGGCGCTCCCCAGAGCGCACCGGCAGCGCCAGACGCACCGCCGCAGGCCGCGCCGCCGGATCAGGCGCCCACGTTCAGCACACCTCCCGTCGCCATTGTTCCCCTGGACAAATCGATTCCAGGCGCGGCGCTCGATGTGGCTGGGCCGCTGCAGGCATGGAACGGCCGCGCGTACCTGACGGGCAGCGGCAGCATTTCAGCCGGCACGGCGACGGCCGAGGTCACGTTGCCGTATCGGGGAACACTGCGCGTGTGCGCGTCGAGCACGGTGAAACTGGCAGCCGATGCGAGCGCGCCGGCCGGCGAAGTCCCGGGTTTGCTCATCGCGCTCGATCGCGGCGCGGTGGAGATCAGTTTTGCCGCGAGCAACGCGCGCGAAAAAAATGCCGACACGCTCCTGACGCCGTACTTCCGCATTCTCGTCGGCGGCCCGAATGCAGCCGATGTCAAGGTGCGGCTCGGCGAGCACGGCGACACCTGCGTCGATAACGCCGGCGCGAACGCACCCTACGTGGTGGTCAGCAGCGTCTTCGATGGTGGCCTCTACCGCGTTCAGCCCGGGCAGCGCGTAATGCTCGAGCACGGCAGCCTGCAATCGGTGGTCGACCAGGAAAAGGAACCCTGCGGATGTCCGCCCCCGGTCGCGACCGAGAGCAACGAGTTTCCACTGGCGCAGAGCGAAGGACTCGCACCCGGTTCGGCGCAAGCTCCGGTGGTTACTGCTCCACCGGCACATGTCGCGAGCGCGACCGACACGCTCAGCTACAACGGCGCCGATCATGCAGCGCAGACGACTGGCCCTGGTACCGCCGCCCCGGCCGCGCCAGCGGCAAGCGCGATGCCCGCCCCGCAAGCTCCCGCAAAGCAGAAGAAGCCGGGATTCTTCGGCCAGATTGGGCATTTCTTCCGGAAGATCTTTGGAGCCGAGTAAGGCTGGGACCGAGGGACCTAGAGTGTTGGACCTGAATTTCCTGGCAGAGTTTCCGAAGAACAACCGCAGATCCTTCGACTCCGTTTGACGCAAAGACGCGTCAAACTGCGCTCAGGATGACAGCTCCATTCTTGATGCGAACTTCTGGGATAAGGCACTGGCTGCTTCTACATTTGCCGCGCGCGCTCAATGGCGCGGATCACGGCCTGGGCTTTGTTGATGGACTCCTGATGCTCGAGCTCGGGCACGGAGTCGGCCACAATGCCCGCCCCGGCCTGCACGAAGCCTTTGCCGTCGATAGCCAGCATGGAGCGGATGGCGATGCAGGAGTCGAGGTTGCCGGAGAAGTCGGCATAGAGGACCGCGCCGCCGTAAGTGCCGCGCCGCGCGGGCTCGAGCTCCTCGATGATCTCCATAGCGCGGACCTTGGGCGCGCCGGAGAGCGTCCCGGCAGGGAAGCAGGCGCGTAGCGCGTCGACGGCGGTCAGGTCCGGACGCAATTTCCCTTCGATGGAACTCACGATGTGCATCACGTGCGAGTAGCGCTCGACGAACATCAGCTTGTCGACCTTGACGCTGCCGAAGCGGCTGACGCGGCCCACATCGTTGCGGCCCAGGTCGACCAGCATCACGTGCTCGGCGCGCTCCTTTTCGTCGTGCAGCATCTCTTCGGCGAGTGCGTTGTCCTCAGCTTCCGTGGCGCCGCGCGGCCGAGTCCCGGCGATGGGACGATACTCGACGTTGCCCTGGTGAACGCGCACCAGCAACTCGGGCGACGAGCCGGAAAGCTCGAGGGGCTCGCGCCCCTTTGACCCTTTGGACGAGATTTTCGAATTACCAGCAGAACCCACACCCAGCGGCCCGTCCGGATCGAAGCGCAGAAAGAACATGTAGGGACTGGGATTGACGGTGCGCAGCGCGCGATAGACCTGGAATGTGTCGACGCCGGGTTCCACGTCGAAGCGCTGCGAAAGGACAACCTGGAATGCATCGCCGGCGCGGATGTACTCCTTGGTGCGCGCGACTGCGGCCAGAAAATCGTTCTTCGGAGTGCGATATTTGACCTTGAGCTTGCCGGGCTTTCGCGATTTTTCGAGTTCGCGTTCGGGCAGGGGCAGGCTCAGGTGCTTTTCCAGCTTGTTAAGGCGCTTGACGGCGCGATCGTAGGCAGCAGAGGCGTTGCCGCGCGAGACATCGGCCGTCACGACGAGCCAGATCTCCTTGCGCACATGGTCGAAGGCCAGCACCTCGTCAAAGAAGAGCAGGCAGGCGTCGGGAATGCCGAGCTCGTCTTTGGCGTTCGCGGGCAAGCGCTCGATCTGGCGCACGGCATCGTATGCGAAGAAGCCGACGGCGCCTGCAGTGAACGGCGGCAGGCCCGGCAGCCGCGCGGGCTTGTGGCCACCGAGGGCGTCGCGCAGCACGGCGAAAATGTCTCCCTGCAGGCGGGTGATTTTGCGGCCTTCGGTGATGGCGATTTCGCGCCCTCGCGCCACAATGCGCTTGAAGGGCGTGAAGCCGATGAAAGTGTAACGGCCCACCTGCTCGCCGCCCTCGACGGATTCCAGGAGAAAGCACTCGCGCTGGCCCCAAGCGGCGCGCAAGAAGGCCGAAACCGGGGTTTCGAGGTCGGCCATGAGCGTGCGGCAAACGGGGACGAGCGTGTGCGTCCGGGCCAGGGCCAGGAACTCCTTGCGCGAGGGGTGAGCTGAGCGGGAAGAGGCTTTCACAGCTCAAGTGTAACTGCTCGCGGGATTCCACTGTTGCGGAGGCGTTCCCGCTTCAGGCCCCGATTCGGACCCCAATTCGGAACCCAACTCGCAAATCGACCGGCGCAACGGGAACCGGCCCGCGAAGCGTTTCCTAACAAGGTTCGGCGCACCTTGACGCAGGCGGGCGTCAAGCCTAGACTCACTGAGGTTTGGGTCTGCGGACGGTTTTGGCGCCTCGCAACGCGCCGCCGCGCTGAGCGGCGGGAAGCGGCCACGGTCGCGGAAACCCTGACAGATTAGCCGCCGCACCGATAAGCTTGATGAACGGGGCCACATTCCGGCTCCGGAAAAATCGGAAACGCGGCAGGAGATGGAGAACTTTATGGCAACTGGATCCCCCCATGTGACGCTCGATCAGGAGATCAATCCCTGGGAAGCGCAAAACGCGCGCTTCGATTTTGCCGCGCGCAAGTTGAACCTTGATGACGGATTGTGGAAGGTGCTGCGCTCGCCGTCGCGGGAGATCATCGTGCACTTTCCGGTGGCGCTCGATAACGGCATGATCGACGTGTTCACGGGTTTTCGCGTGCAGCATAACATCGCGCGCGGCCCGTGCAAGGGCGGCATCCGCTACGCGCCGGATGTGACGCTGGATGAGGTGCGCGCCCTGGCCAGTTGGATGACATGGAAGTGCGCGGTGGTGAACATTCCGTTTGGCGGCGCCAAGGGCGGTGTCATCTGCGATCCCAAGACCATGAGCCGCGGCGAGCTGGAGCGCATGACGCGCCGCTACACGTCGGAGATCATCGAGTTCATCGGGCCGGAGAAGGACGTGCCCGCGCCGGACGTGAATACCAACGAGCAAACCATGGCGTGGATCATGGACACCTACTCTATGCACATGCGGCAAACCGTGACTGCCGTGGTGACGGGCAAGCCCATAAATATGGGAGGCTCGCAGGGGCGCATTGAGGCGACGGGCCGCGGAGTGAAGGTGGTATGCGACGAGAGCCTGCGCTATTTGAATATGGCGGTCGAAGGCTGCCGCGTGGTGATTCAAGGCTTCGGCAACGTGGGATCGAACGCCGCGCGGCTGATGCAGGAGCGCGGCTACTCGATCGTAGGCATCGCGGAGCGCGAAGGCGGCCTCTACAACCCCACCGGCATCGATATCCACCAGTTGCTCGACTATGTGTACCGCAACAACACCATTCTGGGCTTCCGCGGAGCCGAAGCCACGCCCAGCGAGGAACTGCTGGTGTCCGATTGCGAGATCCTGATCCCGGCGGCGACCGAGAACGTGATCACCAGCCGCAACGCCGACAAGATCAAAGCGAAGATTGTGGTGGAGGGGGCCAATGGGCCCACCACCGCCGTGGCCGACGAGATTCTGGCCGAGAAGCGCATCTTCATCGTGCCCGATATTCTGGCCAATGCCGGCGGCGTGACGGCCAGCTACTTTGAGTGGGTGCAGGACCGCCAGGGGTACTTCTGGAAAGAAGCTCAGGTGAATGAGCAACTGGAGACCATTCTGCGCGACAGTTTCGACGACGTGGTGCGCTATGCCGAGGCCCACGGCGTGAACAACCGCATCGCGGCCTACATGCTGGCCATCGACCGCGTGGCGTTCACTATCAAGCAGCGCGGCATCTACGCGTAGGGAACTGAGGGCCTATACGAAGATTTGCGGCTTTGAAAGGGCACGGCCTTAGCCGTGCCGATGGATAGGTCAAAACGGTCTCGGCTTTAGCCGCCGAGGGATGTTTTGCTGGCTTAACCCCATCCCTCAGGGCCTAAGGGCTAGACATTTCCCTGGTCGCTTTCTACGGCACGACTGAAGTCGTGCCCTTTCAAGGCACATGCCCTGACTGGCATCGTTCATGCGATTGCCCTGGCGGACGACAGTCACACGGGCCGCCGCTGCCGGTGCAATAATAGTGTCAAGCCACCAGAGACCAGACAGCGTGGCGCGCGCGCATGAATCTGCCTAACTCCATCACCATGAGCCGGATCATCATGATCCCGCTCTTCCTGTGGATTCTCTCGCCGCACTTTCCGTGGCAGGGGCCGCAGGGGACGCAGGAGATCGTTGCATCAGTGCTGTTCGTACTGGCGTCGATCACCGACGGTCTGGATGGGTATCTGGCGCGCAAGCACGGCCTGATTACAACCATGGGCATGCTGCTCGATCCACTGGCCGACAAGATCATGGTGACGGCCGCGTTTGTTGCGCTGGTGGCTTACAACCCCGAAGTGGTGAAGGTTTGGATCGTGGTCGTGATTATTGGCCGCGAGTTTCTCATCTCCGGATTGCGGTCGATCGCGGCGTCGGAAGGTTTCACTGTGACGGCCAGCGAACTGGGCAAGCTGAAGACGGTGGTGCAGATCGTGTCGGTGGTTTCGGCGATCCTGGCGCACCGTTGGGACTACTGGCAGGTCGGTCCGATTGCGATTCCGGTGAAGTGGTACGCAATTGCAGCCATTTACTTCGCGGCCCTGGTCGCGGTCATTTCGGCGGTCGATTATTTCATCGCCTTCTGGAGGAAGATCGACCACGCATCAAAAGATCGCCGCAAGGCCGCGGTGCTTTCGCGCGGCAAGAGCGTGAAAATCACGTAAATAGGTGTCAGGTGTCAGGGGTCAGGTTTCAGTGGCCAGCGCTTCAGCTTGGCTACGCGCAATTCTTGAAACTTGAAGCCTGATTTTCTCGCTGCCCCACCTTATACCGCAACAAAGCCAACGCCTGCGGCAGAGGACTTTACTGCGCGCCGACTGAGGTCACATCGATTTCGATCTCTGGAGGCAAGAGGAGCGTGTTGTGCACCAGACAATGATGCACGGAACGCATCAGGCCCTCAGATTGTTCCGGTGCGAGATGCACCGGGCACAGCACGTGGATGCGGAAGTTGCCCAGACGCGCGGGCTTCAGAAGTTTTTCGGCGGTCACTGAAACTTCCACGCCGGTCTTTGCGAGATTGCGTGTTCGTAGATATTCGACGGCATAATAGGCCGCACAGGAGCCGAGCGAAGCCAGCAAAAACTCAGGCGGCGTCATGCCGGAGTCTTCTCCGCCGTTTTCCAGCGGCTGGTCGGACGTAACAATGTGGGACCGTGCCTGAATGGCGAACCTGACCCCGTCGACATGCGAAACATTCACTTCCATGAGAGTCCTCGTCTTCCATTTCGATCGCCAAGTGGAAGCTCATTTACAGGATAGCGAAGATGGCTTCAGCGCGCGGAGCGGGGAGCTGCGAGAAGCTCGGCGTCTTCAGGCAGTGCAGGCTCTGTTACGAAGGCCCTCGCGGGCTCGGCCTCCGCGGCAACAGCGATGGGCGGAGCCCCGATCATGGCTCGAATGGCGTTGATCACGAGTTCGGGCTCATCGAGATGAATCCAATGTTCGCTCTTCGACGCAATGGTCTGATGGACAGAATCGCCGATGTGGTCAAGTTGATTCGGTGTGAGCGGAGCGGCGTTTCCCGGCGTAAGCACGGTGACAGGAATGCCGCCAATGGGCTCGGCCGTGTGCATTTCTCTCACGGTGGCGGGGATGGAGCCAATGTGGCTGCGCAGCCCGGCGTAAAAGCTCGGCCGCGACCAGTGCGCGGCGACCGCGGGCCATACTTTGCGCGGCATCTTCCGCACTTCGGTCTTGATGCGGCCCAGCACGTGACGGTGATTGGCGCCGCCGGCGCCGGCAATTTGATCGGAGAGGCTGCCCGGACGGCCGAAGAGCCGTTTGACCAGCAGACGCGCCAGTCCGCAGCGCACCATCGGCATAGCGGAACGGATGAGCCGCTTGCCAAGATCGAGATGCGATTGCCTGGAGGGGTTGAGCGGAGGCCATTCCTCGCAGCGCATCGGGTCCACGAGCACAACGCCCGCGACCTCCTGCGGAAAGAGCACTGCATAACGGCGCATGACAAGGCCGCCGAAAGAGTGCCCGACAAGAACGTACGGCCCGTGACAGCCGGAGGCCTCGAGCATGTGATGCAGTTCCAGGGCGATGTTGCCCGGTGTGCGCGCCGTGCGGCAAGGACTGCTCCAGCCGAGGCTGGCGCGATCGTAGGCGATGGTGTGGGCGACAGTGGAAATGGGATCCTGAATGCCGCGCCAGTTGAGATGCGTGGCGCCGATTCCGGATTCGAAGAGAACTGTCGCTTCGCCTTCTCCGTCTTCAAAGACGTAAAGACGGCATCCGCGGCCGATGCTCACCCAGCGGCCGTGGCCCGTGTAAATGCGGCGGTCGCGGAGGCTGCCGAGATGCTGATAAACGGTTCCGGCGAGAACCAGAAGCGCAACGGACGCGAGAATCCAAAAAACGAGATGCATCGGGTACCTAAAACTTCGTGAGCAGTGCGGGGTTGAAATCGGCGAGCGTGAGATTTGCTTTGGCGCTGCCGCGGTCGAGGATGAGCAGCGTGGAACCGGACTGACCGCGCACCTTCACTTCCACCTGGTGCGCCGACCAGACGCCTTCCTCATGGCGGATGCCGTAGTAGGTGAACTCCTTCACCGCGCCGGTTTCCTTGACGGTTTTTTCGACGTACACGGGAAAGCCAATGCTGGGATCGAGCCAGGTTTTCACCTGTGCGTAGTGCGTGCGATCGGAGGCGCCGGGCGTACTTTTGACGATCACGCAATCGCGTGCGCCAAACCTGGCGTTGCCCTCTGACGTCTGGCCTGCCCAGAAGTACTGCTGCTCGAGAAGATCTTCGTAGTCAAATCCCGGCACCAGTGGGTGAATATTCCACCTCTCAAAGGGCACAAGACGAGCGGCCGCATCGCCTGGATCAGCTACGCGAATCGTGTTGTCCCCATTGGGCCGCATCTCCAGAAGAACATGCTCGCGCATATCGCGGTGCGCTGTTGGCGGCTGACCCAGATCGACCAGAATACGCAGAGTCCCGGGAAACCAGCGCGCTTTGATGGTGACCGGGAAGGCGGTGCGCTGGCCGTTTTCCGGCACCCAGACCAGATGCCCGGTGGCGCGAAAGTCGGCGGTTTCGATGCGCTTGCGCATGGAGGTGAGCAGATCGTTCAAGTTCACCGTCTGCGCGCACAGCAGCGGCGCCAGCGTGACGAGACACGCAGCGCGCAACGCCTTGATCAGCTTGCTGCGGAGGTGCGTTTGCAAGAGAAACTCGCCCGCAGGGGCTAAAGCCCGACAATTTTTCCGTGCGATTACGGCACGACTCAAGTCGTGCCCTTTCACGACGCAGCATTCGCCGGAGACCCTCATGATTCGATCCTGCCATCGCGAATGCGAATGTGTCGCGGCGCCGCGTTCGCGATGTCGTTTTCATGGGTCACGACGATCATGGTCATGCCGCGCTGCTCGCGAATGCCGCGCAAAATGTCCATGATATGCGACGAGTTCACGCTGTCCAGGTTGCCGGTAGGTTCGTCGGCCAGCAGTAACGCAGGATCGTTGGCCAGGGCGCGCGCGATGGCCACGCGTTGCCGCTCACCCGCGGAAAGCTGGTTGGGAAAATGGTTCATGCGTGCCTCAAGTCCCATCTCTTCAAGCAGAGCCGCGGCGCGCTCGGCGCGATGATTGGCTTTTTCATGCAGCGCCAGCATGGCCACCTGCACATTTTCGATTGCGCGAAGGGTTGGCAACAGATAAAAGGCCTGGAAGACGAACCCTACCTGGCGCGAACGGTACGTGTCGAGATCGACGGCGTTGCCCAGCTCGGATCCCTTGAAGAAGACCTGGCCTTGCGTGGCCGTATCGAGGCCGCCGAGCAGATGAAGGAGCGTGGATTTGCCGCTGCCGCTGGGGCCGCTGATGGCGACATATTCTCCCGCGTCAATCTTCACGTCGACGCCGCGCAGAGCTTCCACGCGCCCCTCGTCGTAGCTCTTCACGAGGCCGCGCGCTTCGAGAATCGGGCTGCCGGCGCCAAGGGGACTACTCATAACGCAACGCCTCCACCGGCGAAAGCCGCGCGCCGCGCCAGGCGGGATACGCTCCGGCGAGCAGGCCGGAGGCGACGGCGATGATGAGCGATTCGAGGAGATGCAACGGCGAAACGGATGCCGAGACGATGCTGGCGGTTTGCGGCAATGTGGAGAGCAGGCGCAACGCGCCCCATCCCACACCGATGCCGGTGAGTCCGCCCACGAATCCCAGAGCGGTCGCCTCGGCAAGGATGAGCAGGATGACATGCCGGCCCTTCCAGCCCAGGGCGCGCAGGATGCCGATCTCGCGGGTGCGCTCGAAGACCGACATTGCCATGGTGTTGGCGATCCCGAGAATGCAGATGAGGAGCGCGATGGCCGATGTGCCCCAGGCCACGGAATGAGCCAGAGCGACAATCTGGTTGTTGGCGGCGCGCTCGGCGGCAGGAAAGGCGCGTGTGCCGGGCAGGACGGCTTCAATGGCGGCCGAGGCGCGCTTCACGTACCGATCGTAGGCTTCGCCAGCGGGCACAGGGCGAAGTCTAACGTGGAAGGCGGTTACTTTGCCTTCCATGCCGGCAACGATCTGCATCTGGTCGAGCGGCATGATGACGGCGCCGGCTTCAAGCGCCGTGCCGCCGTGGTAGATGCCCACGACGGTGAAATTTGTGCCCTGGATGGAAAGCATGTCGCCGGCTTTTTTGCCGAGATTACTAGCCAGCAAATCGCCCAGGAGAATCTCCGCTGTTCCATCGTGAAAACGGTGGCCGGAGAGAAGGGTGAGGGAATCGAGCTCAAAGGAATTGGCGCGCCAACCATAAACCAATGCATTCACTTCCGGCGTCAGGTCCATGAGATTGAAGATCATGGGTGCCACCAGGGCGACATCGGGGGTGGCAGCGATTTTCGTGGCAAGGGACTCATCGATTGAGCTGGAGAGGAGGTTGCTCTGGACGACTGCGATGTCGATGCCGGAGCTTGTATACATGCGCATCCACTCGTGCTCGAAGGCACGCGAAAATCCCACCAGGGCCACGAAGGCGCCGATGCCCATGGTGATCCCGACCAGCGTCAAGAACGTCCTGAGCTGCCTGCGCCAGAGATTCTTCCACGCGAACCCCGTAAACGAGAGTTGGGAGGCCATTAAGTTAGGAACAGTCCTTTTCAGGGAGGGGTCCGTGAGCGATATTTTATCGGGCGGAGGCGGCTCTGTCTATCCTGGATTTATTTAAGAGCGGACTGGCGAGGCCGCGGGAACTCGAGAAATGGCTTCTGCGGACGTGCGGGAGCGGTTTCAAGAAAGTGACGGTGGCGAGGAAAGGCAAACCTCCACTCTAGACAGAGCCGTCGCGAGATCCACGGCCAACCCTCGACCGCCGCGAAGCCTTGCCCTGCGAATCTTGTTTGTCGTGGCCCGGCCGCAGAAAAGCACTCTCCTCAGCCGGACAGTTAATTTATCAGCGGTCGCGCCCTCTCGAAGCGCCGCCGCTTCCCTTGCGCGCCGTGTAGCAATCGCGGCAATAGACCGGACGATCGCCTCGCGGTTCAAAAGGGACGGTAGTTGGCTGACCGCAACCCGAACAAATCACAGGAGTTCCCTGTGAAGGAGCCGAACGGTAGCCGGATCCCCCCTGCTCGTTTTTCTTTGCCTGGCGGCAAGGCTTGCAACGCTTTGGGGTCGAGTAACCACGTTCCTGAAAGAACGTCTGATCAGCAGCGGTGAAGGTAAAATCCTGCCCGCAATCGCTGCATGTAATTTGCATATCTCCGGCCATAGGTCTCCTTGGGGGGAATTGTACAGCCCAATTCGCAAATTTTCGAAAGGATTCTTTTGAAATAACCAAGAACTTATCCGCAAATAGGTAGCGCCGGCCTCCAGGCCGGCTGTCGTGCGGGTCTCCTGACCCGCGCATCGCTGCTGGCGGCGTGGACGCCGCCAGTACAGCCGGTCTGGAGACCGGCGCTACTTCAGGAGCTAATTTACGGATAGTTTCCGCGCCGCCGCTTGCCGCGCCAAGGCGTGGGAGTGGCGAATCCGCGACAAGGTACGGGTGCTGCGAAAACGCTCAAAAGGGGTTACACGGCCGCGCCGGACTGCCGGCTCACCGAAAAGACGGACAGTTGCGGAAGGACTATGATCGTCGCACTCAATCCTTTGAGCAAGGTGTGGGCTCGATGCGCATCGTGACCGTTCTTACTTCGCTTGGCGTAGGCGGAGCGGAGAAGCAGGCACTGGCCGTGGCAGAGCGCATGGCCAGGCGCGGACACGACGTGGCGCTGCTCGTTCTCATGCCACGTTTGCCCCAGGAGTGGCCGGCCACGCTTCCGGTCGTCCACCTGGATATTCGCAAGAATCCGGCGAGCGTTGTGGCGGGATTCCGGCGCGGGCGGCATTTCTTGCGCGAGTTCCGGCCGGATGTGGTGCACAGTCACAGTTTTCACGCCAACATGCTGGCGCGGTTGCTTACCATCGGCGTGCCGCGCGCGATGGTCGTATCCACCGTGCACAACGTATATGAGGGCGGCTGGATGCGCATGATGGCATACAGGCTGACGGATGGGTTGAGCGAGCGCACCGTTGCCGTGAGCCAGGCTGCGGCTGACAGGTTTGTTCGCCTGAAAGCGATTCCCAAGCATAAGTGTTCCGTGCGTACCAACGGGATCGACACGCAGGAGTTTGTGCCCGATGCTGCGCGTCGCGCCGCAACCCGAGCCGCAATGGGCGCTGACTCCTCCTTTGTGTGGCTGAGCGCGGGACGAGTGACGCCTGCGAAGGATTTTCCCAACCTGCTCCGCGCTTTCCAGCTTGCGCGCAAAGAGCAGCCCGATGCGGAACTCTGGATTGCCGGAGCTCCCGCAGACGCCAGGTTGGTTGTTGCCGCGGATGGAACTTCGCGCCACTACTTTGGGATGGCCGGGGAAAAGGGCCTTCACGAGCGTGTGCGCTGGCTCGGTTTGCGCCGCGACATGGCGGCGCTGCTCGACGCCGCCGACGGGTTTGTGCTGGCGTCGGCGTGGGAAGGAATGCCGCTGGTTCTCGCCGAGGCCATGGCCATGGAAAAACCTGTGGTCGCGACGGATGTGGGCGGCGTGCGTGAGTTGGTGGGCGATCGAGGAGTGCTGGTTCCTGCAAAGAATTCGGGGGCTCTTGCCGAGGCGATGCTGGCAACGATGCGGCGGAGCAGGGAAGAGCGCGCACAGCAGGGACGCGCGGCGCGGGAGCGAATCCTGAGCCGGTTCAGCATCGATGCTGCGGCCGATTGGTGGGAGGAGCTTTACATGCGGGGAGTAGGGAGTAGCCAATAATGCAGGGAGCAGGGAGTAGCCAATAGGGAATAGAGAAGCCCCACCCACCGAAGAGTTTGGTTTTCTATTCCCTACTCCCTATTGACTACTCCCTGTCTTTAGAACGAAAAGGCTGCCATGATGAAGATGCGGCGCGACGCGGAGCCGGACGGTGATGCAAACAGTCCGCTCGCGAGGCTGGTGGACTTATCGAAGCGGCTTCCGGGGCCGTAGGTGGTGGTTCCGGGAATGAGGGTCGGCACCACGCTTCCACTCGGCGTTCCATAGTTGATGTCGTTGAACAGGTTCAAGGCCTGAGCGCTGAAAGTTAAAGAGTATTTGCGGCCGGTGTTCGACATACCGCCGCGGCCGCCACCACCTCCGCCGAAGCCGCCGCCGCCACCACCGCCTCCGCGACCACCGCCTCCGCCGCCAGGTCCGCCGCCGAAGCCGCCGCCGCCAAAGCCGCCGCCGCCCGGACCGCCCTGGCCGCGTTGACCACCCGCGCCCGCCGGTGCTTGAACCTTGGGGCCAATTCCCCAGGAGCGGCTGATGCGCAGATTGAATGTGACCGAGGAGGGACTGTCGCCCAGGTTTGGAGCCAGCAGCGCCTCTCCCGTCCGAGGAGTGGCCGTGTCGAGGCAGCCGAAGGAGGTTTGCGCGTATTGTGAGTTCCCGCTGCAGGAAGACGAACTGGCAGCCAGGGAAGGCCTGTCGTTGAAGAAGTTGTCGCCGGTCAGATCGTTGTCGGTCGTGATGTTGAAGGGCCTGCCGGACTGGGCGACGAGGAACGGATTGTAAGAGATGCCCCACTTGCCGGAGTAGTTGGCAAAGAGGAATACCACGTTTCGTCTCACGAAGCCGGCGCGCCCGTAGTCCTGCTTCAGGTTGTACGAGTTCGATGCCGTGCCGGTGTCGCCGCTTGCGAAGTTGAGAGTGTAAAAGCCAGTGACATTGAAATTTGGCGTGAAGCGGGCGTTGAGGTTCGCGATCAGCTGGTTCTGTTTGAAGACGGCTTCGGGATAAATCTCGTCGATGGGTCCGAAGCTGGTGTTCAGCCGCTGTCCCGAGCCAATGTTGGGACCATAGTTGAAAGTCCCAGCCACATTCTGGTAAGGATTCGAATCGCGAGTCGCCATTTCGTGCACGCCGTAGGTGTGCAGGTAGGTGACCGTGAGAGTCGACACTTTGGTGAGCTGCCGCTCGAGGCTGAGTCCCAATTGCTCGTCATAGGGCGAGTGATAGCTGGGAAGGAGCTGGGTGAATTGCTGCGACTGCAGCGTCGGAGCCGCGCCGTTGTTGCAGGCCGTCAAAGTGGCTAAAGTGATGGGGGTGGTGGGATTGAAGCAGGATGCATTGATCGGATTTGTCAGACTGGAAGAGAGGACGTATTGCTGTTGGCTGGGCGAGGCGCTGACGTGGTTTTCTTCCAGACTCATCAGGCTGCCGATCTGGAAGCGATCGTAGAAGAAGCCGTATCCTCCGCGAACCACCGTTTTTTGAACGGTGCCTTTTTTGTGACCGTCGAGTGCATAAGCAAAGGCAACGCGCGGCGCAAAGTCGCTGTGATCGGAGACGTGATTCTGCGTCTCCCAGCGCAGGCCGCCGGAAAGCGTCAGGAACTTGTTCACTTTCCAGTCGTCCTGGAAAAAGACCGCGGCATCGAAGACGTTGCCCAGATATTTTGTGTTGCCGGTCTTGAGACTCACTTTTTCGGGCAAATTGGCTGTAAGCGCGCCGCTCGTGTTGCACACCACTTCTCCGGCTGGCGCACCAGTGGGGCACGCTGTGCCGTTGTAGAACTTGTTCATGGCGCCGGCGTAGTCGGCCAGCGTGGCGAACGTGTAGCTGCCGTTGAATCCGCCGCTCGATGTGTTGGCGTCGCGGTTATCGCGCAGCCAGGTTCCGAACTTGATGGCTTGCGCGCCCTTGGTCATGGTGGTGATGTTCTGCAACTCGATGTGCGAGGAGCGGTCGGTGGACGATTGCGAGCCGCTTCCGCCGCCGCTGAAGAATCCTCCAACACCATAGCTCGGCGCAGTGCTCACCGATGAATTGTCCGTCGGAGCCACGCGATATTGAAACCGCGTCTCATTCACGATGCGGTCGTTGATGATCTGCGTATCGTCCATCTGAACGGAATGCTCTGAAGTGGTATTTCCGGTGGCGAGCGTCGGCTCCGACGTCGAGCCGAAGTTGCCGCTGGTACTGCCGCTTTCAAACTGATAGCGGAGAGTGAGCGTGTTTTTTTGCCCCAGTTGCAGGTCAATCCGCGGGGAGACTTCGATGCGTTGAGCGGGACTATAGATAGCGCCGGTTCGGGAAATGACGTTGCCATTCGCGTCCGTCGGTATGTAGAAGGGAACGCCATTGGCAACGACCGGAACAAAGTAGGAAGGGCTCGAACTCTGAATGGGAATGCCGACGGTGTAGATGCTGGCGTCGGGATTGTCGCGGCCCTCGACGCTGAGGAAGAACGAAGTCTTTTTATTGAGTGCGCCGCTGACTGTGCCGTTGTACTGGATGGAGTGGTAGGCCGGGGGCGGAGCAAATGGGTTGCCGGTGTTGAAGGAGCTGTCATTGCCTTGCAGGAAGCCCCGGCCGTGGAGCGTGTCGGTTCCCGGTTTGGTGAGGATCTCGATGCGCCCGTAACCAATGTGGTCGAATTCGGCCGAAAACGGGTTCTGGTTGATGCGAATCTCGCGAATTGCCGACTTCGGCGGCAGCGTTCCGCCGGTAAATCCGTCGATGTAAATCTGTCCGCCGTTGGGGCCTGCCGAAGGACCGGCCAATGCCTGCAACTCATTCTGCAACTCGTCGGGATCGTCGGAGAGGGCGTCGAGGTCAGAGCCTTTGAGCACGATGGCGCTGGCATTGGCGTCGGCGTCGGTGCTCACGGTAGGTCCACTCTCGTCGGTCACGACGACCTGCTGCTCCGTGGTCTCGACCGCCATCTTGATCTCCATGCTCTTCGACTGCCCCGCGGCCAGCGGAATGGGCTCGGAGACAAACGGCGCAAACCCGGCGTACGTGACCTGCACGATGTAGCTTCCTGCCGGCAGGCCGCGCACCACGTAAGTACCGGCCGCACTCGCCGTTCCGGTTCCCACGGTTACGCCCGCAGGAGTGCTTACGGTGATCTGTGCCCCGGGAATGAGCGCGCCGGTTTGGTCGAGAATATGGCCGCGCAGAACGCCCGCGGTGGCCGGAGTGGCCTGCGCGGGAGCCGGCGTCGCGGGAGTCGACAGGGCCGGCGCGGACTGTGGGGCAGGAGGCGGCGCAGTTTGCGGGGCAGCAACCGGTGGGGTCTGTGGGGCGGGAGCTGGCGCCGTCTGCGCGTTATCCGCCGCGGCAGCCAAGGCCAAGGCCGTGGAAACCAGAAATGCAATCAAGCAGTGCGACTTTGAATACACAATTCCCTCACTTATGTATGAATGACAAGTACAAATCCCGTTACTGGGCCCCTTCGCCTTCGCCCGAACTCAAACTCCAGCTGGAAAGCAGGTCCGCCGCCTCCGGAGCTTCGAGCAGCGGTTCGACTCCGGCGAGCAACTTGACGGCACTCAGACCCGAAGCATCTTCCGTGGCCACGATCATCACCGCATCGCCCTTCTTGAGGGTGCCCAACTGAATCTCTGGCGCGCGATCCAGGACGCTTTCAAGATTCATAGCTCCGCCGCCTTGGCCGCCGCGCTGGTTAAAGCTGCGCTGCCCGCCGCCATTCGTGCCGGCGCCTCCGCCGTTTGCCCCGCGGCCACCGCCCCCTGACGGATTGCCCTTGAGCCGCACAGCAAGCATTGCCGCCACATTGTCGTCGAGCCGCCGCATCTGCACATCGGCGGTAATGCGGACGGTGACAGGCTTCTTGGTGGACAGGTCCTTCACCGTAACCGTGGAAGCTGCCGTGTCGATGGAGATGACGGTGCCGGGAATGCTGCGGAACGTGCCCGAAATCACGCCATCCGCAGCAATCGCGGTTGCATCCGCGCTTCTGGTTCCGCGCGCCGATAGTTGATCGCCCGGTTGGATGGCGGTGATGGGCGCGGGCCGTGCCTCTTCGAAACGCACCGAACCGGGCGCATAGCGCTCGAGCACCGTCGCCGCGGTGGTATTCACGGTGACGTCTTTGGTGATGGGGCCCACGCGCGTCGCGACCACGATGACGCCCGTGGTGGCATCGACGCTCTTTACCAATCCATGCACGCCCTGGTTCCAGGCGGCATTTTCCGCTTCCTGCTTCTGGGCCATATCGGCCTGCTTGATGGCGATGATGCGCGCCGCCTGCGACGGGGAGCCCGTGATGTTGGGATCGAGCGTGACCAGCACGCGGTCGCCCACGGCCAGGCCGCTGTAATCGAGAGGTTCGGCCTTGCTCAGGTCCTTCTCTCCCGGCGCGATGCGCTTGAGCACGGCGGTCGCGGGCACCTGGACCTGGTGCACATCGCCGGCGTCGGTCTTTACCGTCAGGGTGTCCCCACTGATGGCAGTAATGCTGCCGAGATAGCGCATCACTTGCGCGCGGGCGCCGGGCGCCCCTGCCAGTAGAAATGCCGCCAAAGCCATCACTCCGAGCACGGCCTTCCCACGCTTCTTGCTTTCACTTCTCATCGATTTCATGCTCCACGGTCTTGGGGCGTTGGGTTGAGGAGACGTACTCCGCCCCTCATTTCCTAGACGAATCATCGGCATAAAAGGTTGAAACCCCATCCCGGCCTATGAACTCGGGCCTAAGTTCCGGGCAGTCAACCGCTTGGATGGCGGAAACAACCGTTATAATCGGCCCGTGAACCCTGCCCTTGCGACCGCCCATGACGCCTACCTGCTAGCTTGTGTGGCCGGCACCGTCGCGCTCCTGCTGCTCCTGGTAGGACGCCTGCGGCTGCACGCCGCACTGGGACTTTCCGTGGCTGCCCTGGCACTGGGCGCAGTTGCGGGCATTCCCCTCGAAAAGGTGCCCGTCGCCTTCACCGCCGGGGCCGGCGAGATGATGGGCCATATCGCCATCATCCTGGGCATGGGGGCGATTCTCGGGCAGCTTCTGGCCAGTTCCGGTGCGGGAGCGGCGCTGGGTAAGGCAATGGTTGATGGATGCGGCCCGAGAGGCATGCCCTGGGCGCTGCTCGCGCTCGGCATTCTGGTGGGCATCCCGGTGTTCTTCGAGGTGGGTTTGGTTTTACTGATGCCGATCGTGGCGGATGCGGCGCGGCGCAGCGGACGGCCTCCCATGCTGGTGGGCCTGCCGGTGCTGGCAGGACTTTCTGCCATGCACTGCCTTCTGCCGCCCCATCCTGGGGCCCTGCTGGCGGCCACCGAATACCATGCCGCGTTGGCTCCCGTAATGCTGTGGGGGCTGGTGGTGGGCGGAATCGCCGCGATACTGGGCGGTCCTGTGCTCTTCGCGGTGCTGATTCGTTTGTGGGAGCGGCCGGGAAGCTTTCTGCGCGGCGCGTTGCCTCAGGATGCTGTCTTTGGTGCGCCGCCGGCGGTGGAGACGGCGCCAGCGACGGAGGCGACGGCGCTGCCAGCGGAGCAGGCAAAGGCGCCTGCGGGAGGGGTGAAGTTGCATGGAGACTGCGCCGTCACGACGCCCGCGAAGCAGGAGGGCCTCGCGGCGCCGGCCCCTGCCGGAGCCTTTCTGGCTCTTCTCGCGATCCTGTTGCCGGTGACGCTGATTCTGGCCGGAGGCTGGGCCGACGCGGTCACCGCCAGGGGAACTCTGCCCAACCGTCTCCTGCATCTTGCCGGTTTTCCCGATGTGGCAATGGTGGTGGCCGCGCTGGTCGCTCTGGCCACGCTGGGCCGCAGGGTGCAGGAGCCCCTGTACCGCAGCTCCGGCGGTTTGCGGAGGTTGACCATCGACGCTTTCACGCCCATCGCCAGTCCGCTGGTGATTCTGGCTGCTGCCGGTGGCTTGAGCGGCGTTCTGCGCGCCTCGGGCGCGGCGCAGGCTGCGGTCACCTTCGCCATGAGCGCGCACATGCCGCCCCTGCTGCTGGCCTGGGCGCTGGCCGCTACGGTGCGCGTCTCCATGGGCTCGTCGACGGTGGCCATGGCCGTGGCCTCGGGCATTCTGGCGCCCATGGCCGGGACCATGGGCGTGCGGCCTGAGTTGCTGGTGCTGGCCACTGGCTTCGGTTCCATCCTGCTTTCGCACGTGAACGATTCGGGATTCTGGCTGATCGGGTCTCTGTTCAAAATCGACGTGAAGTCGACCCTGGCCACGTGGTCGGTGCTCGAGACGGTACTGTCGCTCGCCGGGCTGGCCGGTACGCTGCTGCTGGCCGTGGCGCTGAAGTAGCAGGGAACAGGAAGACAGGGAGTAGGGAGTAGCCAATAGGGAGTAGGCAGTACGCAGTTGCGCGATTCCCGGATAAGTAGCGCCGGACTCCAGTCCGGCTGTCGTGCGGGCGTCCACGCCCGTACTCGTGCAACGCCGCCTTTCTGCTCCCTACTGGCTACTCCCTATTGCCTGTTTTTTCACCACGCGCCCAGCAGACGGCGCAGGAGCACCAGTGCGCCGAGATGATAGGCATTGTGGTCGGCCACGAGGAGCGCTTCTTTGAGGATGGTCTGCCCGTCGCCGTGGGGGATGCGCGCATAGAGATCGGTGGCCGGGTTCGCGACCAGATCGCACATGGCTTTCAGGTCGCGGCGAAAGGCGCGCACGCTATTGTCCCATGCCTTTGCGTCGGGCGGCGCGGGGGTCGCCGGCCAATAGCCGCTCGGCCATTCCGGGGATTGGTGCTCGGCGTTGCGGGAGAACTCGAGAATATCCCATTGGGCAATTCTCATGTGTTCCAGAACCTCCCACGGGGAGTGCTCGGCGCGCTTGGGCCGCTTGCCGCGCAGGGCTGCGGGAAGATTCTTGATGGCGGCGTCGAAGGTGGCGTGCGCGTGGCCGCCGTTCAGGAGTTCGAGCACATGTTTGCGCAGAGAGGCGTCGCGATCGGCAGATGTTTTCTTTCGAGGCATGAAAAACCTTCCTGAGCGGAACAGCAGGATCGGGTTCACTGACTACTCAAGAGCAGATTCATCAGCGGAGCGTCGCGACGCAAGAATTCTTCTGAGACGATGACTGCGCTCCACTCCCTATTGGCTACTCCCTATTCCCTGCTTCATCCAGCACGGCCCGCTGCGCGGCGAAGATCTCCTTCAGACCCAATTCCGCCAGATCGATCAACGAATTCAATCCAGAACGAGTAAAAGAACCCTTCTCCGCCGTGGCCTGCGTCTCCACCAGGCCCCCATCGGCGGTCATCACCACGTTCATGTCCACCTCGGCCTGCGCATCCTCTTCGTAGCAGAGGTCGAGCAGCGCCGCGCCGTCCACGATGCCCACCGACGTGGCGGCCACCAGATGTTTCAGCGGCGAGATCTTGAGGGTTCCCGCCTCGACCAGGGCGTTGAGTGCGAGGGCCAGGGCCACGGCCGCGCCGGTGATGGCCGCGGTGCGCGTGCCGCCGTCGGCCTGGATCACATCGCAGTCGAGAATCACCGTGCGCTCGCCGAGCGCCTGCATGTCCACAACGGAGCGCAGGCTCCTGCCGATCAATCTCTGAATCTCGTGCGTGCGCCCGCCGATCTTGCCCCGTTCCGATTCCCGCGGCGTCCGCGTGACCGTCGACCGGGGCAGCATGGAGTATTCCGCCGTCACCCAGCCGCGGCCGGAGTTGCGCAGCCAGCCCGGGACGCCTGGTTCGATGGTGGCGCAGGTCAGGACGCGGGTGTTACCGAGTGAGACCAGGACCGAGCCCTCGGCGGTCTGCACAAAGCCGGGCGTGAGAGTAAGCGCACGAAGCTGGCTGGGGCCACGGCCACCGGGACGCAGGGAGGGAGGAGTTGCGTGCATAGAGGGATTGTAAGGGAGCGAGCCCGGTCGAGGAGGGTCGAAGACCAGCAGTTCCGGGATGGGAATCGCCGCGCCTTAAGTGCCGGAAGGGGAACAGTGCGGCAACCTGATGAAATAGCGCGACTTAACGAGAGGTTGTATTGCTTCTGCGTCCCATTTCGGGACACTTGCGGCCCGCGGCGCGGCTCGGGCTTCTCCAATTCGTCGCCCTAATCCTTTCCCTTATCAGGAACTTAGCCTTCGCGTTCTGGTTTGGCACGCGACGTGTATAGATATCAGGCAAAACTTAGGGCACTCAGACAGAAATGGGAAGACAAAGATGGGGACCAAGGGACCAGGCGGCCAAGACAACACGGAGCAGGCAACAGGGAGCAGGGAACGAGGGAACAGAAAAGACCGTTCCTCCGCGGGAGCTAAGAACTGCGCACTGTGACCTGACCACGAACCGCTGAGCACTAACCACTGCCTCTGAAAGGATCCGGCGTATGCAGAAATCCGAAGAAGTCGTGACAAAGGAAAGTACCAGGAGCATCTGGAACGGCGTCGAGCGCCGGCGGGTAGAAAAGGTGGTGGAAACTCTGGCCACATTGCGCAGCCGGGGCGAAAGCCTCTCCGAAGTAGCCCACGATGCGCGGAACATGGTCACGGCGCTGGGGCTCTACTGCGATCTGCTGGAGGAGCCGGGCGTGCTTGCGACTGCGTTCACGCATTACGCGCATGAGCTGCGTCTGGTGGCCGCGGCCAGCCGCCGCCTGGTCGAGAAACTGGTAACGCTCGATGCCAACGCATTCCCGGACGGCAATGCGCGGTTCCTCCTCGAGGCCAACGCAGGGCGCGGGACCTCGCTCGCGAGCGCCGATGATCCCAGTGCCGCCACGCGGGCCGGTGGAAACGCCCGAGGGGCCATCCTTGCAGGCTCGGGCCGGAGCCCGGCTGCGAACTCGACCCCTGAGGAATGGAACCGGCGCTGGGATCTTCTGCCCGCTCTACCCATCTCCAACCTGGCCGCCGAACTGCTGGCCAACCGCAATCTGCTCTCCGCGCTGGCCGGCCCTTTCATCGCCGTGACCATGGAGACCGATGGCGGCGCGCAGGCGGTGCGCCTCAGCGGCGAGGATCTGACGCGGCTGCTGGTCAATCTGGTAAAGAACGCGGCCGAGGCCATGCCCGAAGCCAAGACTCAGAATTGCCGCATTCACATCGGTCTGCGCGAGCGCGAGACCGCCCAGGGCGCGGCAACCTGTCTGGCGCTCACCGTGGAGGATAACGGCCCGGGCATTGCCGAGGCGGCTCTGGACAGGATTTTCACCTCCGGGTACACCTCGCGGGGCAAGGAAGCTGAGACAAAAGGCGAAACGGCAACAGGCGGCAGCTGGCCGCAAAGCCATCGCGGGCTGGGGTTGGCCATCGTGCGCTCCATTGTTGAGGGCGCCGGCGGACGCATTACGGCCTCGAACCGGACGCCGGGGGGAGGAGCCTGCTTCACCCTTGAACTTCCGGTGCGCAAGGCGGGGGTCTAGCGCACAGCAGACAGCGGACAGATAGAAGCCGATCGCTGAAAGCACTTGGCGGTTTGCTGTCCACTGCAATTTAACGATGTTCCAACCACGCATGAGGCGAATACAATGCTGGATACAGTCTTCAACACACGGGCCATGGAGTTCATACCACAACTCGCCGAGCCGGTGGTTCGCTTGCACCTGCTGGTGGTGGATGCCGACGCTGCAGTGCGGTCGGCGTGCGCGGAGATCGCGGCCAGCCTGGGCTACGCCGTCGAAAGCACCGGGGACCTGGCCCAGGCGCGGAGCCTCTTGCGCGGCCACACCGCCGACATCCTGCTGGTGAATCTGCCCGCGGGGTCGAACGAGGGCCTGGAACTGGTCTCCGAGGTCAAGCTGCTCTACCCCGACACCTCGGTCGTCGCCATGACCGCCACGGGCTCGGTGAACGCGGCGGTCGAAGCCATGCGCTGCGGCGCTTCGGACTACCTGACCAAGCCCTTCGCCATGGACGAGCTGTCAACAGTTTTAGACCGCGCCGCGCAGAGCCACACCACCGACACCGTGACCCGCCAGTTGCGCGAGCGGCTGCGCCTCTCCGAGGGGCTGGGCTCGATGATCGGCCGCTCGGCGGAAATGGAGAAGATCTACCGCATCCTATCCAAAGTTGCCCAGAGCACGCATCCGGTGCTCATCCTGGGCGAGAGCGGAACCGGCAAGGAGCTGGTGGCGCGGACCATCCACGCCTACGGCCCCAACGCGCAGAAACCCTTTCTGCCCGTCGACTGCGGCTCCCTGGTGCCCACGCTCATCGAGAGCGAGCTCTTCGGCTACGTCAAGGGCGCCTTTACCGGGGCCAATCGTTCCAAGGACGGATTGCTGGTCTCGGCCGAAGGCGGCACCGTCTTTCTCGACGAGATCGGCGAGCTCTCGATTGACCTGCAGGCCAAGCTGCTGCGCGCCCTGCAGGAGAAAGAGGTGCGGCCGGTGGGCGCCACGCATCGCGTTGCCATCAAAGCGCGCATCGTGGCCGCCACCAATCGCGATCTGGCCGCCATGGTCGAAACGGGAAGCTTCCGCAAGGATCTCTTCTACCGCCTGAACGTGGTCAACCTGCGGCTGCCGTCGCTGCGCGACCGCCGCGAGGACATTCCATTGCTGGCCGCGCACTTTCTCGACCGCATCAGCCACGAGCACGGGCACAAGTTCACGCTCTCCGACGAGGCGCTGCGCACCATGATGCGTCACGACTGGCCGGGCAACGTGCGCGAGCTCGAGAACGCAATCGAGCGGGCCTGCGCCATGTCTTCAGGTCCGGTGCTGCACCTGGGCGACCTGCCCACGCAGTTGCAGCAGAAGGGCCTTGAAGCGCGACACGCGGCAGCGGCCACGGGCGAAGGTCCGGCAGTTGCCGCGGCGCCGGAGCTGAGGACGCTGGCCGAACTGGAGCGCGAGGCCATTCTGGGCGCAATCCGCACCCTGAACGGCGACAAGCTGCAGGCCGCCAGGCTCCTGGGCATAGGCAAGACCACGCTCTATCGCAAGCTGAAGGAGTACGGCGTCGCCGACCCGCTGCAGGAGGAGTAATAGTGCAGCTTCTAGCTCCTAGCTTCTAGCCTCTAGCTTGTTCTTGCATGGGATGCTCGATGGCATTCCTCCGGCAGGATTCAGGCACTTAAAGGCAAAGAATTGCTACACAGCTAGAGGTTGAAAACAAGTAGCTAGAAGCTAGGAGCTAGAGGCTAGGAGCTGGAACATGAGCATTCTGATGGTGACTGGAATCGAAGGCGCCCGCAACTGCGCCGCCGTGGTGGGTGCGCAGTTGGGCATGGAGGTCGAGGTGGCGGAAGGGCGCAGGGCCGCGTTGGCCGCATTGCGGCGGCGCGAGTTTTTGGCTCTGGTGATCGATGAATCCCTGGCCGAGTGCGATCCCGCGGCCGCGGAAAGGATCTGCGAAAACGCCGGCCTGGCCATCCCCATGCAAATCAACTTCGCCATCTCGGGAGCGGCGCGGCTGATCCGCGAGATCCGCGCCGCGCTCAACCGTCGCGAGCGCGAGCAGACGCTGGCCCGCCGGGCCGCCGCGGCAGCCATCGAGAGCGAGCTGAAGACCACGGTCGCAGGCCTCTTGCTGCACTCGCAACTGGCCCTGAACGGGGACGGGGTGCCCGCAGCCGTGGCCGACCGGCTGCGCATGGTGGCGGACCTGGCCGGCAGCCTGCGCCAGCAGTTGAACGCGCCCACGGAGACGCGGCGTGAGTCGCACCTCTGAAAGCGCGGCAGCTCTCCGTAAGCGGCCAAACCTCCGCGCTCGACCTGCCCAGGTGTGCGGCGAGCGCCCGGGAGGCGCGCTCGGCCATACTTTCGTTCGGCGCGTAAGTCACCGCGCTGCGATGCAGCCCGCCTGAGGTAGAGAGACAGGGATTCCCTTCGTCCTTTAATCTTGAACGCGAGGAGTCTCCCCAGAATGACCGTCATCCGGCAGGAAGATTTCATTTCGAGTGTTGCAGGCGCGTTGCAGTACATCAGCTACTACCACCCGGTGGATTACATCAGCTCGCTGGCCCAGGCCTACGAGCGCGAGCAATCGCCGGCGGCGCGCGACGCCATGGCGCAGATCCTCATCAACAGCCGCATGTGCGCCGAGGGCCACCGGCCCATCTGTCAGGACACGGGCATCGTGAATGCCTTCGTCAAGTTGGGGCTAGACGTGCATTTCGAATCCGGCCCCGGCGAGGAACCCAAAGACCTGCAGCAGATGGTTGACGAGGGCGTGCGCCGCGCCTATCTCGATCCCGACAATAAATTGCGAGCTAGCATCCTGGCCGATCCCGCGGGCGCGCGCACCAATACGCGCGACAACACGCCGGCCGTTGTCACCGTCGACCTGGTGCGCGGCTCGACGGTTGAAGTCACCGTCGCGGCCAAGGGCGGAGGCTCGGAGGCCAAGTCGAAGTTCATCATGCTCAACCCCTCCGACTCGGTGGTGGATTGGGTGCTGAAAACGGTGCCCACCATGGGTGCGGGCTGGTGCCCGCCGGGCATTCTCGGCATCGGCATCGGCGGGACCTCTGAGAAAGCCATGTTGCTGGCCAAGCAATCGCTCATGGACCCGATCGATATTCAAGACCTTCAGGCGCGCGGCGCAAAAACGACGGCCGAGAAACTGCGTCTCGAGCTGTACGACAAGGTGAACCGGCTGGGCATTGGCGCGCAGGGACTGGGCGGGTTGACGACGGTTCTCGATGTGAAGGTGCTCGACTACCCGACGCACGCGGCCAATCTGCCCGTGGCCATGATCCCCAACTGCGCGGCCATGCGCCACGCGCACTTTGTGCTCGACGGCTCGGGGCCGGTGTTTCTCGATCCGCCGTCGCTCGAAGCCTGGCCCAAGCTGACGCACGACGTGAGCGGCGCGCGGCGCGTGAACCTCGACACCGTGACGCGCGAAGAGGCCGCAACCTGGAAGCCGGGCGAAGTCCTGCTGCTCACAGGCAAGCTCCTCACCGGCCGCGACGCCGCGCACAAGCGCCTCACCGACATGCTCAAGCGCGGCGAAAAGCTCCCCGTCGATTTCCGCAATCGCTTCATCTACTACGTCGGCCCGGTCGATCCGGTGCGCGACGAAGTCGTTGGCCCCGCGGGACCCACCACGGCCACGCGCATGGACAAATTCACCCGCCAGATGCTCGCCGAGACCGGCCTGCTGGGCATGGTGGGCAAGGCCGAGCGCGGCCCTGAAGCCGTAGACGCGATCCGCGAATTCGGCGCGGTCTATCTGATGGCCGTGGGCGGCGCGGCCTATCTCGTCTCGAAGGCGATTCGCGGCTCGCGCCTGCTGGCTTTTAAGGACCTCGGCATGGAAGCCATCTACGAGTTCGACGTCCAGGACATGCCCGTCACCGTGGCCGTCGATGCCAAGGGAACCAGCGTGCACGTCACCGGCCCGGCGGAGTGGCAGCAGCGCATCGCAGGCATTCCGATCCTGCAATAGCAGGGAGCGAGTCAGCGAGTTAGCAAGTCAGCAGTTCTAGCCTTGTATCAGGGCTTGGCTTCAGCCAAGCCGCGCCCCGCCCCAACCCACGGAGGGAGCGTGGGGCTTCAGCCCCACGAAACCCCGCCCAGCCATTTTTCGAAGAATCAAATACGCGGCGAAGCCGCGCCCAAACGCACGCGCGCACGCAATCGCCCACCCCAAACCCGTCACACGCGCAAAGGTCACCACAAGCCGACAACCCGTCACAAATCCACGCGAGGAACCGTCTGCTGCTCGTGGGTCCGGAATTCGAGATCCCGTGACATCTATGATTATGGAGCAGCCTGGAGAGGTGCCTTGTGAGCGAACGATTCCAGACATTTACCACGCGACTCCGACCACATCGGATTGCCGTCCTGATCAATGTTGCCGATGGGGATTGGCAAAACACCTGCATGGCCGTCATCGAATACCTCAGCCAAATCTGGGGCGGATATCACTCGCTAATTATCCCCACGGACGGCAAGACCATCGACGACATCTTCTGGGCAATGCTGTCGTCGTTCGACCCGGACACAATCCTCAGGTATCAGAAAACAGGGGCTGACTTGGCACGAACCAAACCGGAGGAGTTCGAAAAATTTGTCGCGGCTCGCCTAGAACACGGACGGGCACAAGGCCTCAGCACCGACGGAATGGAGCCCATTATCCGAAAGGGAACCATGGACTCGTTCCTCGAGGAGTTTTCCGTTTCTCCCGAACTGACCAGGCAACTCCTCATCCGGCTCGCACCGTTCCACTTCGAGAATGAACTGCAAATCAACTTCATCGGCACTGGTGCGTCGCCAGGGTATCCGTATACGAGCGTGTCGGACATTGTTGAGTTTGTTCCATCCCCTGACGCCATTTTCGAAATAAGAGATAACCTGCCTCCTGATAGACAAGCTCCGCCACCTCTCTGGCTGGCGGCAGAATCGGGAATCGCGACGCGCAATTACCAGGCTGCCTTGCAGCCGAGGGGAGTCACGTGCGTTCCAAAGTTCATGAATACCGAGTCGGACAGCGACATCATAAAATGGGGCATTCAACCTGGGTTCGCGCTGGGCGTTAATTCGCCGTTTTCGTTTACTAGGTTGGCTTTGGCGACGGTTCGCGCGGTGGCTGCGCGTCGCTTCGCCATCCCGTCGGTCATAGTCCAAGGCGACACTGTCAGGGATTTTTGCCTCTACTATGGGCTTTCCCGGCTTCACGGCCGCGCTATTTGGCTGCCTTCATGGTTCAATCCAGTTCCGAATTCGTTCCCAAATCGCATGATGACCACCGTCGGAAATCTGAACGATATGGCAATGCGGGAGCATTGCACGCAAATGATGCTCATAAGCACGTCTTTACCCGCAACAGCTTTGCAAGGAACCGTTGACACACTACGTAGCTACACTACGCGGTCATCCTTCGCGATCGAAGATGGCAACCCTGGAGCCTTTATCCGGAACATCGTTGAATATCCATCGAAAGTGTACGTAAAGAAGAATATTGACCAGATTACGACGCATCAGATTGTCGAAGACAGAATGCCGGGGTTCTTTGAATCCCCGGTCCCATTGGCCCTCACACATGTAAACCCTCAGGTCCATCGATGGCTGGTCGAAATATCGTTCATGAACCTTGAAACACCCCGTCATCCCGCCTTGGGCGGCTACCTCGCCTCCGGTCCGAATCTGAGCGACGTACGTGCGGGACTTGACGGTGTGGCCTTCCAATGCCCCGGCATTATGGTCCGCGGTGACGATATCGAGCTGCAAATGCTGCGTCTGTCGGTGTCTGTTCCAGGCCCGGAGGAGATCTTCCGCATCGCTCTGGACAACTGCGGATATGACCGTGAATTGTCAGACAAGGGGAGGTATGAAAGCGAGACGATCAAGAAGTTCGGCGGAATCGAAGGCGCCGGATATGCTGTACGTCACAGTCAGACATCGCAATTGCTAAAGGAGTTCCTCAACAAGAATGGGCCAACAGACGGAGTATACGACGAGGGTGTCTTTCTGAGCGACAAGCGCCGCTATCTCAACTTCGCCCGCATATTGAAACTCCTGCCCGATGAAGCCTTTGCACGGAAGATCGTGGACGAGTACATTGCTAAGGGCGTCTTCTATCGCGGCCTGGTTCTTAAATGCAATCGCTGTTCCGACCTTGCGTGGTTCTCCATCGCCGAGATTACGCAGAACTTCACATGCAGAAGGTGCGGGACGAATCAGCAATATACCTATCCGAGCTGGCGCTACCCGAATGAGCCGTCGTGGTTTTACAAGCTGGACGAAATGGTCTATCAGACGCTCTACCATAACGGCGACGTCACGCTGCTAACGCTGGACGCTCTGAGACGTGAGTCGAAAAATAGCTTCCAATTCGCGCCGGAATTGAGCATCAAGCCACGAGGTACCGACAAATCAGCCATGGAGATTGATCTTCCGTGCATCATGAATGGGAAGATGATCATCGGAGAAGCCAAGAGTGTCAGCACGCTCGCGACCAAAGGAGTCACTGCCGCCCAAGCTGCCGCGAAGTACCGCGATTTGGCTGAGCAGTTGGGCGCATCCGGAGTGATTTTCAGCACGTCAGCGCCGGACTGGGATGCAGCTACACACAAGGCCCTCGACGCAGTATTCGCGGGGTATCCTCACTTGAAAGTCCACAGATACACCGCAGCGCAGCTTTAGCATCAACTGGTCGACAATATTTAAACAAGTGAGATCGGCACCGGCAAACGCCGATCCCACGCCAACCCCGCCCCCGAAACTTTTCCCGCCGCCACTTTGCATATAATTTCCCCCTCCCAGCGCATACTTTTCCCATAACCCTTCAATGAGGCAGGGAGAGCGGTTCGACGGACCCCGATCCCTGAAACCGGGCACCTGCCTCTAACCCGTTTGTTGTCTAATTTCTGCAAGCAACTATATGTCTTTTCAGATATTTACGCGGCAACCCACCGCGTAAAGCAATGAAAACAGAGTATTTGCTTACAGAAATAGTGGAGGGAGAGGGGGGTAGGTGCCAGAATGCACTCTGAATGTCGTCATATTATGCCCAGCGGAAAAAAGTGCCACGCCGCTGCGCTCCGCGGTACGCCTTACTGCTACTTCCATACCCGCGTGCACCACGTCGCCAAAGCCAAACCCGAGCCCAAATACGCGCCGCTCAAGCTCCCCGTCCTTGAAGATCGCTCCGCTATTCAGTTGGCTCTCGCCCAGATCCTCGACGCCCTCGCCAGTGCGCGCATCGATTCCAAGCAGGCCGGCCTTCTCCTCTACGGCCTTCAGATCGCCTCGACCAATATCTCCGGCGACGCCCGCGTCCCCTCCGACACCGTGATGAATGTTACCCGCACCCGCAACGGCGGCGAGTTGGCGCCGCAGGAATTTGAGTGCGACCGTCCCAAAGACTGTAAGCAATGCATAGGCCGCGAGAGGTGTCTCCATTACCGCCTCGTCCGCGGCCTCAGCGGAGGCATCCACCCCAACGAAGACCCCGACCTGAATCCCGCTGACGACGAGGAACAAGAAAGCGACCCAGACCCCGCCTGATCCCGCTCTGTCCCCTATTCCCTAGTCCCTGGTCGCAGCCAGTGCGCAGATCGCATTCCGGTGAAACGTGATGTGTATCACTGATTGCAGCCATCGCCGGTTCGATACTTGAAAACTGTACTCAGGAGTTTGTCCGTGAATAGTATCTGTGCGCGCATGTTCGGTCTCGCCCTTTTCGCTTTTCTCGTTTTGGCTGTTGCCGTCCACCCTGCCATTGCTCAGCAGGATCAAGCCAAGCATATTGTCCATCGGCTGATTCCAGCCGGGGATACCTGTGCCACCTGCCACAAGGCGATCTATGACCAATGGAAAGCCAGCCCGCATGCCGACAACGGTATCGAATGCATCGTGTGCCATGGCGAGACAACAGCTAAGGACTTCGCGTCCGTGCCGGCGTTAAGCACATGCGACAGTTGTCACACCGATCAGGTGGCACAACTGAAGTCCGATCCATTCATGACAGGCAAGACGTGTGTGAGCTGTCATCAGGCACACATCTTCGTGGAGCACAAGAAGGCGGCCCCGGCGGGCAAGTGATCAATGCAAAGGCAAGAACAACCGCAGATCCTTCGACTGGTTGGCCGCGCGCAGCGCGGCCAACATCGCTCAGGATGACAGCTTTTTAGCTCGCGGTCTTTGTCAGATAGCCCATTCCGTCGAGCACGCCGCGCATGAAGGCGAAGCTCTCGATCACGCCCGGCATGGGATCGTCGGCGTGGATCTCGTACTCGAGATCGACGAAGCCTTTGTAGTCGATCTTGATGAGCGCCTCAAACATTTCGCGGAAGGGCAGGATGCCCTCGCCCACCGGGACCTGGCTTTCGCGACTCTCGAAACTGGTTAGATCCTTCACGTGCATGTCGTAGAGGCGCGGACCTGCGGCATGAATGGCCTCAACAAGGTTGGCCCCTGCGCGCGCCGCATGGCCGACGTCGATGCAGCAGCCGATGCGGTGGTCCATGTCCTTGACTATCTTCAGCACATCGAACGGGGAGTGGTAGATCTTGTCCTCGGGGCCGTGGTTGTGGATGGCGAGGCGGATATCGTACTCGCGCACGAACTTTTCAATGCGCGGCAGCGTGGTGGGAGCGGGATCGCCGGCCACGATGACGTTGATGCCCGCGCGCTTGGCGTACTCGAATTTGGAGCGGATGTCGTCATCGTCGTTTTTGGGAAAAGCGATGGTGCCCACGGCGTGGAGCTTGATGCCCGCGGCGGCGTAGTCGGCCAGCGCAGCGGCCTCGAGCGCGGGATCCATGGGCAGATGATCCTTCACGTCCTTGCAGTTCAGATCCGTGAGGTTGAGCTGCTTCATGAAGCCGAGCAGTTGCGCGCGCGTGAAGTTGCGGAAGGTGTAGCTGGCGAGGCCGAGACGGACGGGCGATGGCTTGCCTGAGGCGGGAATGGTTTCAGCCTGTGCGGACGCAGGGTTGATGAAGGCTGTGGCGGCAGTGGAGGCGGCAACAATAGTAGACGACTGCAGAAAAGTGCGACGCGAGATTGTGTTTTTCATGGCGGGAGCCATTATAGGCGATGGCGAGGAGTCGAGGCTGTGAGCCAGGAAGTCGGCGAGTCAGCGGATACCCGCGCCACGCGTCATGCGGGGGTCTGGAGACCCCCACGACAGCCGGTCTGGAGACCGGCGCTACTGATTCGTCGCGCCGTTCGTCTACTGCTTTCCGAAGCGGTACACAATGCCGGCGGTAAAGCCGAAGCTGCCCTGCACGGTCGAGCCAAAACCGGTGGCGAAATACTCCGGCGCGAGTTTGAAGGCGACGCTTGGGGTCAGATTGTATTCGCCAATGACGCTGGCGCTGGCGGCGAAGGTATTGGCATCTGGGTAGAGCCCGAGAAGCGTAGGAGTGATGCCGTTGGTGTCGCCGGAGAAATTACCATGCGCCCAGCCGCCCATTACGCGGCCCGAGACGGAGTACCTGGGCTGCAGATAGAAGCGGTAGACAGGGCCGAAGAGCAGGTTGTACATGCTGACCTGTGGCCGGGTGAAGGCACCCTGGCTGTAGGGGTTCAGGCCCACGTAGGCGGTGCCGTAGTAACCGCGGCCGTCGAGCGTGTAACCCAGCCGCTCGTTGGAGAAGCGGGTCAGGCCGGTCTCCCAGGAATAGAAGGTGAGGCGCTGCAGCGATGGGCCGGGCGTGAAGCGCAGGTAGCCCGCGTCGGCATAGGACTCCCACTTGTGGTCGTAGGCGTCATGAATGGCCGTGGCGCGGCGCTGTTCGCGGCGCTGGCGGATGCGTGCCTGGACGTTCAATTGCCCCTGGGATTCTGTGGCGGATTGCTGACTGGAACTGGTCTGATCTCCGGATTGGCTTTGGTCCGGCGTGGCGCTCGATGAAGAACTGCCTGAGCTTTGCGCGAATGCGGCTGGCATGGCCGGCAATGCGAACGCCAGCAAAAAGGCGAGACGACGAAAAGATTGCATCGGTATCGGGATTCCTCCACGGGAGTACGAGAGCGGACCCAAACGGCCGATGCGCTCCCCCCATTGGTATTAAAACATCTCGGGGGGGAGCCCTGTGCCGGGGTGGTGGGTCAGTTTGAGCGAAGTCATCCCTCAGGGGCTAAAGCCCACGCTCATTTTTGGCTGTTTTCGGCACGGCTGAAGCAGTGCCCTTTCAAAACAGTTTTAAACTGACCCGCAGCCCTGTGCCGGGGTTTGCCCGTCGACCTGGTGGTTTTGACGCGTGGAATCGTGAAGCGGCACTGGAACGGCATGTCGGTATTGACCACAGATGCCTCGATGGTGGGAGAATTGGTCAATTTTCAAGCGGAGATTGCCCGGCGGGGGTCTGGAGACCCCCGCTACGGCCGGTCGGGAGACCGGCGCTACAAATACGTGCCGCGTGGGAGAAATGCAGGCTAAACAATCGCCTTGAGGTCGGCCAGCAACTGGGCCTGATCGAAGCCGCCGGGGGAGCCCTTGGCAGCCAGCCAGTCCTGACTGAACAGGGTGTGCGCCTCGTCGCAGTACTCGTTCCAGAAGGCCAGAGTCATGGTCTTCGGTTGTCCCCAGGTGATGCAGGTAAAGCCATTCTGATCGTATTTGGGCACGTACACGCAGTGGCCGCCCCAACTGCCGGGCTGGGCATCGGAGCCGCCGTTCGGCACCACGTCCCATACGTCCTGCGTTTGTGCCGTTACGGGCAGCGACAGGCCGATGTAGACGCCGCCGAAGAGGGCAATCGACTGGTGCACCTCGGTGAGGCTGGCGGGCCTGGGGTCGGCGAAGGCTGTGAGCGCGTGGCCGGCAAAGCCCTGCTTCTTCCAATCGTTCAACACATCCAACTCGACGCCGCCGTTGTCGGTCGAGGGATCGCCGGGCTCATAGCCGTCCCACTGTTCGTAATACTTTTCGATGGTCGCGTCGGGGAGGGTCACTTCGTTGCCGACGTTCGCGGTCCACACCTGTACCGCGTGCCCGCAGCCGGCGATGGTGCAGTCGCCCAGGTTGTCGTTCAGCATCATGCCCCAGGCGGCGATGCCCTTGGTCCAATCGGCCGTGGGCGGTGGTGGCGGCAGACTGGGCGTCAGGTAGTCGCCCAGCATCAGCGTGCGGGTGTCGGTCTTGATGGCCTTGCGGCCTAACTTCATTTTGGAGTGATCTGCCATGGGTGAGGTCCTTTCGTGCGCGCGGAATTGGGAGCGAACTGTAGGATGGAAGGCGATCGTGAAGCGATGCGCCGTCTGAGTGTAATTCCATTTCCGGATGCGTACTTGTTATTGTTGCGTAAAGCGCTGAAATGATCTGCAAAACCAGCAAGAGATAAAATTGGGGCACGGAGGGAGCAAGAAATCATGGGTCGCATCGTTTTTGGAATGATTTTGGCACTGATTCTGGCGCCGTTGGCGCTTTTGGCGTGGTTTCACTGGGGACACGTGCCGGTGGCTGTAGCCGATCCGCCGCTGCCAATGGAGAAGCAGATTACGCATGTGGCGCTTGACGCGCGGATTGCCCGCGAGATGCAGGGGAATCCGCCCATTCAGGCCGACCAGGACAATCTCACGGCCGGGGCGGAGGTTTACCGCGACCAATGCTCGGCCTGTCATGGGTTTTATGGCAAGCCATCGAGTTTTGGCCCGCACATGTATCCCAGCGCACCGGCGCTATGGCAGCAGCACAAGAACAGCGATGTGGTGGGCGTGAGCGACGACCAGCCGGGCGAGACCTTTTGGAAGGTCGCGAACGGCATTCGGCTCACCGGTATGCCGTCTTTCAAGGACACGCTCACCGACACGCAGATGTGGCAGGTAAGCCTGCTGCTGGCCAACGCCAATAGGCCTTTGCCGCCCGCCGCGGTTGCCATCGTGCACGGCGAGCAGACGGCAGCGGCGCCGGCTTCGCCTGTTGTGCCAAATCATTGAGGCGCGAGCGGCGGGTGGGCCGAACCGGTCAAGATCGAATGAGGGGCGAAAGGGAAGTGGAACCGTGAGTTTCTTCGATACGCTGAAAAAGGGCTTTGGGTTCGTTTTGCTAAGCATGGGGGTTTCGCGGCCCGCGCCCAAGCCCAGGCCGGAAACGAAACCCGCGCCCAAGGCCGGACCCGGCAAATAATGCTTTGACCGCGTGATTTTGTGATCGCTTTTGGACGAGCGCGGGCGTGGACGCCCGCACTACAGCCGGTCTGGAGACCGGCGCTACGTCGTTTCAGTGACGAAATCATGTGGACACGATACTCCGCCGCACTCCTCGTACAATGAGAGAGGAAGCCCACCCTACGCGGCCGATGGCGGAACAAGAAGACAACAAGACAAAATCCGGCTCTGAACTCGGTGCAAAACCCGGGGCGAATTCCGGCTTGGGCGAAACCCGCGTCGAAGCTCGCAAGAAGCACGACGAAGATCCGGTGGGCAAAGTGTATGACTCCCACTTGATGCGGCGGCTGGGCCACTACGTGCGTCCCTACTGGCTGCAGGCCGGCATTGCCGCGCTCGCCGTCACGTTCAAGTCGCTTTGCGACGTGGCCGGACCCATCCTAGTGATGGTGGCCGTCGACCGCTATCTCGCGCCCGACCTGGTCGCAAAAGATCCCTCGAACGCTGTGGCGCACTGGGTAGCGAATGCGAGCCCCCTCGCGCGCCTACTTCCCGCTGGCGCCTTCCAAGGTATAACGCGGCTGGCCGCAATCTACCTGACCATGCTGGTTTCTGCCTATCTCTTCCAGTTCATCCAGGTCTACCTGATGCAATGGACCGGGCAGAAGATCATGTTCGATCTGCGCCGCGATATTTTCCGTCACATGCAACGCATGCACGTGGGCTTCTTCGACGTGAATCCAGTGGGGCGGCTGGTCACGCGCCTTACTTCCGACGTGGACGCCGTCAACGACATGTTCACCGACGGCGTACTGGCCATCGTCAACGACTTCTTCATGCTCAGCATCATGGCCGCCGTCATGCTCGCCATCTGCTGGTGGCTGGCGCTGCTGGCCTTCGCCGTGCTGCCGCTGATTCTTGTGGTCACGCGCATTTTCCGCGACCACGTGCGCGAGAGCTACCGCCGCGTGAGGACAGCCATCGCGCGTATCAATAGTTTTACCCAAGAACACGTTTCGGGCATGAGCGTGGTGCAGCTATTCAATCGCGAAGAGCGTGCGTTCAAGGATTTCTCGAAGGTGAACGAGCAGCACATGATCGCCTTCAAAGACACGATTTTTGCCTACGCGCTCTACTACCCGGCCGTAGATTTTCTCTCCTCCGTGGCTATTGCGCTGGTGGTGTGGCGCGGCGGATTTGGGGTACTGCACCTGCCGCCCACAGTCACCATCGGCGTGCTCATCATGTTCACGCAATTCTCGCTGCGCTTCTGGCGGCCCATCCAGGACCTGAGCGACAAATATAACATCCTGCAAGCCGCCATGGCCGCCTGCGAGCGCATCTTCAAGCTCATGGATTCGGCGCCGGAGATTGTCAGCCCCGCACACCCTGTGGCCGGTGACGAATCGAATCGCATTGAGTTCCGGCACGTCTGGTTCACCTATCAGAAACTCACGGATGCGCAGAAGGCCGCGGTGGCAAAAGCCGCGCAAGGGGCGGCAGACGGCGCGGAACTGGCCGGCCTCGACAGCATTGAGTGGATTCTCAAAGACGTTTCCTTCACCATTGAGCCGGGGCAGACGGTAGCGATTGTGGGTCACACCGGCGCGGGCAAAACCACGCTCACCAGTCTGATGATGCGTTTCTACGATGTCACTGCCGGCCGCATCCTCATCGATGGCGTGGATCTGCGCGATCACGATTTGACGGCGCTCCGCCGCCACTTCGCGGTGGTGTTGCAGGATCCCTTCCTCTTCTCGGGCACCATCGGAGAAAACATCCGCCTCGGCAACGAAGAAATCACCGACGCTGCCATGCGCCTCGCCGCGAGGGACGTCAACGTGCTCGACTTCGTCGATAGCTTGCCGCATGGATTCGACGAGCCGGTACGCGAGCGCGGCAACTCGCTCTCCACGGGACAAAAGCAGCTGATCAACTTCGCCCGCGCGCTGGCCTACAATCCGCGCATTCTCATCCTCGACGAGGCCACGTCGAGCGTCGACACCGACACCGAGCTGCGCATTCGCTTGGCACTCGAGCGCATGGTCGAGGGGCGCACCAGTGTGCTCATTGCCCATCGGCTGTCAACAGTGCAAAGGGCCGAAATCATTCTTGTGATGCACAAGGGACAGTTGCGCGAAAGGGGTTCGCACCAGGAACTGCTCGCGCAGCGCGGCCTTTACTGGAAGCTCTACCAGTTGCAGTACAAGGATCAGGAGGCTGGCGTTCTGGCGCCGCCTGCACGGGAGCCCTCAGCCGCGCCTGCGGTGTGAATAACGCAGGGACCGAGGGACCAAGAAAAACAGGAGCGGGGACTGCGTCCTTTCCAGGCTGTTGCTTGCGAAGGTTCCCCATCGCCATGCCTTTGCCTCTGACGTTGGAGTGCCCGAAATCCTGAGCCACGATATGATGGTAATGTGAGGGTTTTCTCGCGCAACGGCAGAAACACCCGAGAGATTGATCATGCTCTCACAGTGCGATTTGGTAGTGCCCGGAAATATGCGGGTGTGGACGCCCACACGACAGCCGGTCTGGAGACCGGCGCTACAGGACGCGATGACGGAAGAGACTATCAGAAAAGTCGAGCTTTTCGACACCAGCCTCCGCGACGGCATGCAGCAGCCGAACCTGGAGATCTCTGTGCCCAATGCCGTGCTCCTGCTGGAGCGTATGGCGGCGTTCGGGGTGCACTTTGCCGAGATCGGATTCGCCGGAGCTAACCAGTTTGTCAGCGACCTGACCGGCGCCCTCGCCAATAGCGCTGTCGGGAATGGAAATATCGATACGGGCGCGATGAAGCTGGCTCTCTTCGGGCGCACGCGCGGCCGGGGCGCCAAGGTTGAAGATTGGCCCGATGTGCAGTTCATCCTGCGCCACAAGCGGCGCGTTCCCGTTGCGGTGATCGTGGTCAAGTCGCGGCTCCTCGACGTCGAACGGTCGCTCGGTGTGAGCCCCGAAGAAAACTTGCGCATGACGTGGGAGACCATCGACTGCCTGCAATCGCAGGGCCTCGAAGTGATTGTCGACCTGGAACACGCCATGGATGCGCAATGCGGCCGCTGTGAAAATGGCAACCCCTGCAACGGCGATTTTGCCCAGCGTAGCCTCGACCACTTTCGCCAGCTCGCCGAACAGTGCGTTCGCCAGAACGTAAGCCGCATCGTGGTGTGCGACACCAACGGTGGGTCGAACCCCGAAGAAGTGGAGCAGGTAATCGGCGGCCTCATCCGCGACTTTCCCGGCGCAGGCTTCGGATTTCACGGCCACACCGATCGCGGCCTGGGCGTCGCCAACACACGCGCTGCCATCATGGCCGGCGCCGTCCAGGTGCAGGGAACACTTATCGGCACCGGCGAGCGCTGCGGCAATGTGAATCTGACCACAGTGGTCGGAGCCATGCAGCTCCGCGGGGAAGCAGAGTTTGTACCGCCGCAGGCACTCACGGGATTGACCAGCCTGGCGCGTTCGGCCTACGCGGCCTTCGCACTCGATCCGCCGCACGGCGCGCCTATCGTGGGCCCGGGCGCGTTCGGCACCTGGGCCGGCATGCATGGCTCCAGCGAACGCAAAAATCCCGGCGCGTACCTGTGGTGCGATCCCGCGCGCGTGGGCGCCAGCCCGGTCGTCGGCGTGAACGCACAGTCGGGCAAGGCCAACATCATGCTGCTGGCGGAGTCGATGGGCGTGCCGCTCAACTCCGCGCAGGCGCAGACGCTGATGGATGCGAATTCGGCCATGATCGAGGGCGGTGGCTTTACGGCCAGCGAAGTTTCTTTCCGCCTGGCTTGCATGAGGACTTTGGGAATATTGCCGAATTGGTTCAAAGTAAGGAGCTGGCGCATCTTTGACGAGTGCGACGACGTCGGTGACCACTATGCGCTCGCCTTTATGACGCTCATGCTCGGCGACTCGAAGGTTGCCACCACGCGAGCCGAGGGCGCTGGACCTGTGGACGCGCTCACCAAGGCACTCCGCCGCGAGCTCGAGAAGCCATTCCCGCCCCTGGCCGATATGCATCTCGGAACCTTCACGGTCACCGCTCTCGACGTCAAGGCGTACGATTCTGCCGCACATGTGCGGGTCGCGGTGAGCTTCAATGCCGACGGCCACCAAGCCTGGACCACTGCGGGCGTGAGCAGCGATCTGAACCAGGCCGCGCTGATGGCCATTGTGGATGGCTTCCACTACTGGCTCCTGATGCAGCCGGGCGAATCGAGTGGGGCGACGGGTGTGACCGCTGCGCCCATCTCTACTGAAGTGGCCTAGTACTACAGTTGTATTTGGCCGGACGATAGAGGCCCGGGCCTAAAGGCCGTTTCCTTTTGACCTGTTTTCAGGGGCCTGAAGGCCCCTGCTCCCTCCGAAATCCTTAACTCCAACTCCAACTGTAGTACTAGAACCCGCTACAAAATCTGCACCGCGCGAAAGCTTGCTTCCTCCTGCTCGCCTCGCGTTGGATTGAAGGGCTTTAGCGCAAAGTGAAAGCCTGTTTCGGAACCCTAATCCAACGTCAAGTGATTTAGCTCACAGCGCACTCCAATTTACCCCTACACACTATGGCCATTCCAGCCGAAGAATGGGGCAACGGGCCGGTGCTCTCGAGGTTGGTGGTTTCCGGCTGATCGCTCGTGATCATCCCCGCGGGAAAGCCGCGGAGGGAGGACAGCCGTGACCACGGAAATGCTGTACGCGCAGCTTCATGCATCGCTGACAGGACCTGATTCACGCTACGTCAAGGAAGACCGCGAGGCGCTGCTTTCTTACGAAACCGAAGAGCTGGCCGCTCTGCGCTTTTCAATGATTCTCACTGCCAGATGGGAGGCCTCTGAAAACGAGGATCCCCAGCAACGCGCCGAGTTGCGCGCCGACCTCTCGCTTCTGCGCCGCCATTACGGCGACAAAATCGACGAAATCGCCATGAACTTCGGCGTGGAAGAGGCGATGAAGGCAAAGGATGGGGTGGAGCGAACCGTCGTGGTGCCGCGCGATATGAAGCCGTTGAAGATTCAGCGCCATGAGGAAGTGAGCAGCGAAGAAAGCGGCGAAACCGGCTACGGCCTCTGAAATCGGGCCGCTGGCAAGGGTGAGAAGATTCGTGCGGCAGGAAAAATGCGCCACCCGCAATCGCGGTGTGGCGCATTTGTCCTTAATCGTGGTGCAGGAGCTAGCGGGCAGCAACGGAGGGGCGCGTGTCGAGCTTGCCGCTCTTGTAGCCTTCTGCTATTTCGGTGATCGGGATGGGCGTGTAGTCGCCAGCGTGGCCGGCCTGGCCGAATTCGGTCATGCGCTCGGACACAACTTTCGCCATGGCTTCGCGTGCCGGCTTCATGTAGTCGCGCGGGTCGAATTTCTCCGGTGTCTCCGCGAAAACCTTGCGGATGGCGCCGGTAATCGCCAGGCGGTTGTCGGTGTCCACATTGACCTTGCGCACGCCGTTGCGGATACCGAGCTGAATTTCCTCGACGGGCACGCCCCAGGTGGGCTTGAGATTGCCGCCGTATTTGTTGATGATGTCCTGCAATTCCTTGGGCACCGAGGAGCTGCCGTGCATCACCAGGTGCGTCTGCGGCAGCCGCTTGTGAATCGCGATCAGCACGTCCATCTTGAGCACAGAGCCATCGGGCTTCTTGTTGAACTTGTAAGCGCCGTGGCTGGTGCCGATGGCAATGGCCAGCGCGTCTACGCCGGTGCGCTCGGCAAACTCGACCGCCTGATCGGGATCGGTGATGTGCTCCAGGCCAGTACCGCCCGCGCCATGGCCGTCTTCCACGCCACCCAGCACGCCAATCTCGCCTTCCACGGTCACGCCGCGCTCGTGCGCGTAGTCGACCACGCGACGCGTGACGTCGACATTTTCATCGAAGGTGGAGGGTGTCTTGCCGTCTTCCTTCAACGAGCCGTCCATCATCACAGAGGTGTAACCCAGTGCGATGGCGCTCTTGCAGGTCTCAAAACTATTGCCGTGATCCTGGTGCATGGCGATCGGAATGTCGGGATTCAGCTCCGCGGCCGCCTGGATCAGCTTGAAGAGGTAGAGGTCCTCGGCAAACGCGCGCGCGCCGCGGCTGGCCTGGACGATGACCGGCGACTTGGTCTGCCGGGCGGCCATCATGATGGCTTGAATCTGCTCCATGTCGTTCACGTTGAACGCGCCGACACCGTATCCGCCCTTGGCAGCCTCGTCGAGGAGCTGCCGCATGGAAACTAGAGGGGTACCAGAGATGTGCAAGGAAAAACGCGGGCGCGGCTCACGTTGCTTCGGGACGTCCCGATTCAGGGCCTCGCGTCAGCTCTGCCATTTCGAGGCAGGTATAACTTCCTGAAGGCGATGGCGACACATGGGTCAACCCCGGGCTGTGCACCACCGGCGTATCGACGCGCTCTACACATAGGTCACCTGTCCCAGGATCGCGGCGCGCTTTGCTCCCGTTGCGCTGGGGACGTTGCCCGGCAGCCGATGCCATGTGCGCCACGCGAGCAGCGCAAACGCCGCCGCTTCCTTAGCTTCGGCAGGCAATCCGAAAGCGTCGCTGTCGCGCAGCGTGCATCCCAGTGGTTCCAGCCGCGCGGCCAGCATCTTCATCAGCGTCCGGTTGCGCGCGCCGCCGCCGGAGACGATGAAATCCACGGCACGGCCTTTCATCTGCTTCCGGACTTCTCGTTCGTAGCTGCATGCAATGCTCTCCGCGGTCAAGGCCGTCGCGGTCGCCAACGCATTGTTCGGGTTGCTGGATTGTGCGAGACACTTCTCGAAAAATTCCGCCGCGTAATCCTGGCCGAACTGTTCGCGTCCTGCGGTTTTCGGCGGACGCATTCTGAAGAACGGATGCCGTAGCGCTTCTTTGATCACTGGATCGAGCACCGTTCCGCGCGCTGCCAGCGCCCCGTTGCGGTCGAACGGCTTGTCGAACAGTTTTTGCGCGAGCCAGTCGATGATCATGTTGCCGGGCCCGGTATCGAAGGCGACCACTGCGTGAGGCAGACCTCCGGCCGGAATGGCAGTCAAGTTAGCAATGCCGCCGATGTTTTGCAAAACGCGCCCGCGCTTCGCGTCTGCGAAAAGTACATAGTCCAAAAGCGGGACGAGCGGAGCTCCCTGGCCGCCGGCCAGCATGTCTGCAGGGCGGAAGTTCGAAACCACCGGAACTCCCAGCTCTGCGGCGATCGCCTGCGTCTCGCCCGCTTGCCACGTGCACGCAAATTTGCGGCCCGCATACTGGGCCGCGCGGGCCTGGTGGTAGAGCGTCTGTCCGTGGCAGCCGACGAGATCGAACTGCAGCTTGTGCTTTTTCCTGGTTTCGTTGACTGCTTCGGCATACGCGAGGCCCAACCGCCAGTTGAGTCGCGCCAATTCGGCCGTCGAAGTCGAGGACGCATTCATCGCCGCCAGCACCGCTCGCCGCAGCGCGGCGGGAAAAGCGAAGTGCTCATGCGCAAGCAGCGTGAGCTTCGGCGTCAACGTTGCTCCATCCTTGGCGCGTTGTTTTGCGCCAAGGGTGGGAGCCGCAATCCGCACCGCCGACACATCGATCCCATCGGCCGAGGTGCCGCTCATCACGCCAGCCACCGTCATAGCCTGTGCCTTCATGCCGTCTCCTCGGAAGCGGCCATCGTCACCGTATCGCCGAAGCGCAGAATCCGCTCGCGCAGCGCTTCAAATTGTTTCGGGTTGAGCGCTGCGGGCATCTTTGCCGGGAATGTCTTGACCCTTTTTTGTGCCGACTCTCGCGCGCGCTCGAGCAAAATTGTATGGAACGCCGCCGAGCGCTCGCCTTCGCGAATCAGCGCTTCGTACACCTGCAAAATAGGTTCGGGATGGTGGCAGATCAGCGCAAGGTCGGAGCCCATGCGCACGGTCGCGACCGCGGCCTCGGCAATGGGCATGAACTTGGTCACGCCGCCCATCTCAAGATCGTCCGAGACGACCATGCCGCGATAGCCGATGCGCTTGCGCAGCACGGTTTGCATCCAGAACTTCGACACGGTGGCCGGACGCTTCGGGTCTGCGGTCAGCGGATACGCCGCGTGATTCACCATGATCATTGGCAAATGGGTGCGCAGCGTGCGGTAGGGTTCCAGATCCTCCTGCCACAACTGCTGCCCAGAGCGCTCGATCTTCGGAGTCTCCAGGTGTGAATCGAGTGTGCCTCCGCCGAGGCCGGGAAAATGCTTGCCGCATCCCGCCACGCCTTGCGCCGCCAGCCCCGAGAGAAACTCGCGCGCGTAGGCGGCAACGCCCGCGCCGGTTTCTGCAGCGCAACGTGTCTCCATCACCCTGCGCGACTCCGGCAGCGCCAGATCGAGCACTGGCGCGAAGGATGAGTTGAACCCGAAGGCCTTTACGGCTCGCGCCACCAGTTCTCCGTGCTCGCGTTGCAGCGCGGTGCGGCCCGTCGCACGCGCGGCGTGCGCCACGGCCTGCACCGAGGGAATCGGCGCCAGCACATCGCGCAGACGATCGACCGTGCCGCCCTCCACGTCGACAAATGCGCCGCAATGCGGCGGGCAGAAGCTGGTTGCCTCGGCGAGCAGTGCGCGGGTTTGCGCGCGATCGACAACATTTCTCCGGAAGAGAATGACCCCCGCCGGACGGATCAGCTTGAGCCACGCCCGCTCCATCGCAGTGAGCTCCCTGTCGCTCAACCCCACCACCAGCAAACTTCCCGCAGCCTTACGCAAAGTTTCTTTCATAGTCCCTCAGTCTCTGTTTTTCTTTAGCTCCTGCTGCAACTCTTCCAGCAGGTTCAGCGCCTGCAGCGGCGTCAGCGAATTCACGTCCGTGGCCTCAATGCGGTCCACAATTCTCTGCGACAGCGGCGTGAAGATCGTCATCTGCATCGGATCCGGCTCCGTCTCCACTTGCACGCTCTGCCGCTCCTGCTTTTCGTGCTGGCGCAGCACGTGCTTGGCGCGCTCGATGACCGCCGGCGGCAGTCCAGCCAGCCGCGCCACTTCGATGCCGTAGCTCTTGCTGGCCGCGCCGGGCTCAATGTTATGCAGAAACACGATGCCGCTTGCCGACTCCTTGACACCCACGCGCAGGTTGCGGACGCGCGGCAGTTTTTCGGCCAGCATGGTCAGCTCGTGATAGTGCGTGGCAAACAGCGTGCGCGCGCCCACTTCGGCGTGCAGAAATTCCACCGTCGCCCACGCCAGCGAGAGCCCATCGAAGGTCGCCGTTCCGCGGCCCATCTCGTCGAGCAGAATCAGCGAGCGCCGCGTCGCCGTGTTCAGAATGGTCGCCGTCTCCGTCATTTCGACCATAAAAGTTGAACGGCCGCGCGCGACATTGTCGCTGGCGCCGATGCGCGTGTAAATCCGGTCGACCAACCCGAACCTCATGCTCTCGGCCGAAACAAAACTGCCCATCTGCGCCATCAGCACCAGCATCGCGGCCTGCCGCAGATAGGTGCTCTTGCCGCCCATGTTGGGCCCGGTCACCAGCAGCAAACTCGGTGCTAGCGCACTTTCACTCTTTGGAGAAGATGCGTCAGAGGCGCAAAGGTAAAGATCGTTGGCGATAAAGCGACCCTCGCGCGTCTCTTCCATCCACTGTTCAATCACGGGGTGCCGCGCCGCCACAGCCTCCAGCACCGGCTCCTCGACCAATTGCGGGCGCACATAGCGGCGCACTGCTGCCAGGTGCGCAAAACATGCCAGCAAATCAGCCTCGGCCACGATCGCGGAACTGCGGCGGATGCGGCCTGCACTTTCGAGAACGAATTTCCTCAGCTCGGCAAAGATGCGCTTCTCGATTTCAATGCAGCGATCGTGGGCGGTGAGAATTTTGCGTTCGTAGTCCTTCAATTCCGGCGTGGTGAAGCGCTCGGCATTCACCAGGGTCTGCTTGCGCTCGTAGTCGGCGGGCGCCAGCGCAAGATTAGCCTTCGTGATCTCGATGTAATAGCCGAAGACCGAGTTATAGCGCACCTTCAGCGAGCCGATGCCGGTGCGCTGCCGCTCGCGGTCCTCGATGGCGGCAATGGCCTGACGGCCAGAGGAGGAAACGGAGCGCAACTCGTCGAGTTCCGCGTCGATATTCGGAGAGATGGCGCCCCCGTCGACAAGCGTGAGCGGCGGCTCGGCTACCAGCGTTCGCACAATGCGTGTCGTCACGTCGTCGAGCGTGTCGAGATGCGCGGAAAGGGCGCGCCATCGTGGCGCCGTCATGGCTTCGAGAGCGACTTTCAATCCCGGCAGCCGCGCCAGGCTGCCGGCGAGCGCGCGCACATCGCGCGGCCCCGCGGAATCGAGCGAAATGCGCGCCAGCAGCCGCTCCAGGTCCAAAATGCCGCCGAATGCGCGCCGTTTTTCTTCGCGTTTCAGCAGATCGCCGTGCGCCTCGGCAACCGCTTCGTAACGTGCGTCGATCTCCGGCGCTGCGTTCAGCGGCCGCAGAATTGTTGCCCGCAGCAGCCGCTTGCCCATTGGCGTCAGGCAGGCATCGAGGGTGCGAAACAAGGTGACGCGGTCGTCCTGGCCGGAAAACAGAGGCTCCACTAATTCAAGGTTGCGCACCGTCACCTGGTCCAGTTCCAGGGACGTCGAGTGCTCCTCGAATTTCAACGAGTCGATGTGCAGCGCTTCATTCTTTTGCGTGGTGCGCACGTAGTGCAGCACGGCTCCGGCCGCAATCGCCGCAGGCTCGTGGCCGTTCAGCCCGAATCCCTCAAGCGAACGCACATTCAGCTGCCGTTCGACAAGCGGGACAGCAAAGTCACGCGTCCACACCCAGTCCTCAATCCGCGTGCGCGCCGCAATCCTCTCCAGTTGCGGCGGCAGCTCCGCGCTCGTGGCCAGGAGCACCTCGCTGGGAGCGGCCAGGAGCAGCGCATCGATGGCTTGCGCCAGGGCATCGCGCCCAAGAAACTCCGCGGTGCGAAACTCGCCGGTCGACACATCCAGCAGCGCCAGCGCGCACACAACTTCTGGATGCCCCACCTTCGCGGCGTCTTTGTTTTTGCCGCTACGGTGGGACTCCTCGTAAAGCGCCGCGAGAAAGTTGTTCTGCTCCTGTCCCAGCCCGGCATCCATCGCCGTTCCCGGCGTCAGCACGCGCGTCACCTCGCGCCGGACGATTTTCTTGGTAAGCCTGGGGTCTTCCATCTGGTCGCAGAGAGCGATGCGATAGCCCTTGCGCAGCAGGCGCGTCAGGTACTGTTCCACGGCATGGTAGGGAACGCCGCACATGGGAATGCTGCGCTCCCTGTCGCGCGCCGTCAGCGTCAGTTGCAACTCGCGGCTAGCCACCGCCGCGTCGTCATAAAAGAGCTCGTAAAAGTCGCCCATGCGAAAGAACAGCAGCGCATCGGGGTTCTGCTTTTTCGCTGCGGTCCACTGGCGCATGAATGGCGTCAACTCCGTGGAGTTATTCTCCGCCTGCCGCTTTTCCGCGGGCAGGGAAGTGAGCGCAAACTCTTCTTGAGCAGCAGGAAGGTCCACAAGCGCAGAGATCGCATTTTCGCCGACGGCCGCGGGGTGCAGATCGCTCGCGGACGGCAGCGGCGACGCGTCCAGGAGCGGGGCCGTGCCTGGGGGTAAGACGTGCACGGAGCGGGGTTGAGAGTCGTCGCGGATCACGCTGGTTCTAAGACTATCGCGGCAGTGAGCCACAGGGGTAGCGGGTGGGACGGTGGAATTCGCGGCTCAAAACTCCGCAAGAGCTTGTTGCATCGAACTGAATTGGAAGCATTGCAAGGCGCCGATTGATTCCAGGCGGGATGATGGCGGAGGTCCCAGGGCGTTGTGGAACGGCTGTAAGGACAGCGCAGTGCCAAGCCCGGCACCTGCAACTGAAGTGATTTGGATCACTTTCAGAGACGGCAGAGATCGGCAAACTGGTGCTCTCGCACGAAGAATCCAAAGGAGGCCCGTTTATGAGTCTCGATGTTCTGCTACAAAAACTGATTGCCATTGAACGTGCGATCGGAGTGGCACACAACAACACAGTCCGCGGACTGGTTTACGAAGCGGAGAGCTATCTCCTCGATACGCAGTGCGAAGCGCTCGCGGCCATGCGTCAGCCGGACAGCGAAGGGTCCCGGCGCGTTCAATACCTGCGTGAAATCGCGTAAGTCAGACCGCCAGGACTCAACCTCTAAGGCACTTCGGCCGGCGTACGACCTGTTGATCGGTCTTCATAAAAACAACTCTTAATCATCTCCGCTGGTTCCAAGACCCTAGTGGCAGCAGCCTTCATTGCCATGAAGAAATAAGCTAGGCGGGCGTCGCTGCACCCATGTACAATCGCTGCGGCTCACAGGGCCCCCCTGATTCTGCTGCGCCGAATCCCCGGCCCCGGCACTGAATTCCAAAATCCCCACGGAGGAAGATCAAATGAACAGAATGAAGCAGTATGTCTATTGCGCGTTGCTGGCCTTGGTGGCGCTCTGCGTAGCCACGGTTGCCAAGGCTCAGTCCCCATTCGACGGCACCTGGAAGACTGACCTGTCGCAGACCAAGTTCAGCCCAAAGCCCCTGGCTTTCTACATCAGCCAGGGCTGGTACCACTGCGTCACATGCAACCCCGCGTTCGACGTTCCCGCCGACGGGCAGGATCACGCAGTCACCGGGCTATCGTATGACACGATCAGCATTACGATCGTGGATGCACATAGCATCTCGATCGCGACCAAAAAAGGCGGTCAAGCTGATTACGAACAGACCCGTACGGTCTCTGCCGACGGCAAAACCCTCACTGTCAAATCGACCGGTCATCCCGTGAATGGCGGCGCGCCGACAAGCTTTGAATCGGTTGCCAAGCGTAGCGGCATGGCGCCAGCGGGTGTGCATGCGGCTTCTGGCCAGTGGGTAGTCCAGAAGGAGACCGGAAGCGATAATGGCCTGCTGACCACATACAAGATGAATGGCGATCAGTTCACAATGACCTCGCCTACCGGTGAGACCTATACCGCGAAGTTTGACGGTGCCGACTACCCGGTAACGGGAGCGCATAGCTACAACGGAGTCTCGCTGAAGAAGATTAATGCAAATACGATTGAGGAAACCGACAAGCGGGACGGCAAAGTCGTGGATGTTTCGACCATGACCGTGAACGGCAAGATGATGACCGTGGTCGATAACGACAAGGCCACGGGCCGGACTTCCACATACGTTGCAAAAAAGCAGTAACGCTCACGGCATTTGGATGAGACGCTCCAGCCCCGGCGTCCGCTGCACTGCGCAGGCGCCGGGGAGGGGGACTCGCTGTTTCCGTCCGGTGGGCGTTGCTCCTGAGGCGGCGGTGAGGTAGATCCCGGGTTGGCTTTCCATGGCAGAGACCAGTTTCGGGGCAGCCGTAAGGTGATTTGCATCACAGTATACTTATCGGTAACGCCTTTAAGGTAAGAGCTGCCATGTACCTGCTTTGGCTACGAGTTGCGGCCATTTTGTATGGCGGCGGATGTGTCGCCATCTTCCCCGCCGTGCTTTCGAAATCCCTGCCCTGGCGCAAAACCTGCGTCCACGTGGGCGGAATGGCCTTTTTCTTTCATTTTGTCTCAGTGGTCGAAATGCTGGTGCAGGCGCGTCGCCTGATGCCGGTAGGAGTGCGCGAGATCGAGTCGCTGCTGGGCTTTGCCGTGGCCGGGCTGTTCTTCCTGGTGTGGTGGCTCTATGACGCCATCTCCCTTGGAATCTTTGCTTTGCCGGCGACATTCTTTCTCGTATTCATCCCCTCGCTGGGGCCCGATCGCTATCGTTTTCCCTCGCAACGGGTTTGGATGAGCTGGCTGGTGGCGCACATCATCGCCCTGTTGCTGGCCTATGCGGCCCTCTGCTTCAGTCTGCTGGCTTCCTTGATGTACCTGGTGCAGGAGCGCCGAATCAAGGCCAAACCGAAACCGGGCAAAGGAGGCTCATCTCCGCTCGACTGGCTGCCTCCGCTCGACACGCTCGAGCGTCTGGCTCTGGCCACACTTGAATTCGGATTTCCCTGCATGACCGTGGGCTTGTTGATCGGCTCCGTTCTGGTGCAGGAAACCTCCTTGGGCGCGGCCTATTTTCTCGATCCCAATATCCTGGCTTCGTTCGTCATGTGGATCGTCTACGCGACGCTCCTCCTGCTGCGCCGCGGCATGGGAATGCGTGGCCGCAGGGCCGCCTATGTGTCCGGCGGGGCGTTGGTGGTGATGATGGCGGTTTGGGCGGTCAACTTCTTCAGCCAGGTGCACAGGTTCGGTCCGCAATGACACTCGCACTCATCGGCGTGAACCACAAAACGGCGCCCATCGCGCTGAGGGAGAAGATCGCCATCGGCCGCGACGACCTTGCAGAAACCACGCGCGCGCTGGCTTCGACGCCGGGAGTCGCCGAGTGCATGATCGTCTCCACCTGCAACCGCGTGGAGCTTGTGGCCGCCTTGGAGGGTCCCGATGTGCCGGTCGCCGGCTTCCTGTCGAGCTACTTCGGCATCGACGCCTCAGTTCTTGCGCCGCACCTGTACGAGTATCACGACAAAGATGCCGTGAGCCATCTCTTCCGCATGGCCGCGAGCCTTGACTCCATGGTGGTCGGCGAGCCGCAGATTCTTGGACAGGTAAAAGAGGCCTTCGCCGTGGCGCGCGCCGCGGGAACCGTCTCGGGTCAGCTGGAACATCTGCTGCAGAGCGCGTTTGCGGCCGCGAAAAGGGCGCGCAGCGAGACTGGAATTGGATCGAATTCGGTCTCCATCGCATCCGTGGCCGTCGATCTCGCACGAAAAATCTTTGGCTCGCTCGAGGGGCGCACGGTTTTTCTGGTGGGCGCGGGAAAAATGAGCGAAATCGCCGCGCGGCACCTCGTGCAGCAGGGCGCGGGCGCCATCCTGGTCAGCAATCGCACCGCCGAGCGCGCACGCCGCATGGCCGAGGAGTTTTCTGGCGCCGTGGCCCCGCAGGTGATCGAATTCGATCAGCTCTACGAAGCGGCCAGCCGCGCCGACATCGTCATCAGTTCCACGGGCGCGCCTCATCCCATCTTCCGCCGCGAGCACGGGCAAGCTTTCCTGCATAAGCGGCGCAACCGCCCCATGTTCTTCATCGATATCGCTGTGCCGCGCGACGTCGATCCGGAGATGAACGAGCTCGACGGCATCTTCGTCTACGACATCGACGATCTGCAGCAGGTGGCGGCGTCGCACATGGAAGAGCGCAGCCTCCAGGCGGTCGACGCGGAGGCTCTGATCGCCGCGGAGGTGGAGCGTTTCCACCTGCGCCTGCGTACGGTCAACGTTGCGCCGGCCATTGTGGCACTGCAAAAGAAAGCCGAAGAAATTCGCGTGGCGGAGATGGAGCGGATTCACAACCGGCTGGGCCCGCTTTCGGCCGAGCAGTTGGCCGCCGTTGAGGCGCTCACGCGCGGACTGGTGAACAAGTTTCTGCATCCGCCCATGCAGGCGCTCAAGCAGGCGGCGCGCGACGGCGACGAAACGCGCATCGAGACGCTTTGCGACGAGTGGTCGGTGTCGTCGGCTGCCCCGGCGGAAGCGCAACCCGCGAGTGAAGCGACTGCGAAGACGGAGCCGGAAAGCCCGAGTGCCCAGGACCCCCAGAACAAGCGGATCATCAATTTGAGAGTTTTTGAGGGCGGCATGAGGAAGCGCCGATGAAGCTGCGCATCGGGAGCCGAGGTTCGCAGCTCGCACTCTGGCAGGCCAATCACATTGCCGGATTGCTGCACATGCAGCGCCACGACGTCGAAATCGAAATCATCAAGACCACCGGCGACCGTTTGCAGGAGGTCACATTCGCGCAGGTCGGGTCCAAAGGAATGTTCACCAAAGAAATCGAAGAAGCGCTGGCCGGGGGGCGCGTCGATCTCGCCGTGCATTCGCTCAAGGACCTGCCCACCGAATTGCCGGAGCCATTTATGCTCGCGGCCACGCCGGTGCGTGTCGATCCGCGCGACGCATTCGTTTCCATCAAGCATGCCAATCTCGCGGCGCTGCCGCAGCGCGCGCGTGTGGGCACCAGCAGCCAGCGCCGCCGCGCGCAGTTGAAGTCGCTGCGGCCCGACCTCGATTTGGTCGAGTTCAGAGGCAACGTGGATACGCGGCTGCGCAAGCTGGCCGAGGGGCAGGTGGAGGCGATTCTGCTGGCCGCAGCAGGACTCGATCGCCTGGGCCGGACCGATTGGGTGCGCGAGCGCCTCGACCCGAAAGATTTTTGCCCCGCCGCCGGGCAGGGTGCGCTCGGCATTGAAACGCGCAAAGACGATGCGGCGACCATCGATGCAGTGAGTTTTCTCGACCACGCCGACACGCGGTTCGCCGTCGCGGTAGAGCGTGCGGCGTTGGCTGCGCTGGGCGGCGGCTGCCAGGTGCCCATCGGGATTCACTGCCGCCAAAAGCCGTCTGAAGCATGGGAAAGTGCAGGCGAAACCAGGCCGCGCGATGAGGTTTTTGCCGTTGTTGCCAGCCCTGAGAGCGGCGCAACTGTGCGCGTCTATCATCGAAGCGTGCGCGAAAACGACGATGCTGCAGCGCTTGGCCGGGAGATTGCCGCAATGCTGATGGAAGCCGGTGCGGGCCCGTTGCTTGCGGCCTGCGTTGATGAGCCCGGCGGAGCCGCTTGATGACGGCCGTGCCGCTTGCTGGCCGCCGCGTGCTAGAGGGGAGACGAGTCCTCGTCACGCGTGCTCTTCACCAGGCAGGCAAATTGAGCGAGGGGCTGCGCGCGCTGGGCGTCGAGCCGGTGGAAGTTCCGGTGCTGGAGATTCAGCCTCCGGCGGACCTCGCGCCGCTCGACCGTGCGCTGCGTTCTCTCGATACCTACGACTGGCTGATTCTGACCAGTGCAAACACGGTGCGTTCGCTTGCGGAGCACGCCATTGCATGGAGCAGCCTTTTGGACAGAATTTCGGCACTGAAAGTGGCTGCGGTCGGCGAAGCCACGGCGGCGGCTGCGCGCAAAGCCGGTCTGCTGGTGGCTCTGGTGCCGGAGACTTACGTCGCGGAAGCTTTGGTTAAGAGCATGGCCGATCAAGTGGCCGGAAAGAAAATCCTGCTCGCCCGCGCCGAAATCGCACGCGACGTGATTCCCGATGCACTGCGCGCCGCGGGAGCGACGGTCGATGTCGTCGACGCCTACAGAAACGTTATGCCCGAGGCCGCGCCGGAACTGCTGCGCAAGGCGCTTGCTGAAGGAATCGATGCGGCTACTTTTACGAGTTCCTCAAGCGTCATGCATCTTGCCGATGCTGCCCGGGCAGCCGGGATCGCATTTCCCTTTGCCGGGGTTCGCGCCGTCTCTATCGGCCCAATCACTTCTCAAACTCTGCGCGAACTCGGCTGGCCTCCTGCCGCGGAAGCGAGCCAATCAGATGTCCCCGGCCTTGTCGCCGCAGTGCGGAAATTCTTCGCAGATTCGACGCAGTGACCGGTATCCGAACCTGTTAGAGTTTCCGTATGTCCGGGCTCGTCAGCGCTAAACACTTCAGCACTTTTGCAACTCTCGCACTCGCGCTGTCGCCGTGGTTCGCCGCGAGTCAGAAGCCCGCAAAGACTCTCCCGCAGATTCTCTCCGCCCAGTCACTTCCCAAGGCAAGCAATGTGCTCGTTGACTTCGAATGGGTCGGCGAGCAGAGCGCGTATCCAACGCCGGGTCCGAAAGACGACCTCGCGCCCGCTGGTCCGCTCGCTGCGCATGAGCCCGCCGGCTACAACGTTCGCTTCGGCGACACCTTTCCGATGACGTGGGCTGACGACGATCAAATCTACACGTCCGCGGGCGATCCCAATTGGGGCAACAAATGGGACGGCCTCGACATCGAGCGCTTTTCCGGCATGCCGCCACACTACGACATCACGCGCGTCAACCTGATGGCCGATTACCGTGGCAGCGGTGGTGGCGGCCCGAAGCCCACCGGCATGATTTGTGTGAAGGGCGTTCTCTATCTCGCCTTCCAGAACCTGCTCGGGCGCAAGCCTCCGGTTTACGGAACCAAGAGCCAGCACGGCAGCGATGCCACCATCATCAGCTCGCGCGATCACGGCCTGACGTGGTCGCCTGCCCACGAAGAGATCAAAGCGCCCATGTTTCCTGGCGACGCATTCGGCGGTCCGGCCTTCGTCAACGTGGGCCGCGACAACGCCGGCGCTCCCGACAAATATGTCTACGCCGTCTCCACCGACCAGTGGGATAACGGGAGCAAACTGCGCGTCGGCCGCGTTGAGGCAAACAGGATCGCAGACGCTTCTGCCTGGCAGTGGATATCCGGTTTTAAGAACGACAACCACCCGCGCTGGTCGCACACTCTCGGGCTGGCAACCGCCGTCCTCACCGACGATCGCCGCATCAGCACGCCGGAAATGGTCTACATCGCAGCCGCACACCGCTACCTGTTGCTCACGTGGCGCTTGCACGCCGACTTCTCACCGAACGACGGCACCGAGCTGATCATTTACGACGCGCCACACCCGTGGGGTCCATTTACGCTGGTGCATCGCGAAGACATGTGGGAGTCGCAGGAGATGAATCCGTATTGCCCGCGCATTCCGCTCAAGTGGCTCACGGTGAAAGGCAATGGGATTGACGGCTGGATGCAATTTTCCGGCAGTTGGCGGAAGACGAGCACGGAGTATCGTTCGCACGTGCGGGAATTCAGACTTAAAATCGCACAGCAAGCGACAATTACTTTGGACCAGGACAAGTGATGGCGCCGATTGGTTCGCCGCTTCGCGCCATTCACAGCTAAATCACGCACTCACGGGTGCCCGCGAATTGCCCGGAAAGCGCTGTAGCCTCACGCAGTCAGCGGGCTTATCGCGGGGGATGGGCCAGGAGCGGTAGGCGCGGCACGCATTTCAATTGCGTCGTGGCCATGCTTGTCCTGGTACATGCGAAGGTCGGCAACACGGCAAAGTGAGTCCACATCGTGCGCGTCGTCGGGAAACATCGCAATCCCGACGCTTGCACCGATCGAGACCGAACGATCGCCTAACTGGAGGGGCTCTTTGACCTGGCATCGGAGCGAGTGGCCGACATTTTCGGCATTTGCGCGGCTAGCCGGATTCTCCAGAATCACGCAGAATTCGTCGCCTCCGGTTCTGGCCACGGTATCGGAGCCGCGAACCCTTCTACCAAACAAAGCGCTCACTTGCTGCAGCACCATATCTCCTGCCTGGTGTCCCAGGTTGTCGTTGACTTGCTTGAACCGGTCGAGATCGATGGACAACAACGCCATGGGTGCCCCTGTGCGGCGGGCGCGGGCCAACGCGTTATTCAGCCGGTCCTGAAAGAGCCGCCGATTGGCGAGTCCGGTTAGCTCGTCGTGCAAAGCGAGGTACTTGCTGTGTTGCAGCTCATTCTCCAACAGCAGCAGCAACATGCCCATGGCGACCACAAATGCCGGCAGGTGCCAAACCTCGCTCTCGATTTTAATCTGCGGCCAAAACGCTTTCTGCAGTGGTTCCAGAACAAAGACCAGCGCCCATCCCAGAAATCCGACAACGGTCACAGATACCCCCGGAGTCGCGGGACGATGGTTCCAGAAGGTAAAGAAGCAGCAGCTGATCAAAACCGTGAAGAGGAATCCATTCCAGGCGATAACGATGCCGTGTGGATGCCGGTTCTGGAAAGTGAGCAGAAAGATCGAGAGCGACGCGCAAAACGCCAGGACAATCCAATGCTGTCGTTCTATGAGAGATCGAATCGATGCCAGGACAACGGCCAGCGGGCAGAGGGTCATCAGCACCGCGGCGAGATTCATTGCCCAGCGCCGGCCTGGGCTGAGACAGAGAGTCGTCATGTAGACCAAGCTCGCTGCCTCCAGCGATCCCAGAAACCAGAGGCTGCAGCGCTTGTCGCGGTGGGGAATCGAGGCATGGGAAAACAGAAGGCCGGCCCATACCAGCGCTACTGAAAAGGCGATGTACGCCAGTCCTCCCCAAATTCCATGAAGCTGGGTGAACAGGGCGGCGATGGAGTGAATGAAGATCATCACCCAGCCCATCATCCAAGCCCCGGTGACAAACCTCTGTTTGCCTCGCGGCACGGAGTCAAACGCCCAGATCATCAGCGCCGCGCAGACGAGGTCGGGAATTCGAGTCCAAATCAAAGCGCTTTCCTCTGCTCAGAAACCTGTCGGTAATAGAATCGGCCATTTGTTGTCCGGGCGATAGCCTTTCGGCAACATTGGATGCGCCTCAGGGCAAGCCTAAGTAACTTTCCCGAAACTGCATTACCCGTAACGAGCGGTCAAGAGTGTCGCAAAGCTGTACATTTTTCGAACCGATTTTGGTTCTTTCTAATGTCAATTTGCAGGTTTTGGTCGCTTCCGGTCGCTCCGCCAGCCGCGCAGGCTTACCAACTCGCTCACTTTCGGATTAGTTCAGCTCTCCCACGTCTTGTCCTTCGACCTGCAGAGCGGCTCCAGGTTGCACGCGTTGCACTTTGGGCTGCGGGCGGTGCATACCTGGCGGCCGTGATGGATAATCTGGTGCGAGAAGCTGATCCAGCGCTCGCGCGGAATCACCTGCATCAGCTCCTGCTCCACCTTCTCCGGCGTGTCGCCCTTGGCCAATTCCAGGCGCCGCGAAATACGGAAGACATGCGTATCAACCACCACGCCCTCAGCTTTTTCAAAGCAGACGCCGAGCACCACGTTGGCCGTTTTGCGCGCCGCTCCGGGAATCGTAATCAGTTCGGCGAGCGTTTGTGGAATCTCGCCGCCAAAATCCTCCACGATCTTCTTCGCCGCTCCCTTGATCGACTTGGCCTTATTGCGGAAGAACCCCGTCGTCCTAATCAAATCCTCGAGCTCTTGCAAGGTTGCCTTGGCCATCGCGTCTGGAGAAGGGAAGCGCCGGAACAATTCCGGCGTCACCATGTTCACGCGCACATCGGTGCACTGCGCGGAAAGGATGGTCGCCACAAGCAGTTCCCACGGCGAGCGGTGGTTGAGCGCGCATTCCGCGTCGGAATACGCCTCGTTGAGACCCTTGAAAATGGCAGCCACGCGCTCCGGCGCGAGCGGACCGCGTCGAGCAGGCGTCTTAGTCAATGGACTGCGTTGTGCCTTGGGTTTAGCGCTCCGTGCAGCCTCGCGTTTCTTCGCAACGCGCATTTTTGTCGTCTTGGTTTTGGCCGTCATCATCCCAGGGAGCTCCGCAGCCCCATGGTAAAGCACAACTCCGCCGTTTGGTGCCGCAGCGCAAAGCAGTCCGAGCCCTATACTTGCTCCATGGCGATGGCGTGCTGGATTGTTCCTGGCTTCCTCGCGTTCGGCATGCTTGGTGTTGCTGCCGCGGGCGCGCAACAGAAACTTCCAGCTGCAACAGCGGAGCCACGGCCAAGCTTCGAGGTCGCCTCCATCAGGCCAAGCCGGCCGGATTCTCGAGATCACGACTGGGACGATTCGCCAGGACGCGTTTCGATTACCGGGTACACCCTGCGCCGGTTGATTCGCGTGGCGTACGGGCTCAAATCGAACGCGCAGGTGCTGGGTGGCCCGAAATGGATCGATAGTGAGCGCTTCGACATTGTGGCCAAGGCCGACGACGCGGAAACCGCAAAGATGCAAGAAATGAGCGACGACGATTGGGTGAGAGGGCGGAATCTGATGCTGCAATCGCTGCTGGCCGAGCGCTTTTATTTGCATGTGAGCCGAGGTATGCGCGCGCTTCCGGCGTATGCGCTGGTGGTCGCCAAATCGAAGATTAAGTTCAAGGCTGCAAAGCCCGATGAGGGCAGTGATCTTTCGGGATACGGCGGGCACCTGGACGCGGCCGCAATCTCGATGGACGCGTTTGCCGACTATTTGAACGGAGTACGCGAGCTCGCGGATCGCGTGGTCCTGAACCGCACGAACCTGACCGCGGCCTACGACTTCAACCTCGATTGGTCGCGCGATCGCGGCGATGGGGGATCGCAGGATTCCGAGTTCCCGGGTTTGTATACAGCGCTTGAAGAGCAACTCGGCTTGAAGCTTGAGCCCGAAAAAGCGCCGGTCGAAGTGGTCGTCGTCGAATCAGCGAGTGAGCCAGCGCTGGAATAACGAGTCTTTATCGTGCGGCTTGAACCGAAACACACTTGACTGTAGAAAATACTGTGGAATAGAGTCGACATATGGAAACGATCCAGGTTGTGCTTGACAAGAAATTGCTGCTTGCCGCCGACCGGGCCGCGCGCAAGTTGAAAGCCAATCGATCTGCCTTGGTGCGCGATGCCCTGAGAGAACACCTTCAGCGGTTGGAGGTGCGAGCCAAAGAGGAACGCGACCGCGAGGGTTATCGAAAGCAGCCCCAGACAAGGGATGAATGGGGGCCATGGGAGGCAGAGGCAGCGTGGCCGGAAGATTAGTTCGTGGAGAAATCCGTCTTTTTTGTTTTGCTCTGCCCGATAAGGAAAGGCCCGTGGTCGTGCTCACCCGCGATAGCGCTATTGCCTACCTGGCGAGCGTTACCGTTGCACCTATTACTTCCAAGATTCGCGACATACCTTCACAGGTCGTGCTAAACGAGGAAGATGGCATGAAGGCGCCGTGCGCCGTGAATCTCCACAACTTGATGACTGTGCCCCAGGAGCGCCTGGGTAAACGCGTAGCTCAACTACATTCTTCTCGTATGACCGAAATTTGCGCAGCGCTGGGCTTTGCGCTGGGTTGCGATGGTACTCATGCATAGAAACCATCCGCTGCGCCATGTCGGCTTTACAGCTTGCCCTCAAGCCACTCGCCCAGCTTTTCTACCGGCAGCCTCACTCCCAGATAGAACTGCCCGAACAGCGCGAACACCGCGCTCACTTCGTCAAAGCGCATCTCGTAGATCAGCTTCTTGAAGATCACCGGATCGTCGGCGAAGAGATCGACGCCCCACTCCCAATCGTCCATCCCAATCGAGCCGGAGATGATCTGCTTCACCTGCTCGGCATATCTGCGGCCAATCATTCCGTGCTCGTGCATCATGCGCTGGCGCTCGGCAAACGGCACGGTGTACCAGTTCACCTGCTCGCCGCGCTTGCGGTCCATGGGATAAAAGCATAGGTATTTCGCGTCGGGCACAGAAGGGAACAGCCGCGGCTTCATGGCGTCTGCGCCGCGCGCGAGCGAGTTCGCGATCTCCGTATTCCACTCCGGCGTGTGCGGCTCAAATCCCTTCGCGGTCGCGGCGTCGTAGGTCTTGCGGCTCGACTCGTACAGGCCTAGCTCAACCACCGACACGTAGGAATGCGTCGGTGTGAGGAAATCAAAGAGCGCGGTCTGCGCCAGATCGAGCTCGACCTGGTTCAGCGCTTCAAACGATTCGCGGAAATGCACGAGGATGAGATCGCCTTTGTGCCCAAGTTCCGAGAAAAGCGCGGTGCGCACCGGCGCGTCTGGCGCCGCACGTTCGAGCGAGCGCAGCGCGCCCATGGCATCGGCAGCAATCTTTTGGGGTTCGCCCGGCGCGCATCCGCGCCAGGACTTCCAGTCGAAACGGAAGAACTGGTGGAGCACGCTTGAGCCTTCCAAAGTAAGCGGTACGGGGGGAAAATCGGGCAACACATCCTCCTATTAAGAGACAGCGGAGCTAGCGGAGTTAGCGGAGCTAAATCGGCTCCCGAGGGCGATCGCGTTTCATGCGCGGCTCGCCTGAAGGGACCGGTTGGGACCAAGAACCATCAAGCAATCACACCTCATCCTAACAAATGAGAAATGCAGACGTGTGCATGATTTTTTCTCGGCACAGCGCCGCGCGCACAGCGCTTGAGCGCGCAAGTGGCTTATATACTGGGTACGCTCATGACCGAAAAGATCGTTGCACTCGTATTTCAATTCGTCATTCATGTCATCAACGCCGGCGGGTACGCGGGCATCGTCGGGCTCATCACGTTGAACTCGTGCGGCATCCCCATTCCCTCCGAAGCCATCATGCCGTTCTCCGGCTACCTTGCCTACCTGGGCCGCTTCAACCTGTTTTTTGTGGCCCTTGCCGGAGCGGTGGGCTGCAATATCGGTTCGGCAATCGCGTATTGGATCGGCGCTAAAGGCGGCCGGCCGCTGGTGGCGCGTTACGGCAAATGGGTGCTGATGAACTCGCACGACCTCGACCTGATGACAAGGTTTTTTGACAAGTACGGGTCGATCGCGATTCTGGTGGGACGCATGCTGCCAATGGTGCAGACCTATGTCGCCTTTCCTGCGGGAATCGGCAAAATGCCGCGGCTGCGCTTTCACATCTACACCACGATAGGTTCCTTGATCTGGTATTTCTGCCTGGCCTGGGTAGGCATGAAGCTGGGCCAAAGCTGGAATACCGATCCGCGACTGCAGGAGGCGTTTCATCACTTTCATCTGGCCGTGGAACTGGCAGCTGTCGCGTTGTTTGTGTGGTTCCTGTGGGAGCACATCAAGCGGTGGAAGAGACAGGGAGCAGGGAGTAGCCAGTAGGCAGTAGGCAAGCGAAGTTACCCGTGGTACGAAACATTCGAAATCATTTTCAAAACAGATGAACAGGAGTAGCAATGGCAACGAAGGGGAAAGGCGGCAAGAAGGCCGTAGTTCGCGCGGGCAAGGCGTCCGCGAGCAAGAAGACCGCCGCAGCAAGAGTTGAGCCCGCCAAGGGCAAATTGGGTGTGATGGTGGTGGGCCTGGGCGCCGTCGCCACCACCATGATCGCCGGCGTGGAAGCCATTCGCCGAGGATTGGCCAAGCCGATTGGGTCGCTTACGCAAATGGGCACCATTCGGCTGGGCAAGCGCACTGACAACAAGTCGCCGCTGATCAAGGACTTCGTTCCGCTGGCCGACCTGAAAGAAATCATCTTCACCGGCTGGGACATTTTTGAAGACAACGTGTACGAGGCGGCGGCGCATGCGGCCGTGCTCAAGCCCGAGATGCTGAAGAAGCTGAAGCCTTATCTCGAAAAGATCAAGCCTATGCCCGCCGTCTTCGACAGTTATTACGTAAAACGTCTTCACGGTACGCACGTCAAGAAGGGCAAAAACAAGCGCGATCTCGCCGAACAGTTGCGCGCTGACATTCGCGCCTTCAAGAAGAAGGTCGATCGCGTGGTGATGATCTGGGCCGCCTCGACCGAGATTTTTCTCGAGCCGAAAGCCGTGCATCGTTCCATCGCAGCGTTTGAAGCAGGATTGGTGAACAACGATCGCGCCATCGCGCCTTCGCAGATTTACGCTTACGCGGCGCTCACCGAAGGCGTGCCCTTTGCCAACGGCGCGCCGAATCTCACTGTCGACTTGCCCGTCATGATCGAGTTGTCGAAGCAAAACTCCGCGCCCATCTGCGGTAAGGACTTCAAGACCGGCCAGACGTTCATGAAGACAGTGCTGGCGCCGGCCTTCAAGGCGCGCATGATCGGCGTCAGCGGATGGTTCTCCACCAATATCCTCGGCAATCGCGACGGCGAAGTGCTGGACGAGCCGCAATCGTTCAAGACCAAGGAAGAGTCGAAGCTCGGCTCGCTTGAGTACATCTTTCAGCCCGACCTCTATCCCGACCTCTACAGCGACATCTACCACAAGATTCGCATCAACTACTATCCGCCGCGCGGCGACGAGAAAGAGGCGTGGGACAACATCGACATCTTCGGCTGGCTAGGCTATCCCATGCAGTTGAAGGTGAATTTCCTGTGCCGCGATTCGATCCTGGCCGCGCCCATCGCGCTCGATCTGGTGCTTTTCCTCGATCTCGCCAAGCGCACGCCGGAACTGCGCTCTATCGGCATTCAGGAGTGGCTCAGCTTCTACCTCAAGTCACCGCAGACGCCGCCGGGGCTCTACCCCGAGCACGATCTGTTCATCCAGTCGATGAAGCTCAAGAACACGCTGCGTCACATCATGGGCGCGGACCTGGTGACGCACCTGGGACTTGATTACTACGACTGAGGCTGGCCCGTAAGAGAGTAGCGCCGACCTCCTGATCGACTCCGATGCAGGTTTCTTGACTCGCACATCGCTGCTGGCGGCGTGGACGCCGCCAGTACAGCCGGTCTGGAGACCGGCGCTACACCGGATGTCGTAATCTGAAAGAACCATGAAAGATTCAGCCGTTTTGTTGATCGATTGTCCCGATCGCAAGGGTCTTGTGGCGCGTGTGTCGGGACTGCTCTACGAGCGCGGCGCCAACATTTTGCACGCCGACCAGCACATCGACCACGGCCTCGGTCTGTTTTTCATGCGCGTCGAGTTTGAGCTGGAGGGATTCGATCTGGAGTCGTTTCGCGCCGCCTTTGCCGCGCTCGCCTCAGAACTCAACATGACATGGAAGCTCACTTCGAGCGCGCGCAAGCCGCGGGTTGCGCTCTTCTGCGCGCAGTTTCTGCACTGCATGGCCGATCTGCTGCACCGCTGGCGCACGGGCGAGTTGGTGTGCGAGATTCCCCTGATCGTTTCGAATCACCGCGAGGTGGCGAACCTGGCGGCTTTTTACGGCGTGCCCTATGAGCACGTGACGGTGACGCCGGAAACCCGCGCCGCAGCCGAAGTACGACAGGTCGAACTTCTTGAGCGGAACGAAATCGAGCTCATTATCCTGGCGCGGTATATGCAAATCCTCTCGCCGGAATTTGTGGCGCGTTTTCCCGCCGGGATCATCAACGTGCACCACTCGTTCTTGCCCGCGTTTACCGGCGCGCGACCCTACCACGCGGCTCATGCGCGCGGGGTCAAGCTCATCGGCGCCACCAGCCACTATGTCACCGAGGTCCTCGACGACGGCCCGATCATTGAGCAGGACGTAGCGCGCATCTCGCACCGCGATCAAGTTGAAGATCTGGTGGCGCGCGGGCGGGATCTCGAGCGCATGGTGCTCTCCCGGGCCGTGCGCTGGCACCTCGACCGGCGCATTCTCTGCTATGGCAATAAGACGGTGGTCTTCGATTAAGGCAGGGAACTTAAGCGGTCAATGGAGAGATAAACCAAGGTATATCAGCCACTTATAGGGAGTTGTGAAACGGGAGAAGAGAAAGTGCTTGCCAATCGACCGTTTCTGGGTTAATTTACTAACCAGTTAGTTAATTGAATGAAACCGCTAAACCCAACTGAAACCCAGGCCGACCGTTCGGCCGAGACGCGCAGCCGGATTCTTGATGCCGCACTGACCGAGTTTGCTGCGAACGGCCTTGCCGGGGCGCGGACCGAGCAGATTGCCGCCGCGGCCGGCGTCAACAAGGCGCTGCTTTATTACTACTTCGAGAGTAAGGAAAAGCTCTACGCAGCCACTCTCGAAATGGTCTCAGCCCGGGTGCGCGACCGCTCGATGGCGGTGTTTCTTCGCGAAGCCAGCCCCGGTGAACGGTTACTCCGCGCGGCACTAGAGCATTTTGACCGGATTCTGACGCAGCGCGAGTTCCAAAGCCTGATGCAGCACGAGATGATCAGGCTGCACAAGGGCGAAGAGGGCGAGTTGCCCATTCTGGCGAAGCGGATTTTCGCGCCGCTGCATGCCATGTTCCAGTCGATGGTGCGCGAAGGCATCGCGTCCGGCGAGTTGATCGAAATTGAATGGCTGCAGATTGTGCTTTCAGCTCTGGGTGGGAATGTCTTCTATTTCCTCAGCGCGCCGGTGTGGCGGCTGATCATGCCTTTTGAGCCGTTCGACACCGAGGTGCTGCGGGCGCGGAGAGCGACCACAGTGGAGTTTCTTGGCCAGGCTCTATTTCAGGATCGGAAACATGGTGCGGAATTAGCGGCCAAGGTGCTGGCCGATATGCCGATGCCGGAGACCTCCGAATTCAAGCAGAAATCGATAATTTGAGGTGATGGGCGAGTGAGCGCGCGAAATCGAGTTTTTTTGATTCTTGGACTGCTGTTGGTGGGATCGTTGATCTGGTATCTCACCACCACGCGGCGTTCCACCGATTTGCAACTGGTCGGGACCGTGGATGCGAACGAAGTGATCGTCAGTTCCAAAATTCCGGGGCGCATTCAGACGCTGACTGTGGAAGAGGGTCAGGACGTCACGCAAGGCGAGCTGATCGCGGTCATCGAGAGCCAGGACCTGCAAGATGCGCTGAAGGCCGCCGACGCCACTGCGGCGAGCCAGCGCTATAAGGTGAACAGCACCGAAGATACGGAACAGCAAAACCGCGGTGAAACCTCGAGCGCAGTGGTGAGCGCTGAGGCGCAGGTGCAGTCGGCGCAGGCCGCACTGGCACAGGCCCAGGCGCAGTATGAGCATCAGCAGGCCGATACCAGCCGCGCCGTAGCTCTGGCGCAGCAGGGAATTGACAGCACGCAAACGCGCGACGAAATGGTAACGGCCCTGCGGGCAGCCAAGGCCGCGGTGGATGCGGCGCGTGACAATCTTGCCGCGGCGCAGGCCAATCTTCGCCAGGCGCGCGCCCACGAACTGTTAACCGAGGCCTCGGCGCGCACGGTGGACCAGACACGCGCCGATGCCGCCAATGCCCGCGCCCTGGCGGAGCAGGCGCAAGTGGAACAAGGATATTCACAGATCGTCTCGCCCATCAACGGGAAAGTGGATGTGTGGGCGGCGCGGCAGGGTGAAGTGGTGGCCGCGGGCGCGCCCATTGTCACCATCATGGACCTGACGCAGACCTGGGTTTACGCGCCGCTGCCCGAGACGCAGGCCGATGCCGTGCAACTGAACGACAGTTTGCGCGTGGTGATGCCCAGCGGCGCCACCATTTGGGGCTACGTGATTGCCAAGTCGGCCGAGGCTGATTTTGCCACGCAGCGCGACGTGAACAGCATGAAGCGCGACATCAAGACGATTCAGCTGAAGTTGCTCATCCCCAATCCCGGCGAGAAGTTTGTGCCCGGCATGACGGCCGAGGTCTACATTCCCAAGGCAAAGTTGGTGAAGCAGTGAGCGCGCCAAGCAACAGCTTGCCTGCAAACGGCAGCGGCGCGGCGCATCCCGTGGCCATTGCCGTGGAGCACATCTGGAAACGCTACGGCGACTTTGAAGCCGTCAAGGACGTGAACTTCAGCGTCACCGAGGGCGAGATCTTCGGATTGCTGGGACCGAACGGCGCCGGGAAGAGCACGCTGATCCGCATGATGACCACGCTCATCCCCGTCACCTCGGGCAAAGCCATTGTGGCCGGGCACGACGTGAGCAAGGACCCGGACGACGTGCGGCGCGCCATCGGCGTCATTCCCCAGGCGATGACCAGCGATCAGGATTTAACGGTCGAAGAGAATTTGTCGATCTACGCCAAACTCTACAGCGTGCCGCGCGGAATTCGCGAAAAGAGTATCGCCGATGTGCTCGAAGCCGTCGACCTGACCGAGTGGCGCGATGCGCAGACCAAAACGCTTTCCGGCGGCATGCGGCGTCGGCTTGAGATCGCGCGCGGCCTGGTACACAATCCGCGCATCTTCTTTCTCGATGAGCCCACCACCGGCCTCGATCCCGTCTCGCGCATCGCGGTGTGGGAGATGCTAAACAAGCTCAAGGCCACGCGCAACCTCACCATGCTCATCACCACGCACTACATGGACGAGGCTGACAAGCTCTGCGACCGCATCGCCATTGTGGACCACGGCACACTGGTGGCGTTGGGCACGCCGGTGGAGCTGAAGAACAGCGTGGCCGGCGCGAATGTCGTTGAAGTGCATTTCGACCGCGAGGACGAGGAGTGGAAGGGACGCATGGCGAAGATGGAGGGCGTAGCCAGCGTGCAACCCGAGGGCGCTGGATTCTACCGCGTCATCACCAAGTCGGGATCGAAGACCACCATGCAGATTGTGGAACTGGCGGCGAGCCTGGGTGAGACGCTCACCTCGCTGAGCGTGCAAAACACCACGCTCGACGACGTATTCATTCACTACACGGGGCGGCAATTGCGCGATGAGCAGGTGAAGGCGGTATTTACGATGCCGCCGCGGCCGGGAGCGCGCCCATGAACCGGATGTTTGCCATCATCGAGCGCGAAATGCGCAAGTTTTTCCGCTCACCCACGCTCATGATCATGGCGCTCATGATGCCGATTCTGCAATTGGTCATCATCGGAAACGCGTTCGGGGGCAAGATCGTGGGCACGCACGTGGCCGTGGTGGATTACGACCACGGACCGCAGGCCGTGAAGGTGCGCGAGGCTTTCGATGCCGTTGCCGCCAACATCAAAACGTTCTCTACCATCGAGTACACCAGCGAACTGCAGGCGCGCGAGGATGTGCGCACCGGCAAAATCGACGCGGCCGTAATTATTCCGGCGCAATACTCCCGACGCGTCTACGCGCAGGACGCGCCCAAGCTCGGTTTTGTTGTCGACAACTCCGATCTGTTCACGTCATCGTCGCTCGAAGCCGAGATGCAGTCGCTCGTGGACGCCATGAACGCGCCGCCGATTCAGGACCGCCTATCGAGATCCATCGCGCTCGAAGTCGTCGAGCTTTACCCGTACGTAAATTATCTGAAGTATCTTCTGCCGATGACGGTGGCGCTGGCGATGTATATCTCGGTGATGATCGGCGGCGGCATGCTCTACATCGACGACAAGGCGCGCGGTGTACACGAAGGCTACCTGGTGACGCCGATTACGAAGCTGGAGCTGGTCTTCGGGCTGAATATCGCCGGCGCCATTAAAGCGACGCTGAGCGGAATATCTATAGTGGTCATCGGGTCGCTCATCGCCGGGCTGGGCATTGTCTTTCATCCCGTGATCATGATGCAGACGTTGTGCCTCATCGTTGCCGGCTCCATTGCCTTCAATGGCATGATGTTTCTGCTCATGGTGCGGGTCGACGATCCTCTCGTTCCCCGCGCCATGTTCGGCGTGCTCAATGTCCTCCTGTTATATCCCTCGGGCGCCATGTATCCCACAGCGTCGTTCCCCAAGTGGATGCAGGTCTTGACCGTGATCGACCCCTTCACGTACGTGATCCACGGCTTCAAGGCGGTGCTTCTCAAAAACGGCGGCTGGATCGCCATCAGGGGTGACCTCCTGTTTCTGGTGGTCTTCGGGATCGCCACGCTGCTGGTGGCCACGCCGTTGTTCAAGCGCACGCTGTAAAGCAGGTTTCAGGTGTCAGGTGTCAGCGATCAGGGAACAGGGAACAAACCATGGGCCGCCGGTGGTGAATCGGGGCCGCGCCTGTTGTAGCGCCGGTCTCCCGACCGGCTGTACTGAGGGCCTCCAGGCCCTCAGAGAACTTGCCACACCTCGAATCCTGAGTGGCCGCGCAATCGCGAGAAATCCAGGCTAAGAATCGTAGCCGGGGCCGCGGCGCGCGCCGCGCTGCTTCCACAGCTTCTCCCAATTCCACATTTCGGACGTCACCTTGTTCGGTAGCGGAAAGCCAAGTTGATGTGCGAGCATGCACGCCTGCCCGCGATGGTGTGCCTCGTGAGAAATCATGTAGCACAACATTTCCGGGCCAACCGGCCAGGGCCGAGCCCAGCCGTCTCGCAGGAACTTCTTGACGCAGCCATCGCTCCCGCCGAGCGCTTCGGAAAGCATCTCCGTGCAGCGAGCTGCGCTCTGTGCCAATGCCGCGCGTGCCTGGCGGGGCGTGCAGTGCGCACGGTTGAGTTGCGGCGGAGCTTTCAGATGCGGAGCGGTAAGCCGGATCCATTTGCAGCGCACATTGTGTATGTGCGCGAAGATGGCCGCAATGGAGCGAACTTTGCCCGGCGGTTTCGCTTTCCAGGCGGCAGGATCAAGATGCTCGATGAGCATCTGGTTCAAACGGTCGTTCACAGCAAAGATCTGCACTGCGGCGTGACCGAGTTGCACGTGAGCGTTTGGTTGACGCCTGACCACAGCTTCGTGCTCCTCGATCTATGGTACTTCCGAGCCGCCAATTTGAATATGGCGCACCCGCGCCGTCCTCGCCTATCCGAGGGTCTGCGGCGCGGGCCGGGGCGTCACTGAGCCGGCGGTAACCACTGCTTCAGCTTGTCGGATGTCTTCTGGAACGCGTCCGTGTCGGCGGCAGCGTTATAGTGCTCGCCGTCCCGCACAAAATCGTGTTCGGCCTTGTCGTAGGTGAAGAGCTCGAAGGGTTTGCCTGCCGCCTTGGCAGCGGCTGCAAGGCCGCGTGCACCGTCTGCCGTGCAGCAGTTGTTGCGGTAGTGGTCTTTTTCGCCGGCAAACATGAGTACCGGCACCTGCAGCCGGTCGGCAAAGCCGGGCACGTTTTTGATGAATGAATTGGCCGGAAACCACACGACGATGCCTACCACAAGGTCCGGCCATTGCGATGCGTAGTACATGGCTTCGCCTCCGCCGGCCGAGAAGCCGACCACGACCACCTTACCGGGCAGCGCGTGCGGCATTTGCTGCGCCTGCAGAATCGCGGCATGCACCGCCTGGCCTTGCGTGTGCTCCATGGCCTCGCCGTCGAAGAGGACTACATCGTAGCCGAGGGCGGCAATATCGCGTGACACTTTGACGTAATGCGACATGCCGGAGAGGCCGCTGGCCACCACCACTACGGGGCCTTCACCTTGCGGCGGCGCAAACTCCTGCTGTGCGAAAACAACGGTGGATGCAGCCACCAGGGCTGCGGCGGCGAGCGCGGAAAAGAATGGGCGGAATGGGATCATCGAATCGACCTCCAGTGCAAGCAGGATATGACGAGCGGCACCGGGGTTGACAAGAGTTTTTTGCGAAACCTCAAGGCCGCCGGGGTCTAAAACTGGTTGCATAAATGGCGCTGTGAAAGGGCACGACTTCAGTCGTGCCACAAAAGCCGCATAAAACCTGGGGCTCTAGCCCCTGAGGGACGTTTTTCGACAGGCTCCGAGGATTTATGCAACCAGTTCTAGGGTCCCGAGTCTCAAGTCAGTGCCATAAGTCGAAGCCCGAAAGTGCAGGTCCTTCGACTGCGTTTGCCGCAAAAAGCGCGGCAAACTCCGCTCAGGATGACAGGTTATTTGTGATGCGAACTGATGACAACTTATTTGTGATGCGAACTTTTGACTCAAAACCCTAGCCGCCATATCTCACAGGCGGATTGTCGATTTGGGTGAGTTTGGGAGCGGAAATAGTTGGAAAGGCCGTCTTTTCTGTGTCATAACTACGTTATCGAGACGGGTTATGGCCGAGGAAAGGGCGGCCTTTCACATGACAGAGTGTAACCAAGAAGTCTTCTCGTTTGCATCACATTTTTCGCGCCGCGTAGAGGCCAGTTTCACAGCGGGTCAGGTATCGACCGATGGCGGAGCGCTGTTGTTGCGGCAGGCCGATCGAAAGATCGGTTTGCTAAAGCGGGTGGCGTCTTGTTTTACCGACCGGCGGTCGCCGCTGCTGGTCGAACACCAGCTCGGTGAGATGCTCTCGCAGCGCATCTACGGGCTGGCGCTGGGCTACGAGGATCTGAACGATCATGAGCAGTTGCGCCACGACCCGCTGATGGCCGTGCTGGCGTGCCGGCGCAAGCTGGAAGATCCCCTGGCCGGAAAAAGCACCCTGAACCGGCTGGAGTTGCCCGGCGGCAGCAAGCGTTATCACAAGATCGATTACGCGCCGGAGAAGATCGACGCGCTGCTGTGCGATCTGTTCATCGAGTCGCACAGCGCTATGCCGGACCAGATCGTGCTCGACCTGGATGCAACCGACATTCCGCTTTACGGCCATCAGCCGGAGCGCTTCTTTCATGGCTACTACGACAGCTACTGCTATCTGCCGCTATATATCTTCGCCGGCGATCAACTGCTGTGCGCGCGGCTCAGGCCGGCCAACATCGATGGGGCCGCGGGCGCGCTCGAT
>JBEKGH010000003.1:0-165996 GCA_050012895.1 Occallatibacter sp.
CCCATGGCGGAGATCATGTTGTTGAGCAATTGCCCGGCGCGGCCCACAAAGGGCAGTCCCTGCGCGTCCTCGTCTGCGCCCGGCCCTTCGCCCACAAACATGAGGCGCGCGGTGGGTGAGCCGTCGGCAAACACGATCTTGTTGCGGCCCTTGTGCAGAGCGCAGCGCGTGCAGTCGCCGATCTCTTCGCGAATAGCCTGAAGCGCGGCGGCGCGATCCTCCGCGGGAACGACTGCGCCGATTTCCGGCGCGTGAAATGTCTTGCGCGTTTTGATGGAGGGTTCCTCTCCTAAGAAGTTGGACTGAGTGGCTTCCGTTTGGACCGGCGAGGAATTGTGCTCTCCCACCCTTTCCGCGGCCGCTTGCGCGCCCGCCGGAAAGGATGGGGCACGGGATGATTCTTCGGGAACAGACTTTTCTTCCCAGGTCTCAGAAGCGAGACCTGGGGCACCTGCGTTGTCCACAGGACGGCGGTAGAAGTCCGTGAGTCCCAGGTCGCGGTAGAAGCGCAGACGCTCGGCGAGAGCTTCGTGAGTGGCGGGATCGAGGCGGCGCGGCAAGTTTGTACTCGGCAATTCTTACTCGATGATGAGTTGGCGGCGGCCAGCGCTCACCGGCATGCTCTCGCTCAAGACGCGGTCCTGCGCAGTTTGCGTATGGGTTTGCGTTTCCTGATGCTCATCGTCCTCGACCACGACGGACCGCGGGCGGCGGAGAGTGAGAATCTCGTCGACGAAAGGAACGTAGCCGCATTGGTGTCGGCGTCGATGCCCACGCCCTCACTGGCCACATCGTTGACCAGGATCGCGTCGGCGCCCTTGGCGAGGAGCTTGGCGCGGCCGTTTTCCATGCGGTTCTCGGTCTCGGCGGCAAAACCGACGATGAGCTGCCCCGGCCGACGGCGGCGCACGACTTCGGCCAGAATGTCCTCAGTCGGCGCAAGCTCCACCGTTATCGGCCCAGTGCGCTTGAGCTTCTGCGCGGAAACTGCGACGGGCCGGTAGTCGGCCACGGCCGCGGCCTTGATCACGAGCGTGGCCTCCGTCATGCGGTCGAGCACGGCATTGCGCATCTCGTCGGCCGTAGTGATCCTGACCAGCTCGCAGTGCGCCGGCACGCGTAGTGCCGTCGGGCCGCTGACCAGAATCACCTTCGCGCCGCGGCTGCGCGCCGCCTCAGCCAGCGCGTAACCCATCTTGCCGCTGGAACGGTTGCCGATAAAACGCACGGGATCGAGCGCCTCGCGCGTGCCGCCCGCAGTCACCAGTACAACCTCACCACGCAGATCGTGACGGCGGCCCAGCGTCCTCAGTACCGCTTCGGCGATCGCTTCCGGCTCAGCCATGCGCCCTGCGCCCACCATGCCGCAGGCCAGGTCGCCGGTTCCCGGATCGACAATGGCGACGCCGCGCTGGCGCAGAATTTCAAGATTGGCCTGCGTCGCCGCATGGTTCCACATGTTCACGTTCATCGCAGGCGCTACGAGCACCGGCGCGGTGGTGGCAAGAAACATTGTAGAGAGAAAATCGTCGGCGAGGCCGTGGGCAAATTTCGCCAGAATGTTGGCTGTGGCGGGAGCCACAACGAGCGCGTCGGCCCATTGCGCTTCGGCGATGTGATCGATGCCGTGCTGTTCGGCAGCATCTTCCGCGCCCCAATCTTCCCAAAGGCTGGTGATCACTTTGTACCCAGTGAGCGCGGCAAAGGTGAGGGGCTGGACGAATTTCTGCGCCGCCGCGGTCATCACCACATGCACTTCCACCGACTGGCGCTGCAGGGCGCGCACCAGTTCGGCCGCTTTGTACGCGGCGATGCCTCCGGAGACGCCCACGGTGACGCGCATGGTTCGATTGTAGTGCAGGGGACAGATGGCAGGTTTCAGGCGTCAGGTGTCAGGTTTCAGGCGCTGGCTACAAGCGGCTTTGAACTCCTGGCGGCCGTCATCCGCCGAGACCGCGCGGGCAATTTGCGCGCCAAACTTTTCTGCGCGACGAGCCGAGGGCTTGAGTTTGACCACCTGCAGCTGGCGTCCGCTCGCTGAAACCTGACACCTGGAACCTGCCTTTCAGCTCAGCAGAATGGGAACGGCGGGACCTTCGACGAGCGGCTTGGTCACTTCCGCCTCGTCGTTCTTCACGTAGGAGATCTTGCCGGCGTCGATCTCGTCCTGAGCGATGCGGCAAGCCTTGTTCGATCGCGTGGGGACGAGCGCCCGCGATCCGTTCTGCAACTGCCGGGCACGGCGAGCCGCAACCAAAACCTTGCGATAGTTCGAATCGAAACTCGTCTCAATCGTCATCGGAGTCTCCTGCAAAAAGAAGCTGCTGCTGGTCGGGATCTCCATCGATGCCAAAGGCCTCCAGCACAGGTTTTAGCCGCTCCTGCGAGTTGGATAGCAGGCAGGCTGCGGCCACCTCCAACACACGACGGGAACGGTAGGCGATGGGTTCGCCGTTGCGATAGAAACGTTCAGCCAGCACAATGGCCTCGAGCTGCGCTACCGCTCTGTCGAGAACATCATTGATCAAAATATAGCCGTAATCGCGATAATTCTCAATCTCCTTGCGGGCCTGGCCGAGACGACGAAACAATTCTTCCTCGATGACTACGCCCTCGGCTCGGCTGCGGTTGCGCAAGCGTGTGCGCAGGACCTTGGGATTGGGCGGCAAAACAAAAATGCCCACTTCCTCGGGCATGCGCGAGCGCACCTGCGCGGCGCCCTGCACGTCGATGTCGAGCATCAGGTCGTGGCCCGCGGAGAGCGCTTCGTCGAGCGACTGGCGCGACGTGCCATACAAGTTGCCGAAGACCTCTGCGTGCTCCAGAAACATCCCGGCATCCACCATGCGCTCAAACTCTTCGCGCGTGGTGAAATGATATTCGCGTCCGTCTTCCTCCGACCCACGCGGCGCGCGCGTGGTCCAGGACACCGCGAAGTCGACGCCGCCCACCTGCTTGCGCAGCTCGCTCACTAACGTGCTTTTTCCGGAGCCCGATGGCGCCGAGATGATGAAGAGGATTCCTGCCACGTATCGATGCTTCCTTTCAATTTCAAACTTTATAACAAGAAAGACCCTTCACCGTGCGACTTGTGCCGGCCGTTCCATCGCTGCGGCCAAGGCCATGAAGCAATCCGTGAGCAATCCTTCGTAGCCCCTGGGAGTGCCGTCCCACATTTGCCAATCGTAGCTTCTGCCGTTCGGGGCGCGTCCCTGAAAGCCACCTGACTTGTAGGTTTTGAGCATGGGATACAAAATGCGATCGCCGTCCTGAACCCGTCCCAGTTTATAGAGCGCCGCAATGGTGTAATACGCGAACGCCGCGGTGGCGCCGCCATTCTCGTAGATCTGAAAACCGTCGGAACCGTCCGCCTTCGAAGGAGCGCCGCCGTTGGGGTTAAAGTCTTCCCAATCCTCACGGCGAATGGGAATCAGATCTCCCGGAATCCCGTGTTCAAAGTTGGTGTAGCCCACTTCTTTCATCTTCGCGAGCAGCCGGTCGTAGATCTGGTTTCCCAGTTTCTGCGGCACAAGGCCGTAGACTACCGCGGCGCCATTCACCCAGGGAAACCAGTAATCATGAAGTTGACCGTCTTCACTTCGCCAGCCGGCGAGGACACCGGTTTTGGAATCGAGGAATGCGGGGACGAACGCCTGTTTCAATTTTGCGGCGCGTTGCAAATCGCGCTGGGCATCGGATGGCTGGCCCGCAAGCCTGGCCATGATGGCCATCTGCTGCAATGCATGATAGGCGAGTGCGTTTGAGTAAACATCCTCGTATCCGAATCCAATTGTGTCCCACCAATTTGACGGGCGCAGGAACACGCCGCCGCCAGGCCGCGGGGGCCAGGAGTCGGCATTTCCTGAGCCGGTGAACTTCATTAAGCCATCACCGTTGGTGTCGGTGGCGAGCATATCGTCAGCCCATGTTCGCAGGCCGCGATAGTTTTTCTTCAGCCACTCCGTATCGTGGGTCGCGGCCACATAGTCGCCAGCCGCGGTCAGAAGCGAGGGATACGTATCGGCACTCGCGGTGTTCCGGCTTTGCCACGGGAGACTGGTGGCATCGAATCCGCGGTAATACGGCATGCCGCATGCGAGCGCGCCGTGGAGATACCGGTCCAGCGACATGCGAACCAGGTCCATCGCGGTCAGGCCTGGCGCGAGAGGTGGCGTGTATTTGGCGATCTCGGTGTACATGTGCTGCACGAACGCGCACGGGTCGCTGGAGGAATTGTTCGCAAGGACTCCGTCTTCGGCCTGCACTTGAAAAATGTTGAGCCAGTTCCTGCGGAATCCGTCATAGCGCGGGTCAGATTCGATGCCGGGAATGTGTGGATAGATGGCGACCACAGTGAGGGTGTAAGTAACCCGCGGATTCGATTGCGTTGCGCCAGGGAAGAGCACCCAGATATAGCCCTTATCCCTCCGATGCGCTTCATATTGCAACAGGACCGGCTCGCGACTCTCGGCCTCGATGCGCAACGAGCCTTGTTGCGGCAAATGTAAAAGCGCTGGCAGACGCGCTTGTCCGCCGTCGACCATGGCCAGCAGCGTGGCATGCGACTGATCGGGATTGAATCGCAGAGCCATGAGCTGCTCCGGTGCGTCGGGGCGATAGGTGTCTACCATTTGAAAGGACTGCGACGAGAATTTGAACTGCCAATCGGAGATGAAAATTGGATTGGCGGGGACGGCCGTTTGCGCGGCAGGCTTGGGATCCGGCGGAAAGAGGACGTTGGGTCCGAATTCACCCTTTCCCAGAGAATCCACTGCCAAAGATTGGATGGCCTGGCCATCCGGAGTGAGAGTCAACGCATAGTATGGCGTTTTCGATTCGAGTTGCGCCGGCGCGGCCATGGCCTGAGCGGCAATGCAACAACCGAAAACGATGAGGGCCGCAAACTTATTCATTGGTATTCAAGCGCTCCTGCATTGAAAGACAGCGTGTTCTATGGACGGGGCTGGTCCCGGGTTTGAACTACGATCTCGTCCCTGGTCCGGTGTCATCTACTCCACATTCTGAATCTGCTCGCGGGCTTTTTCGATCTCTGCTTTCATGGCGAGTCCCAACTCGGTAATGCGCATTCCCTTCCCGCTTATGCCTCCGGTTTTGGAAAGCAGCGTGTTGGCCTCACGGTTCATTTCCTGCAGCAGGAAGTCGAGTTTCTTGCCGGCTTCGCCACCGGCGCTGAGCAATTCGCGAAAGTGTTCGATGTGCGCGGCCATTCGCGCCAGTTCTTCGCTGATGTCGCTGCGCTCGACGAGGACAGCCACTTCCTCAAGCACTCGCTGCTGGTTGAACTCCGGGCCGGCGGCCGCCGCCAGCCTCTGGGCCAGGCGTTCCTGGTAGCGCTCTTCGATCTCCGGGCGCAGTTCCGCAACGCTCGCGGTGGCCGCGGCAAGGCGGTCGAGGGTGCCGCGCAGAATTGCCTCGAGGGCTTCGCCTTCGCGGGCGCGCATGATTTCCAATTGCTCGATGAGCGGGACCACGTGCTCGAGAACGCTGGCGGCAAGCGCGACAAGATCGTCGTCCTTGCGGTCTTCACCCTGCAAGGCTCCGGGCAGGCGCAGCGCCGCGTTCAAATCCGGCGTACCCTCGAGCCCATGCTCGCGCCGCGCGGCGTCGAAGGCGGCGAGATAACCCGCAATCAGCTCACGGTTGAATCCGGTACGGGACTGGACGTTGCGTTCCAGAGAGAGGGCCAAATCGACGTGGCCGCGGACCAGATTCTCCTTCAGCGCCTTGCGCAACTCCACTTCCAGCGCGTCCAGGCCGGAGGGAAGCCGGAATTGCAGGTCGAGAAAGCGATGATTGACGCTCTTGAGAGTTAGCGTGTAACTGAGCTGATCGTCATCGCCTGTGGGCACGCGAACCTGCACGCGCGCAAATCCGGTCATCGAAGAAATGGCCATGCTTACTCCTGCGCCTCAGGTACGAGCGCCGCCGCGGCTTCGTGCGACCAGCCGTTCCCGAACTGATTGTCGGGCATATCGGTGAACTGCAGTTGATAGAGCTTCTGATAGGTCGGCGACGCCACGAGCAGCTCTTCGTGCGATCCGATCGCGGTAATGCGGCCTTGCTCGAGCACGGCAATCCGGTTGGCGCGGCGGATGGTGGAGAGCCGGTGTGCGATCACAACCACGGTGCGGCTCTGCATGAGGTTAGCCAGCGCCACCTGCACCAGCGACTCGCTCTCCGAGTCGAGCGCCGAGGTAGCCTCGTCGAGAATGAGAATCGGCGCGTCCTTGAGGATGGCGCGGGCGATGGCGATGCGCTGCTTCTCGCCTCCCGAAAGGCGGAATCCCTTTTCGCCGATAATCGTCGCGTAGCCCTGCGGCATTTTCAGGATAAAGTCGTGCGCGAGAGCGTTGCCCGCAGCCCGCTCCACGAGGGATGCTTTCGTGTCCGGCTTGCCGTACGCGATGTTGTTGTGCACGGTGTCGTTGAAGAGAATCGTCTCCTGCGTGACCTGCGCCACCTGACGCCGCAGTGAAGCCAGGGTCAATTCGCGCACGTCGTGGCCGTCGATGAGAATGCGTCCGGAAGTGACATCGAAGAAGCGCGGAATCAAATTGACCAGTGTGGACTTGCCTGCACCGCTGGGCCCGACCAGGGCGAGCACTTCACCGGCGTTCACCTCAAGATCGACGTTATGAAGAATCTGGTGCTCGCCGTCTTCGCTGGAATAGGAGAATCCCACGTTCTCAAACCTGATGGACTGGCGAAAGTGCGTGAAGGTGGAAGCGTGATGGCGCTCGACGACATCGTCCTTCACGTCGAAATACCCAAAGATTGACGCCGATGCGCCCAATGCCTGCTGGAAACTATTGTAAAAGAGCGCGAATTTGCGGACCGGGTCATACAGCTTGAAGAGCAGGAGGATGAAAGTGGCGAACAGACCCAGCGTCATGCTGCCGTGCTTGATTTCATTGCGGCCAATCAGGAGGAACATGGCGATCGCCACTGCGCCGATGAAATCCATAAGCGGTGAACTGATCGACTGAATCCGCACGCTGCGCAAGTTGGCACGGAACAGCCTCTTGGCAGCGTTCTTGAAGCGCAAAATCTCCCATAGCTCCGTATTGAACGCTTTCACGATGCGGTTGCCCGTGACGGTCTCGTGCAGAATGTTCTGAATTTCGGCCAACTTGTCCTGGCCGGTACGCGTGCGCGTGCGCACCTCCCTGCCAATCTTGCGCGAAGAAGTGATCACGACGGGAATGAACAGCACGAGCGCCCAGCTCAGATAACCACCCAGCGCGATCACTAGGGAGATTCCGATAAGGAATGTGAAGAACTGCTGCAGGAAATCGCCTAAAACCGAACTCAATGACGTCTGCACGCGATCCACGTCGTTGATCAGAGTAGAAAGGATGGTTCCGGTCGGATTCTGGTGGAAGAAGCGTGTCGAGCGCCGGAGGATGGTTTCGTAGAGATGATTGCGAAGGTCGGTGATCGTGCCAAATCCGGCGTAATTCACCAGATAAGTGCTGAGGTAATCGCACAGGCCCTTGGCCAAAGTGGAGACGATGAGCGCATAGGCCACGACGTGCCAGGCGTTGTGGATAAAATGCGGCGCCAGAATCCTGAGGTCGAAATGCCATGGTTTATTGCGGAGGCCGATGATGATGGGGCCCTCGGGCGCATCGGGCTTCAATACCTGGTCGAAGATGGGTTGTAACAGGAGAACGCGAAATGCTTCGAGCAAGCCCACCAGCGCCGACAGCATGACCCCGGGCAGCCATTCGAGCGTATAGGGCAGCCCATAGCGCAACAGGCGCAGGACGTTTCTCATGCCGCTGGGCCCGCCTCGCGCCCGGCCTTGCTCATCGCCTTGCGCCGTCGAGGCCCGAAATCGCGCTCAGGATGGGTGTGAAAGTCCATCCCCGTATTGTATCCGGGCCGCCCCGAAAGATGGCGCGGATCACGGTCTCTCAAGGGTCTGGTCACACTACGGGTATGGCGGCGCGTTGCTATGATGACGAAGTGATTCGTACGGCAAATCCGGCATGGGCCGCGGGCCTGCGCACGGTGTTTCTGGACCGCGATGGCATTCTGAACGAAAAGATGCCGGAGCACCGCTACGTGACGCGCTGGGAGGAGTTTCGCGTGCTACCCGGCGTGCCCGAGGCCCTGCGCCGGCTGAATGACGCGGGTTTGCGCGTGGTGGTGGTATCAAATCAGCGCGGCATCGCGAAGGGGTTATATACAGCGGCGGATTTGCAGACGATGCATTCGCAATTTCAGCAGCAGCTCGACAGCGAGTCCGCGCGCATTGATGCGTTTTTTATTTGCCCGCACGAGACGGACCAATGCAACTGCCGCAAGCCGCTGCCTGGACTCTTTGAGCAAGCGGTTGCGCGGTTCCCTAAGATCACGGCCGCGACCAGCGTGATGATCGGCGACTCGCCAACCGATGTCGAGTTTGGCCGACGGCTGGGGATGAGGACGATTCTTGTCGATGCGCAGCATCGCGCGGCGGGCGCGGAGGAAGCCGCGACGCTGGCAGATCTGCGCTTTGGCTCATTGCCTGAGGCTGTGGATGCTCTGCTGGCCGGCGACTGAAAGCGGTCGCGCCGACTAATACCTCGTCAAATCCACAATCGCTTTTAGAATGGATTCGGGCTGGGGCAGGATCGCGTCTTCGAGCTTGGGCTGGTAAGCCACAAAGGTGTCTTTGGAGCCGATACGGCGCACCGGCGCGTCGAGATCGTCGAAGAGCTCGTCGGCGATGCGCGCCGCAAGTTCGGCGCCGTAACCCCAGCTCAGCATGTCCTCGTGCGCCACAATCACGCGACTGGTCTTGCGCACCGAGGTGGCAATCGCCTCCCAGTCGTAGGGATTGAGCGAGCGCAGATCGAGAATCTCCACGTCGATCCCGTGCAGGCGCTCGGCCTGTTGCGCGGCCTGGAGGGCACGCGGCACCAGCGCGCCGTAGGTGACGAGGGTGAGCTGAGAGCCGGGCCGCACAATCTTCGCCTTGCCGAAGGGAATGGCAAAATCCGGCCCAGGATACGCCGCGCGGCCATAGGTTTCGCGATAGAGCCGTTTGTGCTCGAGAAAGAGGACCGGGTCGTCGCAGCGTATGGCCGTGCGCAAAAGGCCGTTGGCGTCGAGCGCATTGGAGGGAAACACAACGCGCAGGCCAGGAGTGTGGGTGAAGATGCTTTCGCCGGATTGGGAGTGGTAAATGGAGCCGCCGGTGAGGTAACCGCCGATGGGCACGCGGATCACCGCGGGAGCACTCCAGGTTCCGTTTGAGCGCCAGCGCAACAGAGATAACTCATTGCGAATTTGGTGCATGGCTGGCCAAATGTAATCAAAGAATTGAATTTCCACCACCGGCTTCATGCCGCGCAGTGCGTAGCCCACGGCCCGGCCTACGATGTTGGCTTCAGCCAGGGGTGAGTTGAAGACGCGCTCTGAGCCGAACTCGGTTTGCAGCCCGGCGGTCAGCTTGAAGACGCCGCCTTTGCCCTTGGCCTCCTTGAGCGCTTCGTCGCGGCTTGCGTCGGCCACGTCTTCGCCGTAGATCACGATGCGCTGGTCGCGGCGCATCTCGTCGCGCAGGCAGCTGTTGATGAGGTCGGCCATGGTGTGCGCGGCGGCCTTTTGCCCGCTCTCTTCTTCCGCGTGCTCCGGCTGCTCCGTGGCAAATGCGGCGCGTGTGGGATCGAGATCCTCGGAGTAGACGTGAGCGGTGATGCTCTCTGCGGCGGGCAACGGCGCCTGCAGCGCGTGTTCGGCGGCCTCCGCGGCTTCGCGATCGAGGCTGCGCTCCAACTCATCCAGCTCCGCGGCCGTGACCATGCCGTCCGCAATCAGGCGCGTGCGCATTCTGGCGATGGGATCGCAAAGGGCGTCGGCCTCGCGCTCGGCAGCGGAGCGATAGTTCTTGTCATCGTCCGACAGGGAGTGGGAGTAGAGCCGCACACAATGGCCGTGCACCAGCGCCGGGCCGCGGCCGGCACGGCAGTGCGCCGCTGCCTGCTGAAATGCGCGCAGGCTCGCCACCGGATCGTTGCCGTCGATCTCGGCAAAAAAGAAGTTGGGGAAATTGGTCACCAGCCGCGAAATGTTTCCGCCCGGCGTGTTCACTTCAACGGGAACGCTGATGGCGTAGCCGTTATCTTCCACCATGAAGATGACCGGCAGTTTCTGATTGGACGCGGTGTTCATCGCTTCCCAAAACTCGCCCTGCGAGGTTGAGCCCTCGCCTATGCAGGCCAGAGCCACCTCGTCGCCGTGGAAATCGACGTTGTGAAACTCACGATAGTCGCCGGGGTCTTTGACGGCGGACTCGGGATGGCGGCTGAAGTAGCGGCCGGCCTCGGCGCAGCCCACGGCATGGAGCAACTGGGTGGCCGTGGAAGAGGATGTGCTGACGATGTGCAGGGAGCGGCTGCTCCAGTGAGTGGGCATCTGACGCCCTCCACTGGCCGGATCGTCGGCCGCGCCCACGGCCTGCAACATCATGTCGTAGGGGCTCACGCCCAGTGCGAGGCAAAGCGCGCGATCGCGATAGTAGGGGAAAAACCAGTCGTAGCCGGGACGCAGCGCCAATGCCGCGCCCACCTGCAGAGCCTCATGGCCTGCGGCTGAAATCTGAAAGAAGATCTTTTGCTGGCGCTTGAGGAGAATTTCCCGGTCGTCTACCGCGCGGGAGAGAAACATCAGCCGGTAGATCTCGATCAACTGTGGTGCGGTGGGCTCGCCAGAAGCGGGGGACGCCCCCGCAGCACGAGCCCTGGAAATTGCCACTTCCATTCCGGTCGACCCCCAGAACCGTTCTCCAGATACTGTCCACTTCGATTGTAACAACGAGCCAGACGCAAGTACTTGTCAAACTGCCTGACCGCGCCGGGGAGAGGCACCCGGGCACTCAATGATTGGGAAAAACCATCGGCACCTGCGTCGGCATGCTGGTCTGCGGCTCGCCCACGCTTTCGGTCATCCTTTGCCGCACGTTGCGCGCCAGTTTTTCAATGTCGGCGATTTTATGCAATTCGTCCATAGTCAATGTGCCCGCATTGGCCTTGGCGACCTCTTCATTCAGTTCCCTGGCGAGCTTCAACAGCTTATCGGTGTCGGCGACGATTTGCTTTTGGCGCTCGATATTGAGTGCGCGTATCCGCCTCTCGACCATCGCAGGGTCCGCATCGTCGGGCGAAAGCGCGCTGACATCCTGGGGCTGCGAGAAGGGATGCACGCTTCCCTGGCCCTGGCCTTGCCCCTGGCCGCCGTTGGATCCTCCAGACGACTGCGAACGGCTCGGCGATGCGCACACGAGGCCGCACACCAGCGCCAGCAAAACCGCTACTCCCATGCTGGCGCGGAGACGCAGACGGGCGGAATGAAATTCGGCATTCCGAAATTTGCGCCGCGTTTCATGCATGGTGAACCGTCCTGGCAGCACTTCGCATGGCTTGCCTCAACCCTTGGGGCTTCCCGTTCTAACCTTGTGAGCCAACTGCTCAATCTCGCTGGCTTTGCGGACGACCGTCACAGAAAGCGTGTCCTTGGTGGTCTTGCCGACATCCGACTTCAGATCCGTGGCCATCTTGAGCAGGTCGGCACATTCGCTCGCAATCTGCTGCTTCTGCGCGTCGTCGGCAGTATTCCCGGTGGGGGGTTTTTCCTGCTGGCCGACGGCGGCCGCTGGTGCACTGGCAACTTTCTCAGGAGCCGCAGTGGCCGGAGCCGGCGCAGATTGTGCATGACCGCGCAGCAGGCCGGCGCCGGCTGCAATGGCTAGCGCGACGCAACATGCCAGCAGACAGAGTTGCACGCCGCGGCGTCGAATCCAGCCCTTGGGCCTTCCTCGACCAGCACGATGCCAGCTTTGCATTGGCCTCAGCATGGGACAAAATGTGCCGGAGGAGCGGGTGAGGATTCCGGCCATTCCTGCGGACAGTCTAGTCTAGAAAGAGGAGTTTTGGCATGTTTCTTTCACCGATGCTCGCGACGTTCATCCTGGCCATGCGATGGGCGGTATTCCAGGAAGGGCGGTTCCTGGGCAAAGTGCTGGATGAATGGATTGCCGACAGCCAGGAGTTCGTCCGCACTAAGCTGCCCAGGCTGATTGTCATTGCCATTATCGCTTTTATATTCAGCCGCTTGCTGCGCCTGGTCACGCACCACATGACACGCCTGGCAGAGGCAAGCGCGGCCAGGTCGGAACGCCTGGCCGAAGTAAGAACGATGTCCGGAGTCATCCGGGCCACGGGGTTCGGGATCATTGGGCTGATTGCGGGATTCATGTGCTTGGCCACCATCGGCTTCAACCTTGCCCCCTTGCTGGCATCGGCGGGCATCGCGGGCATTGCTATCGGCCTGGCCGCACAAACCATCGTGAAAGACATGCTGAACGGCTTCCTGATCCTGATAGAGGGCCAGTTCACAGTGGGCGATTCCGTGCGCCTGGCCGGGGTGAGTGGTGTGGTGGAAGCACTGACGCTGCGCACCACCGCCGTGCGCGACGGCGATGGCACGCTTTATGTGATTCCCAACTCGCAGATCACAACCGTCGCCAATCTGAGCCTGGGTTCTGCCGTAGCCACGGTCAATGTGAGCGTAGATTTCTCGGCCCATCCCGACGCCGTGATCAAGCTGCTGAAAAAGATTGCCATGGACGTGCGCAACAGCGACGATTTCCGCGACGTGATTCTCGAGGACCCGCAGGTTCTGGGCCTCGACAGCGTGAAGGGCTCGCAGATGATCTTCCCCGTCCTATTCAAGACGCGGGCTAATCAGCAATACGGGCTGGTGCGCGAGTTCCAGCGGCGGGTTCGGCTGGCTCTTGAAGAGAATCATCTGCTGCCCGGCGACCCGAACCGGGTATTCCAGCACCAGAGCGATGCGGACGCCGCGGCCACGTCTCGCCGGCCCGAGGAGGCACCCGCGCCACCACGCGACCCCACGACCATCAAGCCAGTCGAAAGCAACCCATTCACCAGCGAATGAGATTGTAGCGCCGCGTGTGACCGTTCTATGATTCCGATTCCAGCGCTTTCAGCAGAGCTTCGCCGTCGGTAATCGGCGGCAGGCAGGTGCGCCCACGGCAGACCATGGCCCATGCTTCGGCAGCGCCAGGCGGTGGAACCTGGAGCAACGTTTCGGCCAGCGCCTCGGGAACTTCGCCCGCGACGAGCCGCGCGGGGTCGATGCGCATTACGGTCTTGTTAATGGCGAAGCGCGCCACGGCCAACGCCTCAAGACGCGCCGCATCGGGTCCGAAACCCACAATGACCACCTGTACGGGATCGAGCAGAAGCCGTTCGGCGGCCACGCCATAACTGCCGGCGTAGAGGCCGAAGTGCTCCACAATGCCGGCAAAGCCGGCCAGCGTATCTTCGGCGATGTCACGATATTGCTTGCGTCCACCCAGGGCCTCAAGGCGCAGCAACGCCGCGGCTGCTGTAGGGTTTCCTGCCGGCGTAGGCGCATCCTGCAGCGGCTTGCGTCGCGCAGACAATGCGCCAAGCGGGATGTCGCGAGACGCGGCCGAGTCGAAGAATCCACCGAAAGCGGAATCATGGAAACGCGCAATCAGGTCGTCAGCCAGCTTGACCGCGGCCTGGTAATAGCTCATTTCGCCGCTCGCCATCCAAGCGTCGATGCAGGCGTGAATGGTAAAGGCATAATCGTCGAGCGTGCCGGGAACTTTTTCGGCGGCCGCCGGCTGCTGCGGGCCATCGGCGTAAGCGATGACATGCGCGAGCCCCGGGCGGTTTTCAGACGCTTCGCCGTCCCAGGCTTCTTTGAGAAGCCGATTGAGAGTGAGCAGCGCGAACTCCTTTGCGGAATCCATGCGCAGGACGCGCGCGGTTTCGAGGTAGGCTGTAACCGCCATTGCGTTCCAGCCGGTGTAGAGCGTGCGATCAATGAACGGTGTGGGGCGCAGGGCGCGCGCGGCCAGCAATCTGGCGCGGGCCGAATCCCGCAGGGCGAGCAGGGATGCGTAGGCCGCGCCCGATTCCTTCACCATCTCGCCGAGCGATTGCTTTACATGGAGCACGTTCTTGGCCGGGTTGTGATGCATCTCGCCCAGTTCGCCAATATCCCAATACTTCGCGGCGAAATCCAGTTCCGCAGGATCAAGAACGGCGCGGGCCTCTTCGAGCGTCCACGTAAAGTAGTCGCCATCGTCATCGAGACCCACATCGGCATCCTGGGAGGCAAAAAAACCGCCGCGCTCGCGGTCGATCATGGTCGAGTCGAGCCATGCGACGATCTCTCGCGCGGTTTCGAGGAAGTCCTCACGTACATAGCTCTGGAAGCCATGAACGTAGTTCCGCAGAAGCTCCGTGTTGTCGTAGAGCATCTTCTCGAAGTGCGGAACGATCCAGCGTTCGTCGACGCTGTAGCGATGAAAGCCCCCCGCGAGTTGATCGTAGACGCCGCCGCGCGCCATTTTTTCGAGCGTCGTGATGAAAGCTTCGCGCGCAAGCTCGTGGTTGCGGCTCATGGCCATCTGGAGCAGCAGATCGAGCGCCGCCGGATGAGGAAACTTGGGCTGCGAGCCGAAGCCTCCGTTGCGCGCATCGAATTGGGCGACGATCGACCCGGCAATTTTCTCAACCAATTCGAGGGAGAGACCGCTGCGCGCGGAAAAGCTCTCGTTGTGCTCGATGGCGGCCATCACGCTGGAAGCGGTTTCGAGCGCCTCGTCACGGCGCTCGCGCCACACCTGTGCCATGGCCATCAAGACGCGCCCCATACCCGGCCGGCCGTAGCGGTCGTCGCGGGGAATGTAGGTGCCGCCGAAGTAGGGGCGGCCGTCGGGCGTGAGAAATGCCGTCAGCGGCCATCCGCCCTGACCGCTGATGGCCGACACCGCAGCCTGGTAACGCGCATCCACATCGGGGCGCTCGTCGCGATCGACTTTGACGGCGATGAAAAGCCGGTTAATGAGCGCCGCGATCTCCGGATCCTCGTACGATTCGCCATCCATGACGTGGCACCAGTGGCACCACACCGCACCAATGTCGAGCAGGATGGGTTTGTCCTCGGCCTGGGCGCGCGCAAACGCAGCCTCGCCCCACGCATGCCAATGGACAGGCTGGTGGCGCGCCGAGCGCAGATAAGCCGATGCTGCGTGCTCAAGCTGGTTGCCGGCAGTGGGGGAAGCGGCTTCGTCCATGCTGTGAGAATACAGGCCGCGCGCACCGCGCGGCCAGCGCTCGAGCCTGCGTGCAGCGGAAGTTTTCGCATGTACGCCACGCGCCGCAAAGGGTTTGTTATAGTCAGCCTAGAGTGTTTGGTGCTCGAGATCGGCGCCACGCCTTTCATGTTCACCTTCAAGCTATGGGACTGGGGGCGCACCGGACTCGACGGGCGGCCGCGGCCCATTCATCTCAAGCATGGCGTGGAAAACATCCAGTGGGACCGCACCACGGATTGGGTGCGGCGTTCGCTCATCAACCGCGTGCAGCCGCTGGCCGCGGGCGATGGCTGGCGCGAGGAACGCACAGGGCTGCGCGAACTGGAGTTCATCGAGACACGCCGCCACTGGTTCACCGGCACGGTGCCGCACGACGCCAACGGCGGCGTGAATGTGCTGAACCTTGTGGAAGGCAGCGAGGCCGTTGTGGAAAGCCCCAGCGGCGCATCCGAGCCCTTCGTGGTGCATTATGTGGAGACCTTCATCGTGCCCGCTGGAGTAAGGGCCGTACACGATTCGCCCGCACGGCGCGGCGGAGGGTATGCAGTGCGCCACGATGAAGGCCTTTGTTCGCGAGGAAGAGTAGGCGGGCGGGCCGCGCGGATTAGCCCGCATCTCTCGCAGATGCCTCGACGGCAGGGGAGATGGCTCGTTCTCAACTGCCGCCTGCCCAGCGGGGGTCTGGAGACCGGCGCTACGGTTTTCGTAGGCCTGCGAGAAATCCGGACTCGCCACGCGAGTCAGTTCTTCGCGAGCTCGCTTTCAACGGCCGCAATCAGCTCGGGAGCGTCTGGCGCGGTGTTGGGCGCGAAGCGCGTCACGACCCCGCCGCTGCGGCCAACGATAAACTTCTCGAAGTTCCACTGGATCTCGGGCGCCGGGTTGGCATCGATGTTGTGCTGCTTTAGGACGGCGGCCCATCCGGCCGGGTCGCCTTTGGCGGTGGGTTGCGCCGCGATCAGCGCCGCATAGAGCGGATGCTTTTCCGCGCCTGTGACTTGGATCTTGCCGAACATGGGAAATTTGACGCCGTAATTCAATGTGCAAAAGCTCTGAATCTCTTCATTCGTGCCCGGCTCCTGACTCTTAAAGTCGTTGGCGGGAAAGCCCGCGACCACCAGTCCCTGGCCGCGAAATCGCTCGTAGAGATTTTCCAGACCTTCATATTGAGGCGTCAGGCCGCATTTTGACGCGACGTTCACTAGAAGCAGCACCTTGCCTTTGAACTCAGAGAGAGGCGCGGCTTCGCCGGTGATTTTCGTAACGGGGATGTCGTAGATTGATGAAGTCAAAGTTGGAGTCTCCTTTTGATTCCCATCCTATCGCAGCGGCGGCGGCCGGTGGTGGCGTTGGTAGTGGGCCAACTTCAGGAAAGCCATCCCTCAGGGGCTAAAGCCCGCTTTCATTTTGCGGCCTTTGCGGCACGAGTGAACTCGTGCCCTTTCAAAACAGCTTCAAACTGACCCACTACCGAGGCGTTCGCCGCACCGGTTGCGGCTACTGCACCAGCGTGATCGCCGCGCGCCAGAAGGCCGCCTTCTGCGTGGAAGGATCGATCACTGTAACCTGGCAGTCGTACGATCCGCGCGGCAAACTGTCGACGCCGAGATTGAAGTTCAGGCGTATGGTGCCCAGACGGTTCGTGGCGCTGGGAACCACAGACAGCGGCGGCGTCTCATACATTTTTTTGCCGTCCTGATAGAGCGTGACGAACGCGAAAATGGGCTGAGCGTCCGGTGCGGGCGTCTGCGCATTCGGTGCGGCCACTGGCAGGCTTGCCGGCGGTTTGTATGCCTGGAAAGAGACATAAATCTCGTGGCCGGTCGAGAACACGCGTGTCACGCTGGGAATCAACCGCTTTCCATCCTGAACGAGCGGGTCGACGGCATTATTCTTGGCTGTATCCTTTGCTTTGGAAGCGTTGTAGATGGCATCGTTCAGATTCACGCGCTGACTGCTGATGACCACAGCGCTGATGGGAATGCGCTTCACTTCCTTGTTCAGGTTGGGAATGACGAAAGTGGTCTGGAAGGTGCCGATGCGGCCCGTCTCATCGTCGCGCGCCAGAACCTTGATGGCGTATTTTCCGGGCAGCAGGGTATATCCAGTGTCGTATTCCATCGGTACGCGGGCCAGCTCAGCGGCGGTCTTGTCCGACAGTTTGATACTTACGTTGTCGCGCACATTCTCCACCGTCGTCCCGCCTACCAGGTCCTTGATCTCGCCGACGAAATCGATGCGCGTGATCTCGGCACCGCCGCGCTTGGCCAGAGCCAACTCCCGGCCGGGAATCTTCACGATGATGGGCACAAAATATTCGGCGCGGTTCAACTGGAAGTAATCGATCTCCATGGCGATGGTGAGATCGGTGATGGGATCTTCGAGCATCAGCGCATCTTCAAGCTGGCGTTCGCGATCGACGTCGTTAAACTTGGCGAACTCCTTATTCGCGTAGTAGCCCTGGCGATAATCGAGCTTGGCTTCCTGATTGTTCGCCAGCGAAATGCGAATGCGCCGGAATTTGCCGTTGGGCTCGGTGTTCGTCGTGTAGTAGCCGATGATGTAGTAATCGGAAATCGACTCCTGCGCCTGCACAATGCCGCCAGAGAGGTCGTTGTTGTCGAGGAATGCCTTGCCGCCAGTGTCGCCGGCCAGCGCGTAGAGCGTGTCCTGCGACTGCTGGAAGTTGGTGGTTATCGCCTGCGCCGACGCCCCGGTATACATCGACTGTCCGCCCGGCGAGCCTTGCGAGGCATCGCCCATGGGCGCACTGGCCACCAGTCCGCGCGCGTCGATCGACCAGATGGAAACACCGTCCCTGATTGCTTCGTCGGCTGTGGCGTGCATCTGGGCCTGGTTGTCGATGCCGTTCAGGTGCAATCCGCTGGCAAAATAAAGCAGCGACTTTTTTCCGTTTACCTGGCCGAGCATGTGCGCCGCGGTTTGCAGCGCGGAGAGTTGCCGGTCAGTGTTGAAGACGTTGAACTCGCTGTCGTCCTGCCCGAATGCCGCGCCGGTATCGGCACTGCTGGCATCGTCTGTAGTGCCGGCCAATCCCTGGCCTTCGCCCACGACCATGGTTTCCAGAATGCTCAACAGCCGACTGCGGTCGTCGGTAAAGTCCTGCAGAATGTCGACCCCTCCGCCCTGGTAACGCATAATCGACACCATGTCCACCGTGGTCATCTGCGTGCGAATGAATTTTTCCGCGGCTTCGAGCGAACGCATTTGGTCGGCTGGAGGCAATGCTGTCATGTCGAAATACAGGGCCAGCAGACGCCGGTTCTTGTAGCGCTCGTTGTCCATGGATTCGGGTGCGATTGCCTCACGCGCCAGCTTGTCGTAGATCGTAACGTTTTCGGTGGCAGAGTTCATCGGCGGCAAGGGCTTGGCGGTTTCGGCCAGATCCTGGTGCTCGCAATAACGGATGGTCTGCGGCACGCCATCTTCGGTGAGCACGAAGTCTTTCGCGGTGAGCCCGTGAACGAAGTTGCCCTGCTTGTCCTTGACCTCGACGGCTTCGACCACCAGATTCGACTGCACCTTCAGCGTAAAGTTCTGCGGCTCTCCCTGATTTTGGTTCTGGCCCACCTGCTGCGGACGCGAGGCCGCGACAGCCACCAGAAGAAGCGCGAAGATTGTCAGTTTCCGCATCATTGCCACCTCAGATGGAATGAAGTCTGCAGGCTGCGCATGCCACCGGCCGACGAGGGAAGTCCGAATTGATCACCATTAATCACGCTATTCCAGCTCGTAAAAGCCACATGGTTGAAGGTGTTGGTCGAAACCACGGCCACGTCGAGATACCACTTGCCGTGCGGCCGGAAGGTGCGCGCCATCGAGCTGTTGAAGCTAAATTGATCGGGCCCCTCAATCGAATTCCTGCCTGCATCTCCCCATCCGCCGCTTGGCTCCGAATAAGCCGCAGCGTTCAGGTGCGCCCCCGTGCCGGAATTGGTTCCTGAATTGTAGATGGGCGCGCCAGTCAGATCGGGCCGGAGGATGTTGCCAACTCCCGTGCCCGGGACTGCGCCCGAATACAGCGGTGTCTCCGGCAATCCCGTACCGAAACTCACGGTGCCGTTGACCGTCCACTCCTTCAGCGCTTTGCCGCGCCAGCCGCCCAGCAAGCTGTCGCCTCCCAGGCCCTGGCCGCTCGTGTATGTGGACGTCAGATTGAGAAGCTGGCGCTGATCGAAGCTGGAGAGCGAGCGCTCGGCCCGCGGATCGAGCCAGTTCTGCGCGATCGCCGCCGAGGGGGACGAAAGCGACGCCGCTTGGGCCGAGCCTCCGCCGCTTGCGATCTGGTGGCCCGCGCCGCCGAGATAGGCGGCGTCGTCGATCGACTTCGAGTAGATGTAGTCGAGCGTAGCGGTAAAGCCGCTGCGCAGCCTGCGCCGCAATTGGAACTGCCCCGCTTCGTAAATCGAACTTCCATTCGACGTCTCGTAGGTATACCCCACGGGGCAGTTCGGACAGGGATTCGTGGTTCCGAGCGGATAGCTGTTGGGCAGAATCTCCTGCGGGCCGTGCGTGCCCTTGCTGCCGGTGTAGGTCCCTGTTGCCTGCAATGCAAAGGGCAGATCGCGCTGCACCGACAACTGCCATTGCTGCAGGTAGCCGATGCGAAAGTTGGGATCGATACCGAAGGTGTCGGGAGTGACGGAAGCGCAGGGAGCGAATCCGTTGGCCAACGTGAGCGGGCATGCCGCGCTGTTCGCGACGCTCAGGCTCTTCGAGAGCGGATACTGCTGTGCCAGATTGAGGATGACGTTCTGGTAGACCGAAGTGTCGGGACGGAGACCGTATCCCGCCTTGATGACCACGGTCGAAGCGGGAATCGGCCGCCAGGTGACGCCGATTTGCGGCTCGAACATGCGCCGCTCGGGACGGATCAGCGAAGCCGGATAATGCTCCCCGGTCACGGGCCCCACGGGATCGCTGGCCACAACTGGTTGTGCCGCCGTGAAGCCGCTGGCGATGTCGAGATTCACCAGGTTGCTGAACAACTCCGTAAACGGCGCGCCGTAATCCCAGCGAATTCCCGCGTTGATGGTAAGGATCGGCAGCACGCGAAAGTCGTCGTTGACATACGCGTTGTAGACGGGCGCGCGAAAATACTTGTTCGCATTGCCGTAGGCGATTTGGCTTGTGTCGGGAATGCCGATGAGAAAATCCGCAAGCGCTGATCCGCATACCAACGTATTGCTGCACGCGCCTTGCGTCGCCGCACCCGTAAACGAGAATGCGCCGCGCGGGTTCTCCTGGAAATCGTCGTTGTACTCCAGCTTGTTGAATTCGGCGCCCGCCTTGATGTTATGCTTGCCGCGAAATATGAGCGTCGAGACCGAGACATCGTCGTTGCGATTGCGGTTGAAGGAACTGTTGCTGTCACTCAGACCTGCGGTACCGTCGCCAAAGCTCAACGCCGGCGGACCCCAATTGACTGCGTTCTGATCGTTGCCCGTAATGCCGGCCGCGCCCGACACGTTCACGCGATTCTCAAAGTTTGACGTCAACTCAGTGCGCACGCGGCTGAAGGTGTAAGTGGTGTAGAGGATCACGCGCGGCGTGAGCCGGTGCGACCACTGGATATTCGCATTCATTCCCAGATTCCCCGTCTGATCGACAAACCCGAAGAGATTCACGCTGTCGGAACGCCTGCTTTGAACGGAGAACCTTCCGTTGAAACCGTCTTTGCGTCCTACGTACTTGTCGAAGTGCGAATTCAGATAGTCCTGGTGGGTGTCGGCGAGGAACGGCGCCTGATAGTTGTAACGAGATGCGCTCGTGATATTCGGCAAGGGGTACAAATTCGTGCATGGTTGACCCGGGGTTGAGGAAGGCAAGCAGAGCAGTGCGGCCGCCTGCGGACTCACGGTCACCTGTTGGCTGGTATTCACCGTATTCGTTCCCGGATAGTAAATTGTTACCGGCTGACCCAATGAATTTGTCAGCCCTGCCAGGTTGCCCATCCGCTCTTGCGTCGTAGGAACGATGCCCTGCTGGATGGTTTCGCTGCTGTTGCGCGTCCACCGGTATTCGAGGAAAAAGGTCGGCCCGCGCGGCAGGATATGGGGAATTTTGATCGGGCCCAGCAGCGAGGCATCGCCGGTGAAATTGTTAGAACTTGGTTTCACAGTTGGAACGCCGCTCAGCGTATAGTTCTGCGCGTTGAGCGCCGAATTGCCCTCCACGATGGCAATGCCGCCCGTGTAGAGGCCCTTGTTGCCCGAACGCGTGTTGCCGAAGGCTGAATTGGTGGCGTACTGGGAGGTCGCCGCGTTGTTCACGCTGCCCTGCACCAGAAGTCCGTCGGCGCTCTGCTCGTTTTCTTCGGGTGCCTTGGGGATCTCCTGCGGGCTGGTTTGAGCGTTGCTCTGCGCCGGTTTTTTTCCTTGCGGTTGCTGGGCCTGCTGCGGTTGCTGGGTCTGCGCTGCTGCAGGCGCGGGCGGCGCTTCCGCAACGGGCTTCGCCGTCTGGGCACTGGCTTGGATCTGGTCGGGGCTCAGGAGTTTCAATTCGTACGCCGCGGCGGCCAGATTGGGCGCAATGGTCACGTCGGCGTGGAACGGCGTAAAGGTTTGCATCTGAATGTCGATCGACCATTTGCCGTCGGCCAGATCGTCGAACTGAAACGCGCCGTTGGCATCGGAAACGGCCGTTTCTGTCTTCGTCCCTTGCGTGGCCGTGATGGTCGCTCCCGGCAACGGCAATCCGCCGAAGGTGACCACGCCGCGATAGGGCGAGGCCGCGGCGATCGCGGCGCCAGCAGGCGCGGTAGCCTGAGCAGCGGGCGCAGCCGGAGGATTGGGATTCGTGGCCTGGGGTGGGGCCGCTCCCGCCTGGGCCATGGCGCAAGCCGCCGACAGCAATACGGATGCCGCCCATGCCAAACCGAGTCCGCGGATTTCAACTCTTCGGCGCGGTGCGGCTTCGCTCATCTTCGCTTGCACTCCGTCTTGAGTTTCGCCGCGCGGCGAGTGAGGCGCACGCACATACATGATTTGCGTCAGGGGGATGTCAACAATAAGACGTGTCGAACCCCCATTTCGTTCGGTGCGTCTTGCAATTTTTTGCGCCCGTGCCCCGGTTTCTGCGCTCGAATCCGACCGCACTTCCCTTGCCGCTCTGCTTCCTGACCCCTGAAACCTGACACCTGCCTTTAGTTCGGCGACGGCTTCTCGACGTGATCGGTGACAATCACGTCCACCGCTGTCTTTTCCGCAGTGAGCTTCAGTCCCAACTGCTCCTGCATTGCCTCGTATAAGCTCGGCGCAGCGGCAACATCGGCCGGGGCCGAGCCATCGGCGCCCGCGGCAGCCGGCAGCCGCGGCGGGTGTCCGTTAAACTGCGAATCGTCCGGGGTGAACGTGCATTTGAGATCGTATCTGGCGGTAAGTCCGGTGCGGTCTACCACCGGCCGGTCCAGGACAAGCACCTGCAGAAAGCCGGTAAGATCTGCCATGGTTGCGTTCATTGCGCGCAAAGTAATTCCACCCTGACCGGGCCCAAATCCGAGACCGGGCAGCTGTCCCTTGCTTTCATTCACTGTCATCTTCGGGCCGCTCTTGCCGACCTCCAGTACATACGCCTCCATGTCTCGCTCTTCGTGATGAAACGTGAGCTTGAAGCGGTCGGCGAGCAGCTTTTGGATCATGACCTTGATTTGTTGCGAGTTCGGAACGCCTTCGGCGTCAGGCAGCGCTTCAATGTCGTATCGGTCGCTGCTCGTCCACGCCGGACTGTTCACAATTTGTTTGACCTGCACGTTGTAGGCGAACGAGAGCAGGTCGTCCAGCGATGAAGCACGCGTGAGAAACTTGCGCCCTTGAATGACGAGCGCCTGCATTTGCGATGCCCCGGAGTTGTTCGGCTTAATCGTCGCAACTTCAAATGAAGGGTTGGCGTCGGCCGCCATCGGCTTGGGAGCTTCCGGGATGGGCCAGGCTGCGTCTGGCGTTGTCCGCGCCAAGGAAATGGGTAACGGATTCGGTCCCCCGCCAAAACTCCCGTCGATCGTCTTTCCGTCCGCGCTCATCTTCCCTGTAATGCTCAGCATGGCGCTCACCATCTTTACGTCTGTCCCCTGCAGCGTCACCGTCGTGAATGTCAGTGGAGGAGACCCTTGATCGGCGTTATACAGCGCCCCCTTATACGAGCCGTCGCCCCCTTTCGTAACCTTAATGACAAATCTCACGCCTTTCGGCGCATTCGGCGGCATCAGCGTCCCCTGCCAAATCCCCACAATATCCGTCGGCGAGGCCGGCGCCGAGAGTTGTGGCACCCCCGGCGAACTGGATTGTGATGCTGCTGGCGAAGTCGGCACATCGGGTTGCGAAGAGGCCTGTGCGTTTGCCCAATTCCCGTTGATCACAAGCAGCAAAATAATCGCTGCGGCTGCGAGACCCGCCTGCCCACAAAATGGCTTTCCACCTACTTGCATTTCGACCTCTGCCCGTTCTGTTTTCATCGCCAAGAATCCTTTTCTGCGCCCGCACTGATGTTTGCGAGAGACGCCAACTTGCAAATTTTTCAAGCATGCGCGGAGAATGCACAGGTAATACGAGCACGCTCTCCGTTTGTGACCAATGTTCCTGCTCTCGATACTCCGGGTTCTGTTCCCTGTTCCCTGAAACCTGACATCTGTCTTTTAGTTCGGCGACGGCTTTTCCACATGGTCGATCACCATCACGTCGTCGGGCGCTTTGGTGGCCTCGATCTTCAGCCCGAGTTGCTCCTGCACCGCGGTGTAGAGGCTGGGCGGCGCATCGGCGGCGTCGCTGGGCGCCGGCATGGTCATGCCCGCCCCCCGGAATTGCGCGAACTGCGAATCGTCCGGCGTCCACTTCAACTGAAAATCGTAACGGTCCTTGAGCTCGGTCAGATCCACCATGGGCCGATCCGTGACCGACGCCTGCATCCACATGGCGAAATCGGCCATGGTCAGGTTCCTCACCATCACGGTGACGCCCTGGCCGTTGGGGCCGCGGAATCCAAACCCCGGCGGATCGGTGGGCGCAGCGGTGGTCTTGGTGAGCTTGGGGCCGCCGGCGGCAACCGTGATGGCATACACCGCCAACTCACGCTGCTCGTTGTGGAATTTAAGCTGGAAGCGATCAGCCAGTAGCTCTTGCAGCAGAATCTGAATCTGCTTCTGATTCGGCATGCCGGGCACGTCGGGGACGCCTTCCACGTCGAAGAGTTCGGTGCCGGCCCAATCCGGGCCGCCTACGATTTGCTTGGTGTGCAGGCCGTAGCCGAGAGCGATCATGTCGTTCAAATTCGCATGCATCAGCCGGAAGTGGTGGCCATCGAATCCGATGCCCTTGCCCTGGCTGCCCGGCGCGCTCGGTTTGATGGTTACCACATCGAAGCCCGGCTTGGCATCCGCGGCCATGGGCTTGATCGGCTCGGGAATTGGCCATTCCGTGTCCGGCGTGGCGCGCGCGAAGGTAACCGGCAGCGGGTTGGGAGCGCCACCATTAAAGCTTCCGTCAAGCGTCTTTCCATCCGCGCTCAGCTTGCCCTGCACGGTGACCATCGGCGTCACGAACTTCACGTCGGCGCCTTGCACAGTGACTGTGGCAAATTTGAGCGGGGTGCCACCGCGGTCGGCGTTGTACAGAGTGGCTTTGTACGTCCCGTCCGGATCCTTCGTCACCTTGATCACGATGCGCTGGCCCTTTTGCCCATTGGGCGGCATCAGCGTGCCCTGCCAGGTGCCGACAATGTCCGTCGCCGAAGCTGGCGTCGATGGCGGTCCCTCCAGCCCACGGGACTGTCCTGCCGATGTCTGCCCATCTGGTCGTGCGCCGTCCTGTGCGCTCACCGGAGTGACGCTGGCCGCAAGTAGCAAAATCATTGTTCCTGCTGCGAGACCCACCAGCCAAACCAACGTTTTCCAGTCAGACCGCATGTTGCGGCTCTCAATTCTCGTTTTCATTGCGAAGATTCCTTTTCTGCTCCCACACGGGGAATTACGAGGGACGCCAACCGCCGATTTTCCGATCTTGAAAAGGATACATCGGTAAGACGGACATACGCCCTCTTGGTTGCGAAGGTTCCGGGCCTTTTGTCCGCGGGTGTTTGCGCCGCTCCGCGCAATGCGAATTTTCCTGGGATCAGTCGCTGATTTCGTAGCGGCCGTTTCGGCTTCAGCTCGCCTGCAGGCGGATGCGCGCTTGCTTTCCGGGCGGCAGCACCACCATGAACGGAAAGGCCTCGAAGCCCGGAACGAGATTGAAGGTTTTCTCCTTGAATCTCGCGTCGAAGCCGGAGGATGCATCGGTACTTACGGTCAATGTGCCTTTCGCCTTGATGACGCGAACGGTGTGCGCGTCGATCTGCTCAACGCGCTCGCCGTCTCGTGCGATCACGGGAACGATCAACTTCGCCGGCGCAGAATCGGAAAGCGCTCCGCTTGCGCTGCCTTCGATTTCTACGCCTGCTTCGCTGAGCCGGTAGATCATGTGATAGAGAATCTTGCCGGCAGAAACGGGCTGGCGCGATGCGGTGAGCATCTGCCCCTGCGCGTCGAAAACAATGTCGCCGCTCGTTGGATTGGCCGTGAGCGCGGCTTTGAAGTCGTTGAGATTCGTGTACGTTTCGCCGTTGACATACTCGAGGCGGGGCGTGAGCGCCATGTGTGGCCCCTCGCGGAACTGCTGCTGGTTGGCGATCTCCACCATCAGGTACTCGGTCATGCTGGCGGTGAGAATGGGGCCGAGTTGCATGTGATAGAGCAGCGACAACGCTCCGCCGGAGACGTGTCCACCGCCGAGATTGCCTGCGCCGGGTTGCACGTGCTCCGTGCATTCCCAGTCATATTCTGTGACGGTGGCGCGCCACGGGCCGGCGGTGGCGAGCCTGGTGCCGACCGTGGAGAAACTCCTTAAACCGTAAGCTTCATCGCGCGGCAACTTCGGCCGCGCGGCCGGCTCCGCTGCAAACGTGCCGCGGTCAAATGTGCCGCGGTCGAGCACCGTGGCCAGCGCCTTGGCGTGGGTAAACGTGTGATGGATGCAGGGCAGATCGCCGTGAGCGAAGAAGTCGGGCCCACCGTAGAGCAGCCCCTCATGGGTGCAGGCGGCCATCAGTTCAAGGTTGCGTCGCGCCACTTCGCGGAATCGCGGATCGACCTTCGACATGAGCACAAAGCCGGGATGGCAACCGTCGCTGGTGCGGCTGCCCCACCAACTCCACTTGTTGTTGCGCGACCCGAAGCTGTTGTCCCAAGCGCCGTCGGGCAGCATGAACTCCATGTGCGTTTTCATGGCGGCCACAACCTGCTGCTGCACCGGCTTGTCATCAGCCAAAAGACTGTAGAGCGCGAGCGACGGCAACGACTCCTCGACGTTGTATCCCATGTCGACAGGTCGGCAACCCTTTGGCGACACGCCCGTGAGTGGATGGCCTTCGCCGGCGAGAAATCCGTCGGCCGAAAACTGGCCCAGGACTTCGTGCGCCAGGGCGCGCGCGCGATCGAAGTAGTGGATTTCGCCCAACACCCGTCCACAGAGCTGAAAGGCCAGCGTCGCCGTCACCGGATAGTTCACATTGCCGGTTTCGATGGTGATGAATCCGTCGAGGAACTTTGCCGCCGCGGCCAGGCGATCTTTCCATTGCGCGCGCGTGGCCGCATCGAGAACTTCGCCGTGATGTTCCAGCGCCTCAGCCAGCGCGATGGTGTGAAAAACGGTGATGCCTTGCCACGTGCTCAGCGTGACATCGTTCACCCAACTGCCGTCGGCGCGGCTCACCTGGGCCTGCGACCAATCATGCACCAGCATCGCCGCGCGCAGGTACTTGGCTTCGCCGGTGGTGTGCGCCATGCGCAGCAGAGGATACACCGCATCGCCGCAACGGCCGTGGATGAACGCGCAGGCGGGGCACAGCAGGCCGCCATGGAAGGCCGGGTCGCGCATCTCTGTCACCTGCCGCGCCAGCAACCCGTCGCACCAGGTCTTGAGGGTTTCGGCGTAGAGCCGCTCTTCAGATGATTGGGGCGATGAGACGGCCGCGCCTTGCGCGTTCGCCCTGATGGAGGCTAGCCCCGGAAAGGCGACTCCGGCAGCAAGAGTGGCAGCGCTGGCCGCGCATCGCCGCAACACTTCTCTCCGCGTGATTGCGCTCAAAAAAATCCGGGTTTTCATCACGGAGAATACTATCGTGAATTTGTTGGGTATGTATGCGGATTTATCAGGTGGGAAATTGCACACGACATCGCCGGCGACGCGCCTGATTTAAATTGGGCTACCAGCTGTACACGGCCAGAATCGAAGGCGCTCCCGTCTTGCCTTCAATCACGCTCACCTTCAGGACGGCTTCGAGGTTGCGATTGGCAAAGCCACTTCCGATGCTGTCCTTGAGTAGTTCCATGTAGTGAGGGCTGGCTACGAATTGTGCAGCCGCTTCGGTGCCATTGCGGCCCTCTCCGGCAAGCACCACCACCCACCCGTCCGTGGTAGAGTCGCGGAACCGCGCAACGAGCGCGTAATCGTCGGCGCTGGAGTAGGGTTGCGAGGTGTCGCGGTCCCAGTGCGTTTGCGGCTGCGTCTGGTCCACAATGCTTTCGCCTCCGGAGGGCGAATAGGGTAGGAAATGGAAGCGCAGAGGCTGCAACAGCCGGAGGCTCCAATCGTTGTTGTAACCGCCCAGCAAAATGACCGAGTGTTCGCGCAGATCCGGCAAAGAAGTGGTGGCCGAGGGAACTAATTCGGTTGCCGCTCCGGAATGTTCCAGGGTGCTGCTGATCTGAGAAATTGCCGAGGCAGCCTGGATGGAGATGAACGGGTACTCGATGGTTTTATCTGCCGTGACCACTCCGGCATGGCTGTTCGGCGAAAAGGTCGAACTTCCTGTGCACAGAATGATGGTGTGTTGATCGTGAATCACGGGAGCCCAGAAGGCCTCCGCCGCGGTTTGCGAAGGCGCTGCATGGTACTTCCACAAGAAACCCGCGGCGATGGCAACCAGAAGCACCAGCACCGCAGCGACCCACCAAACGAGCTTCCTGGAGCCGGCGGTGTGCTCGGCTGCCGCGTGCTCCCCGGCGCTCCCTTGGGCGGTTTCGACCGCGGTTACTGACGAGGCGCCCGAACCCGATTCGTCGGCTTCTGCCCCCGGATGCGGGAAAGGTTCCATCTCGTGCTCGTGAAGATGAGCCGCGCGAAGCTCCGGATCGTCACTGGCATCGCCGTGACCATCGTGCTCATGCAGGAACTCCGCAACATACGAGCCGGCGGGCAGCGATATCCGGATTCCGGAAGTGCTGGCGTGTTCGGAATAGTAGAGCAGGAGCCGCTTGCGCACCTCACCGGCTGTGTAGCGCACAACGGTATCGGTATTGGTGTCGTAAGTTGGCGGGCGCTCAAAAACCTCCACGCCCAGCGTCCGCTCTTTGAGCTGGTCGAGCTTGCCCGCCAGGGTGTTCTCCACAATGTATTGCAGCAGCGCGGGATAACGCTTGCTGTTGCAAAAATGCGGACTGGCCAGAACCGCCTCTAACTCTCGCAGGATCGCATCACGGTCTTGCTTGGTCTGCGGGTGCCATGCTTCCCGTGTTGCATGGGCTCGATTCATAATTTTCCCGAATCATACGCGACTTTTCCACGCCATGCAAGACGTTTGACACAATCAGAACCTGCCCCGTAACAAAAAGATTCCATTCAATTTCGCAGACCCCTTCGGGGCCAAACGGTGAGTCACTTGCGGGCTTCGCAATCGACCGTGTTCAACATCACCTTCCATGCAGATTTACACTGGCCGTCCGTGCTTTTGAAAGCCGCTGCCTATGCCATGGCGGCAAAGGGGTTTTTTGTCACAAAAACAATGAGCTGCCACCAAAATCACTTCCGCCATTAATTAGGACATCGAGGCGGGCTTTGTGCGCCGTGGGATGATCGGCGCGCGCGCACCGGCGCGGCGGCGAATCCCGGTATTATGGAAACAAGCGATGACAACCGCAGCAAGCGCACCGGCGCAGCAAAGCGCCAAAGACACCCATCCTCTCACCATCGGCGTGCTCGCCCTGCAGGGCGACTACGAGGCGCACGCGCGCGCATTTGCCAGTGCGGGAGCACGCACGGTGCTGGTGCGCAAGCCTGAGGAGTTGAAGGGCCTCGACGGCCTGGTTCTGCCCGGCGGCGAATCGACCACCATGCTCAAGTTTCTTGATGGTCATGGATTCTTTGACACGCTGGGCGAGTTTGTTTCGAACACGCCCTGTTTTGCCACCTGCGCGGGTTGCATTCTGGTGGCGCGCGAGGTGCTGCATCCGAAACAGCGCAGCCTGGGCGTGCTGGACGCCACGGTGGAGCGCAACGCGTACGGCCGCCAGATCGACTCCACCATCCTGACGCTGCCCACGGAGTTGCCGGGCGGCCCGCTCGAGATGGTCTTCATTCGCGCGCCACGCATCACGCGCGTGGGACCCGGCGTCAAGGTTCTTGCCCAACGCGACGGCTTCCCTGCCCTCGTGCGCCAGGGGCATCTGCTCGCGGCTACCTTCCACCCCGAGATGACCTCTGACACACGCGTGCAACAACTGTTCCTGGAGATGGTGCGCCGCCACAAGAAGGCCAGCAGGCAAAGCGAATCGGTTCCCACCGGCCCGCGCGCACCCCAATAACGTGGCCCGTAGCTAAGCGATGCGATCACCGGGATTCGAAGTCCAAAAAGGAGACTTCAGTTCCGAAGTTTCTCGCTCTGCCTTACCATGAGATTCTATGAGCTTCGCCCTTCCCATGCTGACGGTCGTCGCGTGCTTCTCCATCTGCATGAGGAAGTTCAGCAAGATGCTTTTCCTTGTCATCGTGCTTGCCGGCAGAACATTGCATGGCGAGACGCCTTCTTTGCCGGAACCACGGGTGACGATCGATTCTGGAATGCTCAGCGGAACTCACTTCGGCGCCGATCCCGCACAGGCCGCTTTCCTCGGCATTCCGTTTGCTGCCGCCCCGACCGGAAATCTCCGCTGGCGTCCCCCGCAACCATTTCCAGCGTGGACAGGCGTCCGCGAAGCGAAGGCGTTCGGCCCAGCCTGTCCCCAGTTGCCCAGCGGCTGGCTGCCTGAAATGCTCGGCCGCAAGCAGATGGTTACTGACGAGGCCTGCCTCTATTTGAATGTGTGGACGACGAATCTGCCTGCAGGCGCGGGAACTTCGTCTCATGCGACTTCGCTCCACAAAGCTCCCGTGATGGTCTGGATTCATGGCGGCGGCAATGTTGAAGGTTCTCAGGAGTGGCCACCGCTCGGCCCGACGTTAGCCAGGCGGGGAGTAGTCGTCGTCAGCATCAACTATCGCCTTGGCGTGTTCGGCTTCTTATCGCTTCCGGGGCTCACAACTGAGTCCGCCCAACACGCCTCGGGAAATTATGGATTGCTCGACCAGATTGAGGCGCTCAGATGGGTGCGGCGAAACATCGGCAAGTTCGGCGGCGACCCGTCCAACGTGACGGTATTCGGCGCCTCTTCGGGATCTCTCGATCTCTGTGACTTGATGGCTTCTCCTCTCGCTTCAGGTCTGTTTGAGAAGGCTATCCTGCAAAGCGGCTTCTGCGTCGACAACGCGTCACCAACTCTTTCTCAAGCCGAGGCCCAGGGAGAAAAATTGGCGCAACAATTTGGCGCCCCAGGCGACGACGCGCAGGCTCTCGACAAGCTCCGCGCGATTCCTGCGGAGCGCATGCTGCAACAAGCCGCAACAGATCACGAGATTGACTTCAATCCCAATGTTGACAAGTGGGTCCTGCCCGATCAGCCATGGCGCATCTTTTCTGAAGGCAGGCAAGCCCGGATTCCAGTGATTGTGGGCAGCAATGCGGATGAGGTGTCAATTTTCGCGAGCTCAATGGTCGGAGGCAAGTCGTATCGCCCCAGGACAGTCGCCGAATACCGGCAGTGGCTGCAACATACGTTTCATGATTTAGCTCCTGAAGTCTTTGCCGCGTACCCAGCCAGCACGGACAGCGATGTTCCCAAAGCTTTTCTCAGCATGGACTCGGATTACGAGTTTGGGTTTGGCGCGTGGCTTGTGGCGCGCGAGACTCAAGCCATAGGACAGCCTGCATTCCTTTATCGCTTCACATATGTTGGCAGCGGAGAATTTGCGTCCCTCGGGGCATTCCACAGCGAAGAGAGCATTCTTCTCAGCAAAAGGTACTGGACAAGCTGGGTGAGCAGCCCTGACGACGAACCAATGTCCGAGCGCATCATTGGCTACTGGACGCAGTTCGCCAAGACCTCGCGACCGTACGCGCCGGGCCTTCCTCCGTGGGCCGCCTATGAACTGAGCACGGATCAATACCAGGAATTAGGCAGGCATATCGGGCAGATTGCATGCGACTCTTCCAGGTTCAGCGCCTTCATGCAGTCATTCATCGCTGACCGATCGAAGTAAGAATCTTCTTTTGCCGGTCCGGCTCGCGTCCCGCAACTTACAATTCCTGATTGCATTACACTTGCGTAGCGCTACACTTCTGTCATTCCCTGGCCGGTAGGTCACCGGCTGATTTTTCGATTAGAGTTGCCCATTTACTGCCCCCGCGTCCAAATGTTTGGTTGAAACCCCGGCGCATTGGGCTACGTCGACATAGAAGAGCGTAGATGCAGATCTACTCCAGCCATTGCCTCGGGAGCAACTTCTCGCGATACCAGCGGAGGAACCCGCGGAGTCTACGAACCGGAACCAACCAACTGGGGCATCAGCCTATCGACCGTGCACAGTGCCCCCAAACCCAAGGATGTGGCAAAGTAGGTTTTATGGCGCAAATTCGGGCTTCATGCATCTACTGAGCAGCCGGCGGCTCACAGGTTTTGGTTTTGCCGGCAACAGATGGAGGTTGCGGGTAAGCCCACCGATGCCTCCGCCGCCGCAACCACAACTTGCCCTGCGGCCAGAAAGAGCACCACAACCACGACCACCACTACCAAGTAGGGAGTAATAGTTCGAGAAATTGACGACAAGGGCTCGCATCGGCGGGTATCCTAGTCTCGTCAGGCTTCAGGCAAGTCACGCCGCCGGCCCGCCACCGGCGGCAAGCCCACAATCGCTCATTCGGAGGGGCAAGATGAACCGCACATCAAGGTTCCTGGCCATGGCATGTTGCAGCGCCGCGGCGCTGGCGACAATCCCGTCTCCGGCGCAGGGTTTCGGAGCTTCCAAGGTAAGAGTCACGCTGCAGCGCAAGCTTCCCGCTCTGGTTCATCTTCCCAGCGACACCATCAAACTCACGGTGACTACAGCCGACGAAGACAGCACCCTTCCCTTCGATTTTCAGGCGCTGCTGGAAACGGAACTGCTCAAGGACGCCCCCGATCTCCGCGAACTCGATAATGCGCCGGTGCAGATCGTCTGCCAGATCACCGAGTACTCCCATCCCGATCCAGTCATCACCAAGCGGGTAGGTCCGGGCGTATCGCTTTCCGGCGTCACCGCGACCTCGGATTTTACGCGCATCACTGGCCAGCTGAACGTCTCCTTGCAGGTAAAAGACTCCTCCGGCGGCCTGCTCATCTCCGACAACATCAGCGCGACCTATGACCAGGAGTTCGACAGCGCAGGCAATTCCGCCTCTCATGGCGTGCTGGGCTCGGTCACAGGCTCGTTCGGCCGGATGAAAGGCGGCGGAAAAAGTGAAGACATCAACGCGCCCACGCCCTCCGAGCTGCGTTCGAATCTGATCCTCGATGCCGTGCAGCAGATTGCCGAGCACCTGGTCGACAGCGACGAAAAAATCGCGGTGCTTCTGGCACAGAAGGCCGGCCCCCTCGACGAGGGCGACAAGGCTGCCCAGACAGGATTGTGGCAACGCGCGCTTGAGATCTTCGAAACCGCCTCTCCTTTTCCCAAGCCCGATTTGGACGCCTATCGCCTCTATAACATCGGCGTTGCTTACGAAGCGCTTGCCTACGCGGCCACCGATGAAAAGATGACCATGAAGTACCTTGACCAGGCGGCAATCAATTACGGCAAAGCCATCGACGCCAAGCCCAGTGAAAAGTATTTCGTGGAGCCGCAAAAACGCATCGAAACCGCCATCTCGCATTACAAGGAGCTGGATCAGGAGCAAGCCAGGACCGCGCAGGAAGCAGCGAATCCTGCGTCTTCCGCACCCAAAGCGCTCACCAACACCCAGATCGTCGCCATGGTGAAATCAGGCGTTGACGACGCCACCATCATCCAGGCGATTCGCGGAGCCGGCCTGGTCGACTTCGATCTCAGCACCAAGGGCCTGCACGACCTCACCACCAACGGCGTCAGCGTGAAGGTTCTGACCGCAATGAAGACGCAGGCCGCGAAGAAGCCGGCTGCCCCCGTCCACAAAGGACTGACCAACACGCAGGTGCTTGGCATGGTCAAGTCCGGCATGGACGAAGACACCGTCGTCAAGACCATCGCGGGAGCCGCCGCGGTCGACTTCGACCTGAGCGCTACCGGCCAGCAGCAGCTTACGAGCGGCGGAGTGAGCGCGCGGGTTCTGGCCGCGATGAAGGATCGCGCAGCTAAAAAGTCTGCCACAACCGGGAAGCCCGTGGCCGCAAGATGATTGCCCGCCTTCCATCCCGCATTCTTCTCGTCGCGCTGCTCGCCCTTGCGTTTGGGTCGTGGCCACGCGCGTCGGCGCAGGAGGTCCGCTGCGGCGCCGGTCAGGACCTCATCGTGCAGGCGCTCGAGCGCATCACTCCGCAAAGCGGCAACGATGCCTTCCTGGATGCTTTGGAACTGCTCAAGCACGCCGTCTCCGTCTGTCCTGAGCTGGGCGACGCATGGTACTACCGCAGCCTGGTGGAGAAACGCCTCGGCCACGACGCGCTCGCCAAATATGCCCTGGACAAGGCGCGCTTCAACGGCTCCGAGGCGCTCGATCAGGGACTGAATCCGCTCGAGCTCGCCACACCCTCCTCGCGGGGCATTCCTTACAAAGCTCCTGCTTCCGAGGCCAACGCGCCTCCGGTGAGTCCCGGACCGGTGGAGCAAAAGTGGGCGCTCATCATTGGCATCGGTCACTTTACGGATAGCGAGATTCCGAGCCTCAACTACACCACCGCCGACGCTACCGCCTTCGCCGCCGCTCTCGAGGATCCCTCCATCGGCCAGTTCCCTGCCGCAAACGTGCACGTCCTCACCGACGCACAGGCCACCACCAAGAACATCAAGGAGCAGCTCAACTGGATCGCGCGCCACGCCGGCGCCAACGATCTCGTCGTGATCTATGTGGCCACGCACGGCACGCCACGAGCGGCGGACTCGGCAGGTGGCGCTAATTACCTGCTCACCTACGACACCGAGGCCTACAGCGACGAGAACATCAACGAGGACGCGCTCTTCGCCACGGCTTATCCCATGGTGGATCTGGCCAACGCCGTGGCCACGCGCATGAAGGCCCTGCGCACCGTCGTTTTTCTGGACACCTGTTACAGTGGCGGCGCAGCAGGCCCGGGCGCGCCCGCGACAACGGAGAAACTCACCAACACCGCCCCCTCTGAAGCGATGCTTTCCCACATGTCTTTGGGAACGGGGCGGATTGTGATTGCGGCCAGCCAGAAAGACGAGCAATCGCTGGAAAGCAAACAGCTCCAGCACGGCTACTTTACCTACTATCTGCTGCAGGCGTTGAAAAATGGCAACGGACTGACGCCGCTGAGCCAGGTCTATGCCTCCGTGGCGCAGCAGGTTTCACAAACCGTCTCTGCCCAGGGCGCGCACCAGCATCCGGTCATGAACCGCAGTTCTGCGGATGCGGACTTCTCATTGCGCTCGCCGGATACGAGCGCGTTCAACGCGCAGCCGTAGCCTCTTACCCTCACAGGAGATGCACGTTGTGAGTCGCATTAGAACGATCAGTTTCGTGATCTGCATCTCCGCTTGCGTCGCCGCTGGCACTGCCCTGGCACAAAACCCCTCAATCAAGGACTCCATCGCCCAGCAGGAGCAGAAGCTGGCGCAGGCTCGTGCCAGCAAAGACATGCGCACGGTCGTCACCGAGCTGAACATTCTCGGCTCGCTGTACCGGCTTTCCGGCCAGTTGCAGAAGGCGCTTGATGATTTGAACGAGGCCCTGCCCATCGAGCAGCAAGCCAACAGCCTGCTCGGCCAGGGAACCACTCTTATGACCATGGGCCGCGTCTACACCGACTTGGGCCAGGAAGACAAGGCGCTCGCGCTCCTCAATCAGGCGCTGCCCATGTGGCGCACTCTGGGCTCGCGAAGTGGCGAAGCCGCCACGCTCAGTTACATCGGCAAGGTCTATAACAATCTCGGCGATCACGACGAATCGCTCAAGAATCTCAATGCGTCTATGGCGATCTGGCATCAGATTGATAATTCGCAAGGCACAGCATCGGCGCCCAACAGCACCGCCCCATCTCCGTCCGGTCCGTCTCAGGCAACCGCCGCCTCTCGCACCACGGCCATTCTCGATGGCGAAGCGGGAACCCTCGACAATCTGGGGCGCGCCTACTCCGATATGGGCCAGGGCATCGAGGCGCTCAAAAATTACGACCAGGCCATCGCTCTCTTCCGCCAGGCGAGTGAGCGCAACGGCGAAGCGCTGGTGCTGAACGACATGGGGCCGGCCTACGCCGAGCTGGGCCAGAAACAAAAATCACTTGAGGTTTACAACCAGGCCATCCAGATCTGGCGTGAAACCGGAAACCGCCAGGGCGAAGCGCTCACGCTCAACGACATCGGCCGTCTCTATCGCGACCTTGGCCTGCACCAGACAGCGATGGACTACTACAACCAGGCGTTGCCGATCTGGCGCGAAACCGGCAACCGCAGCGGCGAGGCCATGGCGCTGAGCGACATCGGCAGAGCCTACGCCGATCTCGGCCAGCCGCAGAAGGCGCTCGACTACGGCAGCCAGGCGCTACCCATCTTCAGTGAAGTCGGCAACCGGCGCGGCGAAGCCATGGTCCTGAATACGATGGGCCGCGATCACTCCGACATGAATGAGGCGAAGGCTGCGATGGATCTCGATCTTCAGGCGCTCGTCCTCTGGCGCGAAGTGAAGGATGAGCGCAACGAAGCCACAGCGCTCATGACCATCGCCTGGGCTTACTCCGAGATGAACCAGCCGGAACAGTCCTTTGCCAGCGCCATTGCCGCACTGGGCCTGGCCAAGTCCACGGCCGATCCCCAAATCGAGGCCGGCGTTGAGAACTCCATGATGCTCGGTTTCCGCAAGCAGCATCACCCCGAGGAGGCCATCTTGTTCGGGCTCGACGCTGTGAACTCCTATCAGCAGATCCGCAAAAACATCGCCGGGCTCGAGAAGGAAGTGCAAGCGGGATTCGTGCAATCGAAATCCGGAGTTTATCGCATGCTGGCCGAGTTGCTCATCGAGGCTGGGCGGCTGGGCGAAGCGGAGCAAATTCTCGACCTCCTCAAGGAACAGGAGCTGAAGGATCTGGTGGCCGGCGCGGCGCAAAACTCGGGAGCAGGCTTTGAGCCTATCGCACTCTCGCCCGCGCAGCAAAAAGCCGAGAACGCGTTGCCCGATCTCGAAAAGAAAGCACGCACCATCGAAGAGCTGAGCCTGACCTACGCCCAGATTCAGGCCAAACCCACGCACATGCCCGAAGATGATGCGCAACTCAAGTCCCTCGCAGCCAGCATGCTTCAAGTGAGCAAGGAAATTCACGACGCGCTCTACAACGAAATCTTTCCCTTGCTCGATGCGCAATCGGCTCCCGGCCAGGCCGCGGACACCACGAAGAGCCTGCTTCAGAACTCGCTCGCCAAACTGGGTCCTGACGTGATGGGCATTCGCCTGCTGCTCGGCGACGATCATGCCTACGCGATCGTGGTTACGGCCACTTCGCGGAAGAAAGTCGAACTGCCGACCTCATCTGCCAACTTGCGTGCCAAGGCCTTCGAAGCGGTCCAATTGCTGAGCTCGCCCGGCACCGATCCGCGCCCGCAATTGAATCAGCTATACGCCCTGGTCGTGGCCCCGCTTGAGGGCGAACTGAAAACACTCACCTCCGCACAAAACAGCGTTCCCACGTTGCTCTGGTCGCTCGACGATGCGCTCCGCTACGTGCCCATGGGAGCGCTCTACGACGGCTCGCATTACATGGTCGAGCGCTATCACAATGTTTTGTTCACTCCCGAGAGCTACAGCCATATTGGCGATTCCCCGCTCGCCAACAGCCGACCGCCCCGCGCGCTGGCCCTGGGCTTGTCGAAGAGCTACGGCGGCATGCCCGCCCTTCCCGGTGTGCTGCCCGAGCTCGATTCCGTAGTGCGCGACCCCTCGGTTCCCGATTCGCACGGTCCCATGCAGGGCAAGCTGCTGCCCGACGAACAGTTCACACTTTCCGCGTTGAAGTCGGAACTCGAATCCGGCCAGGATTTCTCCGTGGTGCACATTGCCAGCCACTTTGTCCTCATCGCCGGCAGCGGCGACGAGCCCTTCCTGCTCATGGGCGGCGACAAGACCGGAGATCCCGATGGATTTGACTGGAATCTCTCCGACATGGAAAACTCCACCGTCGCCTTTCACGGCACGCGCCTGCTCACGCTCTCGGCCTGCAGCACCGCAAAGAATTACAAAAGCCACAACGGTCTTGAGATGGACGGTCTCGGCATGGTGGCACAGCAGAAAGAGGCGGAAGCCGTGCTGGCCACGCTCTGGGATGTAAACGACCTCAGCACGAGCCACATCATGAGCGATTTTTATGCGCGCTGGGTCGAAAACCCCACGCAGGGCAAAGCCGAAGCGCTACGCCAGGCACAGCTCGCCTTCCTGAACGGCACTGCGATTGCTCCCAGCGCTAAACCCGGCCGCGGCTTCCAGACGTCCGAGACACCATCCACCACGCAATCCAGTCTCGGCTACGCCCATCCTTATTACTGGGCGCCCTTCGTCCTCATCGGCAATTATCGGTAGAGCCCATCCTGTCCCCGATCACTGGCCAGTCTCACGGGCAGTGCTAGAATTCTGTGCCCATGAGGGGAATCCCGCCACCGCGACTCCGCTCTGCCCGTTCATCGCTCGCATCTTCCTGTCGTGCATCGGGGCCGCCTTCGGGGAAACCGCTTCTTGTCGCAGACCCTGGCGCGCAACATCCTGAAAGGACCGTCATGACAAAATCATCGTTCCATTTGATCGGAGCCGCTACTGCTTTGCTGGTTTCGCTGGTATGCGTTTCTCTTCTCCGCGCGCAAGAGGTCATCTCTCCCACGGGAGGCAAGGGCCACGTGGTCGTTTTCCTCTCCGGAATGGCCGGACCCAAGCACGACAAGGCGCTGGCCGAAGCGATTGCCTCGCTCGGATATGTTGTGGTGGTGTACGACGGACGCCACATGGAGGGGGGCTTCGGACAGAGGCTCCGAACCGCCATCCAGAATGCGCAGCAAACGCCCAACGCGCTTCCCGGCAAAGTGGCTCTGGTCGGGGTCTCGCTCGGCGGCGGCTTCGCGCTCGCCTTTGGCTCCCGCTGGCCTGATCTCGTGGCCGTCGACATCCTGTGGTATCCGGCGACGGGTTTCGCCAACCGGTTGCCCGGCTTCGTCAATCGCATCACGGTTCCTGTGCTCATGTTTGCCGGAGAAGCCGATCATTATCAGAATTGCTGCCTGATTGCGACGGCCCGCACGTTGGCCGCCCATGCCACCGCGGCCGGAGTTCCCTTCGAACTCGTCACCTATCCCGGCGCAGACCACGATTTCATCAAAGGCGGCAGCAACTACAATCCCTCCGCGTACAACGATGCGCTGGACCGCACCGCGGCCAGGTTGAAAGCGGCCTTTGCGAATTGATCTGCTACCGATTTACGCGAGCAGCCGCTTCGCCACTTCGATGTAAAGCTCGACGGCTTCGCGGAGTTCTTTCTTCGCCAGCTTTTCAAAAGGCGTGTGCGCCACGTGAATGCTCCCCGGGCCGAGCAGCAGCGGCTCGCCCCAGTTCGAGAGCTGCGGAATATCGGTGGTGAACTTCACCATCACAGTAGGCAATCCCTCCACCGCGCGCAGCCGCACGAAGGGAATCTCCAGTGTGAATTCCACTTCCGCCAGATCTGCCGCCGCCTGGAGAAGCGCGGCGCGCACCGGCGCCGAGTCGCCCACCAGCCGGACCAGCACCTGCGCCTCGGCCTTGTCCGCAATCACGTTGGGCGCGTGGCCGCCGTGAATCTGCCCAATGTTCAACGTGCTGGGCCCTACGTCCTCGGTGACCGGCAGTTCCAGTTCCAGCAGGTTTGCCATTACCTGCACCAGCTTGTGCACGGCGCTCTCGCCGAGTTCGGGATACGCCGAGTGCGCCATCTTGCCCGTCGAGCGAAACACCGCGCGCAGAGCGCCCTTCGACGCCAGCGCCAGGCGATTGTCCGTGGGCTCGCCGTTGATCAGAAAGCGGCTGCCCTTGGGTGCAAGATTTGCGGCTTTCGCGCCCGCCGAATCGCGTTCTTCGCCTGAGACGAACAAGAGTCCAATCCGAAGGCCTGCCGTCCGCAGGACCTCGGCAGCGGCGGCCTGCGCCGCAATGATGCCCTTGGCGTCGGAAACTCCACGGCCATACATAAACTCCGCATCTTCGCTGAAGGGGATGTACGGAGGCACCGTATCCATGTGCGTGGAGAAAACCAGATCCGGCGACTGTCCTTGAGGCCCGGCATACACGTTCCACCGCGGACCCGCCGTGGCGCTCTCCGGTGGCTGCGGCACGGGAGTCTTCTCCACCTCCCAGCCCCGCCCGGCAAGAAACCCGGCCAGAAAATCGCCGACCGCCCCCTCGTGGTAGGTCGTTGATTCAATTTCGCATAACTGGCGCGTCAGCGCGATAGGGTCAAGAGGAGTGCGGCTGGATGCGTGGTTCGTCATGATGTTGTCAGAATAGCGCAGAGACCGCTTCCGTCACTTCTGTTGTGACCTGCCTGCTCCGGCCTCACTGATCAAGCGCTCCGGTCAGCGTAAAATGAAGAGCTGAATGGACTCCACAACCGCATCCGCCCAAACTGAAGCGCATCGAGCCGGCCAGGTTTTCCTGGCCTCGCAGAAGGCGGTCTCTCAACATGAGAGTTGCGGCATGCACGCGGCGCAACTGCCGAGTCCCGTGAGTTCCGTTTCCTCCAGCGCACTTCCCCGCCCCCAGGACTCTCGCGCCGACGTCCTGCGCAGCCTTACGCTCGCTGGTCCGGCCGGCCAATTGGAGGCGGTCCTGAACCAGGGCCCGCTCCACGCAAATTCCGGCGCGCGTTTTGCCGCGCTCATCTGTCATCCGCACCCGCTGGGCGGCGGCAACCTGCACAACAAGGTTGTCTACCACGCCATGAAGGTGCTCAACGATCCCGCATGGGGTCTGGGCTGGCCTGTCCTGCGCTTCAACTTTCGCGGCACGGGCTTGAGCGAAGGCGCGCACGACGGCGTAGCCGAGACCGGCGACGTGCTTGCCGGCATGGATTGGCTGGAGCGCGAGTTCCGTCTTCCTCTCATCGTCGTCGGATTCAGTTTTGGTGCGGCCATGGCGTTGCAGGCTTGTTGTCAGCCCGGCACAGCGCATCGCGATGTGCGTGCGCTCATCGCACTCGGTCTGCCCACCACGGCGCAAGGTCCCGCTTATCAATATTCATCCCTGCGAGATTCCTTTCTGCAAAACCTGACCACTCCAAAACTCTTCCTCAGCGGCGATCACGATCGGTTTGCGCCCGCTGAGCAATTGACCCAAGTGGCCGCTTCTGCAGCCGAACCCAAGCGCCTCATCCTCATTCCCGGCGCAGACCATTTCTTTACCGATCAACTGGAAGCGATGCAACGCGCTCTTGCCGGCTGGTTGAAGGAGCAATTGCCATGACACCGGTCAGCGACACCACTCTCGAATCGCTGCATACCACGGCCACCGGAATCTTTACCGGCGCGCTCAAGGCGTGCAACATTGCCACTGCATTCGACCGGCGAATGCGCTTCGAGGGCCACACTCTGCATCGCCTTTTGCCCGACGGCAGCGGCCCCGCAACTATCGATCTCTCCGCGTACAAACGCGTGCTTGTGATTGCGCTGGGCAAAGCCGCCGGACCCATGCTCGAGATCCTGCTGGAGCGCATGAAGCGGCGCAAAGGACTGCGGGGCATCTGCGCATCCAACCAGTTGCCCACCAAGCGCAACTGGCGCTTCCGTTACTTTGAAAGCGGTCATCCCCTGCCCAACGAGGACTCTTTTGCCGCCGCACGCGCCGCGCTCGCACTGCTGCGCAAGGCGCGCAAGGACACGATCGTTTTCTTCCTCATCTCCGGCGGCGGCTCGGCTCTGTTCGAGCTGCCCCTCGACGCGCATATCACTCTTGAGGACACAATCGAGTTCAACCAGTTGCTGCTGGCCTCGGGCGCGCCCATCAACGAGGTCAATACGCTGCGCAAGCATTTCTCCGCGGTCAAAGGCGGCCGCCTGGCGATGGCCGCTCCGGAGGCGACCAAGGTTAGCCTGCTGCTCCCCGACGTGCCGCTGCGCACGCTCGACGCGCTCTCTTCGGGACCGACCTCGCCCGATCACTCCACCGTGGCCGACGTGCGCGAGCTTCTCGCCAAATATGATCTCGCGGAAAAACTTCCACCCTCGATCCGCTCGTTCTTTGAGCGCGCAGACTTCCCCGAGTCACCAGGCAACAAAACCTGGCGGGTTACGTTCCTCCCGCACAAGATGCCGTGGACCGATGCCGCGCCGCCGCGACCCATGACTTCGGCAAACAGCATGAGCGACGAAGACGAGGCCTTCCGCGATTCGGTCTTCGAGATTCTGCTCTCCAGCCACGATCTGGTGGAGAGCGCGCGCACCCTGGCACGGAATGCGGGCTATCACGTGGTCGTGGACAATGCTTGCGACGATTGGGATTACGCCGGCGCGGCCCGCTACCTGCTGGAGCGCTTCCACACTTACCGCGCCCAGCATCCGCGCTTTTGCCTGATCTCTGTGGGCGAAGTTACCGTGACGCTCAATCGCACACCCGGTGCGGGCGGCCGCAATCAGCAGTTTGCTTTAGTGTGCGCTCTCGAGATCGCCAAATATCCAGGCGCGCACCTCACCGTGCTCAGCGCGGGCTCTGATGGCATCGACGGTAATACGCGGTCAGCCGGAGCCATCGCCGACCCCACCACAGTGGCTCGCGCCCGCGCCTTCGGCTTTGATCCCGAGCAGTCGCTGGCCGAGTTCAATGCCTGCCAGCTCTTCACCGCCATCGGCGACTCCGTGGTCACCGGACCCACCGGCCACAATCTGCGCGATCTGCGCCTGCTGATCTCCGAAAGCACCTAACGCACTGAAGTGGGTGCCCCAACCTCGCGACGTATTTGTTTTTGTCGCTAGGGTCGGAGCGGTTGGCTTGCTCCCTCGCTCCCTTGCTCTGCGGTGGAAAACGCCAGGAACTTTTCTCTCTCGCCCACGAATCCCCTGCATTAGGATGGGCTGGTGCCTCGAAAATCAACCCGCAAGACCGCCGGTAAACTTCCCGACATTCGCGCGGTTGCCGCAGTGGCCAAAGTTTCCATCGCCACGGTATCGAGAACCATCAATGGTTCTCCGCTGGTCAGCGAGCGCCTCAGCAAGCGTGTCTGGCAAGCTATCAAACAGCTCAACTATCTGCCCAACACTCACGCGCGCACCCTCGTCTCCGGTCGCAGCCGCCTGCTCGGCATCATCGTCGAAAACATCACCAACCCCTTCTTCCCGGAACTGATCCAGAGCTTCGAGGAAATCGCGGTGGCGGGCGGCTACGAAATTCTGGTGAGCTCCACCAACAGCGATCCCGCGGTGCTGGCCGCATGCGCGCGCCGCATGTTGGAGCGCAAGGTCGACGGAGTCGCCGTGATGACCTTCGGCCAGGAGGAACCTGTGCTCGACCAGCTCGTGCATCGCGGCGTTCCCATCGTTCTTGCCGAGTTCAAGCTCGATGACCCCAAGGCCAGCACCATTCTTCTCGACTACTCCACCGGCATACATGCCGCGATTCGCCATCTCGCCGATCTCGGGCATCGCGCCATCGGCTTTCTCGCCGGCCCCTACAGCCTCCACTCGGCCATCACGCGCGAAAACGACTTCCGTGCCGCAATGCAGGCAATCGATTTGCCGATTCAGAAAAAATGGATCATCGAGTGCGACCACACGCTCAAAGGCGGCGTCGCGGGCTTTGAGCAGCTACGCAGGCTCGCGGCACGCCCCACCGCGATCGTCTGCTCCAACGATATGACCGCCATCGGCGTCCTGCGCGCGGCCTACATGGCTGAGCTGCGCGTGCCGCAGGATCTCTCCGTGATCGGGCTCGACGATGTGGATTTCGCCGAATACACGCTGCCGCCGCTCACCACCATCCGCCTGTCGCGCACCGATCTGGCGCGCGCGGCCTTTGAAGCCTTACGCCTGCAGGCTGAAGATCCTGAAAATCCAAAAATTCAGCGCGAATTCCTGGTTTCCACCAGTCTCGTGGTCCGCGGCTCAACAGCCCCGCCGGCCACCTCCCGTCCAGCGTGAGCTCTCTTCGAGCGGGCTCTACTTGCGCGGCCCTTGCCTCATCCAGAAATCCAACCGCGCGGAAGCCCTGCGATCCTCATCTCAAAACCCGGTGTGCCGAGTCTCAGAAACGGTCATCATGAACGAATTTACCGTTGCCTGTACGGTGGAATAGCCTCGCATTTCATTCGAGAAGCTCACGATGGTAACGCTCCTGCGTCGAATCCATGAACTCTTGCACGCATCTCGTAAAGAATTCTCAAAGCATCCTGCTGGTGAAGGAACCGCGGCAGCATGAATCGCGTATTTGAATCCTATGAAGATCTGGGTGAGCGGATTCTTGTTGTGCCTGGCATGGGTAAATCTGCAGGCGGCCTCGCCGAAGACTTCTCACCAGACGGCAGCAAGATCGCCGGCCGTGACGGCGCAGAAGAAGGACACTGCCGATCCGCTCATCGACCGCCCGCTGCATCTGGCCGACTTCGTGAACATGGAGCCACGCGCCGATCTTCGCGCAAAGCTGGCGCACGTCTCCGATTTCATCCAGAACTCCCCGTTCGACAGCCAGCCAGCTACGGAGAAAACCGAGGTGTGGATGGCGCACACCAAATCTACGCTCTATTTTATTTTCATCTGCTATGACCGTCATCCTGAGCTGATTCGTGGCCACCTGGCACGCCGCGAAAACATTCTCAATGACGATGGAGTCGCCGTGCTTCTCGATCCCTTTCGCGACCGGCGTCTGGGCACGGCCTTCCGCGTCAATCCCGCGGGCGTGCAGGCCGATGCCGCCCGGAGCGAGGCTAACGGCGCCGATTACAGCTACGACACGGTGTGGGATTCCGAGGGCCGCGTCACCAAAGACGGCTGGATGGCGCTCATTGCCATTCCCTTTCGCAGCCTCCGTTTCCGCAGCAATGAATCGGATTGGGGAGTTGTCTTCGTCCGCTATCTCCCGCGCAACTCCGAACAGGACTTCTGGCCGCGCGTGGCCGCCGACGTGACTGGCGCCCTGAGCCAGGAAGGCACACTCCACGATATTGAAGGCGTCACCGGATCGCACAACTTCCAGTTGAATCCATACACGCTGGCTCAAAACGAGCGCTCCCTCATCGACATCGATCCCACCAACCCCTACTTCAGCTCGCGTCACTTTGAAGGCACCGATGGCGGCGAGGCCAAACTGATCCTGAAGGACAGCATCGTTCTCGACGCCACCATCAACCCCGACTTCAGCGATATTGAATCCGCGCAGCCGCAATTTACCGTCGATCAGCGCTTCCCGGTTTATTTTCCCGAATTACGGCCTTTCTTTCTTGAAAATGCCAACTACTTTGTTACACCCATCAATCTCATCTACACGCGGAACATTGCGCATCCCGAGTACGGCATTCGCGTCACGGGAAAGATCGACCACACCAATGTGGGACTATTTGTGACCGACGATCGCCAGCCCGGGCAGACTGTCGCGCCCGGTGACCCGCTTTATGGAAAACACTCGACCGTCGCCGTGGGCCGCGTCTCTGAAGATCTGGGCAAGGGATCGAGCCTGGGCGCGATTTATACCGACGAAGAGTTTGGCCAGGGCTGGAACCGCATCGGCGGCATCGACTTTACCGCGCGCATGAACCAGCACTGGACCGCCTGGGGGCAGATGGTGGAAAGCTCCACCATGGGCGACGAGGACAGCGGCACGCCGGCGCCTTACTCTGCTGGCCCCGCGAGCGCATTCCAACTGCAGCGCTCCGGCCACGCCTTCAACCTGCAGGAGAACTACTTCGACGCCAGCACCGGTTTTCAAACGCAACTGGGATTCATTCAGGCCTCCAACTTCCGCAACAACCAGACCCACGCGACCTACCAGTGGTTTCCCAAGAACCGCTTCTATCAGAGTTTCGGCCTTGAAACCAACCAGAACGTCGCCTTCGATCACCAGGGCGACCGCGTCTTTCACTATTCCACCTTCGATGTCTTCTGGCTGCTGCCGCGCAACATCGTCATCGCTCCCATCATCGGAGAGAACTCCGACACCGTCAGCCCGCTCAACTACGCGGGCCTCACTTCTTTCAAAAACTTCACTGAGAATTTTGGCGGCCTGGTGTGGCGCGGCGCGCCCTGGTCGCAGTTCAACTTCAACCTGCAGGCCCTCCGCAGCGGCAATGTGAACTACAACCCCGCCACCGGGCAGATTCCTTCGCTGCTCAACCAGGAAACCATACAACTGCTCTTCACCGTGCAGCCAGTCCACCCGCTGACCGCCGACAATACTTACCTACTTGACCGCGACCACGCCGTTTCGAACGGCGCATTCGTCTACGAGGCGCAGACCATGCGCAGCGTAGTGAACTACCAATTTACCCGCTCGATTTCCGCGCGGCTGGTTGCGGAGTACGACTCCACGCTGGCCAATCCCGCGGAAACTTCGCTGCTACGCAGCAAAGAGTTCGCCTCACAAGCGCTTCTCACCTGGCTGCCCCATCCCGGGACTGCGGTCTACATCGGCTACAACAACGACCTGCAGAATCTCGACCGCAGCCTCTGCAACCGTCTGCCCGGCGGCGCGTGCGATCCGAACAATACCATCCCGCCTCGCGCCGGACCGATACTCAATGACGGCCGCCAGATCTTTATCAAGGCTTCGTATCTCTTCCGCTTCTGAATCCAGGACGTTTCACAGGATAAGATGTCTGTAGAAGAACGCGGAGCGCAGCTCCCTGCCGGAGAACCGACCTTGACGACGGCTTGCATCAACCGCATCGCCACAGCAGTGCCTCCGCACGACATGCATCGCGGATTTATTGCCTTCGCCGAATCCCTGGTCGCCGACGGCACGCCGCGAAATCTTTTTCGGCGCATGTTGCGCCAATCGGCAATCAGCCACCGGTATTCTTTTCTCGACCTCGTCGTCACCGCGGATGGCGGCGTGCGCGACGCCGACGAATTTTTCATCCCCGGCAAATTCCCCACAACCGCCCGCCGCATGGAGGTCTTCGAGCAATTCGCCCCGCGGCTAGCCCAGAGCGCCCTCGACAAGCTAGCGCTTACTCAAGAAGAGCGCCGCGCCATTACCCACGTCATCGTCACTTCCTGCACCGGCCTCTACGCACCCGGGCTCGACTATGACATCGTCGAGCACCTCGGCCTCAATCCATCCGTCGAACGCACTTTCATCGGCTTCATGGGTTGCTACGCTGCCATCAGCGCGCTCAAAACCGCGCGCCACATTGTTCGCTCCGAGCCCGGCGCCAAAGTGCTCCTCGTGAGCCTCGAGCTGTGCTCTCTTCATATGCAGGAAACGCAAAATCTCGAACAGTTGCTTGCGTTCCTGGTCTTCGCGGATGGCTGCGCCGCCTATCTGGTCAGTGCGGAGCCAACCGGTCTTGCCATCGACAGTTTTCTTGCGGTCGTTCTCCCTGACACCCATCCACTGATTACATGGCGCATCGGCGAAAAGGGTTTCGACATGCACCTTTCCGGCAAGATTCCCGGCGAGTTGCGTCGAGGGCTCGCCGCTGCAGGCAATCAAATTACCCAGGGCGCCGGTATCCACTCCGTCGATCTTTGGGCCATTCATCCCGGCGGCCGCACAATTCTTGACGCAGTGGAGCAGGGGCTGGAGCTGGCGCCGGAAGCTCTTTCTGACTCGCGCTACGTTTTGCTGAACTACGGCAACATGTCCTCGCCATCGGTGGTCTTCGTTCTCGAGCGGCTCATCGAGCGCGCTCGCCCCGGCCAACTCGGCTGCGCCATGTCTTTCGGCCCCGGCGTCACCGCGGAGACCATGCTGTTTCATGCCATTTGACGCTGCAGGCACACGTATCGCACGAGGCTCGCTTCTCGCCGGCACACGCAGCAAAATCTGAATGGTCTCGATTTTCCCTACGCAATAGCCATCACATCAGCTTCCCGCAACGCAAGTTCGTTAGTGGTGACCACCACCGCCGGTGCTGCCACCACCGCCTCCGCCGCCGCCGCTGGATCCTCCTCCGCCGCTGGATCCTCCGCCGCCGCGAGAGCCGCCGCCTGAACTTCCGCCTCCGCTGCTCCCGCGCGCGCCACCGCCGCCTGAATAACCACTCGAGCCTTCGGAATTGGAACGCGCGCTGTAGTTACCGTGCGCGTCCGTGCCTTCCACCCGCGCCTGCAAATTCCCTCTCATTCCGTTGAACAGCGTCATCTCCGTCGTGGTCTTGTTGCCCTGCGTCACCTGCCGGACCAGCAGAAAGCTCTGCGATTTGCGGTCGAACGCGAGCACCGGTCCCGCCTCCTTGCCGGCCACAGGCCGCTCATTCAGACTGTGCACTTCCACGCGCGGCTCGTCGGCCTTCGCCAGCGCCTCAAAGTGCGGCTTCGCAAACTCCTTCGGCGCGGTGTCCAGCACTTTCACTTCGCGATCCGGATCGAGCATCATTCGCTTCACTGACTGGCCTTTTTCGCCAATCACAAATGCGCCGTGCCGCAGGTTCTCCGGCCGCTTGCCGGTCACGTCGCGCGGATGCAGCGGAACAAACGCCGTGTTTCTTCCCTGCTTGACCCAGCGAATCGGCGGGCGATGGTGCCGCTTGTGACCCACCACCCACACATAATGATTCCGCTGGTGAATCCAGAACCCTGCATGACACACGGCCCACTCGTAAGGATCAGCAAATCCGAAATACGCTCCAGGCGACCCTTCCAGACCGCTCCAGATCACCCGCTCCCTGCCGGTCACGCGATCGCGCTCCACCAGCGTACTAATCTCATCGGGTGAGCAGGGAAAGTACTCCAGACGCTCGAAGATCTCCTTGGGATGAACCGTCATTGCCGCTCTCGGCGTCTGTGCATCCGGTGCCGCCTCCGATGCGTCAGTTTTCCCGGGCGGCTGCGAAGCCGGATCTAAAACCGGCGCCTCATGAGTGGCAGCCAGCGGCGTCTGCACACTCGGCGTCACGGCCGCTTGCGTCTCGTGAGTCACGCCGCCCCTTTGCTCGTCCCCATTCGCTTCCTTCGGTTCCCAACAGGTTCCGTACGGTGCGCAAGCAAAGAATCTGCCCTGGCCCTCCATGTCCGCCAGGCCGGGAATCGGCGCTGTCAGCCCCGCAGCCTTCATCATCTCCGCTTCGGCTCGCATCCGCTCAGTTACGCGCGCATCCACCCACGCATCCCACGCGGCCATTGGGTGAGTCACTTTGGGGTCGGCCAAGGACGCACGGCCAATGCCGTAATCGACCAGCGTCTGACCCTTGGTAAAGCTCCTGATCTGCGCCGTCGGTCCCGACAAATCCGCGCGCATGTTGGTAAGAAATGTAATCTCCGTCGCGTCCATGAAGCTGGTCACGCGGACGTAAGTGACGCCGGGATACCGTGCCGTGACCGAGCCCGTCGGAGTCACCATGGCAAAAACTTCATTCGCGGCCATGCGCTCCACGTGCAGCGTCGCTGTGCCAGATAAGAGCGCGAGGAGGGTGTAGGGGATTCCGCCGGTGGTGTGAACGTCATTGAAGGCGAGCGCAGAGTTCTCCGCGAGATACACGGTCGACGCGTCCTCAAATTCAATCTCCGCGCGCCCCGTGCCCGTCACCAGGCTGAACCCAGTGGAAAGCGGCAATCCGTCAACGGCTTTTTCCCATGTTGAGCCGCTCGCCTTCTCGCCCTCTTTGCCGCGCATTACGCGCACATCCCCCTCCAGCGAACGGACGCGCACAATCTGCGGATAGGTCGCTGTCGATGGCGGTTTGAACTGCGCGGGAATGGGAGGATTTGTGGCCTTCTCCTGAGCCCTGGCGTGACTCAGAACGATCGGAACGAGAGAACAACAAAGAATGACAACCACCAGACGCCTGCAGCGAATCTTGCTCATGGCCTTACCCCCGCTGGGTCCGAGCTCCGGCTGACACGATTGATGCCAGCAGTCTGGAGATGGTTGTCTCAGATACCAAGGGCACGCAGAGCTTATTCTTGTGCAACGCGGCCCTTCAAGTGAGCAGGATCACGTTCGTCGCAAAGACGACTGTCCTTCACGTGGCTGACGCGCCAGTTTCCGCCGTCAATTCGCGGCTTCGACCGTCGCGAATTCCAGTGCGTTGGCCTCGCGCCAGGCGGTTATCTCCGCATGGGTCTCGTCGGCGGCCGTGCGCCGGTCAGGATAGATCTTCGGCTCGCCGAAGTGAAGGTGGGCCGAGAAGCCGGCCACGCCCAGCACCTTCCACAGGTGCGTGGTGAAACTCTCGTCGCCGTACCAGCAAAGCTCGCGCTCCTTCATGCCACCCTCAAGCACGTAGCGAATCGCTGCCGCCGTAATCGGCGCGCCCGCCGTGGTTGCCGGATCGATGAGCCGCGAGTGAAAGCGCAGCACCTGCGCTCCATCCGTGCTTGTGCCCTCGGGGAACAGCAGCACGGGAACCGGAAGACGTAACCGCTCGGTGATCTGATCGGCGACTGACATGGCGCTGGCCAGGCTTGAACGGTCGAGAAAGATGGTTCCTCCCGTTCGCGCCGCGTTGCCGAAGAACGGCCATCCACCGATCTCCATCTTGGCGACGAAGAAGCACGGCATGGCCGCGCTGATGATGATGATATCGAGATAACTGAGATGGTTCGAAACCACCAGCCCGCAAGCCGGCGGCTGCCCTTCCACGTCGAATCCGATGCCCATGCATTTCAGAATCATGATTGCCGATTGCTGCAGCCACACGGCACGCATTTCGAGCGTGAGCGGCCCGCGAATGCGCTTGAGCCAGTAGCGGACGACGCAGAGCGCAAGAACGGACATCAGCGCCACAGCGCGCCGGACCTGCCGCAGCATCATGAGGTGAGCGGAGCGAGGAATCGGTTGCGCGCGGCAGCCGAGAGCAATTTGAGATCGAGGAGCATCAGAAAATCGATGGTGCGGAACTCGCGGTCCCAGGCCAGCGGCGCGAGAAAACCTGATCGATCGGTCTGGCAGGGCAACGGCTGGGCGTCGGCATCCTGCAGTTCCCAGGGGCGCGCGCAGTCCGTGGTTGGCATCGTACTTAACTCCCTCACCCTGAAATTCTCAAGCTGGCGAACCATCTGCCAACCCACCGCCGGGTCATTGGAGTTCAAAGAAGAGCAACCGAGCAAATAACGAAGCCCCATTTCGGTAGCATACCGCGCGATCCCCCGCCATAACAACATCGGCACTTCGGGAGTGCGACGTTCGCGATCGATGGAGGTCCGGCCCAGTTCCAGAATTTCCGCGCGGCCGCAATTATGCTGCAATCTCTGTCTGATCAAGATGAGCCCATTTGCGATTTGGCTCATGCACGCGCGACGCCGAGCAAAAAAACGAACGGCCGGAAACCGAACCACCCGCGCTGGCAGTTCCGCCCCGGCCGTTCGAGGAGGCATCTCGTGATCCGCTTTTGTGAAAGGCCTGTTGATATTTCCTCAAGCCCTGATCTCAGACTTGCACAACGGTCCGAAATTATATGCAAAAGCGAGCGAAAATATTTTCCCGCAATCAACCGCTGCTTCGAAATGCGGGATAGCCCACCCTCGCGACCTTTTTGTCGCGAGGGTGGGGACGGGATGACTCGGGATAAATCTCCCAACGCGCCCGTCAGATCTGGGAGACCGGGGACACGAGGGAGAATTCGTCCGGTCACCCGTGCTCAACGCCGCCCGAATCCGGCTCCGCCGCGCGCAGCCATCATTGGTCCACGCGCTGCATAACCCCCACCCACGTATCCGCGCCCGGCATAGCCGTATCCGTACCCACGCACGGCCGGCGCATAGCCCCGCGGCGCATACGAACCCACTACCGGTCCACGCACGTACCCTCTTGCCCCGTACGCGTAGACTCCCGGCCGCACGCCCACCGCGTATCCGTTATAGCCATAACCTCCGCCATAGCCATAAGCCATCACCGGGGGCGGTACATACGTTGGCGCGTAATACGGCATAGGAGCGTAAGCCACTGGAGGAGCGTAGGACACCGGAGGAGCCATCTGCTGATCAGGCGGAGCGTACGCCGTGGGCGAAGGAGCCATAGGCTGATCAGGCGGCGCGTAGGAGTACGCGGGATTCGTATCCGGTTCCTGCATCGGCGGCGGCGGCTGGGGCGCGTAGGAATCCGGCGACCGCTGCATCAACCCGTAGGGATCGCGCTGCGGTGCTGGAACCACGGGAACCTGAATGTCTTCCATTATGCGCAGCGTCAGCGAGGTCTCTGCCTTGAGCGTCGGCCGCGGGCCGCGCCGTGGCAGGTTGATCAGGTCGATCGGCCACAATACAGGAATCATCCACAGGATTGTGTCTCGGACAGGGTGCCCCTTGCCCAGAATGCGTCCCTGCGAGTCGATCTTGTAGCCCTTCACGTCCACGACCTTGGCATCGAGGGGAATCACCTGGTCGCCAACGTAGAGCCGGTCGAAGTCCAGTTGCATCCAGCCCTTACCGACAAAGTGGCCGGGGTCTTTGTACTCCGCAAAATTTCCACCGAGGTAGCTTCCGTAAGGAAGCATGAAATCCCCGCGATGGAAATTCACCTTGCACAGCACCGGATCGCCCACCGCGGTGGTCTTCGAGGAGATCCTTCCGTCGCCGGTGGTGCACGAGACAAGTGCACCGGCCGGGATGATTCGTTGGCCGGCATCCGCAAACAGTGGCGGCGCCAACAGGAGAGACAAGACAACGAGCGAACTATATTTCATACGAAACCCTCCATGACAGAAGCGAGCCCCTCGGTATCTCCAGAATTTATCGGCGCCTGACCCCAGAAATTCAACCGGTCCGGCCCGGAAAACAGGCCTTCGCGGCTTTGCGCGAACCGTGTATGCGCGAACCGTGTAGTCAACAGCGACACCCTCCCAGTTCGCCGCCAGGGTTCAACTCCGGCGTCGTTAAGGTTGCTGCAATCGCGCACACTCCATCTGTGCTGGAGCGATGCTGGAGAAACCGTGAAACACCTCGCGGGATCTGATTTGCGCAGCTTGGATTTGCGGAAAGCTTTCCCCGAGTTAGCAGCTTGAACCCCCAGCCACGCGGAAAGTTTCGCGAAGTTTTTAAATTATTTATTTGAACGTAATCGATTCTCGAGTTTCGGCGTCTATGTGACGTTTTTAACGTCTTACGCTTTCCCCGGGTCGTAATTCAGATTGGGGCCGAGCCAGCGCTCCACTTCCGTGACGCTCATCCCTTTGCGCCGCGCGTAATCCCCCACCTGGTCGCGGTCGATCTTGCCCAAACTGAAGTAGCGGCTCGCAGGATGCGCGAAATAGAACCCGCTCACGCTCGACCCCGGCCACATGGCGAAGCTTTCGGTGAGTTCAATCCCCGTCTTCGCCTGCGCATCGAGAAGGCGCCAGATGGTGCCCTTTTCGGTGTGATCGGGACACGCCGGATAACCCGGCGCGGGCCGGATTCCCCGATACTTCTCGTGAATCAGGTCTTCGGTGCGCAGATTTTCATCGCGTCCGTAGCCCCATTCCGCGCGCACCCGCTTGTGCAGGCATTCCGCAAACGCCTCGGCCAGTCGATCCGCGATCGCCTCCGCCATGATCGCGTTGTAGTCGTCGTGCGCGGCCTTAAACTGCTCCACCAGCTTTTTCAATCCGTACCCGCTCGTCACCGCGAAGGCGCCTATAGTGTCGCCAAGCCCGGTCTCCCTGGGCGCAACGAAATCCGCAAGCGAGCGACACGTGTCGATCTTGCTTCCGGTGCCTTCCCGGTCCGATTGCTGCCGCAGGAAGTGCAACCGTTCCAGAACCTCGCGTCGTCCGCCATCCGTGTACAACTCCACATCGTCGCCTGCCGCGTTGGCTGCAAAAAATCCATACACGGCGCGTGCCGTCAGCAGCTTCTCCGCAACGATGCGGTCCAGCAGCGCATTGGCTTCTGCGAAAATCTGGCGCGCCTGCTCCCCCTGCCGCTCGTCAGTGAGAATCCGCGGGTAAACGCCCTTCAACTCCCATGTGTGAAAAAACGGGCTCCAATCGATGAATTCTCTCAGCGTCGCGAGGGGAAAATCCTCGAGCACTCGCGCGCCAAGAAACTCAGGCGTCGCCAAATCCTCCGCGCGCCACTCGATCGGCGTGCGCCGCGCGCGCGCCGTCTCGAGCGGAACCCCGCTCCGCCGCGGCGCCGCGTGCGCCCGGCGCAACGCGTCATATTCCGCGCGATGCCGTGCCACAAACTCCGCGCGGCCCTCGTCGCTCAACAGGCTCGTGGTTACCGGCACGGCGCGGCTCGCATCGAGCACATGCACCACCGGCTCGCTGTAATGCGGTGCAATCTTCACTGCCGTATGCGCGCGGCTCGTGGTCGCACCGCCAATCAGCAGCGGCAGCTTGAACCCCTGCCGCTCCATCTCCCGCGCCACGTGCACCATCTCGTCGAGCGACGGCGTAATCAGCCCGCTCAGCCCGATGATGTCTGCCCGCACCTCTTTCGCCCGCTCCAGAATCCTCTCCGCGGGCACCATCACGCCCAGGTCGATGACCTCGTAGTTGTTGCAGGCCAGCACCACGCCCACAATGTTCTTGCCGATGTCGTGCACGTCGCCCTTCACCGTCGCCATCACAATCTTGCCTTGCGTTCGCACCACCTCGCCCGCGGCCGCCATTTGCGCCTTCTCCGCCTCCATGAAGGGCGTGAGGTACGCAACCGCTTTCTTCATCACGCGCGCCGACTTCACCACCTGCGGCAGAAACATTTTGCCGGCGCCGAACAGGTCGCCCACCACGCTCATGCCCGCCATCAACGGTCCTTCAATCACGCTCAGCGGCCGTCCCAGCTTTGCCCGCGCTTCTTCCGTGTCCGCTTCGATGTAGGTGTCAATTCCCTTCACCATCGCGTGACTCAGCCGCTCCTCCACTGTGCCGCTGCGCCACTCCTCAGCTTTTTTCTCTGCCTCCTCGCTGCCGCCCGCGGTCCCTGCCGCCTTCAGCGCCTCGCCAAAGGCAACCAGCCGCTCCGTCGCATCGGGCCTCCGGTTCAGCAGCACATCTTCCACCAGTTCCTTCAGCTCCGGATCGATCTCTTCATACACCTCCAGCATGCCGGCATTCACGATGCCCATGTCGAGCCCCGCGGCGATGGCGTGATACAGAAACGCCGCGTGCATCGCCTCGCGCACCTTGTTGTTACCGCGGAAGCTGAACGAGACATTCGACACGCCGCCGCTCACCTTGGCATGCGGCAGGTTCTCCTTGATCCATTGCGTGGCGCGAATAAAGTCGACCCCGTAATTGTTGTGCTCCTCCATGCCCGTCGCCACGGTCAGGATGTTGGGATCGAAGATGATATCTTCCGCGGGAAAATCCACTTCGTCCACGAGAATGCGGTACGCGCGCTCGCAGATGCGAATTTTTTCTTCGTAGCTCGCAGCCTGGCCCTGCTCGTCAAAGGCCATCACCACCGCAGCCGCGCCGTACTTCCGAATCGTCCGCGCGTGCTCGCGGAATTTCCCCTCGCCCTCCTTGAGTGAAATCGAATTTACAATGCCCTTGCCCTGTATGCATTTCAGGCCTGCCTCAATCACTTCCCACTTTGAGGAGTCCACCATGAAGGGCACTTTGGCGACTTCGGGCTCGCTCTCCAGCAGCTTCAGGTAGCGCGTCATCGCGGCCACGCCGTCGATCATGCCCTCATCCATGCAGATGTCGAGCAGGTTGGCGCCGTTTTCCACTTGCTGCCGCGCTACGCTCACGGCATCTTCGTATTTGCCGTCTTTGATCAGCCGCGCAAACTTCGGAGATCCGGACACATTGGTTCGTTCACCGATGAGAATGAAGACGCCCGGCTGCTGCGTAAAGGGCTGCGAACCCGACAGTCGGAGCGGCTTGGTCCGCACGGTTTTTTCTCGATCAGATGGCATCGTTCTCGTTTTGCAGATGTTCGAAATCAGGGGTTGGCGAAAAGTTGTTGTTTTGAAAGGGCACGAGTTTACTCGTGCCGTACCGTCGCAAAATGAATCCGGGGCTTTAGCCCCCGAGGAAAGACTTCCGCGCTCATGCCGCGCTCTCGATCGCGCGCGCTTCCTCGTTCTCCGCGGGCAGCTTGCGCGGCGGCAGCCCTTCAAGCGCCTTGGCGATGGCCGCAATGTGCTCGGGCGTGTTGCCACAGCAGCCGCCGGCAATATTGATGAGCCCTTCGCGCGCAAAACCGCTCAGGTACCGCGCCATATCATCAGGTCCCAGGTCGAAGCCCGTCGCAGAAAGCGGATTCGGCAAGCCCGCGTTCGGATAGCACGACACGGCAACACCAGCCTTCTCCGCGAGCTCGCGCAAAAAAGGCGCCATCAGGTCCGGCCCCAATGAGCAGTTCAATCCCACGGCCAACGGTTTCGCATGCTCCACCGCGTTCCAGAATGCTTCAATGGTCTGCGCCGAAATCATTGTCTCGCCGCCGCGCCCCACGGCCGCTGAGATGATTACGGGCAGGTCGCGACGATTTGTGCCGGGCCCCTCCTCGTCGAACACCTCACGAATGGCCACCAGCGCCGCCTTGGCGTTCAACGTATCGAAGATCGTTTCCACCAGCAACAGATCAGCACCGCCCGCCACGAGCGCCCGCACCTGCTCCGCGTACGCCGCCTTCACCTGGTCGAAGGTCACTACGCGAAATCCCGGATCGTCCGCGTCAGGAGAATTTGACAGCGACACCGTCAGCGGCCCCAACGCGCCGGCCACAAACCGCTGCCGCCCGGTGGCGTTGGCCACGCGATCTGCCCACTCCCGCCCCTGCCGCGCCGATTGCTCGTTGATCTCCCACGCCAGGTCCTTTAGAAACGGGTCCTCAATCACCTTCTGATAAAACTCCGGATCCTTCCGTCCCCCGTGCTCGCGCGGATCGTCGACAAAAAACTCGCTCTGCGCAATGCTCGTCGCCCCAAATGTGTTGGTCTCGATAATGTCGGCCCCGGCCTCAAGAAACCGGCGATGAATATCGCCGATCAGCTCTGGCTGCGTCAGCGTAAACAGATCGCCATTGTTCAGCAGATCCTTCTTCGCGTCCCTGAACCGTCCGTCGCCGCGCTCCCCGCGAATGTCCGCCTCGGTCATCCCGTAGGTGCGGATGGTCGTCCCCGTCGCTCCATCGATGATGGCGATGCGGCTTTCAAGGATCTTTCCGAGCGGATGAATTGGTGCCTTAGTCATTTCTTCCCCATGGTTTACGGCCTGCTCTTCCAGCATATCTCGCGCCGCAGCCTCTTCCGAACCAATTCGCGCCGAACTGCACCCGTCCGCCCTGGACTGCCACAACCCCCACCTGAACGGAAATGTAGCGCCGGACTCCAGTCCGGCTGTCGTGCAGGTCACCAGACCTGCACACTCCATAGTTGCTTTGCCAAATTGCCAACTCGAGGGTGCCCACCCTCACCGCGTCTTTGTTTTTGCGGCTAGTACTACAGTTGGAGTTAAGGATTTCGGAGGGAGCAGGGGCCTTCAGGCCCCTGAAAACAGGTCAAAAGGAAACGGCCTTTAGGCCCGGGCCTCTATCGTCCGGCCAAATACAACTGTAACTCCGCGAACGCCGCTAACTCCGCTAGCCCCGCTAAACTAAGAGAAGCAATGATCCAAAAGCTATTTGGCAACGACGAACCCGATAAATCTGCCGAGGAAGAGCCCAAAAGAGGTCTCTTCGACCGCATGCGCCAGGCGGTCTCGCGCACACGCAAGAGCTTCTCCCAAAAAATCGCCGATCTCGCCGCCCTCACCCGCACCGTGGACGAGAGCGCTCTCGACGAGCTCGAGTCCGCGCTGCTTACGAGCGACCTCGGCGTCCAAACCACCACCGCCATTCTCGACGCGCTGCGCGATCGCGCCCGCCACCGGGCCATCGAGGGCGGCGCAGAGCTCCGCCAGCTCTTGAAGGAACAGTTGATTGCAATTCTTAGGGCCCCGCAAGGGGCGGCTGCCGCACCGCAGGTGCCGCCGCCGAAGGTTACTTTCCTGGTAGGCGTCAACGGCACCGGCAAAACCACTTCCAGCGGCAAGCTGGCCGCCTGGTCGCGCGCGCAAGGGCGCTCCGTATTGCTCTGCGCTGCCGACACCTTCCGCGCCGCCGCGATTGAACAATTGGAAATCTGGGCCGCACGCTCCGGCGTGGAGATGATCAAGACCAAGCAAGGCGGCGATCCGGCAGCCGTGCTCTACGACGCCATCACGGCCGCGAGGGCGCGCCAGATCGACGAACTCTACGTGGACACCGCCGGCCGCCTGCACACCAAATCGGGCCTGATGGACGAGTTGGACAAGATGCGCCGCACTGCTGCGCGCTTAATTCCCGGCGCGCCCCACGAAGTCCTCCTCGTCATGGACGCGACGACAGGACAAAACGGACTGCAGCAGGCGCGCCAGTTCACGCAATCCGCCGGCGTCACCGGCATTCTGCTGACGAAATTGGATGGGACCGCGAAAGGCGGCATCGCCGTCGCAATCGCCCGCGAACTGAATCTCCCCGTCCGCTATGTAGGCGTCGGCGAAAAAATGACGGACCTGCTGGAGTTTTCACCGGAAGAGTTTGTCGATTCGCTGCTTGAATAGCACCGCCGGCTCAACATACTTCGACTTGCTTTCGCCGGCGGCGTCCGCTCAATTCAGGATTAGCGCATGTTCTCAAGATCGGAGATGAGCCCTGGCCCGGTGGGGTTCCATCCCAGCTGTTCTCGCGTTTTCGTGCTGGAGCCCTCGATGTCGAGAGAGGCAAAGGCGGCGAGCCAGCCAAAATGTCCCGGGGCCCGTTCCGGCGAAATCGAAATCGCCGGCACGCCCAGTCTGCGACCGATGGCCTCAGCAATTTCCCGGGCGGACACACCTTCTTCCGCGATCGCGTGGCACCGCGCGCCGCCCTCACCCTTCTCCAGTGCGAGCCGATAGAGCCGTGCGGCATCGAGACGATGAACCGCGGCCCAGCGATTCTGCCCCTCGCCGATGTATGCCGAAATACCCTTTTCGCGGGCAACCTGAATGGAATAGGTAACCAGGCCCTGTTTCATCGTGTCGTGCACCTGGGAAAGGCGCACGGTCATCGCCCGCACTCCCCGCTGTTCAAACAAGGCGGCAGTCTGTTCCGAAGCGCGCGGATAGGAATCGGAGACGGCAGGCGGCGAGTCATCTTCCGTGGCGGCGCGGCCCTGCACGAGAAGGGCGAGACCGCCGGTCACGATCAGTGTGCGATCCGATCCGGCAAGCGCGCCGCCGAGCGCCTCGATGGCGCGCCGGTCGATCTCGCAGACTTCCTTGAACTTCGAAAAGTCGTGAACGAATCCGAGATGAATTACCGCGTCCGCACCTGCTGCTCCACTGCGCAGACTTTCCAAATCCTCAAGTTCCCCGCGATGCACCTCGGCGCCTGCCGCGGTCAGCAAACTCGCTCCCGCATCCGAGCGCGCCATGCCAAGCACCTTGTGCCCAGCGTCAAGCAACTCCCGCACCACTGCGGAACCGACAAACCCTGTAGCGCCTGTAACGAAAACACGCATATCAATTCTCCTTGTTCTGTCCGTAGATTGAGTCCAGTTTGGCAAGCAGTTCGGCGGGAATTTCGATCGTCGCTGCCTGAAGGTTCTCGCGGAAATGCTTAAGGGATGATGTTCCCGGAATCACAAGGATGTTCGGCGAGCGCTGAAGAAGCCACGCCAGCGCAACCTGCATCGGCGTTGCGCCAAGGCGCATTGCCACGTCTGACAAAGTCGTCGACTGGAGCGGCCAAAAACCACCGAGGGGAAAGAACGGGACGTAGGCAATGCCGTCGCGTGCCAGATCCGCAATGAGCGGGTCGTCCTCTCGATGCGCCACGTTGTAGTGGTTCTGCACGCACACAATCGGCACCATCCGCCGCGCTTCCGCAACCTGCGCCGGCGTTACATTGCTCAACCCGATATGACGCACCAGGCTTTTCTGCTGCAACTCAGCCAGCGTGGTGAGCGGCCCCTCGATCGAACCTTCCGCGGGTCCATGGACGCTGAACATGCTGCGCAGGTTCACCACGTCGAGCGCCTCCAAACCGAGGTTGCGAAGATTATCGTGAACAGCTTCAATCAACTCTTCGCGCGAAAGGGCCGGAATCCACGAACCATCTGTCCCACGCTTCGAGCCGAGCTTGGTCACGATCACCAGATCCCCTGGATACGGAGAGAGCGCCTTGTGGATGATCTGGTTCGTGAAATGGGGCCCATAGAAATCGGAGGTATCAATATGGTTCACGCCGCTCTGCACGGCCTCTCGCAGCAGCGCAATCGCGCTATCGACGTCCCGCGGTGGCCCCCAAACCAATTTGTCGCCATCTCGCCCTGCAAGCTGCATTGCACCATAGCCCATTCGCTTCACGGCCGTCGATGTGCCCGGTAGAGTGAAGCTGCCGGCAAGGTTTTGCTGTTGTGCCATTCCCATCCTCCTTTTTCTGTTGCCCGCATTTGCATTCGATTCTTGCTACAATCCTTAGATGAAGGATTCTTCAGTTTTGCACTTCGCATTATGACCGCACCCTCTCTAACCGCATTTGAGCCAAGAAAGACGCCCGTTCAAGCCCGGTCGACGATAACCGTAGGGGCCATTTTCGAGGCCACGATTCAGGTCTTACTCAGCCACGGGGCCGACCGCCTGACGACCACGCGCGTCGCCGACCGCGCCGGAGTCTCGGTGGGAACGCTGTACCAGTACTTCCCCAATAAGCAGGCGCTGCTCTTTGCCGTCTTCGAGGAGCACCTGGAAAAAGTATCCGCAAGAGTCGAGGCCACTTGCCTGCACGCGCACCGCAAGCCGCTTGCGGAAATGATCCAGCAGATGGTGGAGGCGTTTGTGGACGCCAAGATGGAGCGCTCCGACGTCTCCGTCGCCCTCTACCGTGTCGCGGCCGACGTGGGCGGCCCCGCCGTGGTGAAACGTACGATCCAGCGCTCGCGGAAGGCCATCGAGGCCATGCTGAACACAGTGCCCGATGTGGAATTATCGCCAGACAGGTATTCCATCGACGTGATGCTGGCAGCCATTTCCGGTGTGATGCGCTCGGCGCTCGAGTCAGGGGGTTCGCCGGCCACGGTTCGCAAGCTTAAAGAGCATCTCGTGCTGCTCTGCCAATCCTATATGGCGGCCGCGTTGACCAAGCGTAATTGAGAGCTCACGTCGCGAGAAGCCGAAGATCTCGTTCGCCGCGGCGAATGACCTGGGGCCGCACGAACCGGAACGCCTCGGCTCTTACGAATCCCCTACGCCCACCCTCAACCACCCGATTTACACTTGATTGTTCCTATTCGTAACGAGAAGCGCATATGAGCACTCAACTCGACCAGGACACCTACTGGATGCAGCGCGCCCTCGAGCTCGCGCGGCGCGGCATCGGCGTCACCTCGCCCAATCCCGCCGTGGGCTGCGTGATTCTCGACCGCGCCGGCCAGGTCGTCGGCGAGGGCTGGCATGAGTACGACCTGCTCGACCACGCGGAAATCGTCGCCCTCAAAGAGGCTCAGCAACACGCTGCCGATCGCATTCGGGGCGGCACGGCCTACGTCACCCTGGAGCCCTGCTGCATCACCGGCCGCACGCCGCCCTGCACCGATGCGCTCATCCAGGCCGGCCTCGCCCGCGTGGTCGCTGCCACTATCGACCCAAATCCCGCTGTCGCCGGCCACGGCCTCGAAGCATTGCATGCAGCAGGCCTTCGGACCAGTGTCGGGGTGTGCCAACGCGAAGCCCGCCGCCTCAACGAAGGCTTCGCGCGCTGGATCCAGAATCACCGCCCCCTCGTCCTGATGAAGGTCGCCATGACGCTCGACGCGCGCATTGCTCCGCCGCCCAGCCATCAAACGCCCCACGCGCCCTACTGGATCACCAGTGAAGTGGCCCGCGCCGCCGTGCAGCCCCTGCGCTGGGCCGCAGACGCCACCATGGTCGGCGTCGACACCGTGCTCGCCGACGACCCCTGGATGACCGATCGCAGCGGCCTGCGCCGACGCCGTCCCCTGCTGCGCATCGTCCTCGACTCCGCCCTGCGCATGCCTCTCGACTGCAAACTGGTTTCGACGGCGCAGAATGACGTGGTCGTCTTCACCGTCTCCCACGACGAAGCCCGCGCCGCCGAGTTACGCAACCGCGGAGTCCGCGTGGAAATCCTCGACGCCGAAGCCGGCCGCGTTCCGCTCGACAAAGTTCTCTTGAAGCTCGGCGAAGAGGGCGTTCTCACGCTGCTTACCGAAACCGGCACGCGCCTCAACACGGCCTTTCTCGCCGCTGGCCTCGTCGACCGCCTCCACCTCTTCATCGCGCCGCAGATCATGGGCTCGGACGCCGTCCCAGCTTTCCGCGGCATGCCCCAGTTCGTGCACATGAACGACGTCGAAATCGAACGCTACGGCGATGACCTCGGCCTGAGTTCGCTCCTCATCGACCCATGGCCGAAGGACGAAACCCCGTAATCGTTCCTTGAAAAACCGGCCACATCACACAGTTTCGTGGCTTGAGCACTTGACGTGCGCCTCCTGATCGTGTCAAAATTTATACACGAACTGATTAATCAGTTCGGTCATTAGAGAGTGGACAATATGCTGAAAACAAAAGACAACGAAATTCCGAGAGTTGTCACTGCCCTTACTGCACGGACGCAACTTGGCCAAATCCTCAAGCGTGTAAAAAGCCGCCGCGAGCGTTTTGTGATTGGCAGGCGGGGAGAGCCGCAAGCGGTGATTCTCGGCTTCGACGATTTTCTCGAAACCTTTGCTCCAGCGCCCGACTGGCTTGAAAGATCCTGGAAGGCCGCTGAGCGCAATGGCGCTGCCAAGCTCACCATGCGCCAGATCGATCCGGAGATCGCGCGAGCTCGGGCGGCACGCCGCGCGGGCTCCTTGAAAGACGATCGCGCTAGATGATCCGCGTCGTACTCGATACGAACGTTCTCGTATCTGCCATGCTTGCCCGTCATGGCAATGAGGCTCTTGTCCTTCGCCTTGCGCGCGCGGGGATCTTTCGCGCTTGCGTTTCTCAATCCATGCTTGAAGAATACGAGTTGGTGCTGCACCGGCCGGCATTCCGCTTGCAGCGCTCGATTCTCGATGAACTCTTTGCGTTTCTTCGCGCAGAAACGCTGCTTGTGATCCCAGAAGTCGCCGTGAACGTTTCACACCACGAGGACGACAACCGTTTTCTCGAATGCGCCGAAACGGCCAAAGCAGATTTTCTTGTGACTGGCAACAAGCGCCACTTCCCCTTGCAATGGAAGAACACAAGAATCGTGAACGCGCGCGAACTGTTACTCGAAATCATCCTGTGAAGGCACAAAATCCCTGCACCGCTTTTCGGACTCGCGCAATCCAATTACAATAAAGACGAGGCTCTCACCCGCTGTCAGCTGTTCGCTGCGAACCGCTCCTCGGAGCCGCCGCTCGCCCGCAGCAAGAACGGAAAGGCAAGTTTCATGGTCTCCACTCCCGCCCTCACGGCAGTCGTTTCGCTCATCGGCCTCGCCGGCGTGCTCACTTGGCGCGTGCGCGAGGGCCGCTCCGCCGTGACCCTCAAAAAGATCGTGATGCCGCCCCTGGGCATGGCCACCGGGTTCTGCATGTTCATCTATCCGCCGTGCCGCGTGCCCTTCACCTGGGGATTTGCCGCTTTCCTCATCGGCGCAGTTCTCTTCGCCGTTCCGCTGCTGCTCACCTCTGACCTACACTTGCACAACGGCGAAATTCGCATGAAGCGGTCGAGCGCGTTTTTTGCCGTCATCATCGTGCTCGCCATCATCCGCTGGGCCGCGCGCGGCTACTTCGACAGCTTTCTTTCGCTCGAACAGACCGGCGCCATTTTCTATCTGCTGGCCTTCGGCATGATCCTGCGCTGGCGCGCCAAGCTCTTCTTCGCCTACCGCGCCCTCACCGCCGGGCCCTCGCTCCCTGCCGCGCCCACCCCCGAACAAGCCCCCGCCAGCAAATAGAATGCACCCGAATTCCACGATCGCAGGGCGTGCTATGATTCCGCAGGCTGCCTGACTTCGCACGATGCATTTTCCCATCCTCAAGTTCGTCATCATCGTCTTGGCCGCGGCTTTTTGCGCCGCGCTCACGATGTTTCGTTATGTTTACAACACCCACGAATCCCTTCAGGCAGGAGGACTGGGAGCGAGACTGCGAGCGATGGTTCCCGCGTTTCTCGGATTATTAGTTGACTTGGCAGCGGCTCTTTACGCTGGGCTCACGATGTTTCGTGTTCCTGTCGCCACACACACATCCCTTTCGGACGAAGGACCGCGAGCGCTCTTTGCCGAGTTTCTCGGATGGTGGATCTGTTTCTCATGCGTCCTCTGGAGCGTTACGGTCGACAGCAAAAACCTTCGGTGGACCCTGTGGGGCGCAGCCGCTCTCGCGGCAATCGCTGGAATCACTCTTTCGGTTTATCTCTCCGACACACCCGAAATTCGGGTAACCCGCGACAAGTAACCAAGCAGCAAGACAACCGACCCCTACCCCTGAATGAGCCCAGGCAAGTCTCTAACTATTTCCTGCTCTCTACTCCCTATTCCCTACTCCCTATTCCCTGCTTTCATGAGACAATCAGGCGTCGACCCCGTTTTCCCGTACCCCGTCTCCATCAAGGAAAAGCCGATGCCGAATGCACCTGCTATGAACTCCCTCGCCTTCAACGTCGAGCGCAAAGGCGATGCGGCCCTCGTCCATTGCCGCGGCCGCCTGGTGTCCGGCGTCTGCGGTCCGTTTTACGACAAGATCCACGCCCTCATTCCCGAGAATAAGCGCATCGTTCTCGACCTCACCGACCTCGCCTTCGTCGATAGCATGGGCCTGGGCACGCTGGTCCGCCTCCAAGTCTCGGCCAAGTCAGGAGGCTCCTGCCTCCAGCTCATCAATCTTGGCAAGCAGATCCGCGAACTGCTGGGAATCACCCACCTGCTCTCGCTCTTCGGCGATATGTGCGAAAAAGGCGTGACCATGAAGTTCTGAAGCGCCCGCGCGGCCACGTATCCTTGCGCCTACCCCAGGCCCACAAAGTCCCTCGACCCCTACGTCCCCAGTCCCTTAGTCCCTTAAAATAGCTCCATGTTCACCGGCATCGTCGAGCAGACCGGAACCCTCGTCAGCCTCACCGATCGTGGCGGCGTCCGGCGCATCACCGTTGAGGCCCCCGGCATCGCGTCGCGCCTGCGCGAAGGTGACTCGCTCGGCGTTTCCGGTGTCTGTCTTACCGCGCTCGATCCTGATCCCACATATTTCCACGCCGACCTCGCCCAGGAAACTCTCGATCGCACCTCGCTTGGCTCGCTTGCGCCCGGCGCGCGCGTCAATTTGGAACTGCCCACCGCCGCCGGCAGCCCGCTTGGCGGTCACATCGTGCAGGGTCACGTCGACGGCACTGGCGTAATGACCGCGCTCGATCCCGTCGTCCCGGAGTCAAGCCCCAACTTTGACCGCCAGACCACCGACTGGACCCTCAAAGTCCGCGTCCCCGAAAACGTCCGCCAGTGGATGGTGCAGAAAGGCTCGGTCGCCGTCGAGGGCATCAGCCTGACCATTGCCGATTTCGATGGCGAGGAGATCGCCATCGCCATCCTGCCGCTTACTTACTGGCGCACCAATCTGCATGCGCTTGCCGCGGGCGCGCCCATGAACATCGAGGCCGATGTGCTGGTAAAGCTTGCTGCGATGCAGATGCAGGCCGCGAAGAAGCCGGAATTCGACCTCACCGAGGCGTGGCTAGTCGCCAACGGCTACTAAAAGCAGCTCACAGTTCTTGACTCACACAGCACTAGGGTTTGGCCGGCAACTTGGGCGGAGCCATCACGTAGTCGTCGCCCACGCGCGCCAGGATCTGCGCCCTACGGTCCGTCAGGAGTTTCAGCCGCTTCGTGACCTCGATGAATTCCTTCTTTTCGTCGGCCGTCAGCCCTGCGCCGCCCTGTGCCTGCTTGTTCAGCGCATCGAGACGCGTCTGCAAGGGCGGAATCTCGCGGTCGATCAGCACCGGCTTGATCACCGTTTTCTTCTCGCGTCCCGCAGCCATCTCATTGCGATTGTTCTCCTCCCATACTGGAAGCATGCCCACGTGGCCCAGTTCCACACGCACGCCCGCCGGCCCGTAATCCCGCTTCACCGCCGCAAACAGCCCGATCATCTCGTCCCGCGGATCGCCATTCGAGTCCGGATTCAGCCCATCCACGTAGCCGCGCGACTGGTTCGACAAGAAGTTGCCCAGCGAGTAAAAAATCAACGTGTCGCGCCCATCCTGCGTCTTGTAAGTCTCCATCGGCTGCAGCACGTGCGGGTGCGCGCCCACAATCACCGTCGCCCCGGCCTCCAGCATCTTGTGCGCAATGTCCACGTCTTCGGGCCGCGGCGCGGTCGCGTACTCAATGCCCCAGTGCACGGAAATCACCAGCAGGTCGCATTGCGCCTGCGCGGCCTTTACTGCGGCCAGCACCGTGGCCTCGTCGGCTCCCGGTGCGCCATCCGCCTCGCCCGGATAGGGAAAGAAATTCACGTGCGGCTGATCGTCCTTGTCGGGATTCCGGTTGCCGTTCAGCCAGCGCGTCATGCCCAGCCAGCCCACCTTGATCCCGTTGGCCTCGGTAATCACCGGCTGCCAGGCCGTCGCCGTGTTATCGCTGGTCCCGGCAAACAACAGGCCAATCTCCTTCAGATGCTCGCGGCTCTCAACAAATCCCGCCCACCCCTGGTCCATCACGTGGTTGTTGGCAAACGAAACAATCTTGATCCCGCTGGCTTTGAGCGCCTGGGGCAGATCGATCGGCGCGTCAAACAGAAATGGCTTTGTCCCGTGCGAATGCTCGGGCGCCACCGGCGTCTCGATGTTCACAAACCCGAAGTCCGCGCGCTCAAAAACATCGGACACGTCCGCAAACAGCGCCGCCCATCCCGGCTCGCCGTCGCCCGCCGCCTTGGCCGCTGCGCGCACCGGATCATGGGGAATCACATCGCCGGCTACAGCAAAACTCACCTGCGCCAGGTCGTGCGGATAAGGCGTGACCACCGCCGCCGATCGCTGCCCATGAAACGCCGTCAGCAGCGCCGCGCCGATGAGCGCCAGTCCCAGAGCGCCCAGCAGCAGCCAATGTTTACGCAGACCCGGCAAAAGCCTCGCGCCGCTTCCTGTCTCCATTGGCTTTCCCTTGATCGCCCAGTCCATCGTCCGCACCCATCCGTCGCGTTTCGCAGCCCTTTGCGGGACGGAATGCAATCAGCATACAGGGTCAACTGACGAACGGCAGCGCATTGAAGAGTGGCCGATCGGATTCCTCGGTCTCCGCCGCGCATCCACGCGGCAATCCCGAGTCACGCTTGGAGCATCCGGTGCGGAACCGGGCAGTTCGCAGAAATCTAATTGTTGCCTGGCCGTTCGGCGGCAAGAGGCAGGACGCGCTGAAACAGCTCATCGGCAAATTTCTGTTTCTCTTCGTAGAACGGGAAATGCCCTGAGTGTTCGAACCAGACAAACTCCTTGTGCGGTGCGGAAATGGTTTGGCTGAACTCCTCCACCAACCCTGCAAGGCAGTATGGGTCTCGCCTGCCTTCAAAAAAGAAAATCGGCACGCGGTATTCCGTCCCCATTTTGCTCAAATCCAATTTCATGATCTGCGGCAACAAAATTTCGCCGGAAAACTTCTGACCTTTGATAAACCCGGCGTCATCCGCAAGAGAATATTCGGGCGCCGATATAACATCCGTAAGAATCCTTCTCACATCCGTAAATCCCGTCCTGCCTTGCGGCGGCCCCAGAAACCTCCCTGCCCACTTGCTCGCGATCAATGTCTTTCCCAGGTCCGCAATTGCGGGCGGATAGGGCGCAATGCTCTCCAGTTCTTTGATCGCCTCTTCATTATGTTGACTCTCCGCCTGCTCCAAGTCCTCCTTGTACATGGTTTCCGCGTTCTGCTCCATGTTCACCACCTGGCCAGTCCCCACATACGCGTAAAGCAGATCCGGATGCTCATGGGCCAGCCAAAGACCCAGCACGCTTCCCCATGAAGGCCCCACCACAAAGATTTTTTTCCGATGGAACTGGCTGCGTAGATAGTTCACTACCTCCAACGCATCCTGTTCCATCCGGGGCACATTCATCGTTCGGCGCTGAAGTTCCTTATCGTTCGACGCGTACGTCTTCCCTGCGCCCCGCTGATCCCATTGCACCACGGTGAAATGCTGCTCCCATGGGCCGTCGAACGATCCCGCCAGGGGAATGAACGCAATTCCCGGGCCGCCATGGATGAAGAGGAGAATCGGGTTGTCGACGTTCTGGCCCCGGACTTCAATCCACTGCCTGATCCCGCCGATCTCCACAGCCTCAAGACTGTCGATGCCATGGGGAGAACGGATAGCCCGCTCCCTGGCAACCCTGTATTGCAGATATTTTCTATAAATCAAGCCAAATGAGGGCACGATCACGATCAGGCTAAGGATGGCAATCCCAACGCACTTCAAAATCCTCTGGATCACAAGTCATGCTCCTCAAAAAGGCTCTGTCCAAGGGGTACGCTTAGCGGCCCATACTTGTTCCCCGGCCCCGCCGGCCCCGAGCGTTCCTACTTCCTTTCGCGTCTATCCCTTACGAGAGCAGGCAGCGCAAGCTGGTACCCTGAATTCTGAGAAAATCGCCCAGAGAAGGCCAATCCTTCTCGACGGGCAAGCGGAGCTATGGCAGAGTTCGTCATCAAGCTGGCCGATGAGCGCGGCCGAGTGCAGGAGCAGGTGCAGACAGCGGCCACGGCCGAAGAACTGCGAAACCGCTTCGTCCACGCGGGCTATCACGTCTTTTCGGTCCGCGCCCGCGGCGCCATAGGTCGCGGCCGCCGCAAAGTCAAGCTCGAGCCCTTCCTCATTTTTAATTCGCAGTTCCTCACCCTCATCCGCGCCGGCCTGCCCATCCTCGGCTCGCTGCAGATGCTCGGCAAGATTCAGAAAAATGCCACCTTCGCCGGCCAGCTGGAAGATGTGGCTTCGCGCGTCAAAACCGGCGAGGCGCTTTCCACCGCCTTCGAGTCGCAGAGCGTTTTTCCGCTCATGTACACCACCACGCTCCTGGCCGGCGAGCGCTCCGGCAACCTGCCCGAAGTTCTGGATCGCTATGTGAGCTTCCAGAAGGTTGCGCTGGCCCTGCGCAAAAAGCTTATTGGCTCGCTCATCTATCCCACGGTGCTGCTCACCCTGGTCTGCGCGCTTCTCATCTTCATGTTCACGGTAGTGGTGCCGCAATTCGCACTGCTATACGACCAGCTCGGCAACAAATTGCCGGCTCTCACCATGGCCCTGCTCACCTTCGGCACGTGGATGCGGCACAACATCCTCTGGCTGGCGCTCGTTGTGGTCGCCATCGCCCTCGCGGGCTACCGGTTCTTCCTCACCGAGCGCGGCAAGGACTTTGCCGACGGTGTGCGCATCCGTCTTCCCATCCTCGGCAAAATCTGGCTCAAGTATCAGGTGGCGCTCTTCGCGCGCATGCTCTCCACGCTGCTCACCGGCGGTCTGCCGCTGGTGCCCTCGCTGGAGACGGCCTCGCGCTCCATCTCTTCGCGCCGCGTCTCCCGGGCCGTGCTGACCTCGGTCGGCACCGTGCGCGAGGGCAAAAGCCTCGCCGATTCGCTCGCCAAAACCGGCATCTTCCCCGACCTGGCTACGGAGATGATCACCGTGGGCGAGCAAACCGGCGCACTGCCGCAAATGCTCAACTCCATGTCGGAATTTTTCGAGGACGACGTAGCCACGGCCCTCGCCGCCGCTCTCGCGCTCATCGAACCGGCGATCCTCATCGTCATGGGAGTCGTCGTCGTCTTTATTTTGATCTCGCTCTACCTGCCCATTTTTTCGCTCGGGCAGTCGGCCGGAATGTAGGAGGTTGCTCGAATGCCCGAGACCAACGTGCTGCCCATACCCACGCCCGCCAGTGGCGAGGAACGCGCTCAGGCTGAATCCCTGGCGCGCCGCTATCACGCCGAATTCGTCGACCTGAAGAACTTCAAGATTCAGCACGAACTGCTGCGCACCGTCCCCGTCGAACTCATGTTTCGTTACAATTTCGTGCCCATCGAGCTAACGCCGGACGCGCTCGTGATCGCGGTCAGCGATCCTTCGCGCCTGATGGTCGTGGATGAAATTGCGGGGCTGCTCGGCTCGCGCATCGTGGCGCGCGTGGCGACTCTGTCGCAAATTACCGATCTGCTCAAGAAGACCGAGCAGTCGCAGCGCGTCCTCGACGAGGCCAGCGAAGGCCTCACCTTTGACGTGCTCACGGGCGACGATAACCCTGACGAGAACATTTCGATTGAGAAGTTGACCAGCGACGCCGAGGACATCAGCCCTATCATCCGCCTCGTCGACACCACCATTTTTACCGCTCTCGAGCGCCGCGCCTCCGACATTCACATCGAGAGCTACGACGATTCGGTGCACGTCAAGTACCGCATCGACGGCGTGCTGCAGGAGGCCATGGCGCCCATCGCCCGCGAACACCACGGCACCATCCTGGGCCGCATCAAGATCATGAGCGAGCTCGACATCGCCGAAAAGCGCGTGCCCCAGGACGGCCGCTTCCGCGTGCGCTACAAGAACCGCCTCATTGACTTCCGCGTCTCCATCATGCCCACGATTTATGGCGAAAATGCCGTGCTCCGCGTGCTCGACAAGGAGTCGATGAGCGAGAAGTTCAAGAATCTCACGCTTGACGTCGTCGGCTTCGCCGAAGAAGACCTGCGCCGTTTCCGCCGCTACATTCGCGAGCCCTACGGCATGGTTCTCGTCACCGGCCCCACCGGCTCCGGCAAAACCACCACCCTATACGCCGCGCTCAACGAGATCAAGAGCGACGAAGACAAGATCATCACCATCGAGGACCCGGTCGAGTACCAGATACGCGGCATCACCCAAATTCCCGTCAACGAGAAAAAAGGCCTCACCTTCGCCCGCGGCCTGCGCTCCATTCTGCGCCACGACCCTGACAAAATTCTGGTCGGCGAAATTCGCGATCAGGAGACCGCGCAGATCGCCATCAACTCCGCACTCACCGGCCATCTTGTCTTCACCACGGTCCACGCCAACAACGTGGTCGACGTGCTGGGCCGCTTTCTGAACATGGGCGTCGAAGCCTACAACTTCGTCTCCGCGCTCAACTGCATTTTGGCGCAGCGCCTGGTGCGCACCAACTGCGAGTACTGCGCGCGCACCGTCCACCACAGCGACGAACTCCTGCTCTCGAGCGGCATGGATCCCGCCGAATGGCGCGACTTCGACTTCCGCGAAGGCACGGGCTGCATAGAGTGCGGCGGCACAGGCTACCGCGGCCGCACCGCCATCCACGAGTTGCTCGATCTCACCGACACGATCCGCGAGATCATCCTCGCCAAAAAACCCACCTCGGAGATCCGCAGGCAGGCGCAAAAAGAGGGCATGAGCTTCCTGCGCGAGTCCGCCATCGAGCGCGTCCGCCGCGGAATCACTTCACTCAAAGAGATCAACAAGGTTACATTTATTGAGGCTTCGAGGTGAGGCAGGGAACAGGGACTAAGGGACTAGGGAAAACCGGCAACACACACGCGATGCGGCCCCGGAGGGGCCGAACGAGAATAGCCCAGGGTGAAGCCCGAGCAGCGGGCGGAACCCTGGGACCAGCAGTCCATTGAATTCCGCCGCCCCGTAGGGGCGGCACGAAACGCAAAAGGGAAGCTCGCACTTGCCATCGATTTTGAATAGAACGAAATTCACCGCGAACACCGGCGGCCGTCCGCCCGCTGCAGTCGAGCTATCGACCGAGGGGGTTCTTGCCGCCGCGCTTCCTGCCGCGCGCTCGGGCCGTGGGGCATCCGCGGAAAAAGGCTGCGTCTACGCCTTCGCTCCGCTCCCGCCCGGCGCTTTGGTTCCCGGCCTCGACGAACCCGACAAACCGAACTTACGCTCGCCCGAAGCCGTGGCGTCGGCCATTCGTTCTGCGCTCTCCCAGGTCGCGCCGCGCACGCGCGCTGTCACATTAGTGCTGCCCGACACGCTGGTCCGCGTCTTCGTGCTGGACTTCGATTCCATGCCCGCCAAAGCGTCTGAAGCCGTCTCCGTGGTGCGCTTCCGCCTGCGCAAAATGGTTCCCTTCGATGTGGAGCCCGCCGGCGTCAGCTACCAAGTGCTCGCGCAGAACGAGGCGGAGTGCAAAGTGCTGGCCGCCGTTGTGCCCGGGCCCATCCTCGCAGAGTACGAAGCCGCCGTCCGTGACGCGGGCTACGAACCCGGCGCAGTCGTCTCCTCGAGCCTGGCCGCGCTTGAAGCGGCAGATGCCACAGAAGGCGTGTTGGCCGCCAACCTCGGTGCCCGTTCCATCACCACCGCTGTCACCAGCGGCCAGGATCTGCTCCTCTACCGCACTTTGGACCTGCCTCCTGATCCCGCATCGCGCGCCGCGGAGATTGAGCGCTCGATCGCCGTCGCCGCCGCGTACTTTGAAGACAAGCTGGGCGCGCCCCCGCGGCGTTTGTATTACGCGGGCATCGAGAGTCCCGCGGAGTTTGCGGCGTCCATCGGCAACCCGGAGATTTCTGTCGTCGCATGGGCCGAGCGGCCTGAAGAGGGCGCCCTGACGGCCCTGCCACAAACCAGTTTTGCCGGCGTCACAGGCGCGCTGGCGGGGGCGAGGTAGATCGATGCGCATCACACTCAATCTCGCCACGCGCCCCTTCACCGATCTCGGCCCGGCCGTCAAACGCCTCCGCGTCGGCATGGCCGTTCTCGCCGCGCTTTGCCTGCTCTTCCTGCTGGGCCTGCATCTCTTCGACAGCCAGGCGGAGGAGGCTCGCGCCCGCGAGCACTCCCTCGATGGCGCCATCGCCCGCGTGCAGGCCGAGCGCCAGCAGGATCAGGACCTGATGCGCCAGCCCGGCAACGCGCAGATCCTGACGCAGGCCGAATTCCTGAATGAACGCTTCGATGAGAAGGCCTTTTCCTGGACCCTCGCCATGGAAGCCATGGAAACCGTCCTTCCCGCCGGCCTTCAGGTCACCTCCATCGAACCGCAGCGCAGCAAGGACGGTCACATCAATGTGGAACTCCGCGTCCTTGGCCCCCACGACCGCTCCGTCGACCTGGTGCGCAACCTCGAACACTCCCGCCGCTTCCTTGAGCCGCGCATTGAGAGCGAAAGCGCCGAAAACAGCAGCAACGCGAACCAGCAACTGGGGCCCGTAAGCGCCTCCAATCGCTTTGAATTCGAGCTGTTCGCCGATTACAATCCGCCCACGCTCGAAGAACGCGGAACCCCGAGAAACGCATCGTCGAAAAATGCGACAACCCATCCCGTTTCGACCTCGCCGCACCCGCGCGTTGTTCCCGCATTTCCACTGAAACGCGGACGCGGACCCTACCCAGGGCCCGTGCTGTTGCCGTCCCATCCTGTGCAGCTGCCACCCCATCCAGCAGCCGCAGCGAACGGAGGCCCGCAATGAGCGCATCGCCTTCCTCCGCTACGTGGCGCGAGCGTCTTGCCTCCCCGCTCACATGGCACATGGCCGGATTCTTTCTGCTGCTCGCGCTGGCCATTGGGATGGCCATCCGTCTCGGCCTCGACTGGGCTGTCATGGATAGCCATTCCACCGAGGTCCTTGCCGGCAAGCAGATCCAGTTGCGGGCTCTGGAGATTCAAACCGCTCCTCTGCGCGGCCTCGATCAACGCGTGGAGAAAACCCGCGAGCAATTAGAGGACTTCTACCAGAAGCGCATCCCGCCTAACTATTCCTCCATTGACGCGCGTATCGTCGAATTGTACGTCGCCTCGGGCGTGCGCCTCACACGCGTGCAGTACACGCAGGGCGCGCCCGGCCCCGGCCTCACCGAAATCAGCATGGACGCCAGCATCAGTGGCAACTATCCCGCCATCATGCGTTTCATCAACGGCCTGGAGCGCGATCCCATGTTCTTCATCATTCGCGCCATGGCTCTCACCGGCCAGCAAGGCGGCCTTGTCAATCTGCGTCTGCGCGTCTCCACGTGGCTGCGCCCCGCCGACGTCCCCAGCGACCTGCCCACGACACCGGTTGACAACGCGCCGCAGGCCCCAACCTCCGGCAAGGAGGGCGAATAATATGGCCCTCGCTCTCGGTCTTGAAAACAAGCGCAATGTCGCCATCGTCATCGTGCTCTTTTGCGTTCTGTTCGGCTACGGCGGTTACCTGATCTATAACTCGTTCTCCGGCCCTTCTGTGCCGTCGCAATCTCCGTCCGCGCAAACCGAGGTCCCGAACGGCGCTACCGCGCCCGGCAAACCTTCCGCGGGCGGTGGGGAAGCGCAAAGGCTCTCGAACGCGGGCATCGATCCCTCGCTGCACTTTGACAAGCTGGCGCAAAGCGAAGACGTGCGCTACGAGGGCACCGGCCGCAACATCTTCTCGTCTGAGTCCGCGCCGGCCGCCATCCCCACCCCGCTCAAGAGCGCCCGCAACACGCCGAACGGCCCCGCGGTCCCGCTCGCGCCCGCTGTGCCCAAGCCGCCGGACATCGACATCAAATACTTTGGCTACGAGCAGGACCCCGACAAGTCGTTCCGTGCCTTCTTCGTTCATGGCGACGACATCTTCATCGCCCGCACGGGAGAGATCGTCGACCATCGCTACAAGGTCGGCGCCATCCATCCCCTCAATGTCGAGGTCACGGATCTCGCCTACAACAACTCGCAGACGCTCGCCATGTCCCAGTTCTGAGCCGCATGACGAATCCTTCTCCAATTCGCCCCGTGCCCCATCCTTTCCGCGTCTTTTCGGAGAAAAGACGCGGAAAGGATGGGAGGCTGCCTCGCCCTTCCGAAGAAGGCTACGTGATGCTCATCGCCATCTTTCTCATGGCGCTCCTCGTCATCTCGCTGGCCATCGCCGCGCCCCAGGTTGCCAAATCCATCCAGCGCGATCGCGATCTGGAAACCTATCACCGCGGCATGCAATACCGCCGCGCCGTTCAGCTTTATTACCGCAAATTCCACGCCTATCCGCCCAATGTTGACGCGCTCGTTAAAACCAACGAGATTCGTTTCCTGCGCAACAAATACGTCGATCCCATCACCGGCAAGGTCGACTGGAAGCCGGTCCTCTTCGGCCAGAACAAAACGCCTACTGCCATGGGCTTTTTCGGTCAGCCGCTTGCGGGCGGAGCCACTTCGATCGCCGGCATCGGCCCCAGCGGTGGCAACGGCCTCGGTGGTAGCAGTCCCGGCGGAACTGTCGTGCCCGGCGGCACCGGCTTCATCTTCGGCAATTCATCCAGCAGCAGCTCAAGCTCCGGCTCGACCGGTACCTCAGCCGACAATTCGGGAGGAACCAGCGGAACCGGGAGCACGAACTCAACCACGAGCTCCACGTCGACCAATTCATCGGGTACGAATTCCAGCGGAAGCTCAAGTTCCTCCACCGACTCCGATCAAAGCGGACAAACCTTTGGCGGCGGCGGCATCATCGGTTTCTCCCCCGCCAGCCCCAGGAAATCCATCCTGATTTACAAGAAAAAGCAACACTACAACGAGTGGGAATTCACCTACGACCCGATCTCCGACATGCAAACCATGAGCGGCGGCAACGCCGGCGGCATCGGCCAGCCCGCCAGCAGCACATCCTCGCCAGTCGGCTCCCCCACCTTCGGCGGCCCGACTTCGGGCCCCACGACCCCCACCACTCCAAGCCCAACCCCAAGCGCTCCCCAGCAGTAGTCTCCCGGCCCGACCAGCGCGTTCAGGCCCAGCCAAAACACAAAAGGCCCACCCTGCCGGGCAAGCCTTTGCTTTCTTCTCAAATCTCTCGGTCCCTCGGACCCAGTTTTCTTGTTCCCTCGTTCCCTCGGTCCCTTGTTCCCTGTTTTTCTTACACCTGGAACGACGAACCGCACCCGCAAGTCGACTTCACCTGGGGATTGTCGAACTTGAAGCCTGCAGCCTCCAGGGTCTCCATGTAATCCACCGTGCAGCCATTCAGGTACATCAGCGACGTAGCGTCGACAAACACCTTCAAGTCGTCGAAATTGAAAACTTTATCCATCATTCCCGGCTGGTTCTCAAAGGCCATGGAGTATTGAAAGCCGGAGCAGCCTCCGCCCACTACGCCAATGCGCAGGCCGGCGGGAAGCGGATCCTGGGTGGCCATAATCTCGCGCACTTTGGTGATCGCCTGAGGGCTCAGCACAAGTGGCGGCTTCTTCTGGGTTTCCTGCATCGGTTCAACGGTGGTCGTGGTTGTGGCCATAATTCCTCCCTTGGAGTGGTTGGCGCGGTTTTCCTTCTTCCACTCTACCGTTCCGCGAACTTCAGCACAAGCCCCCGCTCGCGGCACGCCCGTTAAATAGATGCAGCCGGCCAGGGGATGGTCGCAGCAACTCAAGCCGCATCTTCCTTCGTGGTCGGCAGGCCGCGGATCGCCAGTGACGGTGTCCTTTTCCGGATTCGCGAAGCGAACACGGGAAAATGGTGGGAACCCACAATCGCCCGGAACCATTCAATCCAAATCGTTTAGCCGCCAAACCGCCCGCATCGCTCGGTTGTTCCGAAATTTCTTGCCCAACCTTCAGTGCACCTTTTCCCTCAATGAAAATTTCGCGAGGTGAAAATCTCGCAAAGTGGTTCACAAATCCACCCGTTTGGGACTATGATGGTCAACCGAAGTGGCCCCTCTGGCTGCGAGACCGCGATTCCCCACGACCCCGCTGGTACCTGGGACCGTAATTCGTTGGGAGGTGCAGTATGACGTTTGCCGCAATAGTGATATGGAGCGTTTGGGCTGCATTCGCACTCTACCTGGCTGTTTTGTATATCTATCGATCCAGCCTCACCCGCGATGAGGAGGACCAGATCTTCCTCGACGAATCATTCGATCACGAGAAGGCACAGCAGGAGGTCATTGCGACAAGAGTCGCCAGAATCGAGCCTTTGGTTAGCATCGCTCGCTGGCTGGTCGTGGCCATGACCGTTGTGGTGCTCGCCTATTACGTCCGCGACGTTATGTTGCAGCTGCACATCATGCAGTAAGGCGGTCCATCCACGATTGGGCCCGGCTGGCCACGCCGGGGACTCGCTGGCTGCATGATGTATCCGTGCGCGGATTCCCTGGCGGCTGTGACGCCGCGGGGGACTGCACCGGGGCACCGGACGATTCCCTGTCTGCTCTACTTGCTGAACTGCCGGAACACATCAAGAATGTAATAAGCCAGAATCAGCATCGTCATCAGGCCGGCAAGCGCCAGAACCACGTGCTTGAGCGGTTGAATCCTGCCGATCCGCGTTGCGATCTCTTCCTGTTCAGACTTCACGTGACTGGACGAGTCAGCGAGAAAAATCTGCGATTCCTCATTCCTTCCCAGTCTTGCCGCATAGATGCTCACGCCTGCCGTCAACACGAGCGACACACCCCAAAGAACCCAAATCACCGGAAGCAAACCCATACTCTTCTCCACGCAACAGAATTATGCGGCCTCATGACTGGTGCGATCGCGGTAGAAAATGCTATCGCGAACACCAAGCCTCACGGGCTCATCATAGGTTTACGGAGAGAGCAACACTGGTGACAGGAGTCACGCCTGCCTTGAGAAATGCCCGAATCGAACCACATTCCGAAATGGATTGGTGAAATTTACTCCACTTCCTGCTTGGCGCGATAACCATCCCGGGTGATGACGTCGTATTTCAGAGGCTTTTTCTTCTCGTCCTGCATTTGCAGCGGCTGTCCCTCATCGTCCACCAGCACCACGCGGATCTTGCGGAATGTTCCGTCCAGCTTGGCGTTCGTCGGGCGGTAGACGAGTTCGTATTTGGCGCGGATATTCTCGTTGATGACCTTCACGTCGTCGGGCATCTCGCCGACGAACCGAGGCGCAAAGTGCATGCCTCCGGTCCAATCGGAGAAGCTCTTCATCTCGTTGTCGGCCTGCAAGTAGGACATGTCGCGCATGGCGCCCCCCATGCCGCCTCGGCCCTCGGTCATCGCCTCAAAGAACGCGTCGGTGGAGATGGTGTCGATCGTGATGTCGTGCGCAGCCTTCACCCGCTTCTCAATCTTGTCGAAGGTCAGCTTCGAAAAGGAATCGATGCCGGTGGCGATCAGAACGATGTACTTCTGCCCTTCGATCCGCTCCAGCCGGTCGAGCGATTCGTTCAGCGCGTCGAAGATGTCGGACTCGGAAAATGCCGCGGGCATGTAGGCCTCGTTCTCCAGCATCCTCATGCCCTCCTGGAGCTGCTGCTTGTCCTGCGTGAAATCGGTAATGATGTGGGTATTCAGGTCGAAGGTCATCAATGCGATGTAGTCCTGGGGCCGCAACTGCTGGGCAAACGCCAGGGCCGCGTTCAAAGCCTGGATTCTGAAGCTAAGCCCACGCGCCGAATACTCCATCAGGATCAGGGCCGTGATCGGCGCTTCCGTGCGCTTGAAGCCTTCGACTTTTTGCTCCACGCCATCCTCATAGACGCGGAAGTTCGATGGTTTCAAACCCGGCACGAAATAGTGCGTTTTCTCCACCATCACGCCCACGTCGATCGTCACCTCCGGAACGTTCACATGCAGGGTCACATTGCCCATGCCTTCGGGGTTTTTGAATTGGGGCGCGGCCGGAGCAGGTGGCGGAGGTGCTTCGTCGGGGTTCTCCTTCTTTTTGGGCACGGCGATCACGCCGGTGTCGCCGCTGGGTCCGCCGGCGTCAGGCGCGGTCTGGTCGGGCTGTTGCGGTTGCCCCGCGGGCTGCTGCGGTTGCGCCGCGGGCTGCTGGTTCTGCTGCCCTCCCGATGCGGCCTGCCCTTCCGCCCGCATCCACGGCGCGCCGGCCAGCGCCACAACCACCACCAGCAGCAGGTCGAGTGTGAGACGTTGCGAAACAGAGAACTTCAGGCGCGGCATGGTCATGACATCCCCTTGTGCTCAAAGCATACGCGATCCACATCGCCGCGAGCGCTCTGCTCCTTGCGCAGGCGGCGGCTATGCGGTCCGCTGTAATCTTATAGACGTGGCAACCTACCCAAATGGAAACAACAGCGCGCTCTCTGCCCCTGCCTTTTTCACCATCGCCCTTTTCGCCGTTCTGGCGCTGGCGGCAACTTCTCCGTCACTGCTCCCCGCGCAAACCGCCGGGCAAGACCCCGCCCCGGCCTCCGCGCCGCAACCCGCTCCTCAGCCACCGGGCCCCCCGCGGAATCCCGCATTCTTCCCGCTAAACCAGGTTCGTCCCGGCATGACCGGCACCGCCTGGACCGTCTTTCAGGGAACCACTCCCGAACCCATGCAGGTTGAAATCCTGGGCGTGCTGCGCGGTGCGCGCGGCCCCGGCCAGGACCTCATCCTTGCCCGGCTCCACGGCGCCAAACCCGAATACACCGGCGTGGTTGACGGCATGAGCGGCAGCCCCGTCTACATCGACGGCAAGCTGCTGGGCGCGCTCTCCTATCGCATCGGGCAATTCACCAAGGAACCCATCGCCGGCATTACCCCCATCGCACAGATGATCGAAGTGCGCGACCTGTCCGCGCCTGATCTCGCGGATGTCCCATCTCAGACGGCGGATGCCTCATCCACCAACTCGCCGGTTGCCCCATCCTTTCCGGCGACTCGCGCAGCGACGTCGCCGGAAGGGTGGGAACCCGCGGACGGCAGAATGATCTTCCAGCCCATGGAAACCCCGCTCGTCCTAAGCGGATTCGGCCCTGAAGCAATTCGCTTCTGGCAACAGCAAACCGCCGGAACTGCGCTCGAAACCGTTGCGGCCGGCGGAATGGCCAGCTCCTCCGCGCCCAGCACATCCCCTGAAGCTCCCGTGCCGTCCTCACTCCAGCCGGGATCCTCCATTAGCATGCTGCTGGTCCGCGGCGACGTCGAAGTTGCCGCCACCTGCACCATCACTTATATCGACCCCAGGCAACTGCTCGCCTGCGGTCATCCGGTTCTGGGCGCCGGCCCGGTTTCCCTGCCCATGACCACGACCGATGTCATCACCACGGTGGCATCGCCGCTCGACGCCTTCAAGATCATCAACACCGGCGCCACCATCGGCGCCTTCACCCAGGATCGCGAATCGGCCCTTCACGGTGTCTTTGGCGCCGCGGCGCATATGATCCCCATGCACGTGTCTATCGATGTCCCCACCGGCGATGCTCCCACCGGCCAGCGCAAGGTCAACGTGGAGATTCTCGATCTGCCTTCCCTCACGCCGATCGCCATGCAGGTGGTTCTGCTGGATGCCCTCACCGAATCCAACGAGAGCAGCGAAGCCCTCAGCTATCACCTTACGGGCAGCATCGATCTCTCCGGATACCCCTCCATGCCGCTCGACCTCTGGGCCCCGGCGGCATCTGGGTTGCCCGCTTCCATGCAAGCTGTTCTTCTGGCTGGCCAGCAGTTCACGCGCCTCTACGCGAACGGTGCCCGCCAAGGCTTGATTCGCCAGGTCGATCTCCACATTCAGGCGGTTCCCCGGCGGATTCTGGTCACCCTCGAACGGGTACACTTCATCTCCGGCGATATCGCCCATGCCGGCGACACTGTGGAAATCGAAGCCACTCTCCGTCCCTGGCAGGAGCCCGAGCGCAACGTCCGCATCCCCTTCAGGCTTCCGGCGCGCCTCGCCGCCGGCAATCTGCGCCTACTCGTCTCTGACGGCGCTACGCTCGACCGCACTCTCCTGCAGCCCCGACTTAACGCCCCCCCCGCCGATCTCGCCACGGTCCTGGCCGAGGCCCGCGATCAGCATCCTGGCGACCGCATCTATGTCAGCGTGCTTGCTCCCGAGGCCCAGGGGGAGCTCGAGGGCCAAGCCCTTACCAGCCTCCCGCTTTCCATGGCCAATGCTCTTGAGCCCCTGCGCAATACCCAGAATGCCAGCCTGAATGGCGAATCGGCAGAACTCGCCGCCGAGGCCCCCGCGGGCGGCGTGCTCACCGGTTTCCAGGTTCTCGATATCCACATCGAGCCCGGCGGCGGTTTAAACTAAGGGCAGTTAGAATTCAATTCTCCTCCAGATCGGAACGGTGCTTTGGGGATCCTGCCGAACCGATGGCCACTCAGCGAGGCTTTCGGAGCACAATATGGCTCAGATTCAAGGACTTGCAGCCCATGCAGCAGGAGCCGAACTCCTGTCTTTCCGTTATGATCCAGGTAAGCTCGGTGCGCACGACGTCGAAATCGCCATTACGCACTGCGGCATCTGCCACAGCGATCTGCATCTGATCGCCAACGATTGGGGCATCAGCCAGTACCCCTTCATCCCCGGTCACGAGATCATCGGCAACATTTCCGCCGTCGGCTCCGAGGTCAAAACCCTCGAGGTCGGACAACGCGTTGGTCTCGGCTGGCAGTCCAACTCCTGCGGCCACTGCGAGTGGTGCCTGAAGGGGCTGGAAAACCTCTGTCCCGAATTAGAAGCCGCCTGCGTGCACCGCAACGGCGGTTACGCCGACCGCGTCCGCGCCAACAATCGCTTCGTGGTTCCCATCCCCGACGCCCTCGACAGCGAACACGCCGCGCCGCTGCTCTGCGCCGGCATCACCGTCTACAATCCGCTGCGCATCAACGGGATCAACCCCTCTTCCCGGGTCGGTGTGGTCGGCATCGGTGGTCTCGGCCATCTCGCCATCCAGTTCGCCCGCGTCTTTGGCGCTGAAGTCACCGCCTTCTCCACCTCCCCGGCCAAGGAAAAGGAGGCCTGCGCTCTGGGCGCGCATCACTTCGTCAACAGCCTGGAATCCAAGGCCATGAAGGACGCCGCCGGCTCCCAGGACTTCATCCTCACCACCGTCAACGCCGATCAGGACTGGAACGCATACTTGCAGTGCCTGAGGCCCAACGGAACCCTCTGGTTCGTCGGCGTTCCGCCGGCGCCCGTCTCGCTGAGTGCCTTCCCGCTTATCTCCGGCCTGCGCACCATTGGCGGCAGCCCCGTCGGCAGTCCGTCGCGCCTGCGCGAAATGCTCCTGGTCGCCGCCCGCCACGGCGTGAAAGCCACCACCGAGCTTTTCCCCATGGCCAAAGCCAACGAAGCCATCGAAAAGGTGAAAAAGAGCAAAGTCCGCTACCGCGCCGTGCTGGCGAACTAGTGTGCTGAACCAGAAGTTTGCATCAAAGACAGATTGTCATTCTGAGCGAAGGCGGTCCGTCCAGGCGGACCGCCGAGTCGAAGAATCTGCGGTTGCTTTTTGCAGACTGGCAGATCGCCGGCTCGCTAGCCTGTGGGTGCCCCATCCTAAACGCGCTCTTTGCGTTTAGGGCGGGAGACCTTGCTCCCTGTCTCTCTCGATTTCCACAACCCTTTTCGTTAAGATATTTGCGCATGCCTTTTCCGATCCGAACCTGTGTCGTCTGTCACGAAGAGTTCGAACTCCGTCCCGGCAAACCCGGCTTCGCCAATCGCTGCCCCTCCTGCAGCGAGCCCGAAGCCACTGAGCCCGAGTCCGACAGCTCCACCGACTACGTCGATCGCCGCGCCGAATCCGAAGTGAACGCCGCTCGCCGCCGCGCCATGCGCGACCTGCTCTACCGCAAGGACAGCTAGCCACGGTCAGCGACCCGCGCCGAAAGGTGGGGAAAGAGAAATGAGTGAAGAAAGTGAAATGAGTGAAGAAGTGAAACAGTTACGACGCGCTGTTGCTACTTACTCAATTCACTCATTTCACTCCTTTCACTTCTTTCACTCCTTCACGGTCCACGGTCCACGATTCACGAGCCACGTACAATAGAACTGTGACCAGAATCTCCCCGCCCGCGGCCCCTACCGTGGGATTTATTTCTCTCGGCTGCCCCAAAAACCTCGTGGATTCCGAGGTCATGATGGGCCTCCTCGACCGCGCCGGCGCGCGCCTCACCGCGCATCCCGAAGAAGCCGAGATCCTCGTCGTCAACACCTGTTCCTTCATCGACACCGCCAAGCAAGAGTCGGTCGACACCATTCTCGAAATGGTCCGCCACAAAACATCAGGCCGCGCCCGCAAGCTCATCGTTGCCGGCTGTCTGGTCGAGCGATATCGCGACGAAATTCAGAAGAACATTCCCGAGGTCGACGCCGTGGTCGGCACCGGCGAGCTCGAGGCGATTCTCGAAGCCGCGGGTCTTGCGCCCACACCCGCTGCTGCCACGCCTTCGCCCTTCAACATTCTCTCCAGCGCCGCCGAAGTCCGGTCGGGCCGCGAATCCCAAGCCGGCACGCACAAAGCACCCGCATCCCGACAAGAAGGCGACCACCGCGAACGCGCCGGCCGCTTCAAACGCGACGACTGGCAAGGCGCATCGCATCTCCTGCCTACCTACCTCTACGACGAAACCACCCCGCGGTTCCTGTCCACGCCGCGCGCGTCGGCGTATATAAAAATCGCCGAGGGCTGCGACCATCCCTGCACCTTCTGCGTCATTCCCAACCTGCGCGGCAAATTCCGCTCGCGGCGATTCGAGTCCGTCATCGCCGAAGCCGAAGTACTGGTCGCTCGCGGGGTTCGCGAAATCACGCTCATCGGCCAGGACACCACTTGCTATGGCGAAGATCTCGGCATGAAGGACGGCCTCGCCACCCTCCTCGACACGCTCGCGCGCATCCCCGATCTGCGCTGGCTGCGCTTCCTCTACGCCTATCCCAACCGCATCAGTGGTAAGCTGCTCGAAACCATTGCGCGTCACGACAACATCTGCAAATATCTCGACCTGCCGCTGCAACATGCGTCACCCGACGTTCTGAAACGCATGAAGCGCGGCGCCGGAGCAGAGATCTTCCTCAAGACATTAGACAAGGTCCGCGCCGCCGTCCCCGGCATCGCGCTGCGCACTTCCTTCATCGTCGGATTTCCCGGCGAGTCGCTCCGCGACTTTGAAGTTTTGGAGGAGTTTATTGCCGAAGCGAAATTCGATTGGCTGGGCGTCTTCAACTACTCGCATGAGGAGGGCTCCGCGGCTTACGCGCTCGACGCGCAGGTTCCTCAGCGCAGTATCGAATCGCGGCGCAAGCGACTGATGAAACTGCAGCAGTCCATCAGCAAGCGCGCCAAGCAGAACTGGGTTGGGCGCGAGCTCACCGTGCTGGCCGAAGGCGAGAGCGCGGAAACGCCGCTGCTCTGGGAAGGACGCACCGAGTTCCATGCGCCCGAGATCGACGGCAAGGTTTATATCAACGACTTCGGGGCTCCTGAAAATCTTGAACCCGGCCGCTTCTACCGCGCGGAGATTACCGCGGCCCACGATTACGACCTGGTCGCGCGCATCATTGGCTGCGAAGACCAGGGCTGCGAAAACTAGCGACTCGGGCCAACCTACCGCAAATCAAGCGTAATGTTCGACTTCAGGCTGCCGGCGGCCACGCAAATGTTCGCCTGGCGGCGACCGTTTGACGCGCCCGCGTTGGTCCAGGGCTTCGCGATTTTTTGAGACAAATTAACGAGAATTGCGCGCTTCAGCAGCGAGTGTGAATAGAGAATTTCGCGGTTAAGAGCGAAAGTTCAGAGAGAATTTCGCATCAACGCGTCAAGACGGGCTTCGGCGCATGTTTTTGGACGTGTTTTGGCGTGTTGAGACGCGTTTTTGCATGCGGTTTCGTGCCTGCGAGAGTGCAGCAGAGTTGGCGGGGCTCGCGGAGCTCGCAAGTTCTCTGTTCCCCGATCCTTGCGCTACTATTCCCCCATGCCCATCCACCGCCGAACCTTCCTCAAGTCCGCCGCGTCGGTCATCCCTGCCGCCGCTTTCCAAAATGTCCTCGCACAAAGCTCACCCGAAACGCCGATCGCCCCTACCCTCCACCCCGTCCCCGCCGGCGAGGACCGTTCCGGCCATCTGCACCCGCTCGGCTTCAGTTCTCTTGCCTTCAAAGTTGTCCCATCCGACACGGGCGGCAACCTCCTCGTCATCGAGCACAGAAATCTGCTGCCCGATACGGGGCCGGCTCTGCACCTCCACTTGTCTCAGGAAGAATGGTTCTACGTGATGGAAGGCGAAGTACGCCTCCAGGTCGGCGATCGTCGTCTGCAACTCGGCCCAGGCGAGTCGGTCCTCGCCCCGCGCCGCATCGCTCACACATTCTCCGCTACCGGGTCACCGGCGCACCTGCTCATCGCCTTCACGCCTGCGGACAAAATGGAGCAATACTTCATCGACGCCACGGCACATCCTTCCCTCGCCGCCACTGCCGACTTCATGAATCGCTACGCGATGCAGTGGATCGGCCCGTCGCCGTTCTGGAAATCGTAAGGAGAACACACTTCGCTCTAATGATGGGCGTGGCTTCGTGCAATGCCGGTATTTGCCGTAATGATTGAATGCTCACTGAATTCTGGCCGAACGACGTGAGCTGTCCAGGGAAGAGAAGAACTTTGAATCAACTTCATGCGCGTCGAACGATCCACGCAGGCCTAAATGGCGCGCAAAATACATTCGATAGAGGACGCAGGCGAATTGGGCGCGATCACTGGACTGACCCGTGATCACGCCAGCGCTCCTTAGGCGGTAGAAGTCCATAGCGCTTGCGACAGGCTTGCCTTGAAGCATGCTCTGGACCGCACTCACGAGAACAGCATTGCTGTTTACGAGTTCTAAGAGGCGAGCCAAATGATCACTAAATGGACCGGCTTCCGCGTCCGCGACTGAAAGTAATTCGTCCACCGATATACCTTTTTGCACCAATTCGCGAAATGCGAGTTGGGTTAAGTAGGGCTGACCAGCGAACATCTCATGGAAGCGGCCCATTTCATCCTGAGACGAAACAGGCCGCCAGTAGAGCTCATTTAACCTCTCCACCTGTTCAAAGCTGAATGCAGAAAGTTCGATTTTGGTCCCGACGTTGAAACTCGATTGGTTCCGATCGGTAATCAGCAGGTTACGTTCCGTGCAATATGCCAGCACCATGGTGAGGCGCCTCCAGGGACCGTCAGGATCCATGGCACGTTCATTATGCCAGGAACGAAATAGTCCAAAAACGTCCTGCGCGAAAGGGTAGGGTAGCAAGCGATCCACCTCGTCGATGGCAATAATCACGCCCCGATCAGCCTTCTTGAGTACCTCGCGAGAAAGAAACCGATCGACGTTGTCAAAAGCGGCGAATTCGGGGTCCCAGAAATCCCCGGGGTCCCGTTGGATGCCCAATCCGCCTGCAATTACTTTGCAAATGGCCTTCCAAAAGCAGTCGATGTCTGCAAAAGCTGACTGGGGCAACCTCTGCAAGTCGACGAACACTGTGGATTTCCCTGACCGGCGAGCATAGAGAAGCCCCCTGACAAGGAACGAAGTCTTGCCCATTTCTCGCGCGCTCTTGATGCTCACCAAACTATCGCCACCATCCAGAGCTTCCTCGAATCGTTTGTCCAGGGGGCGAACAAGATAAAACGGGGAGTCCACTGGGACGGCCCCTCCCGCTGGCGGCAGTTGGTTCTTGCGGGAAGCAGATGTCTGGCTAGTCGCATCGGCTCGACTCGGCCCATCCAATTGATTTCCTTCTTGTTTCTCTTGCGGCGCGTCTGGCGGCGTCGCTGCCGCCTCACTCTCGGCATTGGAAGCAAGCGCCGGTCGTTCCGTCGCGGCGCGCTGCAACGCAGGCTCCGGCGCGGATTCATTGGCCGGCCATCGACGCGTAAGCAAAACCTTCACAGATTCGGTCAAATTCCGAAGATGCGGCTCGATCGGCGGCGTCAGCGCGTCAAGCCATTGGACATTCCCAATGAAAAACTCCAGAGCGCGCCCAGGAAACACATCCTCAATTCGGAACGGCAGAATGACGACTCCGCGGTTGACGGCTCGTTCCACTTCCCTGCGAATTTGATGTGACGCGTTGGCATCCGCCGTAAAGATTAGCACCATGACGCGCGATCCCTCGATCGCATCAATGATGCACTCACCCCACTCACGACCGGGGGTCACATCGCGGGGCGCAATCCAGCAGCGTACTCCATGCGCCTCCAGCGTCGCGCACACTGCGTCAGCTACCGCCTTATTCCTGTTCGAGTAGCTGACAAAGACGTCGTGTGCCATCAAACTGTCCCCTCTGGACGCCCTTAAACTAGCGAAATTCTAGCACTCCAAAGCCTCTCGATCTGCGGCGCGAGCGCGGTCGCGCGGTCGGTCACCAACCCCATTTCTCGAAAACCTCAATTCGGGCAGTAAAAAGCGCCCTCACCCAAGCCGATTCCCTGTTCGCTGCATTCGTAGTAAACTTCCGCCATGAAAAACATGCTTCCCCTCCTGCCCCGTATCGCAGCCGTATTCGTCTGCGCCACTTGCGGCGTCACAGCCGTCGCCGCGCACAGCCAGGACTGGGCCAAAACCATCCTGAACAAGTCGCCGCGGCATCAAGAATGGGTCAAAGTAACCTATGGCTCGCGGACAGTGAACGCCTTCGTCGTCTATCCCGAGGTGAGCCACAAAGCTCCCGTCGTCCTGCTGATCCACGAGATCTTCGGCCTCACCGACTGGGCGCGGTCGATGGCCGACGACATTGCCGCCATGGGCTACATCGTCATTGCTCCCGATCTGCTCTCGGGCTTTGGGCCCAACGGTGGCGACACCAGCGCCTTCCCTGACATGCAGTCGACCACGAAGGCCGTCTCCGGTCTCGATCCCGCTACCGTCACCGCCGACTTGAACGCCGCCGCTGACTACGCGCTCAAGTTCCCCGCCGCCAACGGCAAGCTCGCCGTCATCGGCTTCTGCTGGGGCGGAGGCAAATCCTTCCTCTTCGCCACCCAGCGCAAAAGCCTGAGCGCGGCCTTCGTTTTCTACGGACCGCCGCCGCCCACGGAGAACCTCGCCCAAATCACCGCGCCAGTTTACGGATTCTATGCAGGGAATGACGCGCGCATCACGGCCACGGTGCCTGCTACGAAGGAAGCGATGGCAGCCGCGGGCAAAAAGTATGAAGCGGTGGTCTACGACGGCGCGGGCCACGGCTTTATGCGCGTCGGCGAGGATCCCTCCAACACCACTGCCGCGAACACGACCGCGCGCGCGGAAGGATTGAGACGGCTGGAGATGTTGCTTAAGGGGATGTAGAACGACGACAGTTCGCAGTTTGTAGTTTTTTGTGGCGGCGAGAACGCCGCCACCACAGCCGGTCAGGAGACCGGCGCTACATTGGTATGCGCCCAAGTGTGAGCGCGTTACGATAAATTAGATCAACGAACGAAACGATGCCTGCGAAGAAAAAATCCGCCAAGCTGCTGCGCTGTCCTTCCTGCGGAATGATTGTGCGCCTCGGCGACGAGGAATTTCCTTTCTGCAGCGACCGCTGTCGCAAGATCGATCTCGGCAAATGGGCCTCGGGCGTGTACAAAATCAGCTCTTCGGTGATCGATCCCGAAGTCCTCGAAGATCTGGGCCTCGGCGGCAACACCCGCGACGGAGGGCCGGATGAAAGCTAGAATCGTTAGCCTGGAGATCATGGAAAAACAACCGCAGATCCTTCGACTACGTTTGCCGCAAGAAACGCGACAAACTCCGCTTAGGATGACAAGTTCGTCGCTCAGGATGACAAGTTGATCATGATGCGAACTTCTGACTCAACCCGTTTGTCTGATTTGGGACGCGTTACTGCAAACTTACACATGAGAGACGCTGGGGCCAATGGAAGAAAGACAAGGATGAGCACGCAGTCCGATCAGGACGGGAAGAAAATTCAAGCCGGGAAAACAACCGCCTGGGCTTTCGCCGTCGCCACGTTCTTCGGCGCGGGCTACGGCAAACCCGGCCCGGGCACATGGGGATCGGTGGCAGCGCTGCTGCCCTGGGCCGTCTACGCCTGGCTCGCGCATCCCACGCCCGCCGCGCTTCTCCTGGCTCTCGCCATCGGCATTGCGATGGCGCTGGCCGCGGGCATTCCCGCCGCCACGATCGTCGAGCGCCAATTCGGCCGCACCGATCCGGGCTTTGTGGTCATCGACGAGGTGATCGGCCAGTGGATCGCGCTCCTGGGCAGCCCGGCCGACTGGCGCCACGGCCTCATCGCTCTCGTGCTGTTTCGTCTGTTTGATATCACCAAGCCGTTTCCGGTGCGCCGACTTGAGCGGCTGCCGGGCGGCTGGGGCATCGTCTTCGACGATGTTGCCGCCGGGCTGTATGCTTTGGGTGTAGCCTCTCTCGTGCGAATCTGGATCTAACCTCCTATGCCCCGCAGCTCTCCGCAACCCGATTCCACGGCCCCACCGCTGCCCCGCGTTGACGACGTGGTTCCCGCTGCGGCCCTGCCCATGGGCGAGGTGGAGCTGAAGGGCATTTACCTGGGACCGCACAGCTTCGGGCTCCCTGCCGTGTATGTAGACGGCGATGCGGCCCACGTTCTGATGAGTCGGCCTACGCAACTCGCCTTTCGCGTGCCCGACGGAGCCTCCACGGGCCTGATTGAGGTGCGCACCCCGGCCGGCGCTGCCAATGCCGGGGCGGTGCGCGTGGCGCGCAAATTGATCGACGGCCTGCACCCCGTGACCAGCCCCGCCGTCAGCCGGTCTGGAATGATTTACGCGACCATCTCCGGCCCGCGCGGCAAGCAAACGCCCGTTTCCGTAATGAGGATCAGCATCGACGGCCGGGCTACTCCTTTTGTGACGGGACTTTTGAATGCGACGGGGCTGGCGTTCAGTCCTGCCGGCGATCTGTACGTGACCTCGCGCGCCCAAGGGAATGTCTATCGCGTCGATGCGGCAGGCGAATTCACGGTGTACGTGGAAGGCATGGGTGTAGCCACCGGCGCGGCCTTCGACGCCGAAGGCAATCTGTATGTGGGCGATCGCAGCGGCACCATCTTCAAAATCAATCCCGAGCGGCAGATCTTTGTGCACGCCACGCTGGAGCCAAGCGTAGCGGCCTATCACCTGGCCGTGAACGCCGCCGGCACGCTGTTCGTCACGGCGCCGTCGCTCTCGTCGAACGACGCCATCTGGGCCATTGAGCCGAACGGCGACACGCGCGCCTGGTATCGGGGGCTGGGGCGTCCGCAGGGCCTGGCCATCTCGAGCCAGGGCGATGTATTCGTTGCCGCCTGCCTGCACGGCCGCCGCGGACTGGTGCGCGTCACGCCCAAGGGCGACGCCTCGCTGGTGCTGGCCGGCGACAATCTGGTGGGCGTTGCGTTTTCTCCGATCGGCACCGCCATCCTGGCCACCAACGACTCCGTTTATGATGTGGACTTGGGCGTGGAAGGGCTGAATCTGTTCTAGCTGCCAGCTCCTGGCTCGACCGATGCGAATCCTTGCATCCAGGTATCATCTGATGTACTGAGCCGAAGATTGGAGCAGAATAAGATGCGCGAATCTGAGGTCCAAATTGGAAATTCCAGTTAAGACCAAAATGAAAATTCCGGCTAACACAGCAGACTCGTGGCGCTTTTCGGTATTTGCTGTGCTGGTGTCCTTGGCAGTTCTCGCCTGGCACGCGCACGAGAGAACCCCATTCGGGATGGATTGGCAAACAGTAGGTTTCATTGCCGCCCTGGTGGTCCTTGTTCGTCCATTCTCTCCAATCGCGTTCATGGCGCTGGGCGTCTCCGAAACACTGGCCATCCTAATAGCACTTCCTTGGACCAACAACAATCGGCTGCTCCACCTCTTCGTTTTCGCTACGATCGTTCTGACCGGGCTGTATGTTTTCGTCCGAAGCGGTTTCCGAAAGATGGATGCTGGCGAATGGATGTATCAGTTTCAGCCGCTATTGAGGCTCGTATTAGTGATTGTTTACGGGCTTTCTGCCTGGCAAAAACTCAACTGGGATTTCTTTAATCCTCAGTACAGTTGCGCCGTTCTGGAAGCCGGGCGGATTCCGCTCCTGCCGGTCGCCGGCAGTGCTATCCGTTGGGTGCTAATTGGAGGGACGATTGGAACGGAAATTTCGTTGCCATTGTTGCTCTCGGTCCGCCGGACCCGCAATTTTGCGGTCTGCTTTGGGGTTCTCTTTCACGTCGCCCTAGCCTACACTTTCTATTCATTCTCGGTCACCATGATTGCTTTGCTTTTCCTGTTTGCGCCTGATGGCTTTATTGATGCCGCGATTGAGTTTTGGCGAGTTCACAAAGGTTCGATCACAGCCACGGTCACTGCCAGTGGGTTCATAATATTGGCGGTTTTGGCGTACTTGAGTGTGGCCAAGATTGGCCCGTTGCTCACCCAGATCCGGCAAGCGCCCAACGTCTTGGACATTCTGAGAAACCTCTGGAGGGAAACGGGTTATCGGGTCTGCTTCGGTCTGACCGCGCTTTTCGCCCTCCCGGCAGGATTTCTCTTTTGGCTGAGTTGGCATCGTCCTGCTGCGGTCCAGCCTTCCGCTCATTGTTACCGTCCGATCCCAGCGCCTTTCTGGATTCTGCCAGCCCTTCTGCTGTTTGACGGGGCTAATCCTTACCTGGGCTTAAAAACTGAAACTTCGTTTGCGATGTACAGCAATCTTCGCACTGAAGGAGGAACGACGAATCATCTGATTTGGCGTCAACCGCTCTCCTTGGCAAGCTATCAGGAGGATTTGGTGCAGATTCTTGATTCTAATGATGCCTCCTTGAGAGCTGAGGCCCAACCAGACTTGTTAGTCACCTTCTTTACCTTACGCCAAAGCATTTCAAAACTCGCCGATCAAGGTGTGAGAAACATCTCCATATCCTATGCCCGTCGTGGGAAGACCATCCGAGTGGAGAAGGCAGAGTCCGACCCAGATCTTTCGACGAGACCTCCGTGGATCGAAAGGAAGTTCCTCATCTTCCGCGAAATCAGACGTGAGGGATGTTTTCACTAGAACTACTGTGTCATCAACAAGCATCGGTTCTTTCCCCTTCATAGCCGGAAATCATTTAAAATTCAAATTTCCTTCAACACGGAAATCCGGGTGTACTTCCTTTCGCGTAAATGGAGCTAGAAGCTAGGAGCTAGAAGCTGATTCTCATGAAATCCGAAATCATCGCCGTCGGCTCCGAGATGCTCACCCCGTTCCGCCAGGACACCAACTCTCTCTACATCACAGAAAAGCTCAACGGAATCGGCATCGCCGTCGCGTTTAAATCCATTGTGGGCGACCGGCAAAAGGATCTCGTCAGCGCCATTCGCACCGCGCTCAGCCGCATTGACATTCTTGTCCTGATGGGCGGCCTGGGACCTACAGAAGACGATCTGACGCGCGAGGCCGTGGCCGAGGCTCTTTCGCTCACGCTGCGGCGCGACGCTTCGCAGGTGGCCGCGCTGCACGCGCGCGCCGCCAGTTGGCGCATCATCATGCCGCACAACAATCTCAAGCAGGCCGACGTTCTGGAAGGCGCCACGCTGCTGCACAACCCGAATGGCAGCGCTCCCGGCCAGTGGCTCGACACCACCTTTGGCGGCTATCGCAAGCTCATTACCCTCTTGCCCGGACCTCCGCACGAATGCCGCCCGCTCTTCGACACCGAGTGCATGCCCCGTCTGTCTGAAGCCGTGCCGCCGCGCTCCATCGCCGTGCGCACCCTCAAGGCGGCCATGATTCCCGAGTCGCAGGCCGACAAACTGCTGGCTCCCGTCTACACCACCTACACCGACGTCGAAACCACGCTGCTCGCTCACGCCGGCGACCTGCAGATCACGCTCATCTGCTCCAAGCCTGACCCCGACGCCGCCCGGCAGCGTGTCGATGAACTCGCCGAGCGCTTGGAAGAGAAGCTGGAAGACTGGCTCTATTCCTCACAGGGGGATTCGCTCGAGCAGATCGTGCTCTACTATCTCGAACTCCGCCAGGCGACACTCGCGGTCGCCGAAAGCTGCACCGGCGGCTTGGTCGCCGAGCGCATCACCAGCGTTTCCGGAGCCTCGCGATCGTTTCTCGGTGGCGCGGTCGTCTATTCCGACCCACTCAAGACCTCGCTCGCGGGCGTACCCGCGGAATTGATCGCGCGGCACGGCGCGGTCTCCGCCGAAGTGGCCAAAGCTCTCGCCCAGGGCATTCGCGCGCGCACTGGAGCTACCGTCGGCGTGGGCGTCACCGGCATCGCCGGTCCCACGGGCGCCACTGAAACCAAGCCCGTGGGCCTGGTGCACATCGCCGTCTGCGACCCGCAGGGCTGCGGTGCCGTGGAGCGCACCTTCCGCGGCGACCGCCAGCGCGTCCGCGAGTGGGCCGCGCAGCAGGCGCTCGATCTCGTCCGCAGGCGCCTCATGTGATCGCAGCGGGCGGCCCTGCGTGGCCGCCTGATTTTGCGCTTCTATTGTTTGGCCGCAGCGATCGACTGGTAGCCCGATGTGCCCGCTTTCCTCAGCGCCGACAATCCCTGCGCGATGGTGAGCAGCGGGGTCGTCTTGACCGTCTTGCAAGAGCCTCCCGCGGCGGCGACCATCGCCAGAGCTGCGGCGCTCACGCGGTTCGGCAACTCGACGATCATCACGATATCGTAGTCGCCTAGCGCCAGCCACGACCCGATCAGCTTACCGCCCAGCTTCTCAATCACCTTGGCCACATGCCCGCTGCGATCCTGCGGTTTCGCAATCAGCGCGCTCAGCGCCTCAGAAGTGTACGAGACCTGCACCAGATAACTTGCCATGGGGAATCACCTTTCAGAGGAAACTTCCTTCTTGGGGGATGGAAGGCTGATGAAGTATACATCCGCCATCCTCCCATTCGAGCAAATTCTCAACGCGCGCCAACTCCGCCTACCCCGCTAACTCCGCCGTTCCCTCCCCCTTTGCTACACTTCTCCTGACGCTTCATCCCGATCCGCCATGCATCGATTCCCCCACCACCGCCGCAGGAGCCTTCATGCCAGTCGTTGAGCTTGCGGGAGTCACCAAGGCCTACGAAAGCAAAGTCGCCGTGCGCGACCTCAGCCTGTCTATCGACGCCGGCCTGATGTTTGGCCTGCTGGGCCCCAACGGAGCCGGAAAAACCAGCTCCATCCGCATGATGATGGGCATCACACTGCCCGACTCGGGGCGCATTAGCCTGTTCGAGAAACCCTTCGACCGCAGGAGCCTCGACCGCGTCGGCTATCTGCCCGAGGAACGCGGCCTTTACAAGAAAATGAATGTCCTGGACCAGCTCGTCTTCTTCGGCCGGCTGCACGGCGTCGCCCAGGAAGACGCCCGCAGGCGCGCTCTCGATTGGGCCGCGCGCATGGAAATCTCCAACGCTCTCGAAATGAAGACGCAGGAGCTCTCCAAGGGCATGCAGCAGAAGATTCAGTTCATCGCCACGCTGCTCCACGATCCCGATCTGGTAGTGATGGACGAGCCCTTCAGCGGCCTCGATCCCGTGAACACCACGCTGCTGCAGGATGCACTGCTCGAGCTCAAGTCTCGCGGCAAGGCGATCCTCTTCTCCACGCACCGCATGGACCAGGTGGAGAAGCTCTGCGACGCCATCTGCCTCATCGACCACGGCGAGGCCGTGCTGAGCGGCAAGATGCGCGAGATCAAGAGCCGCTACGAGCGCAACCATGTCATCGTGGAGTTTGAAGGCAGCGCCGATTTCTTGAAGAGCGACGAGATTGCCGAGGCCAACAACTACTCCGGTCACGCCGAAATCAAGCTCAAGCCGCACGGAGACGCGCAGAAGCTGCTCCACCAGGCCGCTTCTGCGGCCCGAATCTATCGCTTTGAACTAGTCGAGCCTTCGCTCGAAGAAATCTTCATTGAGACCGTGGGAGGCAACGCCGATGCCTAGCTTGTTGCCGCGTAACATGCTGCTCATCGCCCGCCGCGAATATCTTGAGAAGATCCGGGGCCGCGCCTTCCGCCTTTCAACAATTCTGGTTCCCGCGCTCATCATTTTTCTTCTCGGTATAAGCACCGTGACGGGCCGCAAAATGGCCGCGCGCCGCCACATCGCCATCGCCGCCGACAATCCCGCGCTGGCCGCCGATATTCGCAGCAATCTCACCCAGGAAAATCGCGCCGGCTACACCGTCGATATCGCCGCGCCCTTCACCGCACAAGACCGCGCCAATCTACAGGCGCGCGTCGCCAGCAAATCCCTCGACGGTCTGCTCATCATCGAAAACTCCTCGACCGGCACGCCCAGCGTCACCTACATTTCGCAGTCCTCGGGCGATTTGATGAGTACCTCGCGCCTCAATGACGCCATCAATCACGGCTTTCTCGATCTCCGTCTTGAGCAGCAAGGAGTGCCGGCCGACAAAATCCAGTCGCTGGCAAAACCCGTACACCTCGACACGCTTCTGATCTCGGGCAGCGGCCAGACCGGCAAAAGCCAGGGCATGACCCCGTTCTACAAGGCCATGCTGATGACATTTCTCATGACCATGCCGATTCTGCTCTACGGCATGGACATGGCCCGCTCCATCATCGAAGAAAAAAGCTCACGCATCTTCGAGGTCATGCTCGCCGTGGCCCGCCCCGACGATCTGCTCACCGGCAAGCTGCTCGGCGTGGGTGCCGTCGGCCTCACACAGATCGCCATCTGGATCGCCGCCGCCACGCTGCTCAGCGGCACCGCTCTCATGGGCTCGCTCGTCAGCGGCAATGTGCAACTCCACTTCAGCGTGCTCGAAGCCATTCTCTTCCCGGTCTACTTTGTGCTCGGCTTTTTTCTTTACAGCGCTTTCTTCTCCGGCCTCGCCGCCACCTGCGAAACCGCGCAGGACCTGCAGATGTATATCTCGCTGGCCGTCATTCCCACCTGGACCAGCTTCGCCATTTTGCCCTTCCTGCTCAACAATCCCAACTCGCCCTGGGTCGTCGCCGCATCCCTCTTTCCACCCACCGCGCCCCTCATCATGGTCCCGCGTCTCGGCATGTCAACCTCACCTTATCTCTACTGGCAGGTCGCGCTCTCCATTGCCCTTCTCATCTTCAGCATCTGGGGAGTGGTGTGGTTCGCCTCGCGTCTCTATCGCATCGGCATCCTCATGTACGGCAAGCGCGCCACCCTGCCGGAAATTCTACGCTGGCTCCGTTACAGCTAAAATCGTCTGAGTGACCACCCACGCCAGTTCAACGTTCACCTTCCGCCAGCGCCTCGTTCTGGCCGTGGTGCCGCGCCTGGTTTGGGCGCTGCTCTGGCTCGTGGGCCGCACCTGGCGCTTCGAAATCATCGCCGAGGAAGGCGCCACGCCGCTTCCCTTCGGCGAAGGCGCAGGCGCGGAAATCTTCTGCTTCTGGCACCAATGCGTCCTCCCCTGTACGTTCTACTTTCGCCGCACCCACGCCACCATCATCGTCAGCCAGAGCTTCGACGGCGAACTCATCACGCGCATCCTCGAGCTCTTCGGCTTTCACACCACGCGCGGCTCCAGCTCCCGCGGCGCGCGCGAAGGCCTGCTGGGGCTCAAACAGGTGATCGCGAACGGCCATCCCGCCATCTTCACCGCCGACGGCCCGCGCGGCCCCATCTATCGCACCAAGATGGGCCCCATCAAGCTCGCGCACATCACCGGCGCGCCCATCGGCGCCTTCCATCTCGAGCCCCAGCGCGCCTGGACTATGCATTCCTGGGATCGGTTTCTGGTGCCCAAACCATTTAGCCGGATCGTGGTCAGCTGGGCGCGCTGGACCACCGTTCCCGGCAATCTTGCCGAGAGCCAGTTTGAGCAGAAACGTGAGGAACTGAATGCCGCCATCGAACACGCGCGTCTTCGCGCCCTCGCGCACTTCGGGAAGGCCGCGCAATGACGCGATTCCGCACCGCCGGTCTCCAGTCAAACTGTAGCGCCGGTCTCCAGACCCGCACCGCCAGCTTGGCCGCGGAGAGCCTGCCGTGACCGATCTCCGCGTCGCCGACTTCGATTACGAACTTCCCGAGGAGCTGATCGCGCAGCAGCCGCCCGTGGAGCGCGGCACGAGCCGCATGCTGGTGGTGGATCGCGCCACCGGCACGCTGCACGACGATCTCTTCTCCAATCTTGAACGGCATTTGCGCCCAGGCGACCTGCTCGTCCTCAACGACAGCCGCGTCATTCCTGCGCGGCTCTACGCGCGAAGAACTTTGCGCCGCGAACGCGAGAAGCCCACCGGCCGCATCGAAGTCATGCTTACCGAGCCGGTATCACCACAGCAGCTCGGTGCCCCATCCTTGCGCGTTTCTTCTGGCGCAAGGGTGGGAGAGCACGAACCTCAAGCCGCAGCAACGAACCGCTGGCACGCCCTGGTACGCCCGGGCCGAAAAGTCGCGATCGGCGAACGCCTGGTCTTTCCCGCGCCCACAGGCGAAATTGTTCTCGAAGCGGAAGTGCTCGAGCGCGGCCAGTTCGGCGAGCGGCTGCTCGAGTTTACACCGCCCCACGATTCAATTGGCGACGACTTCTTTGCCGTCAATTTCTTTGACATTTTGGACCGCATCGGCCATGTACCGCTGCCGCCTTATATCCATCGCGACGACGCGATGGCCGATCGCGATCGCTACCAGACGGTCTTCGCCGAGGCACGGGGTTCGGTGGCCGCGCCTACGGCGGGTCTGCATTTCACGCCACAGATGCTCGATGCGTTGACCGCGCAAGGCGTCGAGTTTGCACGTGTCACTCTCCACGTAGGCCTGGGAACGTTTGCTCCGCTGCGCGTAGAGCGCGTGGACGACGTGCGCCTGCACAGCGAGCGCTACACGATCAGCGTTGAAGCCGCTTCCGCCATCAATCGCGCCGTCGCGGAGGGCCGCCGAATTGTTGCTGTCGGGACCACGACCGTACGTACGCTCGAGTCGGCAGCTCTCGCGGCTGGCGGCAATCCTGGCGACCAACGTATTCAGCCTCACTCCGGCGCCACCGAGATTTTCATCTCGCCCGGCTTCGAATTCCGGCTCGTCGGCGCGCTGCTCACCAACTTCCACCTGCCGCAATCGAGCCTGCTCATGCTGGTCAGCGCATTCGCCGGCCGCGAGCCTATCCTCGCCGCCTACCACCACGCCGTCGAACAGAGATACCGCTTCTTCAGCTACGGCGACTGCATGCTCATCGCGTGACCACTCCCTTCACTCCATTCACTCTTTTCACTCCCTTCACTCCTTCACCGCCTACGCTCCTTCACCGCCCCCTCCCCCCTGCTATCCTCACAAGCGTGAGTGACGCATCCAAGCCGCCCGTCTTCCTGCTCGACGCCATGTCGTTCATCTTCCGCGCCTATCACGCCATGCAGCGCTCGCGGCCCATGTCCACGCGCTCCGGCCTGCCCACGGCGGCCACTTATGTCTTCGTCAACATGATCAAGAAGCTGCGCCAGGACTTCGCGCCCAAATACTTTGCCGCGGTCTTCGACGTGAGCGGCGAGGTCTTTCGCGACGGACGCGCGCGCACGATGGGCCCGCTGCGCAAATGGAACAGCAAGTCGCAAAGCTTTGACGAAGTGAGCTACGAAGGCTACAAGGCCAAGCGCGAAGCCATGCCCGAGGATCTGCGCCGCCAGATTCCCTACATTCGCCGCGCTCTCGAGGCGCTGCGCATTCCCATCCTCGAAGCCGAGGGCTTTGAGGCCGACGATGTGATCGGCACTCTGGCGCGCGAAGCCGCCGAGCTGGAGCACGAGGTCTTCATTGTTTCCGGCGACAAGGACATGATGCAGCTGGTCACGCCGCAGGTGAGGGTCCTGAATCCGCAGAAGGACAACCTGATTCTCGATCCCGCCAAGGTGGAAGAGACATTGGGCGTGCCGCCCAATAAAGTCGTCGACGTGATGGCACTGCGCGGCGACGCGGTCGACAACATTCCCGGCGCGCCCGGCATCGGGGACAAGGGCAGCGTGGAGCTGATCAAGGAGTTCGGCAGTGTGGAGGCAGTGCTCGACCGTGCCGCGGAGGTCAAGCGCAAGGCTTACCGCGAGTCGCTCGAGCAGAACCGCGATGCCGTGCTGTTGTCCAAGGAGCTCGTCACCATCGATTGCCGCGTGCCGCTCGCGCTCGACCTGCGCGCAATGGAAACACAGCCGCCGGATCTCGAAGCCGCACGCGCGCTCTTCACTGAGCTTGAGTTCACCTCCATGCTGCGCGACCTGGCGCCTGCGGCGGGCGGAGCTTCGGTCGAATTGATCGATGAACCCAGCGCCGAACAAACCGCCGCCTTCTACGCCGCCGCACACGAGCACGGCTTTGCCTTCGCGCTCGACACCGTGGGGCCCGCGTCCGAGGAAGCGGGGGAAGAGGAATTAGCCGCGCCGTCGCTGCTCGATGTCGCGGAGGCCGCAGAGAAGAAAATCCACTTCAGCGTGGGAGTCTGCGCCGATCTTGCACGCGCTTTGCGCCTGCCTCTCACGCCGGAGTTGCGCGCTCTGCTTGAAGACGCCTCCGTACCCAAGCGCGCGCACGACTGGAAGCTGGCCCTGCACGTGCTGGGCGAAATGGGCGTCACGTTGCGTGGCCCGGCCGACGACTCGATGCTGCTCTCGTACGCGCTCAATCCCACGCACTCCACGCAATCGCTGGCCGATGTTGCCGCACGTCACGGGCAGCCACCTCCTGACTCGCTGCCCGCATCGGCCGCGGCCGTTTATGCGCTCGTCCCAGCGCTACACGAAGAGGTCGAAAAATCTGACCTGTTGCGCGTCTACGGCGACATCGACCTACCCCTCGCGCCCGTGCTCTATCGCATGGAACTGGCGGGCGTGCGCATCGACACAATTGCTTTGGGCAAGCTTTCGGAGAGGTTCGGTAGTGAGTTGACGCGTCTTGGCGAACGCATCTTCGAGCTTGCTGGCAGGCGATTCAACATCAATTCACCCAAACAACTCGGAGTCGTACTGTTCACCGATCTCGGCTTGCCCGCTCCAGCCAGCCGCGGCAAAAACAAAGCCGTTTCCACCGCGCAGGACGTGCTGGAGTTTCTGGCCGAGAAGCACGAAGTGCCCCGGCTGGTCCTCGAGTACCGGCATCTGTCCAAGCTGAAATCGAATTACGTCGACGCGTTGCCGCTTCTCGCCGATGCAGACTCGCGTGTGCATACCACGTTTCAAGCCGCAGCCACGGCCACCGGCCGCCTCTCTTCGGTTAATCCCAATCTGCAGAACATTCCCATCCGCAGCGAGCTGGGGCGCGAAATTCGCGCCGCCTTCACTGCCGCGCCCGGCACGCAGTTGCTCTCCGCCGACTACTCGCAAATCGAGTTGCGGCTGCTGGCGCATTTCAGTGGCGATCCGCTGTTGATGCGCGCCTACGCGGAGAACATCGACATTCACACCCTCACCGCCAGCGAAGTTTTCGGCATTGCGACCGAAACCATGGACAAACAGACGCGCAACCGCGCCAAGGCGGTAAACTTCGGCATCGTCTATGGTATTTCCGCCTTCGGCCTGGCCGCGCAGTTGAGCATTCCGCAAGCCGAGGCCAAGGCCTACATCGACCGCTACTTTGCGCGTTACCGGGGCGTGAAGGAATTTATCGACCGAACTCTCGCCCAGACGCGCAAGGATGGCAGTGTGCGCACCATGTTCGGGCGCATGCGGCCGATTCCCGACATTGAGAGCCGTAACCCCAACCAGCGCGGATTCGCCGAGCGCACGGCCATCAATACGCCGCTGCAGGGTACCGGCGCGGACCTGATCAAGCTGGCCATGATTTCGCTCGACCGCAAGTTAGCGGAACGGAAGCTGAAGACGCGCATGGTGCTGCAAGTGCACGACGAGTTGCTATTCGAGGTGCCGCTGGCGGAGACCGATGAGGTCGCCGCTCTGGTGCAGGCGGAGATGGAGGGCGTCGTAAAACTGAAGGTGCCGCTTGTCGCCGACCTGGCCTTCGGGCCCAACTGGCGCGATCTGAAGTGAGTCTCGCCCACAGCCACGTCGCGCGGATACACTGGTAAGCGTTTACCAGACATCGGTAGAGGGAGCACATGAGAAAGCTGAACCGGAGAGAGTTCGCCAAGAGCCTTGCCATCGCTCCTGTGGGGCTGGCCGCGGGAAACAGCCTGCTTGGGATCGCTCACAGCCAGGCTGCGCCTGCGCAATCCGCAAACCCGCCCGCGCAGAAAGCTCCAAAGAGCGAAGCCGAATATAACCGTCATCCTCCGGTGGTCGAGACTGAGCCTTTCGCCGCGCCGCTCACCTTTGCGCGCGACGAAATTAAGCCCAAGCTCCAACTCTTCGCTCTGCGCGATGTCACACTCGAAGCCGGGCCTCTCGAGCAAGCGCGCGACTGGAATCGCGCGTACATGATGCGCCTTCCGAACGACCGCCTGCTCCACAACTTCCGCATCACCGCCGGCCTGCCCTCGTCCGCAAAGCCTCTGGGCGGCTGGGAAGATCCGAAATGCGAGCTGCGCGGGCATTTTGTCGGGCACTATTTGTCAGCGTGCGCATTGCTTTGCGCAGCTACCGGCGACTCCGCGATCAAAGCCAAGGCCGACGACCTTGTGACAGGCATTGCCGAGTGCCAGACAAAGCTCGACGACAACGGCTATGTCAGCGCCTTCCCGGCTGAGTTGTTTGTTCGCCTCGATCATCGCGTGAATGTCTGGGCTCCGTACTACACTCTGCACAAGATTATGGCCGGCCTGCTCAACATGAAAACCCAGGCCGGCAATGATCAGGCTCTCGACACCGTCGTCAAGCTCGCAGGCTGGGTCGACGCGTGGACGGCGGCCAAAACTGAAGAGCACATGCAGGACATTCTAAACACTGAATTCGGCGGGATGAACGAGGTCCTCTATAACCTCGCCGCTGTAACCGGCGATGACCGCTGGGCGCAAACGGGCGACCGCTTCACCAAGAAGATTTTCTTCACACCCCTGGCCATGCGGCGCGACGAACTGAAGGGCCAACACATGAACACGCACGTTCCGCAGGTGATCGGCGCGGCGCGGCGCTACGAGTTGTCTTCCGACTATCGCTTCGCCGACGTGGCGCGATTCTTTTTCGAGACGGTATCGGAGTCGCGCACCTACGCGACCGGCGGATCGAGCAACAATGAGCACTGGCTCACCAGCCCCAATCACCTTGCCATCGAAATGCACATCAGCTCACACCACCAGGAGTGCTGCTGCGCCTACAACATGATGAAGCTGGCGCGGCATCTCTATGGCTGGAGCGCCGACAGTCGCTTCATCGACTACTACGAGCGCAACCTGCTCAACCACCGGCTTGGCGCCATCGAGCCGGAGACAGGGCACACTACGTATTTTCTGTCGCTGGCGCCCGGAGCCTGGAAGACGACCTGCACCGAGGATGCAACGTTCTGGTGCTGCACGGGAACCGGGGTCGAAGAATTCGCCAAACTGAACGACACGATTTACGCTCACGACGACGATGCGCTCTTCGTCAACCTCTACTTTGCTTCGACCGTGAACTGGAAAGAGCGCGGCGTGCGGCTGAAACAAGCCACGACTTTCCCTGAGAGCGAGCGCGCCGAGCTTGCGATTGAAAAAACTCCCGCCAAGGCGTGGACGCTCCGCCTCCGCATTCCCGCGTGGACGACTGCCGAAAACTCTGTGGCGATCAATGGCAAGCGGCTGGAAGCTTCAGGAACTCCCGGAAGTTATTTGACACTGACTCGCGTGTGGAAGGCGGGAGATCGCGTGGAATTGACGATGCCGATGCGGCTCACGGCAGAGCCGCTGGCCGACGACCGGACGCAGCAGGCGTTCCTCTACGGTCCGCTGGTGCTGGCCGGGCAATTCCCCAAGACCGGGCTCGCGGAAGACCTGGAGCACCATCAGGGACCGGAGATTCAGGAGGCGCCCGCGCTGGAGGTGCCTCCTCTGAAAGCGGGCGGCGCCGATCCGGCTACGTGGATCGAGCCGGTCCCGGGCGAGGCGCTTGCGTTCCGCACTGTTGGTCAGGAGCTCACCCTGAAGCCGTTGAACCAAAGTTGGCAACGGTTCGCCGTGTACTGGAAGGTGTCGTAACATGGGATTCGCCTGACCCGCGCTGAAATCGGAGGTAAAATCCACAGCAATCTGCCCCGGTAAGCACGCTTCAGAGTATTTTTGTCGCAAAACTCCTCTTGCATACTTATCCAAATCCATTGTATATTTATTCAAGCGCGGTTTCCGCTCAGCGGACCGCGCCTTTGCTTTGTTCGCGAAGGGAAGCACCCGTGAAAACCCAACGCCTGAACGTAATCCGCGAAGTGCTGACCGGCAATGCTGTGACCAGCCAGGATGAGCTGCGCCGCAAACTGCGACGGCGCGGCATTCACGTAACCCAGGCGACACTTTCGCGCGACATGCATGAGTTGCAACTATTCAAGGGACCGCGCGGATACTCGCTTCTCTACGGCAATGGCGCCGGGGCCGCGCCTGCCGTGGCGGAAGAGGATCAGCCGCCGACGCTGAAGGAAATGCTCGATAGTTTCGGCTTGCGCGTGAAGCAGGCGATGAATCAGGTGGTGTTGGGCACGCTGAAGGGTGGAGCGCAGCCCGTTGCAGCGGCCCTCGACCGCGAGGATTGGCCGGAGGTGGCCGGCACTATTGCCGGCGACGATACGGTTCTGGTGATTTGTATGGACGCACGGCGGGCGGGGGAAGTGGCCACCCGGTTAGGGAAGATATTGCAAGGATGACGAAGACGGTTCAAACAGCGATTGTGGGAGTCACGGGCTACGCCGGCGCGGAGTTGGCGCGGCTGCTGCTGCATCATCCCCGCCTCGACGGCAAGCCGCCGGTATTTGCCGGGCGTGTGGAAGGCAAGGACCTCGAACGCGGCGGCGTTCCGATCACTGAGATTCATCCCCAGCTTGGCGATCACAATGGAAACAGCGACCTGAAATTGGAACCGTTCTCCTGGGAGCTTCTCAGTGCGCGCGGCGTGGAGGTGCTGTTTCTGGCCACGCCTCACGAGTTATCGCGCGAGTGGGTCCCCGAGGCGCTCAAGCGCGGGATACGCGTGATCGATTTGAGCGGAGCCTGGCGGCTGACGGACGCGGCCAACCGCGCCGTGTACGCATTCGCCGATGAGGGCGCCGAGCTGGCCGCGGCCACGCAGGCGCAGGCGGTTTATGGCATGCCCGAGCTGCATCGCAAGCAGATTTCCGGCGCACGCCTCGTCGCCAATCCCGGCTGCTACGCGACTTCGATTATTCTGCCGCTGAGACCGCTGGTAGCCGCGGGACTTGTCGATCTCGAACACGGAATCGTGGCCGACGCCAAGAGCGGCGTGAGCGGCGCGGGAAAGGCTCCCACCGCAAAAACGCACTTCATGTATGCGGCAGACAATCTTTCCGCGTACGGCGTCTTTGCCCATCGCCATACCGGCGAGTTGCTGGAGCAAATCGGCGTTTCGAACGAAGAAATCATTTTTACGCCGCACCTGCTTCCGATTCCGCGCGGCATTTTGTCCACGATCTACGTGCGCTTCAAGAAAGCGCAGACGCGGGAGAGCGTGGCGCAGGTTTATCGCGAGTTTTTTTTGGGCAGCCCGATGGTCCGGCTCTACGAAAAAGCGTTGCCGCAGATTCAGTACTCGGTGCACACGAACTACGCCGACATCGGATTCCAACTCGATGCCGGCGGCAAGCGCGCCATCATTGTCAGTTGCCTCGACAACCTGCTGAAGGGAGCTGCCGGCCAGGCCGTGCAGAATTTCAATCTAATCGCCGGTTGGCCGGAATCGGAAGGTCTCGAATGAAACTCGCCGCAGAGGGGGAGTGAATGAAGTACGTGGTCAAGTTGGGCGGCGCGGGCCTTGAAAATCCGGCGCTGCTGGAAGGCAGCACCCGGGCCATCGCCGAGCTGGTGCGCGACGGCAATCAGGTGGCCGTGGTGCATGGCGGCGGCGTGCAGTTGACCCGCACGTTAAAGGCGTTGGGCAAGCAAAGCGAGTTCATCGACGGCCTGCGCGTCACTGACGCGGAGACCCGCGATGTCGCACTGATGGTCTTTGCCGGGCGCGTAAACAAAGGCCTGGTAGCCGCGCTGAGCGCTCTGGGACAGCCCGCGGTCGGCCTTTGCGGCGGCGATGGCATGATCTTCCGCGCGCGCAAGAAGCGTACCGTGCCCGATCTCGGCTACGTGGGCGAGATTGCCGCGAGCGACATGCGCTGGCTTGAGGCCATCTGGCAGTTGAACGGCGTGCCCGTGCTCTGCTCCATGGCGCTGGGATTCGACGGCGAGTATTACAACATCAATGCCGACGAGATGGCCGCGGCCTGCGCCATTGCCTGCCGCGCCGACGCGTTGGTTTTCCTCACCGATGTTCCCGGTGTCAAGGGCGCGAACGGCGAAGTCCTGCGATGGTTATCGATTGATCAAATCGCGGAGATGGCGAAGAGCGCCGTCATCTCCGGTGGCATGTTGCCCAAGCTGGGCGCCTGTCGCGAAGCGCTGTTGAACGGCGTAAAGCGCGTACGGATTCTGCCCGCGGAAGCGGCCAGTTCCCTGCCCGACCTGTGCAGTTCGCGCGTAGCGCACGGCACAGAAGTGATGGTGGCATAGGAGGTTTTTAGATGACGAAGCTCGAACAAATTCGCGCCGCGGAAGCGCGGCTGCTGCTCACTACTTACGATCGGAGCCCCATCCTCTTCGTAGACGGCGAAGGCGTATACATCATCGATGAAAAGCGCGATCGCTATCTCGATTTGCTCAGCGGCATCGGCGTCAACGCCCTCGGCTATAACCATCCCGCGATTGTGGAAACGATCGCCCGCCAGAGCCGCGCTCTGATTCACACTTCGAACCTCTACTATCACGAGGGGCAGGCGGAACTCGCGATGCGCCTCACAGAGCGCACCGGCCTCGATCGCGCGTTCTTCGCCAACACCGGCACGGAAGCCTGGGAGGGCGCGCTCAAGCTGGCGCGCGCCTACGCAGGACTGCGGCGCAGCGAGGGCACGAACATCGGCACCAAATTCCTGGCGCTCGAGCAGAGCTTCCACGGCCGCACCTTCGGCTCCATGTCCACCACGTACAAAGCAAAATACCGCGAGCCGTTCGCGCCAGTGGTTCCCGGCGTCGAATTCGTGCGTTTCAACGACGTAGCCGATCTGCGCGCCAAATTTTCTGCCGATGTCTGCGCCATTCTCGTCGAAGCCATCCAGGGCGAAGGCGGCATTCGTCCGCTTTCGGAGGAGTTTTTCGCCGAGGCGCGCGCTCTCTCGAATTCCACCGGCGCATTGCTGATCGTCGATGAGATTCAGGCAGGCATGGGCCGCACCGGCAAGTGGTGCGCGTACCAGCACTATGGCATCCAGCCCGACGTGACCACATTCGCCAAGCCGCTCGCAGGCGGCCTTCCTCTGGGCGCAGTGATGTGCACCGAGGGGGTTGCGCGCGCGATCCATGCTGGCATGCACGGCACCACATTTGGCGGTGGCCCGTTAGCCTGCGCGGTCGGCATCGCTGTCATTGACACCATCGAGAAGCAAGGGCTGCTGGCGCATGCCACGGAAGTGGGAGATTATTTCATGGAAAGCCTGCGCTCGCTCGCCCGCAAGCATGAGACGATTGTCGATGTGCGCGGAAAAGGCCTGATGATCGCCGCCGAGCTCGATTCTGCGGAGTTGGCCAAGCTTACTGTAGCGGAGATGCTCAAGCGCCGCATTCTCATCAACTGCACCAGCGATACTGTATTGCGCTTCCTGCCTCCGTACATCGTGGAGCGCAGCCACATCGATACGGCGATTGCCGCGCTGGACGAGATCTTTGCCGTACACGCCGCAGCGCACAGTGCGCCCGCAGGAGGACAACATCATGGCTAGCAAAGCCACCATGGAACGCAAGGAAGCCGCCGTTCCCGTTGAGAAAGACCCGGACATTCTGGCCGCGGCGGCGCGCATGGCCGGCGAGGATCTGTGTTCCATCGCGGATCTCTCGAGCGCCGAGGTGCGCGCCGTTCTCAAGTTAGGGCACGACGTCAAGCACAATCCGCGCGAGTACCGCCATGCTCTCGATGCCAAGCAGATGGTGCTGATGTTTGAAAAGGCCAGCCTGCGCACGCGTCTCGCCTTTGAGACCGGCATCAATACGATGGGTGGCAACGCCATCTTCGCCGACCAGACCAATGCTCCCTTAGGCGAGCGCGAGACCATTGCCGACGTGGCGCGCAATCTGGAGCGCTGGGTGGATGTCATCGTGCTGCGCACGTATGCGCACGACACCATTACCGAAATGGCCGTCAACTCCCGCGTCCCGGTGATCAACGCGCTCTCTGACTTCGAGCATCCCTGCCAGGCTCTCGCCGATTTCATGACTCTGGAGGAGCACTTCGGAACGGCCGCGGGACTCAACTTCGCTTATGTCGGCGACGGCAACAACGTGAGTCATTCGTTGATGCTCACCGGCGCGCAGTTGGGCGCCAACGTGATCGTGGCCACGCCGCGCGGCTACTCGCCCGACATCGAGATCGTGACCAAGGCGCGGGAAATCGCCGCGGTCAACGGATGCGAAATCCGTTTGCTGCAGGATCCGCAGGCCGCGGTTGAAGGCGTTGACGCGGTATACACCGATGTGTGCGTGAGCATGGGCATGGAGCACGAATCGACGAAACGCGCGCCCATCTTCCGCCCCTTCCAGGTGAATGAGGCCTTGATGAGCAAAGCCTCACCGCGCGCGGTCTTTATGCATTGCCTGCCTGCGCGGCGCAATGAGGAAGTGACCGATGCGGTGATCGACGGGCCGCAGTCGATTGTTTTCGATCAGGCCGAGAATCGCCTGCACGTGCAGAAAGCGTTGCTGCTTCTGCTGCTGGGTGGGCTGGCGAATGTGGAGAAGTTTCAATAACCAGTTTTCAGTTGTCAGTAATCAGATTGGCAGTCGTCCTCGGCGGACAGAATTCGCGAGAAGAGAGAACTGAAAACTGATCACTGACAACTACCTTGAGGTTTTGCAAGCATGTCCGTAATTCTCGAATCGCTGCCCATTGGCCAGAAGGTCGGCATCGCCTTCTCCGGGGGGCTCGACACCTCCGCCGCCCTGCACTGGATGAAGCAAAAGGGCGCGATCCCTTACGCCTATACGGCCAACCTCGGCCAGCCCGACGAAACCGACTACGACGCCATTCCGCGCACAGCCCTCGAGTACGGCGCGGAAAAGGCCCGCCTCATCGACTGCCGCAGCGCGCTGGTACGCGAAGGCATCGCCGCGCTGCAGGCCGGAGCCTTCCACATCACCACCGCCGGCGTGCCGTATTTCAACACCACTCCGATCGGCCGCGCGGTGACGGGCACCATGCTGGTAGGCGCCATGAAGGAGGACGATGTCCACATCTGGGGCGACGGCTCCACTTTCAAGGGCAACGACATCGAGCGCTTCTATCGCTACGGCCTGCTCGTCAATCCCAACCTGCAGGTTTACAAGCCCTGGCTTGACGCAGCTTTCATCGATGAATTAGGCGGCAGAGCCGAGATGTCTGCCTTCATGCAGCGGGCAGGTTTCGCGTATAAGATGTCGGCGGAAAAGGCCTACTCCACCGACTCCAACATTCTTGGCGCCACCCATGAGGCGAAGGATCTCGAACATCTCTCTTCGTCCGTCAAGATCGTCGTCCCCATCATGGGCACGGCATTCTGGCGCGACGATGTCGAGATCGCGCGCGAAGAGGTCGTCATTGGCTTCGAAGAGGGCTCGCCCGTCGCGCTCAACGGCCAGCAGTTCGACTCGCCCGTCGCTCTGCTCCTCGAAGCCAATCGCATCGGCGGCCGCCACGGGCTCGGCATGTCCGACCAGATTGAGAACAGAATCATCGAGGCCAAGAGCCGCGGCATTTACGAGGCTCCCGGCCTCGCCCTGCTCTTTATCGCTTACGAGCGCCTCATCACCGGCATCCACAACGAGGACACCATCGAGCAGTACCGCGACCATGGCCGCAAGCTCGGCCGTCTACTCTATCAGGGCCGTTGGTTCGACTCTCAGGCCATCATGCTCCGCGAATCCGCCGAGCGCTGGGTCGCCAGACCCATCACCGGCGAAGTCACACTCGAGTTGCGCCGCGGTAACGACTACTCCATCCTCAACACTGAGTCGCCCAATCTTACGTTCCATCCCGAGCGCCTCAGCATGGAGAAGACTGAATCCACTTTTTCTCCGCGCGACCGCATCGGACAACTCACCATGCGCAATCTCGACATTACCGACACCCGGGAGAAGCTCCTCACCTACGCCAAATCCGGCCTCCTCTCGCTCAGCAAGAACAGCGAAATGCCACAGCTCAACAATGGTTCGGAGAAGAAATAGGGTTCGGAGAAGGAATAGCACGTAAAACAATGTCCAACGAACAACAATCCGGGAAGATGTGGTCGGGGCGCTTCCGCGAGCCGCTAGACGTGGAGTTCGAAGCGTGGCAGCGGTCCATTGTTTTTGATTGGCGGCTTCTCGATCAGGAAATTGCCGCCAGCAAGGCGCACGCTTCTGCTCTTTGTGCCGCCGGAATATTGACCAAAGCGGAAACCGCGGAGTTGAGGAAAGCGCTGGACGCGATCGGAGTCGAGTTCGCATCGGAAGCCGGCAAGGCGCTGGTGCGCGACCACTCGTCCGCCGAGGACATTCATCATTTCGTCGAGCTCAAGCTGGCGGATCGGATCGGGCCGCTGGGACTGAAGTTGCACACCGGCCGCAGCCGCAACGAGCAAGTCGCCACCGACCTGCGCCTTTACGTCCGCTCACAAATCGAACTCGTGATCGACGGGCTCGCCGCGTGGGCGCTGGCGCTCGTCGAACAGGCGCGTAAAGCGGGCGATAGTGTGATGCCGAGTTACACGCACCTGCAGCGCGCCGAGCCCGTTCTCGCTGCCCACTGGCTGTTGGCTTACGTGGAAATGGCGTTGCGCGATGCGTCGCGTTTGGCAGATTGTGCCCGGAGGTTGAACCTTTGCCCGCTCGGATCGGGTGCAGTGGCCGGCGCTACACTTGCGCTCGACCGCAATATCGCCGCGCAGGAGCTGTGCTTCAGCGGTCCCACTTTTAATTCAATGGACGCGACGAGCGACCGCGATTTTGTTCTTGAGTATCTGCAGGATCTCACGTTAGTTGGGTTGCACCTGAGCCGTTTTGCCGAAGAGATCACTCTCTTCGCGACCGCCGAGTTCGGATTCGTGATTTTACCCGAGGCATTTTCCACCGGCTCAAGCGCCATGCCGCAGAAGAAGAATCCCGATCTGACGGAGTTGCTGCGCGCGAAAGTCGGCCGCCTCAACGGCGCGGCGCAAACCGTGACGATGCAGCTTAAGGGACTGCCTTTGGCCTACAATAAAGACATGCAGGAGACGCAGGAGACGGCCTTCTCGGCCGACTTCGTACCCCAGATGCTCAAGCTCGTGGCGCGTTTCACCGCGGCACTCGAATTCCATCGCGAGCGCATGAGCGAGGCGGCGCAGTCGGGCTACTTGAACGCCATGGCCGCGGCCACCTACCTGGTGCACAAGGGCGTTCCCTTCCGCCTGGCGCACGAGAAGATCGGCCATGCGGTGCGGTTTGCCATTGAAAAAGGTGTTGAGTTGAGCGACCTGACACTCGCAGATCTGCGCAAGTTCGGCGAAGAGTTCGGCGAGGATTTTTACACTGCGATCACCCTCGACGCCACGCTCGATTGCCACGACGTCATCGGCGGGACCGCGCACCAGCGCGTGCAGCAGGCGCTCGATGCCGCATCCGAGCGCATCGCTGCGGTCTTGAAATCCAATGTATCGAAATCCGCCGCAACGGAGGCCGTTCATGCTGGTGCGTAAGGCGCTGCTGCACGACGCCTCAAACATCTACGACCTTGTGAACTCTCTCTCCGGCGACGGCACGCTGCTCAAGCGTCCCTTCGCCGAGATTTGCGAGAACATTCGCGACTTCACCGTCGCCGAGTCAGATGGCGGTGTGTTTCTGGGCTGCGGCGCGCTCCACTTGTACGGGCCGCATCTCTGCGAGGTGCGCTCCATCGTGATCAAGCCTGGGGCCAAGGGACAGGGCGCGGGAGGCGGCATTTTGAAGGCGCTCATCGAAGAGGCCGAAACGCACGGCATCCAATCCGTGTGCCTCTTCACGCGCATTCCCGATTTCTTCTTCAAGTACGGCTTCCGCACCGTGGAAGACAAATCGGAACTGCCCGACAAGGTTTTCAAGGATTGCCAGAGCTGCCCGCGCCTGCACCGCTGCGATGAGGTCGCCATGGTGCGCGGGCGCATTCCGCGCATGTCCATCCTCGGCCCGCGCGAGGAAGCGCAGGAGCTGGTGCGGATTTCAGGGTAGATTTTTCGCGTTGCTCAATCGTGATAAAGAACCAGCTTTGTGATCGACATAAAGCTGGTTCTTTTCTTGATTCTAGTGTGGTGTCCCAGAAATTCGTAGCATTAGTCCAAGCCCCGAAATGCAGGTCCTTCGACTCGTTTTGGTGCGAACTTCGGAGACAGGACACTAGTTCGCGGGAACTGTTGCCGACATGCCGCTGATGATCTGCCAGCCTTTGGCGGTCTTGATCCATGTGTGCGTAACTCGCTGCGTAAACGGCTCTCCGTGACCTGCTTTGTCCGCCCAGAGTGAAGTCAGCCAGTATTCCGTCACCACCAGGTTCTCGGTAGCCCGGCTGTCCGCCGGCATCAACTCAAACCAGGCAAGTGTGGCCCCCTTGTCCGTGTGAGCCTTGATCCAGTCCGTGATATGGTCCTTTCGCGCAGGCTGCGAACTGGAGTAGGGCCAGCCCACGAAGTTTTCGTGCCAGAGATTTTTGTAGCTTTCGAGATCGAGGGCTTTCACATCTTCCCAATACGTAGTCTCCAGCTTCCAGACGGCCTTCTCGTTGTCAGATTGCTGGGCGCGGGCTGGTACTGCGGCGCAGATCACCGCAAGCAGGATGAAAAATATAGACGCGATCTCGATGGTCCAACAGATTGTTGCGGCCGAAATGCGTTTTGCGAATGTCATCGATCCTCCGGAGAATTCGGTTGGTCTGATTAGGGGCGCGTCGCGAGGATGGCTGCGGCTACGGCGGCTTGCCCGTAGCTCAGCCCGCCATCGCCGGGGCTCACTGTGCGATGCTCAAAAACCTGAAAGCCTTCTTCTTCGAGCCCTGCGCGCAGCAACCGTGCGAGACGCCGATTGTGCAAACAGCCGCCGGAGAGAGCCACATTTTCAATTCCCGTATTGTCGCGGGCCGATTTCGCAGCGCCGATGAATGCCGCCGCAACCCCGGCATGAAAACGGGCGGCAATGCGCGATTTGTTCACATTCGCATGCAGATCATTGAGGAGTTCCTTCCACAAGGACTTGGCGGAGATGTTCGCAGGCTTGCGCGCATTCCAATCTCCGTCGATCCATGCAAGTGCGTAACCCGAGCCGAGTTCATCCGGCTCGCCGACGCAGACGCCTTCCAGCTCGATCGCCGCTTGCGCCTCATAGTCGACCACGCCGCAGCCCAGCACCACGGCGGCAACCGCATCGAAAAGCCGTCCGCAACTTGAAGTGAGCGGCGTATTCAACTCGCGCTCGATCATGCGCTTGAGCACGCGCGCTTCCTGCGGCTTCGCGCCGAGCAGCGCCAGCACCTCCGGCGACTCCACGTCGAAGCCCGCTGCATGAAGCGCTCCGAGCGCCATGCGCCACGGCTCGCGAATCGCCGCCTCGCCGCCGGGCATCGGAACGTAGTCGAGATGCGCGAAGCGATCGAAATGGCCTGGATCGGGACCATCGAGTCTGCAGATGAGCACTTCCCCGCCCCAGATGCGGCCGTCGGTGCCGTAGCCGGTGCCGTCGAGACTGAGTCCGATCGCCGCTCCCTCGATGCCGTGCTCCGCCATGCAGGCCGCGATGTGCGCGTGGTGATGTTGTACGGAGATGAGCGGCAGATTGCGCTCTGCGGCCCACTCTTTCGCGAACGATGTAGATAAATAGCCGGGGTGCAGATCGTGCACCACCGCTTCAGGCTCGATCTCGAAGGTGTGCATCAGGTGCTCAAGCGCTTCGCGAAAAAAATTGAGGCCAGTGACGTTTTCAAGATCGCCCAGGTGCTGACTCTGGTAGGCAAAGCGGTCGCGTGCGAGAGCAAAGACGTTCTTCAAATGCCCGCCTACGGCGAGCAACGGCGGCGAATCGAAGGGTAACGGCACAGCGAGCGGCACAAACCCGCGGGCGCGGCGGATCAACTGCGGCGCACCGTCCACCAACGCCATCACGGAGTCATCGCAGCGCTGCAGAATCTCGCGGTCGTGCATCAGAAACGCGTCGGCAATGTGCTTGAGTCGCGCCAGGGCCTCGGCATTGTCGATGGCGATGGGCTCTTCGCTGAGGTTGGCGCTGGTCATCACCAGTGCCCTCACGCGAGAGTCGGCAAAGAGCAGATGCTGCAACGGTGCATAAGGCAGAAAGACACCCAGCCACGGGATTCCCGGAGCCACGGATGCGGCGATCCCGCAATCTGCGCGCCGCCTGGCCAGAACAATCGGCCGCGCCACCGTCCCGAGCAGCGCCTCTTCTTCGCCGGACAATTTACAGATCTCCCGCGCGGCATTGAGATCGCGAACCATCACAGCGAGCGGCTTCCCGTAGCGGTGTTTGCGCTCGCGCAGCCGCATCACCGCGGCGTCATTGGTTGCATCCACGGCAAGATGAAAGCCGCCTATACCCTTGATGGCCATGATTTCGCCGGCCATCAGGCGGTCGATTGTTTCTTCGACCGGAGAACGCTCCGCAGGGGCTAAAGCCCCCTCGTTCTTGTTGGGCGCTTGTACGGCACGGCTAAAGCCGTGCCCTTTCAAAGCAGCATCCTCGTGGGCCGCGACGTTGACAGCATCTTCGTGGGCCGTGACGTTGAAAGTTTCTTCGAGCCATACGCGCGGCCCGCACACTGCGCAGGCATTCGGCTGTGCGTGAAAGCGCCGGTTCGTCGGATCGTCGTACTCCGCCTGGCACGCCGCGCACATGGTGAAGCGGGCCATCGAGGTCTGCGGACGGTCGTAGGGGATGCGGCGCGTGATCGTGTAGCGCGGGCCGCAGTTGGTGCAATTCAAAAATGGATAGCGACACCGCCGGTCATTGGGATCGAGAAGCTCGCGCAGACAGTCGGCGCAGGTCGCCGCATCGGCGGGAATGCCAGTGCTGACATGGCCGCTCGCCTCACTGGCAATAATGCGAAACTCTTTTTCTCGTCTCGGAGGAGTTTCTCGGACAACGATAGAGTCGATGCGCGAGAGCGGCGGAGCCTCGGCTTCGAGCCGGCTCCGAAATGCCTCCACCCGCTCGGCGGGTCCCTCAATTTCGATCGTCACCCCGCCCGTATCGTTGCCGATCGATCCCGCCAGGCCCTCCTCCAACGCGAGGCGGTAGACGAAGGGCCGGAAGCCGACGCCCTGCACCACGCCGCGCACTTCGTACCGTTCTCGTCGCACTTCGTGCCGTTCTCGTTTTGGAATTGATTCGTGGGTCAATCCGCGCTCTCTCGCTCAGAGAATCAGCATAGCGCATGAGAACCGGCGCATTCCCGCCTTGCGCCCCTCCCGCCTTGCTCGCAAGTGAGCCAGCGCGACCCTGGGGAAAAGAAGCATAAACTGAAGGAGAGCACGAGCGAGACCATGCGTCGCCGCCGGTTTCAGACAATACGTGCAATCGCTGCCGTTTTGCTCCCGATCGCGTCGGGAGTTGCCGCGGCCACAGCCCAGGTCCCGGATCAGGCCGCGGTCATCCGCCAAATTGACGGGGCCCTGGCAGCGCGCGTAGACAACGTTCTGGAATTCACTGCCGTCGAGCATTATGCCGTTTACCGGGGCGGGGACGAAACCCATCCCGCAGCGGAGATGACGGTGCGCGACACGTACAAAAAGGGTGTCGGCAAGGAATATACCGTACTTTCCCAGAGCGGATCGAGTATTATTCTGCGCTTCGGATTGAAGCCACTGATTGATAACGAGAAGACGATCAACCTGCCCGGCAATGTGGAAAAATCCTGGTTCACGTCGGCGAATTACGCGATGAACCTGAAGCCTGGCGGTGTCCAGCGGCTCAACGGCCGCGATTGCTACGTTCTCGCCATCACGCCCAGGGGAGAGGCTCCCAACCTGATTATCGGAACCCTGTGGGCGGACGCGAAGGATGGTTCTCTGGTTCAGATTGAAGGTGTCGCGTCCAAGAGCCCGTCTGCCTTTGCGGGTGCCCCGCACATGATGCGCCAGTACACCAACATCAACGGCTTCGCCATGGCAATGCACGCCCGCGCCGAATCGACCAGCATGCTCTTTGGCCAGACCGTGATCATTATCGACTACAGCGACTATCAGCTTCAACTTCGAGGGAGCAAATAGAAAACTGCCGGCTTTGAGCCCGTAGCTTTTGGCTACGGGCTCGCTACGGGCTTATTGATTCAGGCGCCGGGACGTCTAAGTGATCTCGCGCACGCGCTTTACGGCGTCTTCGATGGATTTAGTGCGCCGCGACACGATTGCTCGCGGATAAAGGTGCAGTTTGGTCCGCCGCATTCGGGAACAACCGAAATCCATGTCAACAAATGGGATAGACCGACAGCACCGTGACTGCTGTCACGGATTGCGCAACCCCCTGTCTCGTAGAACAATGATAGGCACTCTGCGGGTCGCGCGAACGCCGTTCCGCATAGGTTGCAGCGATTAGCTGCACCGGCCGGGGAGGGATTGTGCCAGTCATCACGCTGCCGCCGCTACCGAGCGAAGACAAACGATGGAAGATCGTAAACGGCACCATGCGCAAAAACGGATTTGCCCGTCATGCGCTCATTGAGACGCTGCACACCGTGCAGTCGTCGTTTGGCTTCCTCGACGACGATGCCATCCGCTTCGTGGCGCTTTCGTTACACGTTCCACTGAGCCAGGCCTACGGAGTGGCCACGTTTTATCACTACTTCACGCTCAAGCCTCCGGGCAAGCACACCATGACCGTCTGCACCGGAACGGCCTGCTACATCAAGGGGACGGATAAGCTTCTGGTGTCGGCGGAAAAGCACCTGTGCATTGCCGAAGGCGAGACAACAAAGGACGGCCTGATCAGCCTTACGACCGCGCGTTGTGTAGGCGCCTGTGGCCGCGCACCTGTGGTACTGACCGACGGCGAATTGCAGGGCCAGATGACCGGCGAGCATCTCATTGCACAACTGGAAAGGTGGCGAGTGGAATGACAATCGAAGAGCTTGAACAAATCGCCGAATCCGTCCGCCTGGCAAACGCGAAGTACGACCACGAAATCAACGTGTGCATGGGCACCGGTTGCATGAGCCAGCACTCCGACAGGTTGAAGGACGCACTGACCGCGGCCGTGAGCGCTCAGGGAACAAATACCCTGGTACGCCGCACCGGCTGCATGGGACTGTGCGCCGCGGGGCCGCTGGTGCTGGTCGATCCGGAAGAAATTCTCTACCAGCACGCGCGCGCTGAAGACGCGGAAACAATTGCCGCCAGCCTGGGCGGTGAGCCGGTAGCTGAGTTGCAATGCAACCTGCGCGCCCATTTCGACGAACAGGTACACATCGTGCTCGAGAACTCCGGCCACATCGATCCGGAAAAGATTGATGACTATATTGCGCACGACGGCTATAAAGCCCTGATGAAGGCGTTGAACGAAATGGCGCCCAGGGACGTGATCCAGCAGATTACCGAAAGCGGATTGAGGGGACGCGGAGGCGGCGGATATCCGACCGGATTGAAGTGGAGCACGGTCGCCAAGGCAATGGGCGACATGAAGTATGTCATCTGCAATGGCGATGAAGGCGACCCTGGAGCGTTCATGGATCGCAGCGTTCTCGAAAGCGATCCCCAGCGCGTGATTGAGGGAATGGCGATTGCCGCCTATGCCGTTGGAGCGAGCAAAGGTTTCATTTATGTTCGTGCGGAATATCCACTTGCCGTGTCGAGGCTGACCATCGCGCTCCGCGAGGCGCGGCGTCACGGACTGCTGGGCAACAACATCTGCAATACGCCCTTCAACTTCGAGGTAGAGATTCGCCTGGGCGCCGGTGCGTTTGTCTGCGGCGAAGAGACGGCGCTGATCGCCTCAATCGAAGGCAAGCGCGGCACGCCCAAGCCGCGGCCGCCCTACCCCGCCACGAGCGGCCTTTGGGGCAAGCCGACTCTGATTAATAACGTAGAGACCTTCGCCAACATCGCACCCATCGTCCGCAAAGGCGGTAAATGGTTTGCAAGCATCGGCTCGGAACGCAGCAAAGGCACCAAGGTCTTTGCGCTCACGGGAAAGATCACGAATACGGGACTGGTCGAAGTTCCCATGGGCATCAGTCTTCGGCAAATCATCGAAGGCATTGGCGGCGGCGTTCCCGACGGCCACACACTCAAGGCGGTGCAGACGGGTGGGCCCTCGGGCGGCTGCATTCCTGCTCACATGCTCGACATCGGCGTGAGCTACGATGCACTCGTGAAGATCGGATCCATCATGGGATCCGGCGGCATGATCGTGATGGACGACACATCCTGCATGGTCAACGTGGCGCGCTTCTTCATCGAGTTCTGCATGACCGAGTCGTGCGGCAAGTGCATTCCATGCCGTGCCGGCACTGCGCAGATGCACACACTGCTGACGCGCATCTGCAAAGGCACCGGAACCATGGACGACCTTGCGCTGCTCGAAGACCTCTGCTCCACGGTGAAGGAGACGAGCTTGTGCGGACTGGGGCAGACCGCGCCCAATCCCGTGTTGAGCACACTCAAGTATTTCCACAACGAGTATATCGAGCACATTCTGCAAAAACGCTGTGCGGCCGGTGTTTGCAACATGGAAGCAGCCGTGGAGGTAGTGGCATGAGTCCTGCTGTCGACGTCAAAACTCTCATCATCGATGGCCAGGAAGTGAGCGCTCGCGAGGGCCAGACGATTCTGGCGGTCGCGACGGAGCACAATATCAACATTCCCACGCTCTGCCATCTCGAAGGCCTGAGCGACGTGGGCGCATGCAGGCTTTGCCTGGTGGAGATCAAGGGCTCGAACAAATTGTTGCCGGCGTGCGTGGCTACCGTGCAGGAAGGCATGGAGGTGAGCACCAACACCGAACGCCTGCAGAAGCACCGCCGGACGATACTCGAACTATTGTTCGCCGAACGCAATCACATCTGCTCGGTCTGCGTCTCGAACGGCCACTGCGAACTGCAAACCCTCGGCCAGGAGCAGGGACTGACGCATGTGCACCTGCCTTATCGCAATCCCGATCTCTTTGTGGATGCCTCGCACGAGCGCTTCACCCTGGATCACAACCGCTGCATCCTGTGCACGCGTTGCGTGCGTGTTTGCTCTGAAATTGAAGGCGCGCATATCTGGGATGTGATGGGCCGCGGAATCAATTCTTTGATCATCTCCGACCTGCACCAGGAGTGGGGAAGTTCAGCTTGCACCCGCTGCGGCAAATGCGTGCAGGTGTGTCCCACAGGAGCTCTCTTCGATAAGAGCAAGATCGGCTCCGATCACCCCAAGTATCCCGATTTTCTCCCGTTCCTGAACCTCATGAGGGAGGCGCAATGAGCAAACTGAAGCTTGCCACCGTCTGGCTGGACGGATGTTCCGGCTGCCACATGTCGTTTCTCGACATGGACGAGCGGCTGCTGGAACTGGCGGAAGTGGTCGATTTGGTCTATAGCCCCATCGTCGACACCAAGGAGTTCCCGGATGAGGTGGATATCGTGCTGGTCGAAGGCGCCGTGGCCTCGGTCGACGACGAAAAGAAGATCAAGAAGATTCGTGACCACTCGAAAATGCTGGTGGCAATGGGCGACTGCGCGATTACCGGCAATGTGCCTTCGATGCGCAATCCCATGGGTCCTGAGGCGATTCTCGACCGCGCCTACATTCAGAACGCGAGCGCGCAGGCGCAGATTCCCTGCGTGGTAGTGCCGAAGCTGTTGAAGGTGGTGCGTCCCATCCATGAGTTTGTGAAGGTGGACGTCTTCCTGCCCGGCTGCCCGCCCTCGGCTGACACATTTCACACCGCGCTCACTGCGCTGGTCAACGGCGGCCCGCTGGACATTTCGGCGCTCACCCGCTTTGGAGCATAACGAGTCGGAGCAAGTTTTCATGAGCCAGACCATCACTATCGATCCGGTAACGCGCCTTGAAGGCCACGGCAAAATCACCATCCAGCTCAACGGCCAGGGCGAGGTAGAGAACGCGCACTTCCACGTGACGCAGGTGCGCGGCTTCGAGCGCTTCAGCGAAGGCCGTCCGTTCTACGAGATGCCCAACCTGATGGCGCGCATCTGCGGCATTTGCCCGGTCTCGCATCTCATCGCATCGGCCAAGGCCTGCGAGGCTATCATGTCGGTGCGCATCCCGCACACCGCGGCGCAGTTGCGGCGGCTGTTGAACCTGGCGCAGATGGTGCAATCGCACGCGCTCAGCTTTTTCTATCTCGCCTCGCCCGACCTGCTGCTGGGCATGGAATCAGATCCCAAAATACGCAATGTGTTCGGCGTGGCGGCGGCCAAGCCGGAGCTCGGCCGCGCCGGCATCGCGCTGCGCCGCATTGGGCAGAGCATCGTCGAATTGCTCGGCGACAAGCGCATTCATCCTGGCTGGGTCATTCCCGGCGGCGTCACCGAACCGCTTTCTTCCGTGAAGCGCGACAAGATTCTGGCCATGCTGCCCGAGGCCTACTCGAGCGTCGGCATGGCTCTGAGCGCATATAAGCAGATCGCCGGCGCATTCAAACCGGAGATCGAGGTCTTCGCCAACTTCCCGTCGAATTACATGAGCCTGATCAGCGAAGAAGAAGCCATCGACTTTACCGACGGCGCGCTACGACTGATCGACTCGACCGGCGCCATTATCGAGGACGGCATGACGGCCACGCGCTTCACCGAGGTGATCGGCGAGGCTGTCGAACCTTACAGCTACACCAAATTCGCTTATTACAAGCCTCTCGGATACCCCGAAGGAAGCTACCGGGTCGGTCCGCTGGCGCGGCTGAACATCGTCAAATCCATGGGCACACCGCGCGCAGAAAAAGAACTCGTCGAGTTCAAGCAGTTGGCCGCCGGACCGGTCGCAAGTTCGTTCCACTATCACCACGCGCGGCTCGTCGAGATGCTCTACGGCATTGAAAAGATCGAAGAGATCCTCGCCGACTCGCGCATTCTCGACAAACATGTGCGCGCCACGGCCGGCGTCAACCGCCTCGAGGGCGCGGGCCAGGCTGAAGCGCCGCGCGGCGTGCTCCACCACCATTACAAAGTCGATGAAAATGGCAAGATCACCTGGGCGAACCTGGTGATTGCCACCGGCCAGAACAACAATGCCATGAATCGCGGCGTATTCCAGGCTGCCCGGCATTATGTGAAGGACGGCAAATTCACCGAGGGCATCTTGAACCGTGTAGAAGCCGTCATTCGTACATTTGACCCATGCCTCAGCTGCTCCACGCATGCCTTTGGGCAAATGCCGCTGGAGATTTCGCTGCTGTCGGCTGACGGCGAAGTCATCGACCGGGTGGTCCGCTAGCGATTGGAATCAAAGGATGGAACCTCCCCAAATGCTGTCATCCTGAACGAAGCGCAGCGGAGTCGAAGGGATCTGCGGTTGCTTTTGTAGGAATCTTCATGACCGAACCTAAAGCCCGTTGTCTCATCCTTGCCTGCGGCAACACTTTGCGCGGCGACGATGGCGTAGGCCCGAAGCTCGCTGCATGGGCGGAAGAACGATTCCGCCATGAGCCCGATGTACGCGTAATTTCGCGCCAGCAGTGGACCCCCGACCTGGCCGAAGAGATTGCCACCGCCGATTCCGTGCTTTTTGTCGATGCCTCCGCGAGTTCTCCTCCGGGCCGCGTCAGGCTCATTCCGGTCTCGTCGCGTGTCGACCCTTCAGTACCGTCTTCCCATCACCTCAAGCCATCCGAGCTTCTCGGTGTGACGCGCTCACTCTATGGTTCCATCAAATCTCATGCCATGCTGTTGACCGTCGGGGTGAGCTCGACCGAACTGGGCGAGACCTTCAGCGCACCTGTCGAAGCCGCTCTTCCCCGCGCGCGTGGCATTCTGGAAAAGGCCGTGCTGCGCTTTCTTGGCCGCTGACCGACATTGCTTCTTGCGGCCCACAAACCGTGTTACCATTTTGAGGAAATCGACCATACAAGCACTGCATATGAGATCGCACATAAGCCAAGGGGGGGAATCGAATGAGTGAAATCATCTTCGAAGTACGAAGACGAGGCGGACGGCGGCTATACGGCCCAAGCGCTCGGGTACGGTATCCACACGCAGGCTGAGACCCTTGAGGAGCTGCGCGCTATGGTCAGGGACGCAGTGGCTTGCTATTTCGATGAATCGATTCAGGCCCCGAAGATTATCCGTCTTCACTTCGTGCGCGAAGAAGTTCTGGCCGCATGAAACTACCGCGTGACCTTGACGGACCGAGATTGGTCAAAGCTTTGAGCGTTTTGGGTTACCTGGAAACTCGCCAAACCGGTTCCCACATTCGAATTACTACGCAGCAAGACGGCGAAAACCACGAAGTCATTCCGCATCACCATGCCATTTAGACCGGGACGCTTTCCAGTATTCTCAAACGGATCGCTGCTCACCACGGATTATTGGTTGAGGATCTCCTGAAACTTCTCAACCTGTGGCGACCACGCGCCGTTATTTGTGAATTTCGAACAAAGCGACTCAATCTCCCCTCAACTTTCCACGCAAGCAAAAGAATGGCGGCTGCAATTTCCGCAGCCGCCGATTACAAAGAAAGAATAGACAAGCTTAGAAGGCCGCCAACGTCTGGCGCAGGCTGTAGGAGCTGAGCGTCTTGATGTAATTGCCTCGGTCGTAGGGCGACGTGTCGGGCACGGAACGGCGGCTGAGACAGCCCCGCGTCTCGGCGAGCGTGGCATACTCGCGCTTCTCAAGCCAGTAGCGCAGGTCGGCCAGCACACGGCCGATGTGCTCGATGCCATGAATGTGCAAGGCCGAAACCATCATGGCGACGCTGGCGCCGGCCATGATCGCCTTCAGCACATCTTCGGCCGAGTGCACGCCACCGGTGATAGCGATGTCGCCGTTCAGGTGACCGAAAAGGATGGCCGCCCAGTGCAGCCGCGGCAATAATTCGGACGGTGTCGAGAAGTGCAGCGAGGGCCTGACCTCCAGCGTCTCGATATCGAAGTCCGGCTGATAGAAGCGGTTGAAGAGCACCACGGCCTGTGCGCCTGCGTCTTCAAGACGTGCGCACAGGTTCGGCAAGCTGGTGAACGACTGCGAGAGCTTGACGGCCACAGGGACTTTGACCGCCTTGCACACGCTGTCCACGAGTTCGAGCAGCTGCAGTTCGAGCTCTGCCGAGGTCTGGCTGCGGTCGGTGGCGAGCGCGAAGGTGTTCAGCTCGATGGCCTGCGCTCCGGCCTGTTCCATTTCTTTGGCAAACCGCACCCAGCCTCCGGGTGTGGCTCCGTTCAGGCTGGCGATGATGGGAATCTCCACCGCCTCCCGTGCGCGCCGCAGATGCTCGAGATAGCCATCTTGCGTCATGCGGTAGTCTTTCAGATCGGGCAGGTAATCGAGCGACTCGGCAAAAGAGTCCGTGCCGCGCGACAAGTCTTCGTCGAGCGTGCGCGACTCCAGCGCCAACTGCTCCTCAAAGAGCGAGGTGAGCACGATTGCCGCCGCGCCCGCATCCTCCATGTGGCGGACATTGTCGATCGACTCAGAGAGCGGTGTGGAAGCGACCACAATCGGGCCGCTGAGTTTCATGCCGAGATATTGCATGGAAATATCGGTCATCATTCACCTCCGGCAGCCGCAGCCGCCAGCTTGGCTTCCTGATTTTCTTCCGGTTTTTCGAGAGGCGCAATGTGCGGCGTCTCTCCGCGGCCCGGCATCGCGGCGCGAGCGGAGTAAACGCGCCACTCCCGCTCCACGTCGTCCTGCGCTTCCGTGAGCAGCTTCGCGGCCAACTCGGGATTGCTGCGCGCCAGCATCGTGTAGCGGGCTTCGCGATAGGCGTAATCCTTAAGCCGGATCGAAGGCGCCTTGGAATCGAGTTGGAAGGGATTCTTGCCCTCTTCGCGCAACGCCGGGTTGTAGCGCATCAAGGGCCAGTAACCCGACTGGACTGCAAGTTTTTGTTGTTCCAGCCCGTGCACCAGGTCGTAGCCGTGAGCGATGCAGTTCGAATACGCGATGATGATCGACGGACCATTGTGCGCCTCGGCTTCCTGGAAGGCTTTCACGACATGTGAGTCGTTGCCGCCCAGCGCCACCTGCGCCACGTACACCGAGCCGTAACTGACGGCTTCCATGGCCAGATCCTTGCGGCTGTTGGGCTTGCCGCTGGCTGCAAACTTTGCCACCGCGCCGCGCGGTGTTGATTTGGAGGCCTGCCCGCCGGTGTTCGAGTAAACGCCGGTGTCGAGAACCAGCACATTCACATTCTTGCCGGAGCCGAGCACGTGATCGAGGCCACCGAAGCCGATGTCGTAGGCCCAGCCGTCCCCGCCCAGGATCCACACGCTCTTGCGAATGAGCACGTCCGCAATGGCCAGCAGATTTTTCGCGTCAGAGGAGCTGTTCCCATCCAACACGGCACGAAGCGCTTTGACGCGCTCGCGCTGCTGATTGATTTCCGATTCGGTTTTCTGCGCAGCGCCGATCAGATCCGCGGAGAGCTCCGCTCCGATGGCCGGCGCAAGCCGAGTGACCAGCGTCTCCGCAAAGACCTTCTGCTGATCGAGCGCCGACCTCATGCCGAATCCGAACTCGGCATTGTCCTCAAAGAGCGAGTTCGACCACGTTGGCCCACGGCCTTGCGCATTCGAAGTGTATGGAGTGGTAGGCAGATTGCCGCCGTAGATCGACGAGCAACCCGTGGCGTTGGAGATATAAAGCCGGTCGCCAAACAATTGCGTGAGCAGCTTGATGTACGGCGTTTCGCCGCAGCCCGCGCAAGCGCCGGAGAACTCAAAAAGCGGCTCCAGCAACTGCAGATCCTTCACCTGTGTGTGCGAGAGCTTGGAGCGGTCCACTTCGGGCAGCGAGAGAAAGTACTCCCAGTTCTCGCGTTCCGGCTCACGCAGCGGCGCTTGCGGCGCCATGTTGATAGCTTTCTTGCCGGCGTCGCTCTTGTTCTTTACTGGACATACTTCAACGCACACCGCGCAGCCGGTGCAATCTTCGGGCGCAACCTGCAGCGTGTAGCGCTCCTGCTCCATGCCGCGCCACTTGGGCGTGGCCCACTTGAACGTCACGGGCGCCTTGTCGCCCAGATCGGAGTTGTAGACCTTGGCGCGGATCACTGCATGTGGGCACACCATCACGCATTTGCCGCACTGTATGCACAGATTCTCGTCCCACACGGGAATGAACTGCGCAATATTGCGCTTCTCCCACTGCGCCGTCCCCGAAGGATAAGCGCCGCCTGCGGGAAACGCGCTCACGGGGATCTGGTCGCCTTTGCCCTCGGCAATCTTGCCCAGCACATCGTGCACGAACTTCGGTGCCTTGGAAGAAATCACGCCGGTCACGTCAAAGCCCGACGTCGCGGCCGACGGCAACTCGACTTTCTCGAGATGCGCCAGCGCGTGATCCACGGCGGCAAAGTTCTTCTCAACCACCGCTTCGCCGCGCTTGCCGTAGGTCTTCTTGATCGCTTTCTTGATCTGCGCGATGGCTTCTTCGCGCGGCAACACGCCGCTGATGGCAAAGAAGCAGGTCTGCATGATGGTGTTGATGCGCGTGCCCATGCCGGCTTCGCGCGCCACCTTGTAGCCGTCGATCACGTAGAACTCGATCTTCTTGCGCAGCATTTGTTCCTGCGTGCTGCGCGGCAGCTTGTCCCACACCTCGGCCGCGGAGTGCGGCGAGTTGAGCAGGAATACCGCGCCCGGCATGGCCGCTTCCAGCACGTCCATCTTCTCGAGGAAGCTGAAGTTGTGGCAGGCCACGAAGCTGGCGCGCGTAATGAGGTACGTCGATCGGATGGGGTTGGGCCCGAACCTCAGGTGCGAGGTGGTCATCGAGCCCGACTTCTTCGAGTCGTAGACGAAGTAGCCCTGCGCGAAGTTCGGCGTCTCGTTGCCGATGATCTTGATGGAATTCTTGTTTGCGCCCACGGTACCGTCGGAGCCCAGCCCGTAGAACAGAGCGCGCACGGTCTTCGGATCTTCGGTCGAAAACTCCGGATCGTAGTCCAGGCTCGTATAGCTCACGTCGTCGTTGATGCCGATCGTGAAGTGATTCTTGGGGGAGGGCTTGCTCAATTCATCGAAAACGCCCTTGATCATCGCTGGCGTGAACTCTTTTGACGAGAGGCCATAGCGGCCGCCGATGACTGTCGGCGCAGCGAACGGGAGCTTTCCGGAGTTTTCGCCCAGCACCGTCATGATGTCCTGATAGAGCGGCTCGCCCGCGCCGCCGGGTTCCTTGCAGCGGTCGAGAATTGCCATCGACTTCATGGTCGCGGGCAGCGCGGCCAGGAATGCCTTGCTATCAAACGGCCGATACAAGCGCACCTTCACCATGCCGACCTTTTCGCCAGCGCGCACCAGAGCATCCACGGCTTCCTCAGCCGCCTCGGCGCCCGAACCCATCAGCACGATCACGCGCTCCGCGTCCTTTGCGCCGTAGTAATCGAACAGGCGATAGCTGCGGCCGGTCAGCGCGGCAAAGCGATCCATCACCGACTGCACGATGCCGGGAACGGCCGCATGGAACGGCGTGCACGCCTCGCGGGCCTGGAAGAACACATCGGGATTCTGCGCCGTGCCGCGGATGAAGGGGCGATCCGGCGAGAGAGCATTTTTCCGGAACGCGATCAGGTACTTGTCGTCTACCAGGGAGCGAATGGTTTCGTCGCTGATGGGCTCAATTTTGCCCACTTCGTGCGAGGTGCGGAAGCCATCGAAGAAATGGATGAAAGGTATGCGCGATTCCAGGGTGGCGATCTGCGCCACGGTGGCGAGATCCGCCACTTCCTGCACGGAGTTCGAGGCCAGCATCGCCCATCCTGTCGTGCGGCAGGTCATCACGTCACTGTGGTCGCCGAAGATCGACAGCGCATGCGTCGCCAGAGTGCGCGCCGTTACGTGCATCGTGGCCGGGGTCAGCTCACCGGCAATCTTGAACATGTTGGGGATCATCAGCAGCAGGCCCTGCGAGGCTGTAAACGTGGTGCCAAAGGCCCCGGCCTGCAACGCGCCGTGCAGCGCGCCCGCCGCGCCGCCCTCGCTCTGCATTTCTTCCACGATGGGCAATCCGCCCCAGATATTTTTCTTCCCCTCCGAGAGCCATTGATCGGCCCACTCCGCCATTGGCGACGAGGGGGTGATGGGGTAAATGGCGACGACTTCAGAGAGTCGATAGGCTACGGACGCCGCAGCCTCGTTCCCGTCCATAATCACGGTGGGAATCACAGTCTTTGGTTCACTCATTCGCTTCGCTCCACAGTGCGGCTGTTCGGAAGATTCGGCCGCTATCGTGAGTGTCTGCATTCAGGCAGATAGCCGCAGTGATGTGAGGCACAAGAAAGGCGAAGAGTCCCACCCTATGAAACGATGTTCACAGAGTGCAACGGAGTGTGGATGGGGTAGTGTGCATTGGACCAGGAGACTCGCCAAGCGCAGCGTTCCCTCTCCGTTCCGAGATTCGGTCAGGGTTCTGGGCTACGATCGCGCGCATGCTGAGCGGCAAGGCTGAGTTTCGCGTCGTGCTGACCAAGTGATGCCGGCCAACCGCGGCGGAGAGCAGCCCCATCGAGAACACGTGATTCTGCTCGTTGACGCCCCATTGAACATCCCTCGCTTTCGATCGAGGTCAACGCGTAGGAGGACCGAGGTGGCAATTCTGAAGAGTGCGACTTTGAAGGGTACGTCTCTCCATCGACCTCGGCGGCCCCGAGCGTTACCCTAATCGGTGCGATGTCTTGATAACACTTGATGTCCTGGCGCAGGAGCAGCGATCGGGGATCAGGCTCCTTATTTGCATGGGATGACAGCTTCAAAAACTTCACAACCAAACACAGGAGGGAACGGTATGCCAATGATTACCACCAAAGACGGTACACAGATTTTCTTGAAGGACTGGGGCCCGAAGGACGCGCAGCCCATCGCGTTTCATCACGGCTGGCCGCTTTCGTCGGACGACTGGGACAATCAGATGCTGTTCTTTCTTGCCAACGGCTATCGCGTCGTGGCACATGACAGACGCGGCCACGGCCGCTCCACGCAGGGATACACTGGCCACGACATGGACCATTACGCGTCCGACGCTTCGGCAGTGGCCGAGCATCTCGACTTGAGAAATGCAGTCCACATCGGCCATTCCACGGGTGGTGGCGAGGTAGCGCGTTATGTCGCGAAATACGGCCAGCCGCAAGGCCGCGTAGCCAAGGCCGTGCTCATCTCCTCCGTTCCTCCGCTCATGATCAAGACCGACAAGAACCCGGACGGTACGCCGATCGAGGTGTTCGATGGACTTCGCGATGCGCTGGCTGCGAACCGAGCGCAGTTCTACCTCGATTTGGCTTCGGGTCCATTTTACGGTTTCAACAGACCCGGCGCGAAGATTTCACAGGGGACAATCCAGAACTGGTGGCGTCAGGGGATGATCGGCGGCGCTTTCGCTCATTACGCAGGCATCAAGGCTTTCTCCGAGACAGACCAAACGGACGATCTGAAAGCGATCACGGTGCCGACCTTCGTGATGCAGGGCGACGACGATCAAGTTGTCCCCTACAAAGACGCTTCATTGCTGCAGGCGAAGTTGCTCCAGAACAGTACGCTCAAGATTTACCCCGGCTTTCCTCACGGCATGATGACCAATCATGCGGATGTGATCAATGCCGACCTGCTGGCATTCATCCGAAGCTGAATCCCCGCGGGGCCGCGTTAAGCGGCTCCCGCCTACAGCATTTTCGATTCTGCTCCCAAAAGAATGCACGATGCCGAGTGGCTTTTTCCTCAAGAAGAAGCCACATAGCTCGATGCCGGCGGTGTCGACGAGTGAATCGAAAATGCTCTAATCTCTACCTTTTTCACATCCCCGCGTACCACGAGTAGCCGTATTCGGGATCGACCCCACCCAGGCCTCTGCCGAACTTCCTGATGTTGTCGGTTGCCGTGATGCGGTTGATGTACTTCAGGCTCTTGTAGCCCAACTGGCGCGGCACGCGGAGACGCAGCGGTCCGCCGAATGGCACCGGCAGGTCGCCGTCGTTCATGCCCATGGTCAGCAGGGTGTGCGGATCCGACGCATCGCGGATATCGATGCTCTCCCACGCGCCTTCCTCGATGGTTCTATACACGACATACTGCGTTTGCGGTAGCACTTCCGCTTCGCGCAGCACCGCGGAGAGCGGCGTCCCGATCCACTCTGCGATATAGGACCAGCCTTCCTCGCAAGCAACTTCAGTGATCTGGCTGTGCAGCCCCAGACTCTTGAGATCGGCCAGCGAGAACGACATGGGGTGCGCCACGGTGCCATCGACAACAAGCCGCCAGTCTTTGAATCCGCGATCCTGCATCTTCCTGAAGTCATCACCAAGCGGTTGCGCATACAGCGCATTCGCAAAGGGATTCTTCGAGATCATGCTGCGCGGGAACTCGCGCGCCGGCGTGCGCGTAGTCAGCAGTCGCTGGCACGCGTAGGTAAGCGTCTCGCCGGGGCCGTAGATTCCGCTGCTATCCGGCGGAATCAACCCGTAGCGCTTCGCCAGTCGGTCCGCCGCGGCCAATCCTGCGACGCCGGCGACGGCGGCCGCACTGCCATAAATGAGTCTGCGTCTTGTGATCGGATTCATTGGCTCTCCTCTCGATCTCGCGTATACCCCGTGATCATGGCCCGCATGCGCTTTCTGAATCCCGACAGCGCCACCATCGCCACATGCACAAACAGGAACAGCAGCAGCAACCAGGAAACGAAAAAGTGAATGGTGCGCGCCGACTGGCGCCCGCCCAGCAGCTCCACTGTTGCCGGAAACGCGGCAGTGAACGAGGGCGACATGGCCAGGCCGGTCCAGATGATCAGTGGAAACAAGACAAAGATCACGAGCACGTAGGCGGTGCGCTGGAGGACGTTATACGAGATCTCTTCCGCTTCGCCGGGCGGCGCACGGCGCAGATACTTCGCAGTGCGGTCGCGGTAGGCTCGCCAGGTCCAGTCGCGTCGTTTCGCAATTAAATCTTTCTTGAAATGGCCGCTAAACAGTCCGTAGATCCCGTACACCAGTCCGGTGAGCACCGCGACCCACGCGGCTTCAAAATGCAGAGACCGGCTCCAGCCGTTCTGATCCGGCATCACATAGTTGTACCCCGTGGGCACCGTATCGCGGCTTGACGGAATGGGAATCACAAACAGCGGCTTGGTGTTGACGTTCCCCACCTCGCCCCAGTAGAAGCGCGGATGCGAGATCACGATTTCGCCGCCCGTCACCAGCAACGCAATGAAGGCGATGAAGGTGAGCCAGTGCGTAACGCGCACCACTCCCGAGTGACGGAGAGTTCTTGTCCTTTCAGCCTGGGAAGCCGCTGGCACGCGGCCAGACTAGCACGCCTGACCCTTGAAAACGGGTTTTTTCTTGGGGCATAGTGGCGCCTGCAACCCGCGCGGCCGCGCGCCTTCAATTCGCCGGTTGTCCGCTACGGATGCAGAATCCTTCGTCTCGCGTCCCTTAAGATGATCTTGCGGTGCACCGGGCTGAAGTCTTGGCTCGCAGGCGAGGGCTTCCATCCTCCCAGACGGAGATCGCAAACCCTATGCGGAGCATTTCACGCATCATCTCCCGTAGTCCCAGCCTCTGTCTTGCGCTCGCACTCGCGCCGCCGGCATTGCTCGCGCAGGCTCCCGCAACAGCAACAAATCCAGCATCGCAGGCGCCGTCACCCGCAGCGCAGAATCCCTCGCCGATGGTGGAGCATACGCGTACCCATCGGCGCCTCACCAAAGTCTCGCCGCCCGGTGACCATTATTCATTGCCGCTGGGCACGCTTTTTGTGCCGCAAAGTCTGCGATCCAACCGGCCGGCCACGCTGCTCTTCTTCTTTCACGGAGGAGACTGGCTGCCTGAACTTGCCGCCAGCCGGCAGCGCCAGACGGCCGTTGTACGAGTGCAAGCCGGCGCCGGTTCCGGATCGTACGTCCAGCTGTTCAAAGATCCAACGCGATTTCTTTCGCTGATTGCCGCAGCAGAATCGGCGGCCCACATGCACTTCAGCCAGATCGCACTCGGCGGCTGGAGCGCCGGATGCGGTGCGATCCGGCAAATCCTTCTCGATCCCGCGTCTTACGACAGGGTGCATCGCGTCCTCTGCATAGACGGCGTGCACACCGGTTACACGAACGGCACGCCGGGCCCTGGCGAGTCTGATTTAGACGCGAGTAATCTGCAGGTCTGGCTTCGCTTTGGCCAGGATGCACAGGCGAGAAAGAAACGGCTCATCATCACCCATTCGGAAATCTTTCCCGGCACGTTTTCGAGCACCACGGAAACCGCCGACTGGCTGCTTCGCGCATGGCAACTGACGCCGCATCCGGTCGTGCGATTTGGTCCCGTGGGCACGCAAATGCTGAGCCGCGTAAGCGCCGGCGGTCTCACTGTGATTGGGTTTGCCGGAAACTCTGCGCCCGACCACGTAGACGAGCTGCACTCGCTGCCCGAATACCTGCACTGGCTGGAGCAGAACAAATAGCGCGCAGAATGAGACGGGAAATGTTGCTGATGGCGCAGCGGTAACTCTCCGGCAAACCACGGGAGACCAACTTGCCGCTGCTTTCAGCCATTGATTCTTGAAGAGTTAGCCGGACCCAGCGGCGTTCGAGCTCGCAGGACAGCGACCGCCTAATGTTCTTCCGGATTCTGCCGATAAGAATCGGTGGGCATGTACCGTGCCCGAAAAGGAGTTCGCGTGTCTACCAGCGGAATCACCAGCAGTCTTCTGTCGCAGATCGCCAACTCGCCCTCGAGCCTCAACCAGTTCGTCACGGATTTCAACCAATTGGCCGGGGACCTCAAGACCGGCAACCTGTCGGCTGCGCAAGACGACTATGTCACACTGTCGGAGGATGCGCTGAACGGCGCCACCTCCTCAACGGCAACTTCGTCTTCGAGCGGCCTCACGGCAAGCCTGCTCTCCAACGTCGCGTCTTCACAGGGCAGTTCCACATCCTTCGCCAGCGAGCTCACCCAATTGGGCAGCGACCTCGCGAATAACGACCTCACCTCTTCACAAGAAGATCTACTGAACCTCGACTCCACTGCGCTCAATGCAGCGTCGACGGCCGGCGCAAGCACCGCCGCCGAAAGCGCAAGCTCGACAGCCAATAATCAGGCACAGATTAAAGAGATGGTGCAGTCCGTAGTCCAGGCCATGGAATTCGGCGATAGCTCCGCGATGAGTTCCACCATGTCGCAACTGGCCGCGATCTCGCCCAGTTCGCAGGGCGCGAGCGTCTTGCAGCAGGACAATGCGAGCCTGTCCTCGGGCAGTTCCTCGTCCTCGAGTTCGATCGGCCAGCTGCTCGACAGCGTCGGCTCCAGCAACTCGAATGATTCGGCTTCGATTCTGAGCGTGATGGCGTAACCTGGCCATGGCTCGCAGCGCACCGAGACGTTGTGTTGCCGGTTGCAGCGCCACGGCGTTCAGCGAGAGCCGTGGATCCCCGACCGTGAAAGCACGCAGCTTTGCAGATTCGCTGCGTCTCTCAATTCGCTATCCCAGCAGCCCTTCGAGCAGTGCCTGCCACTCGGCCTCGAGCGTCGGCCGATGGAATTTTCGCCCCGCACGGCCATACCAGTAGTCGGCGTTCCACCCCACGCCCTCTTTGCGGTGCAGGTAGGCGTGCACGGCCATGGCGTCGCGCGTCGATAGGTCATCGACCATGCCGTGGGCGCGCGCCCAGTCGCCTTTGGCGTCCCACCAGAGCGCGGCCAGCGGAGCTGGAAGCTCCCGTGGCGGCTCGGCCAGTGCCAGCGAGCCGCGGAAATCCTCCATCGTCATGCAGCTTTTGTAGCCCACCGGCGTGCGGAAAGGCAACCGCCGAAAAACCCAGGCACGGCAGAAAAATCCAGACCTGATCTCGCCGGCCAGGGCCTGGAACCACTACTTGAGGCGTCCCGAATCCTCCTTTGCTCACGCCGCGTGAGCACTAAAAGGCATAAAAACCAGACACTCACCAAAAATCAGTTTCACCTCCTCAAAAAAGCCCGGCTGCCACTCCTACTGATGTGATTTAGATCACTTTCAAGCAAAATAACCACTGCTAAAACTACATCATCGTTCCGATGAATTGAGCAGAGGGTCCGCCAGGGGGCTAGGGAGGGGCTGGGGGATTCCCGGCCAGCAATCCCCTTCCTGGAGCACAACTCATGGGAATGCTCAGTGCAAAAATCCCCGTCAATCAGGTTTGCAGCCCGAGGCAATCTCGCCGTATACTGAAATCCGACCATTCTGGTCGCATTTTCAAATTGCTGCCCTTCCAACGGCGGCAAATGGGAGTCCGGCAGGTGAGCGCGCTAAGCGAATTGAAGGTGGGCGAACGCGGGATCCTGGTTGCTCTCGATCTCCCCGAATCCGTCCAGAACCATCTGATGCATATGGGCTTTGTGCCTGACGCATGCGTCCACGCCCTGCGCCGCGCGCCGGCCGGCGACCCCACCGTTTACTGCATTGACGGCATGGAAATTGCGCTGCGCCACGAGACCGCTGGTGCCATTCGCGTGCGTCCCTGCACCGGCGCAACGGCCACCGAGACGCCCACCGAAGAAGCCCCCGAACTGGCTGAGGCTGCGCGATGAACGCCTGCTGTGAGACGCCGGCTTTCACGCCGCCCACGATCTCTTCGCCTGAGAGCACCCTCAAGACGGTGCTTCTCATCGGCCCTCCCAACTCCGGAAAGTCCACGCTCTTCAACAAGCTCACCGGCCTGCGGCAAAAGGTCGCCAACTATCCCGGCGTCACCGTCGAACAGCGCAAGGGACTGATGGCCGGCGTGGGACGGGAAGATCTCACGCTCATTGACTTGCCGGGTATTTATTCGCTCACTCCGTATTCTGAAGACGCGCGCGTCGCCGTGGACGTGTTGCGCGGCCGCATGCCGGGCACCCCCAAACCCGACGCTGTTTTGCTGGTTTTGGACTCACTTCATCTGACGCGCCAACTCATGCTCGCCCAGCCGGTACTCGCCGTGGGCCTTCCCACGCTGGTGCTGCTGAACATGTCTGACCTGATGGAGTCGCGCGGCGGCCATATCGATGTGCTCAAGTTGGCGCGCGAGCTTGATGCGCCCGTGGCGCAGATCAGCGCCGTCCGCGGTACCGGCCTCGACGCCGTCCCGCTCTTTCTCAATCAGCAAAACGGCCACGCCAAAACCAATCGCGTCGAGCTGCCCGTGATTGGCAATGCGGCCAGTACGCACAACTGGGCCGCACAAGTCAGCCGCCGCACCGGCTACCAAGCTCCGCTCTCGACTGCCAACACGCGCAGGATCGACAATATTCTGCTGCATCGCATCTGGGGACCGCTGCTCTTTCTTCTCGTCGTGGTCGGTGTGTTTGAGGTGGTCTTCGCCCTCGGCCAGCCGCTCTCCGACGGCTTCGGCGACCTCCTCGCCCGCGCTGCTGACTTTGTCCGCCCGCTGTTGCCCGTGGGTTGGCTGCAATCGCTTCTTCTCGACGGCGTTTGGAAGGGCATCTCGTCGGTGCTCGTTTTCCTCCCCCAGATTCTTCTTCTCTTTCTCTTCATTGGCATCCTCGAAGACTCCGGCTATCTCGCTCGCGCCGCCCTGATCGCCGACCGCGTCATGCGCACTATAGGTTTGAATGGCAAAGCCTTCATCCCGCTGCTCTCCGCTTACGCCTGCGCGATTCCCGCTATCATGGCTACGCGCACCATTGAGAACAAGCGCGACCGCCTCGCCACCATTCTTGTCGCACCCTTCATGACCTGCTCGGCGCGTCTGCCGGTGTATCTGCTGCTCATCGCCGCCTTCATTCCCAATATGTATTTCCTCCACGGCGTTCTCGGCCTGCGCACTCTCGTTATGCTTGGCCTCTATCTCGCGGGATTCGTTGCCGCCTTCACCACCGCGCGCCTGCTCAAGAGCTCCATTCTCAAGTCCAGCGACACGCCCTTCATTCTCGAGCTGCCGCAGTACCGCATGCCCACGGTCTACTCGCTGGCGCTGCGCCTTCTCGACCGCGCACGCATCTTCATGAAGAACGCGGGAACCATCATCGTTGCCGTATCGCTCGCGCTTTGGATGCTCGCGCAGATTCCGCCCATCCACCTTCAAGGCGGTTCCTACGCGCCTCCGCAACTTGCCAACAGCGTCATTGGCCACATCGGCCACTTCATCGAGCCGGCCATCGCGCCTCTCGGCTTCAACTGGAAAATCGGCATCGGCCTCATTTGCAGCATCTTCGCGCGCGAGGTCATGGTCAGCACCATGGGAACGCTCTACGGCGCCGATCCTGGCACCCAGGCCTTCAGCCTGCAGAACGCCCTGCATCACGACATGACCATCGGCGGCGCGCTCGCCCTCATGATCTTCTTCGCCTTCGCCATGCAGTGCACATCGACCATCGCCGTGGTCAAGCGCGAAACCAACAGTTGGACGTGGCCCGCCGTGCAGTTCCTCTACATGCTCGTCCTCGCCTATGGCGCAGCCTTCGCCGTGAATCACCTCGCAATGATGTTCCTCCACTGATTTGAACTTCGGTCATCCTGAGCGAAGGTCGCGCAGCGACCTCAGACGAAGGACCTGCATTTCTGTTCTCTGTTCTCTGTTCTCCGTTCTCTAGAGCTGGTTACACCATGCGCGAAGCCGATTGAAAAACGTCCCTCGGGGGCTGAAGCCCCGCTATTTATGCGCCTTTCATGGCACGGCTAAAGCCGTGCCCTTTCAAAGCCGGATTGATGCAAACAGTTCTAGTCCCGTAGTCTCGTGGTCCCGTAGTCTCGTAGTCCCGTGGTCCCGTAGTCCCGCCACCTGCTATCGTTTTTCCATGCGCTCCGCCGAACTCATCGCTCCTCTCACCTTCCGGCTCACCGAGATGCCCATCGAGGATCCCGGACCGGGCGAAGTGCAGTGCCGCGTCGAATCCGTCGGCGTCTGCGGATCCGATCTGCATGCCTACACCGAGGGCCAGGTCGGCGGCATGCCCAACGCCTATCCCATGGTGCTCGGGCACGAGCCCGCTGGAATGATCGTCAAAACCGGCGCAGGAGTTACCGGGCTTGCCGCGGGGGACCGCGGAGCCCTCGAACCCGCGCTCTACTGCTACCACTGCGAGTTCTGCCTGAGCGGCCACCACAATGTCTGCGCCAACATCCGCTTCCTCTCAAATCCCAACTATCCCGGCTTCTTCCGCGAGTTCGTCAACCTGCCCGTCTCGAATTTCGCGCCCATCCCCGCAAGTCTCTCGTTCGACGCAGCCACGCTGGCTGAGCCGCTCGCCATCGCGCTGCATTCCGTGCGCCTCGCGTCGATTTCGGCCAATGAAACCGTTGCTGTCATTGGCGCGGGACCGATCGGCCTGCTGACCATCGCCGCACTACGCGCGGCCAATGCAGGCCGCATCTGGGCTATCGAACCTCTGGCGCATCGCCGCGAGCTGGCGCGCGCCATGGGAGCCGACGCGGTACTCGAACCTCAGGAAGCCGTCGCCGAGATCCTGCGCGCCACAGGGCAACGCGGCGTCGACTGCGCCATCGACTGCGCCGCCGGTGCCGACACCGTGCCGCAAGCCATTCGGCTTGCGCGCAACGCGGGCCGCGTTGTGCTCACCGGCATTCACTCCACGCCAACGTTCACCGTCGACGCCTCCGGCATGCGCCGCAAGGAGCTCACGCTCTTCAATGTGCGCCGCTCCAACCACGAAACCGAAGAGGCTCTGGAGCTGCTGCAGGCGCAGCCCAATTGGTTCGCGCCGGTGGTCACGCACACGCGAACGCTCGATCGCATCGATGAGGCCTTCGAACTCACCTGCCACTATCGCGATGGCGTCGGAAAGATGGTCATTCGGCCGTAAAGGCAGCTTCCAGCTCTTAGCCTTTAGCTTTCAGCTCAAAACGATCAAAGCATCGGCAGCGACGCCGCCTCCCTCGTCCCCCTACCCCTCGTTCACCGGCCAGAACTCGGGTGCGGTTTCGCTGCTGCGGCAACCGTTTCACAGTGCGTGGTTCCTATTGCTCAGACGAATGCTTGCCTCGAGACTAAATTCAGGCATGTAAGGGTAGATCAGTGATGCACCCGATCAATGAATGGGAATTCATGTATTGACTCAACCCCTTATGTAGGCTGCTGTTGCCGGGTTGATCCTGACGGCGCCAAAGCATCCCACCCTAACAGCAGACACCTTAAGGGGGTCTCACATGCGAGGAATCAAGATTCTATTCGGTACAACGGCACTGCTCGCCGGCCTGGCCCTGGCGCCAGCGGCTCAAGCACAGGTTTTTGTCAGCGTTGGTATGCAGCCGGTTTGTCAATATGGCTACTACGACTATGCGCCATACGCCTGCTCGCCCTATGGCTTTTACGGGCCTGGGTACTTCTACAACGGCATCTTCCTGGGCATGGGCCCATGGGCTGGTTGGGGCTACGGCCACGGCTGGGGCGGCCATCGGTTCTCCGGGGATGGTGGCGGAAACTATCGCGGCGGCGGCGGCGCGGCGGCCAATCGCAGCAACTTTGCGCGCGGCGGCGGCGGCGGCGGCCAAGTCCGCAGCAACAACGTGACTTCTCGTTCCGGCGGAGCGCGTCCCAGCGCCGGTCATGCCACAGTGACCCGTACCAGCACATCGCGCGCACCAGCATCGCACGCAGCTCCTAGCGGCGGCGGTGGCGGACATCAAGGCGGTGGCGGCGGTGGTGGTGGACATCAAGGCGGCGGTGGCGGCGGGTCCCACGGCGGCGGTGGCGGCGGACGGCATTAACCTGTGGCTGCTGATTCCCACAGCAGATTGCACGAAAAGCGGCGGAGCATACCAGCTCCGTCGCTTTTCGTTTGTGGAGGCATTTCTGGGTGCGTGGTGCGCAGATGAGTGCAGAAGGGCAGGTTGCCTGGCGGGATGAACGCGATGGACAAGAGTTAGTGGTCCGATCTGCCTTTTTCACGGAGTAGGAGCTCGGCAGATTCGGCGGGCTGGGCCGCAGCATCGATCGCCTTCGACAGCTTTCGCGTCATCACCTGGAAGTGATAGCCCATGACCGCCAGGGTCATGGCGGCGCCAAAGCAGCGGCGATAGCGCGTCGCCGCCTCCGCAAGAAATTTCCAGTAGCTCCATTGGTGCCGCCCGAAAACGCCCTGGCGCACGATGGAGTTGACCAGCGCGCGCAGGTTGGCCCGCGTCATCCACGGTTCGGATTGCGGCCGCGGCTGTCTCCCGGCACGCTCTCCCGCCGTCCGCTTGGCCGGCTTGGGGTGGGCGCGGTTCAGGTAGAGCTTGACGCGCTCATAGTAGGCCTCGCAATTGTAGATCCTCTTCATCACCCCGCGGTAGCCCTCCACCAGCTTCGCCGCATCCATGCGCGGCAGAAAGTTGAGCCGGTCGCAAAAGACGTTATTGCCGCCGCCCGCGTCTACTATCCGGGCCTCGCGCCCCAGCCGCCGGAACAACTGGGTCCCCGGTATGGCCCAGAGCAGCCCCACCATGGCGATGGGGATGCCGCTCTTCTGGATGAACTCGACCATGCGGTCGAAGATGTCTTCCTTGTCGGTATCGAAGCCCAGGATGAAGCCGCCCATCACCTCGATGCCGTAACTCTGGATCCTGGCCACGCTGTCGAGCAAACTGCGCCGCGTATTCTGCAGCTTGTTGCTCGCGATCAGGCCCGACTCGTCCGGAGTCTCAATGCCCAGGAAGACGGATTTAAAGCCCGCGTCCTTCATCAACTGCATCAGCTCCGTGTCGTCGGCAAGGTTCAATGAGGCTTCGGTGATGAAGTCAAAAATCGCGCCAGTCTGCGCGCGCCACTCCACCATGGCCCGCAGCAGTTCCTTGGCGCGCGCCTTGTTGCCGATGAAGTTGTCGTCGACGATAAACACAGACTCACGCCAGCCCGCCGCGCGCAACTGCTCCAGCTCGGCCAGCACCTGGGCCACGGCTTTGGTGCGCGGGCGCCGCCCGTAGATCTCGATAATGTCGCAGAACTCGCAGTTGAAGGGGCAGCCGCGCGAGTACTGCACGGTCATGGTCGAGTAGTGGCTCATCTTGATCAGGCTCAAATCCGGCAGCGGGCTCGCTGTCATCTCCGGCCGTTCGGCGGATTGATAAATAGGCTTGGCCGTTCCTGCTTCCAGCTCCCGCGCCAGACCGGCAATCAGGCTCTCCGCCTCGCCGATCACCACGTGGTCCGCCTTGAGTTCGACCGCCGGCACGCTGCTGGCAATGGGCCCGCCGACCACCGTGCGCAGCCCGCGCGCCCGGCAACGCTCCACGATGGCCAGCAGAGACTCGCTCTGAATGTGCATCCCGCTCAGCAGCACAACGTCCGCCCAGGCCAGGTCGCGGTCGCGCAGGAGTTCCACGTTGGTGTCCACCAGCCGCTTGTTCCAGGCGCCGGGTAACAGCGCGGCAACCGTCATCAGACCGAGTGGAGGCTGCGCCGCCCGCTTGCCCAAGAACTTGAGCGCGTGTTTGAAGCTCCAAAAGGTTTCGGGGAACTCAGGGTAGATCAGCAAGGCGTTCATCGGCGACCTTTCCGGGAAGAAGGGCGGCCGGTGTGCATGTAGAGGGTTGGCTCGGTGACTGGTTCGTGTGCATCGCGAGCCAGTGCGGCTGCGCTCAGGCCGGCGCACTGCTTCGGGAACAGATTACTCCGCTGGAGCAGGCAGAAGACTGTATAAAAGGGACCACTTCCCCGGGCTTTCCAGTGCCGGACGCCGCGGGGTCTTGAAAATAATCGAGAAAAGTGAGCAAAATTGAACAGAATGCTCGGGCTCTCAGAGTACAGACTTGTGCTAAAGTTCCGCTGGGGGTGTAGCGTGACGTGATCGTCGGATATGTTAATTGGAATGAGTAGTTTGCGAGATGTTTCGCATGTAGTCCGTTTGGCTTGCGCAAGCCTGGCCACCCAAATGGAGTATAGACTGGAGCAGGATGAGCCGCGTTCCTCCCATAGAGTCATGAGCTATCGCTGAATTCGGAAGGAGGACTGATCGGTGGTTGAGCTTGAAAAGCCTGGATTCGATGCAGCCGCCTTTCTAGCGAGCGTCGGCCTGGGACGAAGAATCGTGCAATTGGCGCCCAAGGAGACCTTCTTTACGCAGGGAGATCCAGCGGACGCGGTCTTCTATCTCAAAAAGGGCCGGGCAAGAGTCACGGTGGTTTCGACAGTCGGCAAGGAAGCCACAATCACGCTTCTAGGGGATGGGGATTTTGTTGGAGAAGAGTCGCTGGCGGCGCCGGCTGGGCTGCGCTTGGCGACAGCCACGGCTCTTACCGCATGTACTGCACTCCAAATTGCGCGCAATGAGATGATCCGCGTGATGCACGAGGAGCATACCTTCTCCGACCTTTTTTTGAAGTTTCTGCTGGCCCGCAGCATGCGCATCCAGGCCGATCTTGTCGATCAGCTATTCAACTCCAGTGAACAGCGCCTGGCGCGGATTCTGCTGTTGATGGCGGAATTTGGCCAGCCCGGCAGCACGGAAACGACGCTTCCTAAAATCTCTCAGGAGACGCTGGCGGAGATGATCGGCACCACTCGCTCCCGTGTCAGCTTCTTCATGAACCGCTTTCGCAAGCTCGGCTTTGTCGAATACGACGGCCGCATCCGCGTCCATAAATCGCTGCTCAATGTGATCCTCCACGATTGATCGCCGCGCAGGCGGCCTGCCTTGAGTTCTGCGCCGGCTGTGTGGCCGCGTACCCCATCGGCGCGGTGCGCAATCGGGATTTGATGTCAACGCGCAAAATGCTCCCGGCAAAAACCTCCAGATTGTGAGCAAGATTGCTCATCGCCGCAACGAATATACCGGCATACTTACACGAGTTTCCGCACAAGCCGTGATGCGGGACGGAGGTGAGGTATGTCTGAAAGGAAGCCGAGCCTTCTCATCGTAAATGATGAGCCGTCAATGCGCAGGAGGCTGTTGCAGAGTCTCACTCAGAATGGCTTTGCTGCGCGATCGGTGGCCGACAGTTACTCGGCATTGGTTGAGATCTACCATGAAGCTCCCGATTTCCTCATCTCCGACCTGAGCTTGCCCGGCAACTCAGGCTTTGAATTCCTCAGGGTGGTCCGCACGCAGTTTCCTTCGATCCGGGTGATTGCCATGAGCAGCGCTTATTCTGGGGACGAAGTCACTTGCGTCGCTTCTGCCGATGCCTTCTTTGAAAAGGGCACTAGCCTCGATGCCCTACTCGGGATCCTCAAGTTCCTTCCCCTACCGGAACGATGGGCGCGGCAGCCTTTTGTTGCGCCTGCACCGGTCTGCATCACGAGCTCCGCAGACCGGCCGCACGATGCCAACGCTTAAAGAAACGCTGACTTGGTCCAGCAGCGAACAAGGGAGGACGCAATGACGATCGTGCAAACGGTGTTGGTCTTGTTCATCCTTTATTGTGCCTTGCGTGCTCCGGGAAGGCCGGATCGAGTCCGTGAACGTTCGTACCGGCGGTGGCGATAAAGTCGGCGCATGACCTCGCCAGGTATCCGCTCCAGCCGTCCAAACACTTCCTTTCTACCACGCCGCTTCAACCGCTCCGCTTGAAGCCGCAGAGACGCGGTTCGCATTCCTTGCGCCGCACCTGATCCAATGTGCTCAGATTTACACGACTTGAGCCGCTACGCTCAAAATGGGTTGGGATCGGCAAATGACGGCCCCAACAACTGTGAGGGGAAGTTCATGAGCAGGATCAAGTTGCTCGTTTTTGCCGCCATTGCTGCTTTCTCCATTGCGCCTGGTGCTCCCAAGGCAACAGCGCAGGTAGATCTCTTTACTGGAGCCGCTCCCGATTGCCCTTATGGTTACTATGACTACGTCCCTCACAACTGCGCTCCCGACGGCTACTACGGTCCGGAATGGTTTCGTGGCGGCATCTTCATTGGAGCAGGCCCCTGGTTTCATGGGTCCAACGACTTTCAAGGCCTGATCGATAACACTCTCGATCCGCAGTACGGCTATCACGGCCCATTGCCCAAAGCTGGCGATAAGCCCGCAGCGCAGCGAAGAGCCGCAGCGCTATTCAACGGAAATGAAGTGCGCGGTGGGGGCGGCAACGTACGCGGAGAGATCGCTAGCAGCAAAGGGAAAGGCTAACTGCCGGCCTGTCTTTCAGCTCTGGAAACGCCTGCCTGATGCGACCTTGCAAAAGCGATCTATTGCGATAGAGCAAAATTGACCATACGCGATTCCTGCATCCAAGCGATGATGGACAGAGATTGATTGTCATTGCGGTTTATCGCGGGTGGGGAGTGTCCCCACGTTGCGTAAGCCCCAACAATTAACTCGGGTCGGGGCTAAGTTGCCGGCGCCAGGTGGCAAAGAGAGCTGTGCTCCTATTTTCCCGATCACTGCGTTCGCGGTCTTTAGGTTTGTTCTCAACACGCTCCCCTTGCGGCAAACCGCGGCGCCCCTTTTCCGGTTATGAAGAGGCCAGCCAACGAACGGGCTGAAAACGGGGGTAGCATTTTGACGACTAACAAGGTCATTAAGTTCGATTCCGCGACCTTTCTTGCAAACGCCGGGCTGGGCCGAACCATCGTCGAACTGAGGCCACAGCAGACATTCTTTTGCCAGGGAGACGCGGCGGACTCTGTGTTCTATCTGCAAAAAGGCCGTGCAAAAGTCACCGTCGTTTCGGAGAGGGGCAAAGAAGCCACCATCACCCTTCTATCAGCCGGCGAATTTGTTGGCGAGTCGTCACTCGCGGCGATCACCGGTTTGCGGTTGTCCACCGCCACTGCCGTGAACACCTGTACAGCGCTCAAGATCAGCAGAAGCGAAATGATCCGGGTGATGCATGACGAACCTGCATTCGCTGATATGTTTCTCAAGTTCCTGCTGGCCCGCAGCATGCGAACCCAGGCCGACCTTGTGGATCAGTTGTTCAACTCCAGTGAAAAGCGCCTGGCGCGGATTCTGCTTTTGATGGCGGAATTCGGCAAACCCGGCGAACCGGAAACCTTCATTCCTCCCATCACGCAGGAAACGCTCGCGGATATGATCGGCACCACCCGGTCCCGTGTCAGCTTCTTTATGAACCGTTTTCGCAAGCTCGGTTTTATCAGCTATGACGGCCGCATCCAGGTGCATAAGTCGCTGCTCAATGTGGTCCTGCTCGATCAATTGCCTGACCACAACTCTCAGAAACCCGCCATTCTCCCTGTCCCGTGAGCTGCTTCGGCTGAGAGCGGGTTAGCCGCAGATTGGAATGCGGAGTCGCCGCGCCTCGTCTTGGTGAGTTTGCTCTCTTGGGGCCCGGTCTGCCCGCCGATACAGAAATCGGAGACGCGGATTTCGCGGCCCCTTGAGTGAGGCTATTGGATTATTCCCGTCTTAGATAGCTGAGGCCGAATATGCCGCAGGGAAGCAAGAAAAAGCCGAAAAAGGAGCGGCCGGCTCGGGGCATGGAACCGAATGCCGAAAGCCGCGCGGCGATGGAGGAACTGGAGTCCGGTCAGGGAAAACGTGTCGCGACCGTCGAAGAGTTGATGGCTGAGCTTAAAGCGGAGGACTGAGGTTCACGCTATCCCAATCCCCAATCAGTTAGGCGCGTAAATATGGCAAGCCGAAAACCATTGACGAATGATGAGGGTGAGGTCCGCGAGCTGACCCGGGAGGATTTCTCTCGTGCTGTTCCCTTCTCTGCGCTGCCCGACAATCTCAAGGAACTGCTGCGCTCGCCCGAGCGCACGGTGGTGCCCGACGCGGAGCCGAAGAAGAGGAAGCGGTCGGCGGCGTGAGGGTTCGTGCTTTCCCAGGTCTCAGAGGCGAGACCCGAAGCACCCGGCCGGTAGCAGGCTCGTGATGCCTCGGGTGTATGATTCTCGAAAATGACTCCCAGATCCTTTCGAATACGCGCAAATCAGTGGAGCTTTGTTTTCATTGCCCTTCTGTTGGTGCTATGTCCAACGGCAGCTCGGGCCGATGCGGGCATACCGATGCTGCCGTTCGCGTATCCGGTGATTCTTGTGTTCCTGCTGCCGGTGATCGCAATTGAGGCCGCATACATTCGATTCAGGCTGCACACGGCATGGGGAAACACGATCACTGCGACTACGAAGGCGAATCTCGTCACCATGCTCCTTGGTTTTCCGCTGGCGTGGCTCATTTTCTTTTTTGCGGAGATGGCCCTGTATCTGATTTTGATGTTTTCCGGAATAGAGAACCACGTTCATTGGACACTCGGCACTCGCGCCACAGATTTCCTGATCGTTGTTACGAGCGCTGCATGGATGGGTCCGATGGAAGAGAAATGGGCGGTCCCCGTTGCCTTCGTTGTCCTGCTAATCCCATCTTTCTTTCTATCTGGACTCTTGGAGTCGCGTTTGCTCGAAAGACGGTGCTGGCTGCGATATGACGGGCACTGCAAACGGGCCGTCTGGCAAGCGAATGCGCTTTCGTATGTCTTTCTGGCAGTCGTGGGAGTTGTTGCGCTTACCGTGGTTGTTGAACGTCTTTGATCGCGTTCCTGACGAGAATCCGAATCGGGATTGAGCGTCACCGGCTCCCGGCGATCATCTGCGCGGCGTGCTGCAGGCTGGTATCGGTGACTTTGGCGCCGCTCAACATGCGGGCGACTTCGTGGGTGCGGGCGCGGTCGTCGAGGACGCGGATGCGGGTGGAGGTGCGGCCGTCCTGCTCGCGCTTTTCTACTGCCAGGTGTTGATCGGCGAAGGCTGCGATTTGCGGCAAATGGGTGACGCATAGAACCTGCTGGGCGCGGCCGAGGGTTTTGAGCTTGTGGCCGACAGCTTCGGCGGCGCGGCCTCCAATGCCGATGTCGATTTCGTCGAAGACCAGCGTGCGCGGCGCGGTTTTCTTCCTGGTTTTGGACGAGGATTCTTCCACTGCCACCTTCAGGGCGAGAAGGACGCGGGAGAGCTCACCGCCGGAGGCGATCTCGATGAGGGGCTTTAGGGGCTCGCCGGGATTGGGAGAGATCAGGTACGCGACTTCGTCCCAGCCTTGCGCGGTCCATGAAGAACTTCCCTCAGGGGCTAAAGCCCCTGCCTTTTTATCGTCGTTATTGGCACGACTGAAGTCGTGCCCTTTCGCGTCCTTTGATCCTGAGGCGTTGGAGGCACTCGACTCTGCGGGCGTGACGGAGACGGAGAAGCGTGACTTCATGGCGAGGGAGTTGATGTGAGCTTCGGCGAGTTTGCCGAGTTTTTGCGCGGCGGCCTTGCGCTCGGCACTGAGCGCGGAGGCCGCTAGCTTATATTCCGAGGCCGCTTGTTCGAGAGCGGCACGAAGCGCCTTGAGGATTTCGTCGCGGTCCTCGACTTCAGAAAGCTTGCGGGCGACGTCTTCACCGAAAGCGATGACTTCAGCGACGGTCTTACCATATTTCCTTTTGAGGCGATCGAGAAGGGCGAGGCGGTCTTCGATTTCGGCCAGGCGCTCGGGCGAGGCGTTGATGCCTTCGGCGTAGTCGCGGAGAGAGGCAGCGACGTCGGAGAGTGTGGCGCGGGCGGAGGCGAGTTGTTGCGCGGGTTCGGCCCAGCGGGCGTCGTAGCGGGCGAGCTCTTCGACATTACGAATGGCGGCCTTTAGAGCGGCCTCGGCGGAGGCGCTGCCCTCGTAGAGCTCGTCGAAGGCGCCGAGCGCGGCAGCGTAGAGTTTCTCTGCGTTGGCGAGGACGCGCTTTTCGGTTTCCAGAGCTTCGTCTTCGTCGGGCTGGAGGCGAGCCTGTTCAATTTCGTTGCGTTGATAGGTCCACAGATCGACCATGCGCAGGCGGTCCTGCTCGCCCTGGAGGAGATCGTTCAGTTTGTCGGCGGCGGCGCGCCAGCGAGCGTGGGCTTCGGCGGCAGCGTCAGTAGAGATACCGGCGAAGCGGTCGAGGAGGATGCGCTGCTGGGTGGGGTCGAAGCTCGAAAGGGTCTCGGTTTGCGCGTGCACGAGAGCAAGCTCGGGGGCAAGCTGCTTGAGGACCTGCACCGTGGCGGGCTGGTTGTTGACGAAGACGCGGCCCTTGCCGGTGGAAAGGATTTCGCGGCGGAGAATGATGTCGGTAGCTTCGGCGTCGATGCCGTTGGCCTCGAGGATGGCTTCTGCGCCGGGCGTGGACTCGAAGACACAGGAAACGACGGCCTTGTCGGCGCCGTGCCGGACCACTTCGGCGGAGGATTTGCCGCCCATGAGGAGGGCGAGCGCGTCGACAAGGATGGACTTGCCCGCGCCGGTTTCGCCGGTGAGGAGATTGAGGCCGGAGCCGAACGAGGCGATGGCGTGATCAATGACGGCGTAGTTTTCAGCACGGAGTTCGACGAGCATGGTTGATCCGTTGATCCTACAGAATCCGAGCGCAGCATAGCATGAATGACGGGCCGAGAGGGCAAAGGACTGGGGGGCGGAGGGCGGATAGAGGCACCCAAAGGGTCACTTGGGCGCGGGGAACGGGGTCTGATACCGTGGAAGTTGAGGTGAAGGGCAATTCTTACGGCAGCGATTGCATTGGTTTTTCAGGCGGATAACGGCGCGGGGACGCCGCAGCCGAGCCAGGGTTTCAGCGCACTGGCCGACTTGTTCTCAAACATCGGGCCCATCGCGATTGGCGTGCTGTTGCTGCTTCTGGTGGCGAGCCTCTACTCGTGGACGGTGATTCTAGGCAAGATGTCGGCGTTCAGCAAAGCGACGACGCAGAGCCGGAAGTTTATCCGCGCGTTCCGCAAAGCCTCGCGGCTGCAGGAGATTGCGGCGTTCACCGGCGACTACAGCGCCAGCCCGTTGGCCCAGGTGTTTGAGGACGTGTACGAGACCTACAAGCGGGTGACGGGCGGCTCGGGACCACCGAAGAGCCTGGCACCGCTCGAACGCACGGCGCAGACTGCGGCCAGCGAAGCGGTGACGGCGCTCGAACGGCGGCTGACGTGGCTCGCGACCATTGGAAGCACCGCCCCGTTTGTGGGACTGTTTGGAACGGTGATGGGCGTGGTGGACGCGTTTCACGGAATTGGTGTGGCGGGCGGCGGGTCCCTGAAGGCGGTGGCCCCGGGCATTGCCGAGGCGCTGATTACTACGGCGGCGGGACTATTTGTGGCCGTGCCGGCGGTGGTGGCCTACAACCAGTTCACGGCGCGGATCAAAGTGTTTGCCGCGGCCATCGATGATTTTTGCCGGGAGCTGTTGAACTCGCTCGAAGAGATTCCGGTAAGGCCGCAGACACCGCCGCGGACGTTGGTTGAGTAGGCGGAGTTGGCGGGGCCTGAAGAGTTAGACAACGACCCCAACCCGGATTTTGGTGAGTTGAGGATTGTGCGATCCCCGGTCCCCAAATGCGAGGGACCGGGGGCACCCACATTGTTGGTGGGTCAGAATTGTTGGAGAGTTAGAGCGTGGCATTCACAACCACGAACGGACAAACGCGCACGTCGCTGGCGGAGATCAACATTACGCCGCTGGTGGACGTAGTGCTGGTGCTGCTGGTGATCTTCATGATCACCGAGCCGGTGCTGCAGTCGGGGATTGAAGTGAATGTGCCGAAGACTCGGACCGTTACAGAGATTACCGAGCAGCGGATGGTGGTGACGATCGATCGCGACGACAATGTTTTCCTGAACGATCAGCCGGTGAACATCCACGATCTGCCGGTGAAACTGCACCAGGCGGGCGTCGATCCCGCGCATCAGTCGATTTATCTGCGCAGCGACGAGCGGGTTTCGTTTGGAAATTTTGCGGCCGTGATGGATGCGGTGAAGCAATCGGGAATTACCAATGTGTCCATCGTGACGCAGCCGCTGGATACGAAGAGATCGGCGGGGAGCGGGAATTAGCGGGGCTCGCGGAGTTAGCGGGGCTGGGTGGCCTCCCACCCTTTCCGCAAAGAGCGCGTAAAGGATGGGGCACGGGACTTTTGAGCGGGGTTAGTGAAGCGGGCGGAGACGGTGCAGGTCTGAAAACCTGCGCTACAAGAAATGATGAGCAGCATTCTGGATAGCTTCGATCACCTGGAGCGGGAGCTGACGCCGGAGTCGATTGCGGGACCGGCGGCGGGAGCGCTGGGACTGCATCTCGCGCTCGGCGCGCTGCTGGTGAGTTACGCCTGGATGATGGGTCTGTTTCATCACAATTTCTGGGGCAGTCCGGGCGCTGGCGGAGCCATCCAGGTGAGCCTGGTCACGAGCGCTCTGCCGCTGCCGGCCAAGGAATTGAACGATAACGTGCTCGCCACCGAGACGCCGAGCAAAGCGCCGGCCGCGCCGAGTCCTAAAGAGCAGCGGCACGTGGACGAGACGGCGATTCCAATTCTGGGCAAGAAAATGAAGCCCGAGAAGCTGAACACGCCGAAGACACAACAGCACCAGCCGACGCCGCAGAACCAGGCGCAATACGGCGAGAGGTCGGGCTCGCTGATGCCGCACCAGATGCAGCCGGGCACCATCGGGCAAACTACTGTGGGCGACAACAATTTTGCCAGCCTGTACCCTTGGTATGTGCAAGGCATCAACAACGCCGTGGGCAGCAAGTGGAACAAGTACGAAGTGAATTCAGGCACGCCTAAAGGTGCGCGCGCCTATGTAACCTTCACGGTTCACCGCGACGGCAGCGTCAGCGATGTGCAAATAGATACAGCAAGCGGTAGCCCCACGCTGGATACTTCGTGCATACGCGCGGTGAGGCGCGTGGATACGTTGGGCTCTCTGCCCGCGCAATATAATCAAAGCACGTTGAAGGTTTCGTTTTACTGCGAGTATTGAGTGGCAGGTTTCAGGTGTCAGATGCCCGGTTTCAGCTGGTTGGGTGGTAGGCATGAATCGCAGAAGTTTAAGAAAAGCAGAGGGTTAGCGGGCGATTTGGCGCCTGGATAGCACCCGGGGCACCGATGCGGCATCTAATCACTCGGCAGCATCGGCGGGCCTCCAAAAGGCCCCGTTTGAGGGCGTGCACAACACCATCCCAAACTTCGAGGAAGGACTGCACATCGCATGAAGGCAATGTTGAGGATTTTGCCCCTGTTTTTGCTTTCCCTGGCGTATTTTCCTGGCGTCCAGGCAACGGCCCAGGATTGGGTTCGCCTGGGAACGAACATGGGGAATGAGCACATTCGCCTTGCGGCTGCGGATTTCAAGCCGGTGGGCAGCGATCCTCAGACGCCGGTGCTGAAGAACGTCTTCGACACCACCCTTTTCAACGATCTGACCAACGCGGGCATCTTCGACATGGTGTCAAAGAGCCTGGCGCCGCAGGCCATGCCGGGTTCGCCGCAGGAGTTGGTGCCGACACAGTGGTCGGCGCAGCCGGCCAGCGCCTCGATGGTGGCCTTAGGCGCGCTTTCGGCGGACAACGGGCGCCTTGTGGTGTACGGCTGGCTGATGGACGCCACCACGGCGGGCAGCCCGCCGGTGCTGACCCGGCAATACAACGAGCAGGCGAGCGAAGACATGGCGCGGACCTTGGCTCATCGTTTTGCCGACGACATCATTTCGCGGCTGGGCGGCGGCATCAATGGCATAGCCGAAACCAAAATCTATTTTGTGAGCAATCGCACGGGATCGAAGGAAATTTGGGTGATGGATTATGACGGCGCCAATCAACACGCCGTCACGCACCTCGGCACGGTCTCGATGTCACCGCGCGTCTCGCCGGATGGATCGCGGGTTGCCTTCTCCTCGTTGGGAAATGAGGGCTGGGCGATCCGCATGTTCTCGCTCGACCTGGGGCGCGCGGTGGGATTTCCGGCAGGCACGGCGGGAGGCAGCAACCTGTCGCCGGCGTGGTCGGCCGATGGGACCAAACTGGCGTTTTCCTCGGCGCGATCGGGGCATCCGGAAATTTGGGCGGCGGATGCGGGTGGCGGCAATCTGCACCAGTTGACGACGTTCGGAGCGGATGTGTCGCCGGCGTGGAATCCGCGCACCGGAACGCAACTGGCTTTTGTGAGCGGGCGCACGGGCGAGCCGCAGATCTACGTGATGGATCAGGATGGCGCCAATGTGCAGCGCATGACCGACAGTGGCTACGCGATCTCACCGTCGTGGTCCTCCAACGGCGGCATGTTGGCCTTCGGCTGGAACCGCAAGTACGGTCCCGGCGATCCCGGTGGGCAGGATATCTACGTGATGGACATCGCCAGCAAGAAATGGCTGCAGGCCACGCACGAGGCGGGCAACAACGATTTCCCGTCGTGGTCGCCGGATGGGCGGCACATTGTGTTCCAGCGCGAAATTAGCCGCCGCACGCAGATCTGGTCGATGCTGTCGGACGGGACAGATCAGCATCAGCTTACCTCCAGCGGCGACAACTCGATGCCGAACTGGAGCTGGAAATGAGGATAGCGGGACTAGCGGGATTAGCGGAGTTGGCCTCCCACCCTTTCCGCAAGAAACGCGGGAAGGATGTGCCCACCCGGCTGCCGGTGTTCAGAATGGACCAACGGCAGCAACCGGTATCCATGCACAATGAACTATCATCTTATCGGTGCTCAAATCGGATGGCGGCAAGCGCGGCGATACGAAAGCCGGATTGCCCGAAACCCAGATTGCCCGAAGTATTGACTCGAGTTTTTGAGCAAAGGAGAACTCCCTTGAAGCTACGCAATGGTTTTTTGATGTCTGCCCTCCTTTTAGTTGCCCTGGCCCCAGTATTGACCGCTGTATCGGGCTGCAAAAAGAGCAAGCCCCTGGCGCCGCCGGCAGAGACGGCCCCACCCGCGACGGCGCCCACTCCGACCGCGACACTGACCGCGACGCCAACTGTGATTTCGGCCGGCGACCAGGTGCAGTTGGCCTGGCGCACTACCGACGCTACCTCGGTTACGATTGACGGCCTCGGCGACGTGCCTTCAGTGGGTGTGAGGACGGTGGCTCCGGCGACGTCGACTACCTATCACCTGGTGGCGCGCGGCGAGGGAGGCTCGGCAGACGCTTCTGCGCGCGTGACCGTGAATTCACCGCCGGCGATCGAGACCCCTGCGACTTCGATGACCGAGGAACAGGATTTTAAGGCGCACGTTCAGGACATCTTCTTCGACTACGACAACTACGACATCCGTACTAGCGACGCGCAGCCTACGTTGGCGAAGGACGCCGATTTCCTGTTGCAGCACCCCAACATCAAGGTCGTGATCGGCGGCTACTGCGACGAGCGCGGATCCGACGAGTACAACATCGTGCTCGGCCAGAACCGCGCGCAGTCGACCAAGACCGCGCTGGTGACAGCCGGCGTCGCAGCCGACCGCATCCGCGTGATCAGCTACGGCAAGGAAAAGCCGTTCTGCACGGATTCGAACGAGCAGTGCTGGCAGTTGAATCGCAGAGCCGGATTCACGATCGATCGATAAGACAGGGAGTAGGGAGTAGGGAATAGAAAAAAGTGTGAGTGCGAGTGTGAGTGTGGCCAATCCCACCCACACTCACACTGACCACTGTTCACTGTCTGCTGTCTGCCGTTAGCTGTCTGCTATGTTGTCCCAAGGAAGGACGAGCATGCACATTTCAGGCGTCACTCGCAATCGGCTGCTTGCCGCAGCGGTCTTGAGTTTTGTCTTCCTTCCCTCCGCGCCGCGCGCGCACGCGGTCTCAAAGGAGATCGTGGAGTTGCAGACGCAGGTGCAGCAATTGCTGGATCAGGTGCAGCGGTTGCAGTCCACGCTGGACACAAAAATGGGCGTGCTGCAGCACCTGGCGGAGCAGACGGCCGACGAAGCCAACCAGATGACCACCGCCGTGAACGCGCTGCAGCAGAAGCTGAACACGCAGAATGACGCGACCGGCGGCAAGCTGGATGCCGTGTCCGGGCAGGTGCAGTCGCTGAACGATTCAGTGGACGAACTGAAAGCGCGCATCGCCAAGCTGGACAAGTCGATGCAGGACCTGCAAACGCAGTTGCAGAACATGCAGGCTCCGCCGGCGCAAGCGCAGCCGGGCGGCACGCAACCGGGCGCGATGCCTGGGGCGGGCTCAACACCTGGTGCACCAGGGGCGGGCGGCGCGGCGCCAGGTACGCCGAATGCGCAGCAGGCGCCGCCGTTGCAGGAGACACTGCAGGCGGGCGAGCGTGACTACAATGCGGGGCGGTATGACGTGGCTTTAGGCGAGTTCCAGAGCGTGCTGCAGTTCTATCCGCTGGACGATCTGGCCGGGACGGCGCAGTTCTACCTGGGCGAAATTGCCTACCAGCAGAAGGACTACCCTACTGCAATTAAGTCGTACAACGCGGTGCTGGAGGGATTCAGCGGCAACGCCAAGGCTCCCGCGGCGCAGCTGCACAAGGGCTATGCCCTGCTGGCGGAGAACAAAAAAGACGAGGGGATTCATGAGTTGCGCTCACTCATCCAGCGGCACCCGCAGACCCCGGAGGCGCGCGCGGCACGCAGCAAGCTGAACGGGATGGGCGTGCACGTTGCGGGGCACTGAGGGAGACAGCTTTTAGCTTTTAGCTCTCAGCCTTCAGCTTTGTCGGCAATTTCATAGGCTGTCTTCACATCCCGCATTGGGAAAGCAACCGCAGATCCTTCGACTCGTCCTCGCGTTGCTCGTCCTCGCTCAGGATGACAAATCCAATACGAAGCGTACGCAAACAGAAAGCCCCGCGATGAGCGGGGCTTTTTGTTGGGTTCGTGCGATCCCACCCTTTCCGCCTAGCCACCCCACGAACGAAGACCTGTCCGTGGGGGCCCCGGTCACGCGGAAAGGATGGGGCACGGGACTCTTGAGCTTAGTTAGCGAAGTGTGTGCGGGTCTGGAGACCCGCACGACGGCCGGTCAGGAGACCGGCGCTACATAACCAAATTCCATTCTCAGCTTTGGGCGGGGGCGGTGCCCGCGGGAGCAGCGCCAGCGGGAGCGGGATCGGCTGAAGCAGCGCCTGACGAAGCAGCGCCTGACGAAGCAGGGCCGGCAGCAGCGCCATCGGCGCCAGCCTTCGCCACCCTCTTGTGGTGGCGCACGTCATCGCCCTGAATCCAGAAGATCACGTCCTCGGCAATGTTGGTGGCGTGATCGGCGACGCGCTCGAGACTGCGGGAAATCATCAGCGCGTTCAGGGCCTGAGGCGCGAGATGACTGCTCTCTTCCATCACCCTGGTGAGGGTTTTGTAGCAAGTGCGGTTCATCTGGTCGACGGCGTCGTCCATGGTGAGCACGGTGCGAGCCAGCTCGGCATCGCCCTCGATGAAGGACTGCAGGCTCCTGCGCACCATGTCGGCGGCCAGGGAGGCCATGCGCGGAATATCGACGGGCAGTTCGACGGAGCCCATGCGCTCCATGTGGCGGACGCGCTCGGCGATGCTCTTGGCGGCATCGCCCACGCGCTCCAGATCGGCGTTGATCTTGATGACGCTGAGGATGAAGCGGAGGTCGATGGCCATGGGCTGCTCCATGGCGAGCAGATCGAGAGCGGTCTGGTCGATGTCGCGCTCCATGCGATTGATGGCGATCTCGCTGCGGCTCACCAAATCGCAAATCGACAGGTCGCGCGTGCGGTAGGCTTCAATCGCCCGCTGAATGGCCTGCTCGGCCAGCCCGGCCATGACCAGGAGATTTTCTTTCAGGTCTTCGAGGCTCTGTTGAAAACGAATGCGTGTCATCCGAACCTGCCCGTAATGTAATCCTCCGTGCGCTTGTCGGAAGGATTGGTAAAGATTTTGTGGGTCGAGTCGAACTCGACCATGCGGCCGTTGAGGAAGAATCCCGTGTTTTCCGCCACGCGGGCCGCCTGTTGCATATTATGCGTCACAATCACGATGGTGTACTGCGATTTTAGCTGGAATATCAGATCCTCGATTTTCGAAGTGGAGACGGGATCGAGGGCCGAACAAGGCTCGTCCATCAACAGGACTTCAGGGTCGACGGCGAGGGCGCGGGCGATGCAGAGGCGCTGCTGCTGGCCGCCGGAGAGGCTGGCGCCGGATTTTTTCTTTAGCTCGTCCTTGACCTCGTCCCACAGCGCCGAGTTCTTGAGCGACTTCTCGACAATTTCCTCGAGGTGTTTGCGGTCGGAGTAGCCGTTGAGCTTGAGGCCGGCGGCGACGTTGTCGTAGATGGACATGGTGGGAAAAGGATTGGGGCGCTGGAAGACCATGCCCACGCGGCGGCGGATTTCGACGGGCTTGGCGTCGGCGTAGATGTCGAGGTCGCCGATGCGGACAGTGCCCGTGACGCGGGCGATGGGATTGGTCTCGTGCATGCGGTTGAGGCAGCGCACGAAGGTGCTTTTGCCGCAGCCCGAGGGACCGATCAGCGCCGTGGCGTGATTGGCGGGGATGTTCAGGTTGATGTCCTGCAGCGTGTGGTTGGTGCCATACCACGCGTTCAGGTTTTGTACCTCAATGCTGACGCCCACGTGCGGATTTCTCCTTCTGGTGCCGGCTCTCGCTTGTTAAGCATGTTCAGAAAAGTTTCAACGGGCCTCGGCTTCGGTCCTCGGGGGCTAAAGCCCCTCACTCATTATTGCGAAGTTCTCGGCACGACTAAAGTCGTGCCCTTTCACGATCAGCTCAAACCGATTCATGACCAATCTCCAAGTGAGAGCTGCCTGGTCAGCTGTTGCCTTTGAGGACGCCGCGGCTGGCAACGTAACGCACCAGCGAAACGGCGAGCACGATGAGCACGATGAGCACCAGCGCTCCAGCCCAGGCCATGCGCCGCTGATCCTCGTAGGAGGAATTTGCATAATTGAAGATTTGCAGCGGCAGCGCGGCAATGGGCTCGTTGAGGCTGGTGCTCCAGTACTGATTTCCGAGCGCCGTGAAGAGCAGCGGCGCGGTTTCTCCGGCGACGCGCGCGAAGGCCAGCATACAGCCCGTAATGATGCCGGGGGAGGCAGTGCGCACCGTGATCGAAAGCACGGAACGCCAGTTGGGCACGCCGAGGCCGAGAGCCGCTTCGCGCACCGCGTGCGGCACCATCAGCAGCATCTCCTCGGTGCTGCGGCAGACGGTGGGGATCATCATAATGCCCAGCGCCACGCCGCCCGAGAGCGCCGAGAAGTGGCCGAGAAAGGGCAGCCAACTGATGTGAGGCGCCACGATGAGAGCGTAAGCAGTCACGCCCATCACGATCGAAGGAACGCCGTTGAGGACGTCGGCTGTGAAGCGCACAGCATTGGCCAGTTTCGTACCCCGGCCAAACTCGGCCAGATAAACGCCGCTGCCGATGCCGATGGGAATGCCGATGGCGCTGGCCAATCCCAGCAGCACAGCGGAGCCCACGATGGCGTTGGCCATGCCGCCGCCGGTTTCGCCCTCCGGCGCGGGAACCTTCGTGAAGAAATCCCAGTTCAGCGAGCTCACCCCTTTGTAGACGAGCTCGGCGAAGATCACCGCCAGCGGCACAATCACCAGGATGGTGGCGAGGATAGCGAGGATCGTGACGGTGTGGTCGGTAACCGCCCTGAACTTCGACCGCAACTCGAACGCGCCTGTGCTCATTCTCAATTCCTCAATGCGCCTGCGAGGGCGTGCCGCGGGTAACTGCCCACACCAGCAACTGGGCAATCGCGTTCACGATAATCGTGACCACGAAGAGCGCAAGACCGATTTCGACCAGGGCGCTGCGGTGCAGGTTGCTGGTGGCTTCAGCAAACTCGTTGGCGATCACTGAAGCCATTGACGCGCCGTTGGAGAGAAGCGACTTGTGCACTTCAGGGGTGTTGCCGATGACCATGGTGACGGCCATGGTTTCGCCGAGGGCCCGGCCCAGGCCGAGAATCACCGCGCCCACGATGCCGATGCGAGCGTTGCGCAGGACGCCCATGCGGATCATCTCCCAACGCGTGGCGCCGAGGGCCAGCACCGCTTCCCGCTGGGAGTGGGGCACTGCGGTCATCACCTCGCGGGTAAGCGAGGAGATGATGGGAAGAATCATGATGGCGAGAATGATGCCGGCGGCCATGTAGCCGAGGCCGGTGGGATTTTCGTCGGTGAAAAGACCGGTCCAGCCGAGGGTTTTGACGAGAGTGGGGTTGACGTACTCGCGGAGCAGCGGGACGAGGACAAAGATGGCCCACAGGCCATAAATGATGCTGGGAATGGCGGCCAGCAGCTCGGTGAGGAAGGCCAGCGGGCCGCGCAGGAAGCGGGGGCACATTTCCGTAAGGAAGATGGCGACGCCGATGGCCAGAGGAACCGCAAAAAGCAACGACAGAAACGAGGAAACCAGGGTGCCGTAGATGAAGGGAATGGCGCTGAAGTTGCCGTTGACCGGGTCCCAATACTGGGGCTGGCCGGTAACGGGATCTTTCACGGTGGTGTAGAAGAACTTGAGCCCCGATTGCGCCCAGTTGAGCTGCGACTTGTCAACGAGCTGATAGGCGATCAGCGCGACGATCACAAAGATGCTGAGCGCGCACAGCAACATCAGGACCTTGAACAGGCGATCGGCGACAGCGGAGTTGCCGCGTGCCAGCAGATAGCGGCGAACCGCGGAGTGCTGCGGCGCAGCCGTCACGGCCGGTTCCGGCTCCGGGGCGCGCTCAGTCTGGGGATGATGGATGCGAATCTCAGGCAACGTGCTATCCACAAAGGTCAGGCTACCGGCCCAATGTGAAAGACAGGTTACAAGTAAGAGAAATCAAGTGCATACGGATGGAAATCGCGAGAATCTAGAGGCGTAGACAGGCTTTGGCGCAAATTCCGGCTTCCGGAGGGTCAGGGCCGTTTTCAGGGCCCGAAAAGGCCGGAGAGACAGCCTGAAAAGGGCCGCATCCTGAGAAGAAAATCGATGTACTTGATAAAAACAGTGTATCCTCATGATGCATAAGGAAGCTGGTAGAACTGCGAGATGACTAAAGTGAAGAGTCCGGTGCCGAGTGGGCATGTGAACCTGCGCATGTTGGCCGAACACCTGGGGCTCTCCCAGACCACGGTTTCCCTGGTGCTGAACAACTCTCCCTCGGCCAAGTCCATTCCAAAGGAGACGCGGGAGCGGGTCGTAGAGGCTGCCAAGCGGCTGAACTACCGGCCCAACTATTTTGCACGGTCGCTGCGCCGCAGCAAGTCGATGAGCGTGGGCGTGCTGGCGCCCGACCTGAGCGAAGGCTATTTTACGCGCGTGATGAGCGGCGTGGTCCAGGAGTTGAACCGCGCGCACTACTTTTTCTTCACCGCCTGCCATTACTGGGACAAGGAACTGCTGGAGCGCTATCCGCGCCTGTTGATCGAGCGCGCGGTGGATGGATTTCTGCTGCTGAATACGACGTTGGACGAGTTGGCGGTTCCGGTGCCGGTGGTAGCGATTTCCGCGCACAGCGCGGCGCCGAAGGTGATCAACATTGTTCTGGACCATTACGTCGCCGCCAAGCTGGCGCTGAAACATTTGTATGATCTAGGCCACCGGCGGATTGCATTCATGCACGGCCCCGCGGCGATTCCCGACTCAGAGTACCGCTGGGCGGGGATTCAAAAAGTTGCCCAGGAACTGGGACTGAGCACCGATGCCTCGCTGACCGTGCATCTGGATCAAAGCGGCTGGCCGCTCGAGACTGGCCAGCACCCGATGGACCCGCAGATCGCCTACGATCCCACGCGCGCCCTGCTCGAGAAGAACCGAGACTTCACCGCCCTATTCTGCTTCAATGACACGGCGGCGATGGGCGCAGTCCGCGCCATCAAGGACGCGGGCCTCGACGTACCGGGCGACATTTCGGTGGTGGGCTTTGACGACATCACCTCGGCGGCCTTCTCGACCCCTTCGCTGACTACCGTGCACCAGCCGCTGTTCGAGATGGGCCAGAAGGGCGCACAGCTTCTGCTGGAGCGCATTGCCAACCGGGAGAAGCAGTTCCCTGCCGAGATCGAAGTGAGCCCGGAGCTGGTGGTGCGGGAGTCGACCGGGCCGGCGAAAAATAGGGAGTAGGCAATAGGGAATAGGGAATAGAAAACCGGGACCGCGGGACTTCGGGACTGCGGGAGCAAATTCTTAGCTGTTAGCTCTTAGCTTTCTGGTCCGAAACGCCAACTCTTACTCTTCGTAAGGTTCTCTGCCTTTTTCACTGCGGCTTTCCCAACGCGAGTCAAGCTAATAGCTGAAAGCTGTTTTCACGAGCACGCGGCTTCGAGCCAGCGGCTGATGTAGACCTGGGCGTGGCCTTCGCCACAATAGTGGCGCGCGCCGGGCGCATCCGCGGCTTCCTTGGTCCACTTGAAGACGGTCAACTGCGCACTGCTGCAGTTGATGACAAGCCAGTGCATGGGATTCTGGCTCTCCTCGCCGCAGATTTCACATCGATAAATGGTGTCGATCATTACGACCTCAGGTTTCAGGTGTCAGGTGTCAGGTTTCAGGTTTCGGGGCCAGGGCTCAGCGATCAGATGTCCATTCTAAATTGCGGACGTTTGAGCGGACTCTCTAACGATTGAAGCAGGAGCGACTGACACCTGAAACCTGACACCTGCTCTATTCAAGCATCTGCAGATCGAGCGGCTCGACCAACATGCACTCCAGAGCGCTGACCGGCGCCAGAGCGCGTTTGAGCGCGGAGGTCGAGCACGGCTCGACCGTGACCACGAAAGGCAGCGCATCCGCGGGGAAGCCTGGCTTCTGCACGATGGCGCGAATGTTGATCTGCTCGTTGGCCAGCGCGGTGGTGATGGCGGCCACGATGCCTGGACGGTCACGAACGAGAAAGCGGATGTAATGCGGGACCTCGAATTCGGCGTCGAGATGCGCGGGGGCGGAGGGAATTTCGACGCGGCGCGAGCCGTGCGCGAGAGCGAGCAGATCGCTGACCACGGCGACGGCCGTGGGATGGCCGCCCGCGCCATGGCCGGAGAAGACCACGTCGCCGCCATAGTGGCCGCTGGCGATGACCATATTCTCAGTGCCCTGCGACCAGGCGAGCGGCGAACGCAACGCGACGAGCATGGGACCAACGGCAGCGGCGAGACGGCCTTCCACCTGCTGGGCGCGCGCAATTTGGCGAATGGTGCAGCCGAGATCGCGGGCGTAGCTGAAATCGACGGCGGCAACAGAGGTGATGGGCCGGGGCACGATCTCCTCGGGATCGACCTGCACGCGCAGCGCGAGACGCATGAGGATGGCGAGCTTGGCGCGAGCGTCGAATCCGCCGACGTCTTCAGTGGGATCGGCCTCGGCGTAGCCTTTGGCCTGGGCTTCGGCGAGCACGGGCGCGTATTCTGCGCCAGCCTCCATTTTGCTCAGGATGAAGTTGCAGGTGCCGTTGAGAATGCCTTCGATGCGCTCAATGCGGTCGCCAGCCATGCCCTGTTCGAGACCGGGAATGACGGGGATGCCGCCGGCAACGGCCGCGCCGTACTTGAGATGGCCGCCCTTTGCCGCAGCCAGCCGCTCCAGGTCAATTCCACAAAAAGCAATGAGCTTTTTGTTGGCGGTGACCACGCTTTTGCCGGCTTCAAGGGCGCGGCGCACCCAGGTTCCGGCGGGATCGAGTCCGCCGGCGAGCTCGACGATCACATCGACATCGGAGGCGAGGACCGCGTCGGCGTCTTCGCTCCAGACCACGCTCGACGGAACCCATTCGACACGCTTGCGCGCCACACCGCGGTTGAAGATGTGGGTAAGCTCCAGGCCGTCAGGCTTGGATTCGACGAGGATGCGCGCCACGGAACTGCCCACGGTGCCAAATCCGAAGAGAGCGATGCGCAGCGGTTGCGCGGAGCGGGCGTTGCGGGCGGCAGATGCGTCAAGCGATGATGCGGTGCTGTGCACTTCAGGCACTGGACTTTCCTTGAGTTAGGTTAGCGCGGCAAAAGCGAGCGTTGGTTTGATGATAAATGAGTGGAGCAATGGATAGTGGCTGGCCGTCTGCTAGCATCGCATCACATGCGTCGTCATCTTCTTCTTGCGACAGCATTGCTGGCCGCTTCCCTTCCCGCATTCGCCACGGTGTTTGCCACCGTGCACGGCGTGGTGCACGATCCCCAGCACCGGCCCATCGCCGGAGCCAAAATCACCTTGCAGGCCGCGGACTCGGCGTTTGTGTTGCACGCCGCGACCAATGGCGAGGGTGAGTTCGCCTTGCCAGAGGCGCCCCTCGGCGTGTATCGATTGACGGTTGAGGCCAGCGGCTTCAACACGGAGACGCAAACCATCAGCCTCGCATCGGGCACGAACCCGGTGCTGCATTTCATGCTCAGTGTGGGCGGAGTGACGCAGTCGGTGGTGGTGCACGGCGCGCCCAGCGCGGCCGACTCGGCAACGCCGACGGTGCTCATCACACGGCAGATGATTGACGAAACACCCGGCGCGGATCGCACCATGGGAACGGAGATGATTACCGATTACGTTCCGGGCGCGTACATGACGCACGACATGCTGCACATGCGCGGCGGCCACCAGACCAGTTGGCTCATCGACGGCGTGGCCATTCCCAATACCAAGATCGCGTCGAACGTGGGGCCGCAGATCGATCCCAAGGACATCGACTCGTTGGAGACGCTGAGCGGCAGCTACGACGCCGACCTGGGCGACCGCACTTACGGGATGTTCAACGTGCTGCCGCGGAATGGCTTTGCGTTCAATCGCGATGGCGAGCTGATGCTGTACGCGGGCAACTTGTACTCCGGCGAAGCGCAGATTTCGCTGGGCGACCACGGGGAGAAAACCGCGTGGTACGCGAGCGCGACGAGTTCGAGGTCGAACTATGGGCTGGCGACGCCGGTCGTGGCGATCGATCACGACGCGACCAATTCCGAGAGTGGGTTCGTGTCGATTCTGCGTAACGCTACGCCCAAGGACCAAGTGCGCGTGAATGGCCAGGTGCGCGAGGATTTCTTTCAGGTTCCCTACGATCCGAGCCAGACAGATTTTGAATGTGCTTCCACTTATTACTGCTCGTGGGGATTACGCGACGGGCAGACGGAACGCGACTCGTTCGCGATCGCCAACTGGGTACACACCTTCTCGCCGAAGGCGCTCGTTTCCGCAGCGCCGTTCTACCACTGGAACCAGTCGGACTATGACTCCAGGACCGCGGACACACCCACTGTAACCACCTGGCATCAGAATTCGAACTATGCTGGCGCTCAAGCTGACGCGCGACTGGACGTGGGCTCCGATGCATTTTTGAACAGCTTTTCCGGCGGACTCTACTCGTTCTACCAGCGCGAGGACGATTTGTTCGGCGTCGTGGTGAAGAGTTCTGCGCCCCCTTATAACGTCCTTGCCACGTATCCCAACACGCCGGCCAACGCCGACGCGGGATTGCTCGAGTTCTACGTGGGCGACCATCTGCGACTGGGGCAATACGTGACGCTGTTGGGCGGCGAGCGCTTCTCCATCTACCGCGCATGGCTCAACGAGTCGGCCACTTATCCGCGCATCGGAGCCACGTTGAGAATTCCCAAGCTGAACTGGGTGCTGCGCGGATTCTACGGACACTTCTTCCAGCCCGCGCCGATTCTGACGGTGTCGGGTTCGGTGCTTAACTACGCCGACGGCCTTGGGAGCGGCGAAAACGCCTTCACGCCGATTCCCTCCGAGCGCGACGAGGAACACCAGTTCGGCATCGAGATTCCCTACCGGGGATGGCGGTTGAACGTGGATACCTTCAAAAATCGCGTGAACAACTTCCTCGACCACTCGAACCTGGGCGAATCGAACATGTACTTCCCGATTGCGGTGAATGGAGCGCTGGTCCGCTCGTGGGAGATGACGCTGCACTCGCCCGCATTGTGGCAGCGCGGGCAGTTTTACGTGACGTATTCGAACCAGATTGCGCAGCAGCGCGGGAATATTATCGGCGGATTTACGTGCAGTGTCTCGACCGATCCGGCGTGCGACCTGGGACCGCAGTACATTGCGCTCGACCACGACCAGCGCAACACGTTGAACACGGGCTTTACCGCGAACCTGCCGCTGAAGACATGGTTTGCGAGCAATGTGTACTACGGGTCGGGGTTCTCAAACGGGCTGGCCGGCGCGAATGAGGGGCCGTACAACGGAGCGTACCTGCCGGTGCACACGACGTTCGACTCTTCGATCGGCCACGCGTTCGGCGAGCGATGGAAGCTGTCGGTAACGGCAATCAATGTGACTAACCACCGCGTGCTGCTGGATAACTCGATCACCATCGGAGGGTTCCACTACAACGATCCGCGCATGATTGCCGCGGAGGTGAAGTACCGGTTTCATTTCTAGAAAAATAAAGTGCCGGGAATTTGCAGATTATTTCCAAGCATCGGGTAGCATGAAAATCCATGGGAAGCGTATTCGAAAAACTCAATCTCGGAAGCCGGCAGGAGATGGTGGTGCTACACGCTCCGGAGAGCTTTGCGCCGGAGTTGGCCAGACTGCCGGTGATCACGATCCACCACCACCAGGAATCGGTGGCGGAGGCGGGGTTCTGGCTGGCGTTTGTGACGCGCAGGAGCGAGGTGGAGAAGCTTGCGCCTGAGATCGCACGCCGCGCCAAGGGCGATGCCATCATTTGGTTCGCCTATCCCAAGGGCACATCGAAGAAGTACACCTGCGACTTCAATCGCGACACGGGATGGGCGTCGCTGAAGAAGCTGGGGTTCGATACGGTGCGGGCCGCGGCCATCGACGAGGACTGGACGGCGCTGCGCTTCCGGCGGAAGGAGTTTATTAAGCGGGGTTGGCGGAGTTAGCGGAGTTGGCGGAGTTAGCGGGGCTAGCAAGTCGGCGAGGTTGGCCGTGAGGTTGCGGGTCTGGAGACCCGCACTACAGCCGGTCAGGAGACCGGCGGTACAAAAACAACCATTGAACCAGGAACGGATCGAGAGTATCGATACGGAGAGGAAAAGTATGCAAAACATCGTGAGGAGATTGCAACCGGCGCAAAAAGAGGTTCGCCAGGCGGCACATGACCAGGATCTGGTGGAGGTTCCCAAGCGGGCGCAGCTTGACCGCGAGAACGACGGAGCAACGCTCGCCCTGCCGCAGCTCGAGAGGGCGGACGAGGCGGAGAAGTAGCAGGGTTGGCGAGGTTGATTTTCTATGGAAGTGCGGCTTGTGTAAGCGGAAAAACAACCGCAGATCCTTCGACTTGTTTGGCGTGCAATCATGCCGATTGCACGCCAAACTGCGCTCAGGATGACAAATTTGTTTTGATGAACATTTGTGGCTCGCCCCTGGCTGGTGTCTATCAGCGTTCCACGTGGAATAGGCCGGGAAGCACTTCGCCGGCTTTGCCTACGACGACGTGCGTGAAGGCAGAGGCGTTGAGCGGAGGCTCGGGGCCGATGTAGACGGTGCGGGCGCCGGCCTGGCGAGCCCAATGGACGAAGTTGGCCGCGGGGTAGACCGAGCCGGAGGTGCCGATGACGAGCATCAACGTGGATTCTGCGATTTCGCGCTCGATGCGCGGCATTTCGAGGGGGATTTCGCCGAAGAACACAATGTGCGGGCGCAGACGGCCTCCGCAGGCGCAGCGGCCGACGGCGTCGAGGCTCGCGTAGACGGCGCGATCTTCGACGGGCGGGCGGCCGCACTCACGCTCGCAGCGGGATTTCGCAAGCTCGCCGTGCATGTGGACGAGATTCTTGCTGCCGGCGCGCTCGTGCAGGTCGTCGACGTTTTGCGTGCAGAGAAAATAGCGGCCGGGGAGCTGCGCTTCGAGCTCGGCGAGAGCGACGTGAGCAGGGTTGGGGTGGGCTTTCGCGCAGTCGGCGCGGCGCTTGGAATAGAAGTCCCAGACCAGCGCCGGATTGCGCCGCAAAGCCTCGGGCGTACAGATTTCCTCAACGTTGTATCCAGCCCACAAACCGTCAGACGCGCGAAAGGTGGGCAATCCGCTCTCCGCGCTGATGCCTGCGCCCGTGAGGACGAAAACGCGGTCGGTGGTGGTGACGGAGATGGACATGATCGTGAGTCGTGGTTCGTGATTCGTGGTTGGAGTTCAGCTTTTAGCTTTCTAAGCAGCAACGCCGACTCCTTGTCCGTCGTGCGATCCCCCGCTTTTTTCGCCGAGCTTTTCCAGACTCGGATCAAGCTAACAGCTAAGAGCTAGAAGCTGCTTTTACGGCACCAGCAGAATCTTGCCCGTGGTTTTGCGTTCTTCAAGGTCAATCTGAGCCTGAGCAGCTTCAGCAAGCGGGTAAGTGTACTCGGTGCGGAGTTTGAGTTCGCCGTTGGCAACCCAGTTGAGCACGTCGCTCGAGCGCCACTCGAGTTCGGTGCGCGTGGCAATGTAATGCCAGAGCGTGGGCCGAGTGAGGAAGAGCGAGCCTTTGCTGTTGAGCTGGATGGGATCGAAGGAAGGAGCGGGACCGCTGGATGCGCCGAAGAGCGCGAGCAGACCGCGAGGGTGCAGACAGTTGAGGCTGCCATCGAATGTGGTTTTGCCTACCGAGTCGTAGACCACGTCGACGCCCTTGCCGCCGGTAAGACGCTTGACCTCGACTTCGAAATCCTTTTCGGTGTATAGAATCACGTCGGAGGCGCCAGCCTCGCGCGAGAGCTCGGCCTTGGCCTTGGTGGAGACGGTGGTGATGACGCGCGCGCCGATGCGAGTGGCCATTTGCGTAAGCAACAGGCCCACGCCGCCGGCTCCGGCGTGCACCAGCGCAGTATCCCCGGCCTTGAGCGGGCAAGTGGAGAAGACGAGATAGTGCGCCGTCATGCCTTGCAACATGGCCGCCGCCGCCTGCTCCATGCTGAGGCCTTGCGGAATTTTGACGAGCTGCGCAGCGGGAACCAGAGCGTACTCCGCATAGCTGCCGATAGCGGCGCAGGTGACGACCGCATCGCCGGCGGCAAATCCCGTGACGCCGGGGCCGAGTTCCTCGACCGTGCCGGCCGCTTCGCTGCCGGGGATCAGAGGCAAGGCGGCCTTATAAACGCCCTTGCGAAAATAGACCTCGATGAAGTTGACGCCCGTGGCCTCAATGCGTATCAGGATCTGGCCCGGTCCCGGTTCGGGAATAGGCAGATCGGCGAGTTGCAGGACTTCGGGTCCGCCAGTTGAATGAAATTGGATGGCTTTCATGACTGCGATAAGGATGAACCCTGGGGGCGGGAGAGTGCAAGGGAATAGGGAGTAGCCAGTAGGGAGTAGAAAGACTCCTTGGCCAGGATTCTCAATTGGCTATTCCCTGCTCTTACAGTATTCCGTCCGGGCGCTCGGAGAGCAGGCTCTGCTCGTCGGCGGAGACCAGGCGGACCAGGCGATCGACGGAGTACGATGCGGGGCGCTGGCTGCTGTAATAGTGGCGCACCTGCAACTCGCCGAGCAGACCGATGGCCAGCAACTGGATGCCGGCCACGATGAGCACCGAAGCGATGACGAACATGGGGCCGTGGTAGTGCATCACGTCCATCTGGGGATTGAAGATCTTCATGCCCAGCAGAGTGACGGCCATAACGCTTCCGGTGAACATGCTCAGGATGCCGAAGCCACCGAAGAAATGCAGGGGCCGGCTCATGTAACGAAGCAGGAAGCGGATGGTCATCAAGTCGAAGATGACGCGGAAGGTGCGTCCCAGGCCGTAGTGGCTCTTGCCGCGCTCGCGATTCAAGTTGCGAATGGGAATTTCGCAGATGGAGGCGCCGTACCAACTGGCGAGGGCGGGGATGAAGCGGTGCATCTCGCCGTAGAGCGGAATATTCTGGATGACTTCGCGGCGATAGGCCTTGAAGGTGGTGCCGAAGTCGTGGATGGGCACGCCGGAAAGGCGGCCCATGATCCAGTTGGCGCAAGCGGAAGGAATGCGGCGCAGGAAGAAATTGTCGATGCGGACCCTGCGCCATCCGGAGACGACGTCGTAGCCCTCGTCGAGCTTTTCGAGAAATGCGGGAATATCGTTGGGGTCGTGCTGCAAGTCGCCGTCCATGGCCAGGACGAACTCGCCTGTGGAGTGGTCAAAGCCCGCAGCCAGGGCCGAAGTCTGGCCGAAGTTGCGGCGCAGCTTGACGATCAATACGCGGCTGTCGACAGCGGCGATCTCCTCGAGAAGTTTGTAGGTCCGGTCCGTCGAACCGTCTTCCACCAGGATCAACTCAAATGAATCGCCCACCTGCTCCATGACCTGCTTGAGGCGTGCGTAGAGAATCGTTACATTTTCTTCTTCATTGTGAAATGGCACAACAATGGAGTATTTCGCCATATTGATCCTTTAGACGCCAATCGCCGCGCTGAGAATAATGAGCTGCCTCAAAAAAATCCCCAGGGCGACGCGAGCGCCCCTACCCGAAATGCCCGCCTCCCCAAAGCCGCCACGAGGGCGGAAATCCCAAAAGGGGCTAGCGTTCGAGTTCGTCGAGCATGGCCTGCATCTCGCTAAGGGCGTGGCTGTTACCGCTGCGCGCGGCACAACCGATCCCGGCCTTCAACCGCTCGATCGCCTCGGTCTTTCTACCCGCGCCTCCCAGGGTTTGCGCGGACATGAAATAGCCTGCAGTGTAATCCGGATCGTCGGTCAGAAGTGTATCAAACTCCGCCAACGCAGCCGCAATTTCACCACGGTTCGCCAATTCCATGGCGATTCCGTAGCGGGCAAAACTGTTTCTTGGGTCCAGAGCAAGAATTTCCTTCAGTCCTGCGATCTTATCCATCGTGCTCGCATCCGGCTCCACCGTTGTCGATCGGGCCGCGGGGGATTTGCGTAAATGGCTGGGATTGCCGAAACTGGAACAGGATGCGGCAACGCAGCCAGTGGCCAAGCTCTGCCAATATTTCTATTGTAGCTGGCCGGAGAAGAAAATTGCGAGAAGAGCAAGAGAGGGCGAAGAGGAACGGAGCGGAGGCGTCATGATTAGCCAGGAGAGCCATCCCATGGTGCGGACGGTAGCGAGCACGCAGTCGGAGATGACGGAGATCATCCTGCCCAACGACACCAACATGCTGGGCAACCTGCTGGGCGGGCGGCTCATGCACTTTATCGATGTGACGGGCGCCATGGCGGCCTACCGGCATGCGCGCACTCACGTTGTGACGGCGTCGATGGACCACATCGATTTCATCCAGCCGGTGCGGTTGGGCGACCTGGTGACGCTGAAGTCGAGCGTGAACCGGGCATTCACCAGCTCCATGGAAGTGGGCGTGAAAGTGTGGGCGGAGAATACGCGGACCGGCGCGGTGTCGCACGTGGCCAGCGCCTACCTGGTGTTTGTGGCCGTGGACGAGCACGGGCGGTTGCAGAAGGTTCCACAACTGAAGCCGGAGACGCCGGACGAGGTGCGACGCTATGGGGATGCACTGCTCCGGCGCCAGCACCGCGAGCGCGAGAGCGTGCGGCGCAAAGAGGCCCGGCTGGTGACTGCGGCACTGAATGATGCCGGCGTGAGCGAAGTCCCGCCTCAGCGGGACGGAGTCGAAGGATCTGCGGTTGCATTTCCTGATGGAACAGGAAATTTCATTTGCAAGGATCAATAAGCCCCTTCCGGCGAGCGTACGCGGGCTCCTGTAAAATCTCATCAGGACATCTGCCGCAGCGATCGCAAGGGAGGCGGAGGGAAATTGATAAAAGCGGAAGAAGCAGCCGCAGATCCTTCGACTCGTCCTCGCGTTGCTCGTCCTCGCTCAGGATGACAGCGGTGTTTAGGTGGCGAATTGCGGTATTCACGTTGCGAACTTTAGAGAAAAGATACTGGACAAGGAGTCTTTCGATATGGCGCACTCCCCTGCCATGCCGGCGCCCGTAGCATTGCCCGGCGTTTCAAAAATTGTTGCCGTGGGATCGGGCAAGGGCGGCGTGGGCAAAACCACGGTGGCCGTGAACCTGGCCATCGCGCTTTCCAGGATGGGCCAGCGCGTGGGGTTGATGGACGCCGACGTGTATGGACCGAA